>CAYSRJ010000004.1:80888-135120 GCA_964433545.1 uncultured Spirochaetota bacterium | reverse complement strand
ATCCTGTCAAGGATACATCCTGTCAAGGATACATCCTGTCAAGGATACATCCTGTAAAGGACGTATGTCCCTGGCGGGATATGCCGCTTTTCCGTTATAGCCGACAGGTCCGGTATTATCGCGAGTTGTATGTCCTGATTTTTTCGAAGAGGCTTTTGATAAATACGTGGACGCTGTATTCCGAATAAAAAAGCCGATGCAGCTCGTTCAGCATGAAAAAGCGTTCTTCGGGCATTCCGCTTTCGAACACAACCCGGTGGATCTCGGAGAGTGTTCGTTTGCCTTCCAGTATTACGCTGTTCGACGTATCGCTGTTCAAAAAGCCCTTGCCGATCAAAAGTCCGAGGGTACGGTTTCTGCTCAGGTCGTTTAACGCGGTGAGGCCGAAGTCACCGAAGCCGCAGTACCTGAACATGGTCTCTTCCCTGCCCCCGAATATGGCAAGGGCATCCTTCAGCTCACTGAATGCCCGTGTCAGGATTAAGAACCGCACGTTCGCAGAGTTGAAGTACGCGTCGATTATGCCAAGCAGAATGGCGTATATATTCTTTAAGGCGCTCGCTATTTCGACACCGGACAGGTCTGTTGAAAAATCAAGGTAGATATTCGTTCCTTCAAATAACTGCCGGAACAGCTCGAATTGCCGCTCATCATCAGAAGCGACGGTGAATGCTGAGGGGTTGTTGTGTATAAGATCTGCGGCAAAGGTCGGCCCTTTCAGCGAGGCAACCGGGTTTGGAGAAACGTCCCGAGCACTCTCGATTATTGTTCTGCCGTTTTTTCCGAACCCTTTGGAGAGAATCACCAAAACGGCATCACCTGCTATTTTCTCCCGGTTTTCGGCGAGGTACTCGATAACAACGGTTGACGGAAGTGCAAGGAAGATAATATCTGCCTTCCCGAGCATAGCCCGGTCGGTCGTTGCAGCAAGTTTCTCATTCAGCAGGAAGTTCGGAAAGTAGCGCTCGTTTACATGAAGCGAATTGATAATGTCTGCGGTCTCCCGGCGGCGGGCAAGAAGATTTAACGACAGCCCTTCTTTTCCTGCGAGCGTATTCCCCAGTGCCGTGCCGAAAGACCCGGCGCCTGCGATAACGATATTCATTAGCTCCATCCTCCCCTGCAGTAATGTGGTTTCGCCTTGTTACTTCATCGGATACATTATTATATTATCCCGAGGCTTTGCGTCCGGATAATGCCTTTGGTGCCGGTGGTACGAAAGGACATGCACCTTGATTTGTTATACACCATTTCGCGTCGTATTGCAAATCCGGGCAAGCGGATATACTGTCGCTTACAATCGGCATTACACCGGAAACTGTGTATACCGTTCCCGGTAACAGTCCAGAAACCGGGCTGCAGTGTTACAAAAAAGTACATACTCCCGGGACTGGGTATCAAACAGTAACTTGCTCGAAGTTACTTAGAAGGAAAATCCATGAAAGCAATTCTACTCGCAGCCGGTGCTTCGCGCAGGTTGAAACCACTCACCAAAGATACTCCGAAATGCCTTATCCGAATAGGTGAAAAGACGATTCTCGAGCATCAGCTCGATGCCGTGGACAACGCGGGTATCGACGAGGCTGTTATCGTTGTCGGGTATCTGAAGGACAGGATCATCGATTTCCTGGGCAACAGATACAGAAGTATACGGCGGATTTCATACATAGAGAATCCCGATTTTGCGGTAACGAACACCATCTACTCACTCTACCTGGCGCGGGACTTTTTTCTGGGCGATGACTTCATCTACTTCAACGCCGATGTTCTTTTTCACAGAGATATCGTATCTCTCCTCGTGAGCAGCAATGAGAAAAACGTACTCGCAATGGAGTACAAAAAATGCGGGCAGGAAGAGGTTAAATTCGCGACTGATGCCGGAAACAGAGTGATAAAACTCAGCAAGGAGATACCGCCCGACGAGGCCGAAGGGGAGTTTATCGGTATAGCGAAGTTCGGCAGCAGCATATCACGCGCATTTATCGACACACTTGAAATATACGCTTTGAGGGGCGAGAGGAATCTTTTCTTTGAAAAAGCGGTCGAAGATATACTCGGCATCGAAATATTTTTTCCCCTGAATGTAACCCATATACCGAATATTGAAATCGACTTTCCGGAAGACCTGAACAGGGCGCAGGAAGAGGTGTATCCTGCCATTATTGCATATGAAAAATCAAGGCAATCATCATAGGGTCGCATACTTCATCGATTTCTCGATTCAGGAAATACCGAGTATTGCGCCTATCGCATCAGAGACCGGCGGAATAATCTTCACCAATTCGGAGCTCACATATAACTGTTTCAAACAGTTTTACCCGGAGCTGGAGGTTTTGTATTATCCTCGCATCGATGAGATACGAGCACAAATGGTTGAAACCGGCATAGAGGTCATACTCTATCCGGATTATCACATCCGCTATTTCAGGGATATTCCGGGCATCAGGCATGTGCAGGTCTTTCACGGAACATCCGACAAATCCTATGATTTTCAAAAACCAGTGCTCGACTACGATCTTTTTTTTATACCCGGAAGCGAGGCATATAAACGATATACAAAAAAAGGCCTATTAAAAAAAGGAACGGGAAGACTTATCGGATATCCCAAGCTCGACCGGGTATTCAGGGGAGAGCTCAAACAAGACGCCGAGCTTGAAGAACTCGGCCTGGAAATAAAAAACAAAACCGTTTTGTACGCACCAACCTGGGTAGACAGGGCGGGAAATTCTTCTTGGAAGAAGTTTCGAAAGACTTTTTTTGCAGACAGAATTCCTGAAAATCTAAATATCATTATAAAACTCCACCCCAATCTCAAGCGATACAGGGAGAATGAGGTTGAGGAGCTGAAGGCAGCACTCAAAAACAGGAAGAACACCGTTATTTTCGATGCCCTGCCCGATATCGTACCTCTCATGGCGGCATCAGACCTTCTGGCAGGCGACGTTTCCGCCGTGACACGGGAGTTTTTAGCCTTCAAGCGACCGTTCGTTTTTTTGAGCAACAAGCCGCCGTGGCTTTGGAACAAAAACAAGAAGAAACTCTGGAAATGCGGGGGGGTCGTAACCAACCCCGAGAACCTCTGGCAAACGGTTTTCGATATTCTGCGGGCGCCGGAGCGTTATAAAACAGCAATAGAAAAGCACCTGGAAAAAACTTTTTATAAACCGGACGGAGGTGCGGCCAGACGGGCTGCTGAGGCAGTCTTCGAATTGATTGGAAACGGCTGAACCACGCAACAGGCATGTGCAATGTTCGCTGCGGTGTTGTGATTCGGACATGTATCCGTGGATAATCAGAGCACCGGTCATGAAATCGCTCAATGGAGAGAATACAATGATAGAACACGCGGTAATTCTTGCGGCGGGACTGGGATCACGGCTGAAGCACATGACAAATAATATACCCAAATGCCTGGTACGTGTAAACAGCACGACCATACTGGAAAACGCGCTCAACAATCTTGTGGAGTCATCGATCAGACACTGCACGATTGTAATCGGATACAGAGCTGGGAAGATAGTCGAACGGATTGGAAATAGGTACAGGGGACTTACCATCCACTACATCGAGAACGAGAATTATATGAACACGAACGATATGTACTCTCTCTGGCTCGCCCGTGATGCGATTTTACAAGGCGCCCTGCTTATCGAAGGCGATATATTTCTCAGAAACGGGGTTGTGAAAAATATACTCAACAATATTGACGGCCGTTCTTACTATATTACCGGGCCGTACCGGTACGAGGTCCACAACATACTCGTCGCGAAGAATGCGGAAGACAAAATAACCGAGGTGTGCGATTCCAATACCGTGGAAGAGTGCATGAAAAACGGGTATGCCATCTCTGCGGGCATGCTCGTGATACAGGAGGACTTCGGAAAACGGCTGATCGAATGGCTTGACGCCTATATTGCGGAAAAGAATTACACGGTATACTATGATTCAGTCATCTCAGAGCATATTAATGAATTCCCTCTGTACAGCTTCTCCATTGATACGGAAAGCTGGATCGAAATCGACACCCTCGAGGACTTGAAACGTGCGGAGGAGAAGTTCGATTTATGATGCCTTCTTCAGTTTCTTTCTCTGGATGAGAAAAACATTGGATGTACGCAGAAACACAAGCACCGAAACGATGATAAGCATGATGTCGGTTTTGTTCAAAAGCGTAAACAGGATGGGATAGAAGTACCGCTCTCCTGTACCGATATTCAGGTAAAAAAACAGATAGGGAAGAATGCCCGCAATACCGCTGTTTTTTAAAAGCCTTCTGCCGACGAGGCCGCTTTTTTTATTTTTATCCTGTTTCTGATCGGATGCAATACGTACCTCCTGGTGTCCGTCATTCTCATGGTTCGTTTTTTCCTGCCTATCTTCCGGTTGTTTAAAACCATTTTTTTTGATCTCTTCGTAAAATGTCCCGTCACGAAGCGTAAAGAGGAGTGTGTACATGGTGAACGAAAACCCGATGAACAATCCAAAGAAAAAATAGATATTGTTCCCCTTCGTTTGCCAGGTGGCGTATCCGATCGCCGTATAGAGCATCATCTCTCCTAATCGGTCCAGGTACTTGTCGAACCATGCACCGAACAGGGATGTTTTTCCGAGAACCCGGGCGATCTGACCGTCAGCACAGTCCAGGGTGAAGGAAAGCTGAATGAGAAAAGCAATAATCACCCTTCCCCACACCAAACCGCTCTTTCCCATAATAAGCAAAACTGAAGCTGCGATAAGTATCAGAAAGGAGACGACGGTAACTGCATTCGGGTTTTTTATTCCAAGTGCAATGAGAACCGGTGAGAGCGGTTTTGCAAGAAACCGGGATGTCAGGTAGTCGTAAAAAGAGTCGGGCCTGCTTTTCCCCTTCACGATCTGGTTTTCAGGAACTCGCTTCATCGACATCGGCTAATTCTCTGTCCGTCTTTTTAATTTTTCTCCCGATGAAATGGGATATACTCAAGCATCTCAAAACGGTAAGGAACGAAGAAATATACAGCATAATGTCCGGCCGCAGAATAATGATAAAAAAACTCAAATACAGGTAACGCTCCCCGATACCGAAATTCAGAAAGAAAAATATCTTCGGTGCAATCTCGACGATTTTCCTTTTTACCCGATTCCCCTGACTGCCTGCTGTTTCTTCCCTGTTATTTCCAACGGATGGTCCATCCTCCCTATCCTCATCGATCTTTTTACTGGAGGATTCATCCTCCGTATCATCACCGGCCTTTTTACCAGAGTATTCATCCTGCTTCCGTTTCTTACTGGAACCAGCTGTTTCTTCAATGTACCTGTTCTTTTGTGTTTCAGCCTGCTTACTGTGTATTTGTATCATGCTATCAATGTTGTCGTACCTGACGCTCTCCGCAAGGGACATGGCGAGTGTGAACACCGCAAGTCCGTAGCCGGTAACAAGCCCCAGGTAGAGAAATACAATATGTCCCGTGACCCTCCATGCGGTATAGCCGAAAAAAGTGAAGATGATGAATTCACCCAGCCTGTCCGACAACCTGTCGAGCCACGCCCCAAGCTTGGAGGATTTTCCCGTGATGCGGGCGAGCTGACCGTCCGAGCAGTCGAAGATGAAGGAGAGCTGGATGAACACAGCTATGGCCGCACGGTACCATATTGAACCGAGCATGTCGATGAACAAAACCATGAACGAGGCTGTAAGAAGGAGGCCGACCGACATGAGCGTAATGATATTGGGGTTTTTTACGCCGCAGGCCTTGAACAAAAAGGTGAAATGGGGCGCAATATACTTCGATATCAGAAAATCGTAGAACGACTCGGTATTTGCCCCTCCCTTGGTAATCAGTGATTCTGAAATCTTCGGCAATAAAGAACTCCTTTCAGGACCCGGAAGGCTCAGGAGTAACCGGCCCCTCGGGCCATGACCCGAAATTACCGTTGAGCGATTCTATAAAAGCACATGTCCGGTCCACCGCCCTTCCGTCGTTGAAGAAAAAGCAGGCACCACGCACCTCATCCATCACCTTCCTGTACGGGTTGTCATGTATGACGGAGGCAATCATTTCTGCAATACTGTCCTTTTCCGGGTCGAAAACGGGGCCGCATCTCTTCACGTTGAATTCCGGAGGAGAACCGATACATGCATCGTTAGCATGCTTCACGAATATCATCGGTCGCCCTGTAAAAAGAAAATCGTAATTGACCGCCGAGTTGTCCCCGATAAGACAATCGGCGACAAGTATGAGATCTGTAATGTCAATGCCGTGCGAATCATGAAACATCACATGCTCCTTCAGGTTTTGCCATTTCTTGAAATCCCGGGTAACACTGCGGTCGTTGAAATGAGGCCGCATGATTACGATATAATCCTCCGGTATCTGTTCGCAAAAGAGCCTGAAACAGCGCCTGAATGTTCCGCCGCCCCACTTCCATGTCGGAGCGTAGAGGATGATTTTCCTGCCGTCGTTTGGAATATGAAGCTTTTTTAAAAGCGTTTCCCTCGATGCGTGCGGATTTATAATGCGGTCTGCGTGAAGCTTTCCGATTTTAACGATCCTCCTGTCCAGGTCCGGGCTGTTCCCGGTGGCCTTTCTGAGCTGCCACAAGAATTTTTCACCGTCTATCATGTAGTAATCGTAGGAGTCGACTGAGAGGCTTCCGTTCTCCGTGCCAAGCAGCTTATCAGTTGTGCCATGGTAGGTGAATATCCTGCACAGACGCCTGTCTTTTTCTATACCCATATCGAATGCCGACTGGCATAAAACAGCACCATGGACACTCTTCGGCAAACTGTTAAAACTCTTTGCAAGGATACATGAAAAGGGCCTGTGGGTAAAGTTGAGCTCGAGCCAGGTAGAAAGGTATTTCCGCTGCACCACGAATCGACCGCCGAGCCGTTTATACACGGGCCAGACCTCGGAAAATTGATACACCTTCCTTCCAAGATACCAGATATCCGTATCGAACATGTAAAACCGAAAGCCCCCTTTCCAATAAACACTCAGCAGAATATTGAGGCCCCGTCACAGAGACAAGACAGAAAGAATGTGCTCCTGTTTCTCTTTCTGCTCATAAACTTTCCCCAAGGGAAGGTACGAACAAAGAGCTTCTTGAAAAAATACAGGATCAATAGTTCTTCATATAGGTGAACCGGTTGCCGTATTTCTTCAATGTCTTTTCCCTGTCGATAGCACCCATCTCCGAAAGCCTGTCCACGATAAAACTGCAGGCCCGGTCCACCGCATGCCCGTCGTTGTGATAGAAGCTGTTTTCAACAAGTGCATCCATCTTTGCAGCATAAATCGGTTTGCTGAATGACTCGTCGATCTTTTCCATAATATTGTCCGTTTCAGGGTCGTATACAGGCCCGCAGAGCTTTACATTGAACCTGTCGGGCGGTATGAACACATCTTTACCCTCAGATTTCACAAAGACCATGGGCCTTTTTGTCAGCGCAAACTCGTAATTGACCGCCGAATTGTCGCCGATCATCAGGTCGGCGATATAGATAAAATCCATTATTTCCTGATGCTGCTTATGAAAGATATACAGGTTTTTTCGCCGGTTTTTTTTCTGCCACCTGAGGCACAACCGCCTGTTTTTCCTGTCGTTGTAGTGCGGACGAACAATCAACACGTATTTTCCCGGGATTGCGGCTGCAAATTTCTCAAAGCAGGCCCCGAGAGTGCCTCCACCCCACTTCCAGGTCGGTGCATAGAGAATTATCTTTCTCCCATCTGGAAGTATGCCGTACTTCCTCAGTATCTTCTCCCTGTTGTAATTCCGGTTGAATATCGGGTCAGATCTGAACATACCTATCTTTACGACGCGGGATTCGAGTGTTTTGTTATTGTGTGTAAAATTATGCAACTTATACAGGTCTTTCGGGCCGCTCAAAAAGTAGTGCTCAAAAAGGCCTGCGTCGAGCTTGCCGTCCGGATATTGAAACACCTTGTCGCTCGTGCCGTGATACACGAATATCCGCTCATAATTCTTTCCTTCCGGCACAGAATCGTCTGCACTGTGGCAGAGAATAAGTCCCCTGACCGCTCTGTCGAGCCTCTTCAGCCTTCTTTCCATGACCTTTTCCCTGAAGGGCCCGTATCGGAAGAGGAAGTAGAGGATGGTGCCTGGAAATTCCCATGTAATGATGACTTTTCCGAACAGTTTCTCAAAAATGCTTTTCGACTGTGAAAAATGAACGACCTTTTTCGTGAAGTAGTACAGTCCTTTCATTACCCTCCCCGTCGGTGCAGGCATATGGGCAGTGTGCTGTTTTAGCGCATGATCTATATTGGATGCGACTTACCCGGGCCACAGTCATCTGAAGTACTGCAGATTGTAGATACGCTGGTACAGCTCGCATCGTTTTATGAGCTCGTCGTGATTCCCCGTATCGACTATGCGCCCGCGGTCTATTACGAGTATCTTGGTCGCATGTTTTATCGTCGACAGCCTGTGTGCAATGATAACGGAGGTCCTTCCCTTCATGAGATTGTTTATCGCAAGCTGAATAAAGTGCTCCGATTCCGAATCAAGAGAGGATGTCGCTTCATCGAGGATGAGAATCTGCGGGTTCATGAGTATGGTACGTGCGATCGATATTCTCTGCTTCTGCCCGCCGGACAGGCGTATCCCCTTTTCACCGACATTCGTTTCGAATTGTTTTGGAAACTCCGTAATGAAATCATAGGCGTACGCCTGACGTGCCGCCTCGATAATCTCATTTTCTGTGGCCTCCCTTTTTGAATACCTGATGTTTTCCGCAATGGTGGTGTTGAAGAGGATTACGTTCTGTGAAACAATGCCAATCTGCGACCGAAGCGAAGCCAGACCGTATTCCTTCACGTTTCTACCGTCCACCAGCACCGCACCTGAGTTGCACTCGTAAAACCGCGGTATGAGATTCGCAATCGTCGATTTACCTGCCCCTGAGGGACCGACCAGGGCAATAATATTACCCTTTTTCACGTCAAAGCGTATACCGTTCAATACATCGTTTTTCCCGTCGTAGCTGAATACCACATTATCGAATGCGAGGTTCCCTTCGACCTTCTTTTCAATCGGATTTTCAGTTTCCTGTATCCTCGGCTCTGTATTAATGATATTGAATACCCTCTCTATCGAGGCGGTAACGATCTTATAGTTTGAAATAAACTTGGGTATCTTAATAACAGGGCCGGAGAGTATGCCGAGCAGCATGAGGTATTCGGTCAGGTGCTTTACATCCCAAATACCGCGTATGATGAATATCGCCCCGATGCCCACAAGCAGTATCCCATACATGTATATGATGACATCGTTGAGGGGGCTGAATATCATCTCGAGTCTGACGAGACGGAGGAAGGTTTTTTTGTAGTTCTTTGTATTGTCCTTGAACGATGCGAGCTCCTCCTTCTCCTTTGCAAAGGATTTCACCACCTCCATGCCGGTCAGGGTCTCGTGCAGGTTGATAGAAACATTGGAGAGGCTCTTTCGGAGATTTCTGCTTATGATGCGCATCTTGTTGCCGATGATCCGCACGACCAGGTAGAGAATCGGCAGCATGGCGAGGCTGATGAGTGTCAGTGTCCAGTTAAGCAGGAATAATCTTACCAGGATAATAATCGTCATCATGATGTTGCTGAAAAAGTTGATAATACCCTGATAGAAATCGATCCTGATATTCTCAATATCGTTGACACCTATTGTGATAAGATTGCCTGTTTTGTTCTTTGTAAAAAAATCGATATCGAGGGTAAGAAGGTGCTGAAAAAAGTTATCTCTGATTTTTTTCGTAATGGTTACGGTTATAAGCCTCATCGAGTAGCGCTGCAGAAAGTTGAAAAGAGCGCGACCGAAAATAAGACCGACCGCTATGTAGAAGTACTTGAGAAGAAGATGAATTTTTTCCGGGGTTATGAGCTCGAACAGAAAGTTGGTGCTTACCCTAGGGAGCATTGCCATGGAATAGTTCTGCCCGAACACGAGGATAAAAATACCGAACAGGCCGAGGTAGTACGGCTTCAAATAGGAAACGGTCCACCTGAGCTCATCACTAAAAACGTTTTTCTTCAACGAGCTTTCTCCATCACACCCTGAGACTTTACTTCAACCCGTTTTCTCCATTGTTCCTATCAGCGCGTTTTTGAAACGAAAGGCGGATTTTCCGTCAAAATCGAGAAAAACACGCTTTCGTGCGGCATCTCTCTCCTTGTTATACCTATCGGGATTACCGATGTTTTCCCGTAAGACCCACCGCAGGTCTTTCACCTCTGAAACCACATCTCCGCAGTGCCATATCCAGGTATGCTCGTTGGGTATTGGTCGACCCTGCTGGGGATTGAGAAAAACCATCGGCCGGTTAAACGGGAGATATTCATGGGATACCGACGAAATATCCGTGAGAAGTATGTCGGAAACCGCCATGAACGGTAATATACTACGGGTTTTCAGAAAGATAAAACTATTTTCCCCCTTTGCAATATACGCTCTTGCAATGTGCCACGGCCTGTACCGCAGGGTATTCGGATGGGGTTTTAGGATTACATTATACCCGGTACATTCACGCAGCACGGGAACGACAAACCGTGCAAAGCTCGAATAGTGATCCGGATCGTCCCATGTCGGGGAGTACAGGATCGTTTTTTTTCCCGGATCAAGCCCGATCTCCTTTCTGAAAGAACCCGGATCGAAATCGGAGTGCAGAAATGCGTCGATCTTCGGATACCCGACAACTGAAATCCGTTCAGCCGGCGAAAGCCCTTTTTTGACAATATCCTCCTTCATCTTGGGGCCCGGAACGGTAATGAGATCGTATCTTGCGAGACTGGGATGAAAATTAAAGGGTTTGTCGCTCGTACCGTGAAAAATCTGTACGTGGCGAACATCAGTCCGGCCTTTAAAGTACTGTATGGAAAAGCTCGGATGAACCACAACATCAACAGAAAGCTCTTTAAAATGCCTCAGCAGGCTTTTATAATTCTGGAAAAATCGGATTGTGAAACTCCTGCCGATCTCCTTCGGAAGAAAGCGCCCCGTTCGCCTGTTAAAGGAAATGAGCGTGCCTCCCGTTTCCGTGATGAGCGGAAGCACGGTCGGCAGATAGTGCGGAGAATTTGCAATAAAGTATGCCGGCTTCACCTTGCGGTCCTCCGGCTTTGCGGTATTACGGTAAAAAGGGGACGGGTATTACCCTGACTGAACCCTAAAAACCGGTATTCAACACCGAAACGCCTGAACACATCCTCATAGTACCCGACAGTATCTATTTTCCTGTCCGAATGTCCTTCAAAAAATACCATTTCCCGCGTGTTCTCGATGATAAATTTGAACAGCGCGTCCCTGTCTCTGAGCTCCTTCGTCCGGTACACGGAAAGAAAAAAGGATATATCGGGGATGTCATCTCCGAATATTTCAAGGGCACCGCGGGTAAAACCGTGTGCATTGAAATCGATAACGTGGAATTCGAGATTGGTGATCTCGAGCACATCTTTAATCGTTTTTGCAACCTCCAGCGTGTCTTCCTGACAGTCCATACCGATTACGCGCACTGCACCAGCCTTTGCCGCCTTTACGGAAGTCTGACCGAGGTTACATCCGTAATCGGCAACAATTTTATCCCTGCACAGCGTAAAGGTAAGGTAGCGGTATCGCTCCTTTTCGTTTCTCCTTCCCTTTATACCTATTTCGGAAAATTCCTGGTATGAGGGAAACCACTTCAGATGCCGCACCCTCCGCCTGATCTTCCTCACCTGTTTCTTTTTTTCCTTCTCTTTCATCACGATGAAATCCCCTGTCATGAAGCCCCCGGCCCTGCCTCTCTTGCAAGTTGTGAGCAGAAGATAAATTCCACATCACCCCCGAGCTCCTCAAGCTCCGCCGTGAGATTAGCACAGGCCTCGCGTATCCCATTATGACGCATATTCTGCGCATGTGCGTGATAGTAGACGATATCGTCATCACCGACCTTTGACGGCCTGCCGTAATCGTAATCAGCGGTCTGAATATACCTCTTTCTCACGTTCCGCCCGTCTCTCCATAGCACTTTCCGTCCTCTGAAGCCGGCTGCAGTTTTATGAGAGAACAGTGCACATCCCATTTCCTCGAGCACCGCAAGGGCCGCCCTGTTATACAGGTCCCATGGAAACTTGAATCCTCTGCCTGTCGGAATATCGGCCTTTGTAAAGAGGGAAAAAGATTTTTGGATCCTGCGCCTCGCACTGACCCTGGGCAGCCCACCGAATTCGCCGTTCAAGATTTTGGTGTGAGTCAGCCCGTGCGGAAACACTTCCACATGGCCGCTTTCAATCATTCGGCGTATTACATCGAGCGCCTGCGGATAATCTGTAAGCGGTATCTTTTTCATATAGGGGGTAAAAAAAAGCGTAAACTTGATCTCCGGGAAGCTTGATATAAGCTCATGGAGAACATCGCTGCAGTCATAGCGGGGAAAGCTGTGATAGTCGTCGATATCTATACAAACCTTCATCTTTTCGATGCTCCCGTTACTATGCCGAGGTTTCCACACACGTACACATTCTGCGGGTTCCAGCACAGGGGAATGGGAGAAATGCTGTACAATCTGCTCCTGTACCTTCGGTATCCCCTGTAAGACCGTACTTTCAGGTTTTTCAGGCGCTGTTCCTCCTCAAGATCGAGGATGATACAAATATCTGCATTCTTCAAATAGACTGCGGCCCTGTAGTCGAAGAGTAAAACAACTTTATTACCTGCCTGCCTCATAACAGTTTTCAGCTGCCTCCTGGAGTAACGCTCTCCCCCTGGTCCACGAAGATCATCTATAATAAATAATCTTTCTGCAGGTGTGGAGAAAAACCCCTCCTCTTTTGCCCGGCGCGCCAGAGTCGATTTTCCGCATCCCGGCGCGCCCGTCACCAAAATGACACAGCTCCCCCGTTCTAAAAAGAGACTTTCGATCCTCCGTTCGAGGGATTGAGTATTGTGCTCATCCAGGTTCGGCGCCTTTTTAATAATCCTCAGGGCGTATATCTTACGAACGAGCTTTAGTATCACTTGCCAGTCTCTTGAAATTCCTGATAGTATCCTTCAGTTTCGATTCTCCCTCGATAAGTATCCGCAGCTTTTCCTCTTCACCGTTCCTTGAAAATTTTCGCCTGCTGACTGCAATATGGGTGAAGGCCATAGCGAGGTACACGGCCGAAAAGAGAATACCGTAATTCTTCCGGTAAAAATAGTAGTCGGTTGCATAGAAATAAGGCCTGATAGCACGAGCGGCTTTTTTTCTCCCCTTTTTTCGGTGATGGATCACCTTTATCTCGGGGTTGAAAACGAAACGTATCCCCTCTCTCTTCGCGCGGAGTGAAAAATCAAGATCCTCGTTGTAAAAGAAGTAGAATTCATCGAACAGGCCGAGCCTTTTGAAAACATCTGAATAGTACATGCATGCAGTCGTGCCTGCGAAGTTGATGTACCTGATTCCCGGTTTTATGCGTTTCTGGACTCCGATGATATTCAGCTTGACCCTCTGGGGACTGCCGTCGGGATAGATAAGGCATGCCGGAACACCCTTCGCCTCCGGGAAGTTATGCAGGGTTCTTATCATCTCCGAAACCGTATCTGGAAACAATTCGACATCATCGTTCAGAAGCAGTGTATATTCACAGTCGATTCCCGATTGTATACCGATATTCAGTGCTTTTGTAAGCCCCAGGTTTTCCCTGTTGGTGATATGCCGCACGGAGGGGTAGCGTTTCTCGATTATCTCAGCCGTGCCGTCAGCCGATGCATTATCGACCACGGTAATCCTGCCTGCATACGGTGTCTTCTCAAGCGATCCGGCAACAGTCGAGATACATCGGTCGAGAAGGTCCCTGTTGTTATAGGTTACGATGACGGCATTGATTGTGGTTTCCAATAATGAAAATCCTCGATTATTTCAGGAATGTGCATATTACCGCATACGCCGGCGTTCAAACTCCTCGTTTTTCTTCAGCGTCTTTCTGATTTTCATCCTGTTCCAGAGCTTCATATAGTGATAGGTAATGTGCCACTTCCCGTCTTTCCACTTGCCCCGCAGTCTCTCATCGAGCTCATCGTATTTCAGCCTGCTCCTGTTGCCGTAATTGGGATTCGTCGTGTTGCCGCCTATATGAACAGCGCACGGCGTTTCAGAAAGCGTACATGCATACTTCTGCCTGAACCTCTTGATGTAGTGAGACTCGACTCGATGAACATCCTCGGATACGTATTTATACTCTATACCGTACTGCGGATATTTGCCTACATCCTCATACGCCTTCCTCGACACGAGCGAAGGATTGTTGGTGTAGCTGCCGATCCCGGCGCCGACCTTGTACTTCACCAGGCCAAGGGGGAGTGTTTCCGGCTTCTTTCGCACGTACTCGCCCCTATTATCCTTTTCAAAGAGAAGCACCCCCCTCTCCATCCAGTCCGACCGGTAGAAAAAATACCAGTCGTTCTCCAGGTTGAAGAAATACTCACCTTTCGCCGCTTCACGCACCTGGTTCATCGCATATCCCATTCCCATGTTCTCGCTGTTGAAAACAATTTTATCTAAAAAATCAAGGGATTTAAGAAAATCGACAACATCCCGTGCAGAACCGTTGTCGACCGCAACATACTGCAGATTCGGATAACTGCAGCTTGCCCTGAAAGAATCGAGGCACTTTTTCAAATACTCGAGCCTGTTGAAACTCAGCAGGCACACACTTATAAGCGGCCATGTATCCGCCATGGGTGAAAGCCTCTCCTATCGTACGTTATTCGGGTGCTTTACGTCAGGAATATGCCGCTGGGCTACGGCAAAGAATGCCTCCCGTCAATTCTGGACTTTTTTACAAGGCATACACTATATTCTGTTGAATATATTCAAAACAATCAATGTTCGATTTAATATAACCTCTTTGCAATGAATCATCAATTGGAGAAAAGCGGTGTTTGGATTTTACATTAACGGTTCTATACATCAGATCGGTTTCATAACCGACCTTCTTGATAAACTGCACGGCAGCCTGTACACGGACTCCGAAACCTCATTCAGGATCATTCAGAGGGATTTTTCCTCGATCAGAGTGTATTTCCTTCCCACCCTTGCAGAAATTATAGAAGCGATGAAAAAAGACGGCATACGGGTTTTAATACTCCAGGATTTTCACTACAAAAAGTTTGTAAAACTGAGGAGGGATGGTGTCAAATTCGTCCAGATATTTCACGGCACCAGTGATAAAACGTACAACCTGAACAGGGAAAGCAAACAGTACGACCTTGTCTGTCTCGCCGGCCGGAGCATGCTCGAAGACTTTAATAGAAAGAGGCTTAATAAAAACGAAAACTGTATCATTACCGGCAACCTGAAGGCTGATAGAATTTTTAAAAAAACATACAGCCGTGATGCGGAGATTAAAAGACTCGGACTCGATCCAAAAAAGAAAACAGTACTCTATGCGCCGACATGGATGGACGGTATGGGAAATTCGTCATTCAGGAAATTCGGCCTGAGGATGCCCGACCACTTTCCCGATGATTATCAGCTCATCATAAAGCTTCACCCGAACCTTCATACCTACCGGCAGGAACTCGTGTACAGGCTGAAGGGAAAAATAGACGAGAATATACTTCTCCTTGAGAACAGTGATATGATTTACGATATAGTGCCGATCATGGCTGCGGCTGATCTCCTTATCACCGATGTTTCAGGCGTCTCCTATGAGTATATCGCATTTCTCCGTCCCATGATATTTTTAAACAACAGAAGCTTCTTACGATTTTTGTACGGAAGCAGGAGAAAAAAAATATGGGCGGCAGGTGATGTGGTATCACGGCTTGAAGATTTACCCGCAGTTATCAGGACAAATATCGAAAATCCGGGAAGATACAGGGGGGTTCAGGAAAAGATAGTAACGGATACATACACTTTTACGGATGGGAAAACAGCCCAGCGGATCATCACCGCGCTGAAGTCTCTTTTGCAATGATTGTGTCACCTTTCAAGCCTGCTTACAGCTCCTTTTTCGAAAAGACCTCGGCAGAAAACACATAAATTTCTGTGTCGGGTTTTTTCCAGCAGTCACCGTCAAGCCCCGCCTTGTAACAGGAGTGCTGTAAAAACGTGTCTCTATCCCATCCCTGCTCCGTAGCAACCTGCGGCAGCAGCAGCCCCTGATAAAACCCTCTCTTGATGATTATACCGTGTGTTCCCACCTTTATTTCATCAACACCATCGATCCGCCGTATCGGGGACATGACGGAGATTTCGATATCGATGTCATCTAACTCGTTCTCGGTGAGTGGCGGGAACCGCGGATCCTGAAATGCGGCGGCAAGAGCCATATCCTGCACCGACTGGTACAGCGGTTTTATCGCCTCAACATAGCCGATACAGCCCCTGAGGGCGCCCTTCTTGTGCAGGGTGACGAATGCACCAGAGTTTTGTGAAAGCCGCTCGGTCGCAGGATTGAAATGAGGCAGTGGCTGTTCATTGAGCCGTGCCCTGATTGTGTCTCTGACAAGTTCTATTAACGAGCTTTTTTCCTCTTTACTCAGCATTTTGTTTCCCTCCTCCTGTCAGTACAGCGCAGCGGACAAATAGCCGACAACGTTTCTCCTGTCACCGGAAACTTCGCCTGAATCCCTGTACTGAAGAATCGCGCATTTCCCCGTTCCTTTTACCTGGGATAGCAAAATACCGGTAAGGATTCCTCCGAATCCGCACGCCTCGGTTTTTCCCTCGAGGATATGTTTGCTGATCAGGTCCGCGTCCATGCTTTGGAGGTCATCAATCAGTACCCTGTCCAGCGCCTGCGCATCGACGTGAGAATGATAATGTGAAAGGTCGGTACTTACAATTGTTACATAGCTGCCCGGCATTTCTTCAGTCACGGCAGCAAGCGCATCGCTGAGAATATGTGCACAGTCTAAGCTTTGTACACCGAACAGAACCGGAACTAGCATGATACCGGGTGCGCATTTCTGAAGGAACGGGAGCTGCACCTCGATAGAATGTTCACTGAGATGCGCATCCTCAGAATGCGTTATACGTTCATTTTGTGCAATCAGCTTTTCGGCGAATTCAAGATTCACCTCCAGTTTACCGAGCGGCGTCTCGTATGCAGTATCGAGATTTACAGATATACCATCAAACGGAGTTTGATGCGAAGGCCCGATCACAATTGCAGTTTCGAAGGAGAATGAGCTCAGCAGAAAGTATGTGTACGCCTGTACCGAGCCGGAGAAAATATATCCCGCATGCGGAGAAATGACTGCAACCGGAGGGACATCCTTTATACCGGTCTGTTCGGTGATTGCTTTTAAAAGCGATTCAGGATTTACCCGGTCGAGATAGCCCTCGATGCTCTGTTCGAGCTCCTCTTTCCTATCCGGGTAAAAAAGCCCGTTCACCACTGGGAAACGTACGGTCTGTGCCTTTTCCATGAAGCACCCCTTCATCTTCTAAGTGACTTCTAGCAAGTTACTGTTTGATACCTAGTCCTGCAAAGGATCGGCCGCGAAGTGGCATAAGTCCCCGCAGGGAAAGCCACTATTAGGGAATTCGTTCTACTGTAGATTGTATTACATTCATAACAGGTTTACAATTTTTATTTCAAAACCACACGCTTTCTACCGGGATGAGCATATAAATATAATGGAGAATGTAAAATAAAAATTTTCGACAATAGTAAACCCTTACTTCCGGTCAAAGAACGGGTTTTTTGCGCTGACGCTCAATGGTATGCCGTACGCAATCCTGACCTCCGGGTCCAGTATGCCCATCTCCATTGCCGCCTGGCCGACTGTGTACATGATTCTGTTGTCCACCCTGTTGTCCATCGCAATACTCACCGCGGAGCCGATGGCAATGCCAAGGTCGCCCGAGTTGAATACGCAGGGGTGATCGGGATGCTTGTTCTTCTCTGCACAATTCTTAAAACCACACATTCCGCAATAGAGGAGATCCATCGACTTGATCTTTGTTCCGCATAAAAGCATCACCTGTGAAGAAAGTATATTCTCCGCATCACGAATAAAAAATTGCGGGACACCATCCCGCTTCGCCATCTCCTTCATTTTTTCGGATATCGCCTCGATCTCTTTCCTTCTCACAATTGCCAGAACAGTGGTATCATGGCCCCGCCCCTTGGGCGCAGTACGCGCGGCAATAAGCATTTTTTTCGCAACCTCATACGCTGCATCCTCACGAAGCTCCTCTTCATATACCGGTTTCATCTCTGACCTCCATAATTTGTAGTGCAAAATTATAAACCTTCGCCATGGGAACGGCTGGGATAGATGCTGTTCGACCTCTGTGATTGGGTGGCATTCCAGAATTTACCTATAACGGGTTTTCAACATCAATAAAATGAACCTCGATATCAAAGACGTCCTGAATTCTATTGCCGAGCTCAATAACCCCCAGGCGCTCGGTGCTGTAATGCCCTGCGTATATGTAGTTGAAGCCTGCCTCTTTTACGACATAGGGTGTGCTCTCCTTTGCGTCACCGGTTAAAAAGGCGTCGACCCCCAGCTCTAATACGCAGTCAAGCTCGTTTCTTCCTGCACCGCTTACCACAAAGAGTGTTTCAATATGCTCGGAGCCGAAATGAAAGTACCTGGCATCGGTTTGAAGCGTATGATTGACCCTCTCGACCAGGTCGTTAAATCCGACCGCATCTTTGAAAATACCGACAAGCCCTCCACCCGGTACCCTTGTCTGCACATCCTCAACACCCGGCTTTTTTCTCAAAAATGTTTCCGGATCCTCTATTGAATCGGCCCCGATCGCCTTCAGAATAAGACGGTTGTGGCTGATTTCATGGTGAAAGTCGAGAGGAAGATGATAGGCATACACGTTTATATCGTGTTGAAGTATCCGCTTGATCCTCTGGCGCCTGTACCCTCTGAGTGAGCGTTCATCGTTGTTCCAGAACAACCCGTGGTGCACCAGAACTGCATCCGCTCCTTCGGCGATTACACGTTCTATAACCTCCATGTTGATACTCACCGCAGTAGCAATCCTGCAGATATCCGTCTTCCCTGCCACCTGCAGTCCATTTTCGGTGTAGTCGCGTACTCCGGGAGCAATAAGGTACGCATTCAGCCATTTCTCGAGAACATCGCGCCTCACCATGCCCCTAAATCCTCCCGAACTGTTTTTCAAGATCTCTTTTCGACAAATACAGCACGGTCGGCCTGCCGTGCGGACACACAAACGGGATATCGGCATTCATCAGGTCGTTCAGGAGAGAAAGCGCCTGTGTTTCATTAAGCCGGTCTCCCTCCTTCACCGCGTTCCTGCAGGCCGCAAGCCTGATAAAATACTCACGGATATGCGCCTCATCAGGCTGCACCCCTCCCCGGTAGAACTCCTCAAGAAAGAGTGCGAGGATCTCCTCCTCCCGCCTCTCCGGAATATACGCAGGCATTGAACACACGTTCAGGCTATCATCCCCGAAGGGTTCAAGCTCGATTCCCGCGTTTCTGAATGAATCGATATGTTCGACAACTGCCCCGTACTGTGATGCAGGAGGCGTAAAGTTGATCGGGATCAGCAGGTTTTTAACAGCACGGCCTCCATCCGAATCTGCACGCAGCCCTTCGTAAAGCACCCGTTCATGGGCTGCATGCTGATCCATCAGTATAACGTCATCCCCGATTTCAAACAACAGAAATGTCCGGAACAGGCAGCCTCTGTATACAACTTCAACCCCCTCTTCGGCTTTCTTGAGCGCTCCCCTTGATTCAATGCCTTTCAGTTTTGAAACCGACCGGGAGGCCTGAGAAGAAACCCATTCGGCATTCGGTGTACCATGGCCTGACCCTGCCCTGCCCTTTTCTGTGAAAAAGTCCGCTTTATATCGGTTGCCAGACGAACCGCCGGACTGATATAACGGAGCGTACGGTTCCATAACACTGTTGAATCCACTGCCTGAATCACCACCGGACAGATGTTTCGGCCGCCCCCCTGCAGGCGAAATATTTCCACCCTGCCAGCCCTCTTCTGTGCGGACTGAAGGACCATTTTCGTAGAAATGCCGTCCGGCCGTTTTATCAATGCACGAGCGAAGCAGGGAAAAAAGTCTGTCGATTGTTTTAATCTTGACCTCTTTTTTTGCGGGATGAACGTTCACATCGACCAGAGCTGGATCTATGTCGATGAAAACAAAAGCGTACACGTATCTTCCTGCAGGTACCATTCCTCTGAGCGGCGCATTAACTGCGAAGAAGAGGGACGGATGAACCACCGGTCGTCGATTAATAAAGAAGTACTGTCCCCTTCTATTCGGAAGCGTCATACCGCTCCCGGATATAAATCCGCCGATCCGAATGCCCTCGGCTATTTCACCGAATACCATCAGGGATCGGTTCAGTGTTTCACCGTAAATATGGCCGATCCTTTTAAAATTATTTTCGACGGGCTCCAGATTGAAAACGTTCCTGTCATCCGACTTGTAGTGAAACCCTGTATCAAAAAATCCGAGCGCCTTTTTCTGCACCTCCTCCCTGACCTTTGCAGCCTCCGCCCTGTTGCTCTTCAAGAATTTCCGCCTGGCAGGTACGTTGCGAAAGAGCTCTTGCACGATTACAGCGGTCCCTTCGTTCGAGGCGGCGGGTTCAACAACACACCTTCCCCCTGCCGGGCAGATGATCTTCGTTCCTGTTGTCAGTCCTTTGAGCCTGGTGATCATGGTAAAATCAGAAACCGCGCAGATACTTGACAGCGCCTCTCCCCTGAATCCCATACTGCCGATTTTCGAAAGATCCTCAAACTTGCGTATCTTGCTCGTGGTATGCTTCCTAACGGATAAAACCGCGTCTTCTTGAGACATGCCGCACCCGCTGTCAGACACCTGAATAAAATCCTTGCCGCCGTTGTTTATTGTAACTCTGATGGAATCCGCACCTGCGTCAATTGCGTTGTCCAGAAGCTCACGCACCACTGCAGAAGGCCCGTCAATAACTTCGCCGGCTGCAATCTTTGTGTATACTTCTTCCGGGAGAACGATAATATTTCCCATATAAATTTCTCTCCCAATCACCAAATTATACGTCATATGTCCGGTGGCAAACCGGATGAAAGCTGAGACATAAGGATGTAAAACATTATTTTTACAACCGAATCGAAGTGACTTAAAAGGTATTGCAAAACCCCGGTAACGAACAGGATTCACCCATTGTACGCTCGATATTTTCGAACAAAGCCCGTAGGCCGGTAACTCATCTTCGCTCTTCTCAGCCCTTCGTCCCCCAGGTCCTGCTCCCAGTTAATGTATATGTATTTATCAGGAAGTATTGAGGCGAAACTCATGTTTATAAACTGGTACAGACCCTTGAACCCACCGACCGCCTTTTCAAAATGTATTACAAACGTCGTACCCCCGGCAACTTCCTCGCCCAGCGTATAAGCGGCAGGTTTGCCGTGCACATAGTAGATACCTCCGCAGAGCACAAGTTCCTCGCTTCGTAAAAGTGCCTCGCGCGCCGCTTCATAATCACCGGGATCGTCCCTGTTTCGGCGCCACTCCTCCACGATATCAAGCGCATCATCGATATACTCTTCCAGAAGCGGTTTTCCCTCATACGCATAATTCCGTGTAAAAAGATTAACGAGGTTTTTCTTACTGTGATACTTTCTTCCTGAAAGCAGAGCAAGTGCGGAATGGTCGTACAGATAATCGAAATTATCCCTGTCTTCCGACACCCTGTAACCCATTGATTCAAGGGCCGACGCCTGTTTTTCGGTAACCGCCTTCATCGAAACGTGCCGGCTGAAAAGCTCGTCGAGCGTTTTTTTATCAGGAAGGTTGAAAGGAAGCATGAAAAAAAGCCTGTTGCCATCGACCCCGGTAATGATAAAATCGCTTTCATCAAGTTGTGAAATTCTGTAGTCGTGTGTCTTCCTGAACAGATAGATGCTGGCGAAAGTAAACTCCGACACCCCGTCCTGAAGTTTCGTAAACATCGGATGGAGCAGGGGGCGGAGATTTATATCTATATCTGAAAATTCCGGATAGCGGGCGATCGATATTATTTCTTTTTCACTCATTATATGCCTCTCAGCCTGCCGGACAGAAGTGCGCCCTGCATTCTACAAACGAGTAACAGGTGCAGGACGGTTTCAATATAAAACAGTATGGCGGGAGAAGCTACAATTGAATAGTACTGTATTTTTTTAAAAGAAGTTTCCGTATGCACAGTACAAAATGACGAAATCATACTATCGGGACAGGAGTGGGAGTCTTTCTTTCCACTCCTGTCCGATAGTTTCTTAGTTCCTCACTGTATTCAGCCTACCTGTGGTTAGCTGAATTGGACTCCATTGATGGCAGGCAGCAGAACAACGTGCGCTTTATCCACCGCTAATTCGCGAGCCCCGTTGCTCAATTACCTGATCCCCGCATCGATCAGCGGAACCAGTGCGTCAATAGTCTGAGGAGTCTGAACACCGGCGCCGGTATTGATGAACAATCCGGCGAATCCGTACTTCTTTGTCAGAACAATCTGCAGAACCGGCAGAAAACCCTGGAGATAGAGCTGCTGGTCCAGTGTTGCGCTCACATATCCGTCCTTCAAGCCGTCGATTGTCTGCGGTGTCAGATCGATACCGCCGGCGATTATTTCACCCGGTTTCTTGCCCGCATCTTTGAGAATTTTCTCGAACATCGATGTAACACCGCCGTGCTGGGTGCCGACTGCCTTAACATCGGGGTGCCTTGAAAGGTATGCGGTCAATACAGGCACGCAGAGTGAAAAATCGGCATTGACTTCGGGTGAGATTTCGAGGTAATCGACATCACACCCGCCTTCCTTGAGTGAATCAAAAAGACCCCTTGTGCTCATCCCTCTTTCAGCCTCTGCCATGAGTCCGTAAACGACAGCCCTGTCGCCCTTTTTCAGACCATCTTTGAGCATAGCCTTGCCGGTGATATATCCACCCTGATAGAGATCAACACCCGCATACCCGAATCCCTTGTTGCTGTACTTATCATAAAGCGCTGTCAGCGGAGCATTGCCGCTTGTTACGACAATACCTTTTTCCTCCGCCTCCTTGACAAAGGGAGCAAACGCATCTGAGCCAGGATGCCCCATTATCGCGATACCGTCCGGCTGTGCGGCGAGCGCTTCCTTGAACTGCTGAATCATCAGCTCGGGCTGCCATTTCGAGTACTGCTCGATAAGTTTGCATCCCAGATGCCGCGCTGCATCCCGGGCGCCGTTGGTTCGGGCGATTGTTGCAGGGCCGCCTTCGGGCCCTCCACACTGGATATAAACCGTCATTCCCTCACCCAGGAGCCCCTTTCCTGAAACCGCCTCCTTTTTCTGCGCAAAACCACTCACAGTGAGACCGACCACCAGCGCAACCACCATGATGGTAATGCAGATTAATACGATGTGCTTTTTCATGATACAACCCTCCTTAACAAGATTTTTATTCCTGGTCTGCGACCTGATACGCTGTCACAGCAGGTTTCTTTGAGCCCGCATTTACCCGATACTCGACTTTTTAATTCCTGTACCGATGCTGCTCCGGCCCCTGCTTATGAGAATGTTCAGAGACACCGCTATTATAAGAACAAGCCCATCGATAAGTCTTGTCCAGAACCCTCCTAAACCCGACGCGACAATACCGGCCTCGATGGAGCCGACAATAAACGAGCCGAAAAGAGTTCCGATAATTGTACCTTCACCGCCGAAAATTGACGTACCGCCGATAAATACGGAAGCCATCACAATCAGGAGGTATCCGCTTCCCTGCGTCGTCCAGTAGGTCGTCATTTCAAGGGTGAGTAGCACTGCGGCAAATGCGGAAAGCCCCCCCATCAAAGTGAAGAGTTTTATCTTCATTCTGGCGACATTTACACCCATAACCTGCGCTACCTGCATATTGTCGCCGATAAAAAGTATGTTTTCGCCGAAACGATGTCTGTTTAATATAAACCACAGCACGACAGCCACTGCAAGGGCCCAGAGTGACTGCACCGGGAGAGTGCTGCCCAATCTCGCTACAAACAGCGTATGAATAAATTCTCCACGTATTTCACGTATATTCCATGCCAGACCCCCGGACAGAATAACGGTAAGGCCGCTCCAGAAGAACTGTGATCCGAGCGTTGCTATAATGGAAGGCATTCCTATTTTCGCGATTAGTATTCCATTGACATATCCCACCACAAGACCGCCGATTATTGCAACGACAAATGGCATCAAAGTCATACCTGTTTTGGTGTAGAGTGATGCGAACAGGAATCCTGAAAAAGTAATGATTGCAGGAAACGAAAGGTCTATTTCGCCGGCCGCTACAATGAGGGTAAGGCCGAGTGCAAGAATAAGGGGCGGAGGCACGGTTGAAAGAAACGCCTGGTATATCCTGTATTTAAGAAATGTTCCCGGTGCGGTAAACATAAAGGCCCCAATTAGAAGCACATACACCATAATAATGGGAAGTGCTTCAATTCTGCCGAAAACAGTTCTTACCGTTTTTATCTCGGTTTTTCCCATTTATGTAATTTTCTCCTTGGCTGTCGCGTATTTCAGCAGGAATTCGTCGAGCTCATGAAGCGATATCTCTGTTTTCTTAAAGTTTGCAACGATTTCTCCCCTGTCCATAATAACAAAACGATCTGAAACTTCATGCACATGGGATATAGTGTGGGAGATATACACACAGGAACGGCCCGATTCCTTTATTCTCGTGATAAAATCAATCACCTTGCGTATTTCCTTAACAGAAAGCGCAACTGTCGGCTCATCCAGCACAATGAGGTCCGCATCAAAGAACATCGCACGCCCGATCGCAATCCCCTGTCTCTCACCCCCCGAGAGTACACTCGCCCTGGAATCTACAGTAATACCGGCCCCCCTGAATCCTATAAGATCAAGCATAATATGCTGGGAAATCTCCCGCTCCTTCTTCACGTTGATAAAGCCGAATTTGTTTATTACCTGCCTGCCTATAAAAAAATTACGCCAGAGGGGCTGCTTTTCCCCGAGGGAGAGTTCCTGGTACACCGTTTCAATACCGTACGTATGGGCGACATTGACTCCGTAGTTCTTAAAGGATATTTTTTCATCCCGAATATACATTTCACCCAGCGTCGGCGGAAAAACACCCGTAAGAATCTTCACAAGGGTCGACTTGCCGGCGCCGTTATCACCGATGAGACCGACCACTTCATTCGGCTCCACATCCAGATTCACACCCTTCAATGCGACAACCTTGCCGAAATACTTGTGAATGTTCTTCATGCTGACCGCGTAGGTATAGTCTTTACTCATTTTTTTATCCAATCACTATATATTCTTTAAAATTAAAAAAAGTTTATAATAAGTGTACTATTATGTCAAGGATTTTTTAATAAAAAATATATATTTGTTGAAAAATAAACTTACTCCTGATACATTATTCAATGTGTATGGTACTGAAAAGAATCAGTACATTATCCCTGCCGGTTAATCCTGTGTCAAGGAATCTTTGGAATTTGTATGAATGAAGACAAAAACATTTTTACAAACAGAAATTACATTGAGGTATTGACCTATATCTATCGGAATCGCCGAATATCAAGGGCAGACCTCGCCCGTACCACGGGCCTCACACCGGCAACAGTTTCACACGTGGTTTCCGAACTCGAAAAGGCGGATATTATCCGCAAGACTGGACATGGGGAATCAAAAGGCGGGAGAAGGCCCATTTTAATCGAGCTCAACCCGCACGCCTTTTATCTCGCCGGAGTCGATCTCGGCATTACCAAGGTGAATGCCACGGTTATCGACTTGCACGGAACTTTACTGTCCCGCGTAAAAAATCCTGTAGATGCGCGTGACAAAAGAGACATAATTATTTCATGCATGTTTGAAACCGCGAGACAGGCCTTCACCAGGGCCGGAGATCAGGTACGGAAGAAGGTCATAGGAATAGGTCTTTCTGTTTCAGGACTCGTCAATATCGAACGGGGGGTTTCTATTTTTGCCCCGAATATTCCGGACTGGCAGAATGTCCCGATAGCAGAGCTCTTTCGAAAGGAGTTCAGTATCCCCGCATTTATCGAGAACGACGCGCGCGCCATGGCGCTTGGCGAAGCCCGATTCGGCGCAGGCTTTGGATATGACAACATATTCTGCGTGAATATCGGGCATGGAATCGGAAGCGGCATACTCATCGGCGGGGAGCTGTACCGTGGAAACGCTTTTACTGCCGGTGAATTCGGACATCTCACCCTCCTCCCGTCAGGACCCTACTGCCAGTGCGGCAACCGTGGATGCCTCGAGGTTATGGCAGGCGGTCACGCAATTGCCGCTTCCGCAATACGTTGTGTAAATGCAGGTGCAAAAACTGCAATTAGAGATATCGTGGAAGGGAAAATACATGAAATAACGGCAGCAGTTGTATCTCAGGCTGCGCAGCGTGGCGACAGCACTGCTGTGCGTCTCCTGCAGGAGGCGGGAAGATACCTGGGTATCGGACTTGCAGGTGCTGTAAACATTCTCGGCCCTGAATTGATAATAATAGGCGGGGGAGTCGCCCAGTCGGGAGATGTTCTGCTCGATGAAATAAAAAAAACCATTTCGAAACGCGCATTTACCACAATGGTCAACAAACCGTCTATTGTACTGTCTGCACTCGGGGAAAACGCGAGCAGCATCGGGGCAGCAGCCCTTGTTCTGAGTAGAACACTCAAAAATCCGTCTACATTCGCGCTCCGTAATCCCTGATAAACGCTTCGATTGAACGGTCGTAGGTTGCTTCAGCGCTTTTTGAAAAGTAACAGGCCGGAAGCTCGTTCATCGCTTTGTGATAGGCGATGCACTCACAGCAAATGCCCTTTCTTGAGCACGGTTCGTACGTGCAGTTGCATACAGCCCTGTTCTTCTGTGAATTGCACTCCATAAGAAATCCTCCGCCAGGAGCCGGGATAGTCAAAACGGGTTGGATATGAATACTTCAATCCCTTAAGGTATTCGGATTTATCCAGATCGACAATCTAATCCTGCAAGGATTTAATTCTGCAAGGACTGAATCCCGCAAGGAAACAGGCGTTGTTGTACTATTAAAGAACCTTTGTGCCAAGCGGAGCATCCCGGTCCGGCCCGATAAGAATCACCGTATCGCTGTCTGGAACGAGCCCTAACACAAGCACCTCTGACATAAAATCGGCAACCTGCTTTGGAGAAAAGTTCACAACCGCGATAACGAGCCTGTTTAAAAGTTCATCTTTTTTGTACAGCTTTGTAATCCGGGCACTTGATTTTTTTACACCGAGTCTTCCGAAATCAATCCACAATTTGTACGCGGGTCTTCGAGCCTTTGGAAAATCCTCTATCCTGACAACCTTCCCTACCCGCATATCGACACTTGTAAAATCCCGATACTCGATTTTTTCCATTCTGTTTTCTCCATGGTTTTTCATATACCACTGTATTCATCGTTACCCTGCGGCGGGGAAAAATCGCATCAGCAGAACAACAATCACGAGCGCGGGCAGCAAATTCAGTACCCGTATTTTTGCGATTTCCAGCAGGTTTATACCGATACCGACAATCATCGTTCCCCCGACCGCAGTAAGCTGGTCGATCATCACCGTAGAGAAAAAATGTCCGCTCAGCGACGCAGCCAGTGTTATACCTCCCTGGAACAGGAAAAGCGGAATGAAAGAAAACAGCACCCCCCAGCCGTACGTCGAGGCGAGGGCTGCCGAGGTGAAACCATCCATCACCGATTTTGTCAGAAGCAGGGAATGGTCCTGTCGTATCCCTTCGTCTATTGCGCCGATTATCGTCATGGAGCCCATGCAGAATATTAGAAAGGCGGAAACGAGCCCTTCGGCAAACCGCCTGTCATCGCTCTTCGGTCCCGGTTTCAAAAAATCCGCGGCCCGTCCAACACGTTCCTCCAAATTGAAAGCCTCACCGATCAGGCCGCCGATCAGCATGCTGAACACCAGTATGAGAAAGCTGTGCACCCTGAATGCCATTTTCCCGCCGAGAACAAGCGTAAAAAGCCCGAGCGCCTGAAAAAGAATACTCCTCAGCCTGTTGGAAATACTTTTTTTCAGTATAATACCGAGCAGACTGCCGATAACAACAGCACCGGCATTGACAATTGTTCCAAACGGCATAACAGGTATCCTTTAAAACTCATGCACAAAAAAAATATAGAGCGCTACAGGCTCCATTAAAATCCGAATGTCAGGCCGACAACAACACTATACAACTGTGAAGCGCAGTCCTGTAGAAAACTCGGATCCTCACGACAGGTTTCTCAATCAATCTCCATATCGACTGCAGCCTTTATAAGCGTTTTCGTGTATGGATGCCGGGGGTTATTAAAAATCCGTTCGACAGGACCGTATTCGACAACATGGCCATTTTTTATCACCAGAACCTCATGGCTCAGCACCCTGACGACCCGAAGGTCATGAGTAATAAACAGATAGGCAAGGTTGTGCCTTTTTTGAAGCTCAATAAGCAGTGTCAGTATCTGCGTCTGAACGGACATATCGAGTGAAGACGTCGGCTCATCGAGCACAAGAAACCGAGGTTTGAGTATAAGTGCACGTGCGATGCACACACGCTGCCTCTCCCCTCCGCTGAATTCATGCGGATACCTGTTCATATACTCGGGCTCGAGATCAACCTCGCCGAGTGCCGTGGCTATCATCCTGTTCCGTGTGCTTTTAGGTTCACGAGGGTAATGGACGCGTATTCCCTCTTCGACAATCTGTCCGATGGTAAGCCTCGGATTCAGGCTTGCAAAGGGGTCCTGAAATATGATCTGCATCTGGTTTCTGAGCGGCCGTATGTCACCGCTCTTGAGGCTCTGAACTTCCTCACCCATGAATTTGATCGAGCCGGTGCTCGGAATAAGCCTGAGCAGCGCAAGTCCGCAGGATGTCTTGCCCGACCCGCTCTCACCGACCAGCCCTACGGTTTGTCCGCCCCGTATGGCGACTGATACCCGGTCAACAGCCCTCACCTCGCCCCTTTTTCTCCTGAAAATTCCCCGGTAAATCGGAAAGGCGACACTCAGATTATCGCTTTTAATTACCTCTTCTCCGAGGGTTTCGGGCTCAGGGAGTACTTCCTTGAGCTCTGAGGATAGGAGATACTTCGTATACTCATGCCGTGGATTTTCAAATACCTCATCGATTTTACCTGTCTCGACAATTTCACCGGATTTCATTACCGCGACCCTGTCTGCCATCTTCCGCACGACCTCGAGGTCGTGGGTAATGAGCAGAAGAGACATCTTGAACTGCGACTGAAATTTTTTCAGCAGGCTTAGTATTTCGGCCTGAATGGTGACGTCGAGTGCTGTCGTCGGCTCATCGGCGATGAGAAGCTCAGGTTCGTTGGCAAGCGCCATCGCGATCATAACACGCTGCCTCTGACCGCCGGAGAGCTGATGAGGATAGGCGTTCAGTCGAGTGTGCGCTTCCTGAAGCTGAACAAGGTTCAGCAGCTCAGCGGTCCGTTCACGCACCTCTTCAACTGAGAGTTTTTTATGAAGAACGAGCGTCTCCCCGATCTGTTTTTCGATCGTATGCAGAGGATTGAGTGAAGTCATCGGCTCCTGAAATATCATGGATATTCTGTTACCGCGAACTTCACGAAGTGTGTCTTCGCTGATACCCATTAATTCTCGTCCTCTGTAGTGTATGCTACCGGATGGGTAAAACGCCCTGCCCTCAGGCAGAAGCCGCATAATCGACAGTGCAGTTGCGGATTTACCTGCCCCGCTCTCTCCCACGAGGGCGAATGCCTCACTCTCTGCTATATCGAAAGACAACTTTTTAACCGCCTGTACTTCCCGGACCCCGGTCTTAAAGGTAACAGAAAGATTTCGTACCTCGAGCAGACTCATGCGAGATTCCTTCTCATGCAAGATTTCTTCTCTTGCGAGATTACTTCTCCTGCGAGATTACTCCTCATGCGACATTTCTCCTCTTGCAAGATTCAATCTCATACGAGATTTCTCCTCGGATCAAAGGCGTCACGCACCCCCTCCCCGATAAAAACGAGAAGGGAAAGCAAAACCGAGAGCACGACAAAGGAGGTGATTCCGAGCCACGGCGCTTGAAGATTCGCCTTACCCTGGGCGAGAAGCCTCCCGAGAGACGGTGAACCGGGCGGGAGTCCGAGGCCGAGAAAATCAAGCGACGTAAGTGCAATTATCGAAGCGTTCAGTATGAACGGCAGAAAAGTGAATGTCGCGACCATCGCATTGGGAAGAATATGCCGGTAAATGATAACAGAGTTACGAACACCGAGTGCCCGGGCAGCCTTGACGAATTCGAAGTTTCGTACGCGTAAAAATTCCGCACGCACAACGCCGACGAGAGAAAGCCACCTGAACAAAAGCAGTACTATTAAAAGAAGTCCGAAACTCGGGCGCACTATGCTCGTGATGATAATGATGAGATACAGAGAAGGAATAGACGCCCACATCTCGATAAAGCGCTGAAAAATGAGATCGACCCTGCCGCCGAAATAGCCCTGCACCGCACCTGCAGAAACACCGATGATCGAACTGAAAAATGTTAGCACGAGCCCGAAAATCACCGATATCCTGAAGCCGTATATGATCTGCGAAAGAACATCGTGACCCTGGTCATCCGTTCCGAGCCAGTGTGCCCGGGAAGGGGGCGCAGGCGCAGGCACATCGAGTGCGTAGTCGATGGTATCGAATTTGTAAGGAATGATCGGCCAGAGCATCCAGCCGTTTTCCGCTATACGGTCATGAATGTATGGATCGTGATAGTCGACCTCTAATTCAAGGTCCCCTCCAAAATCGGTTTCCACATAGTTCCTGAAAAGTGGGAAGTAGAATTTTGCGTTGAATCGTATAAGAAGGGGCTTGTCGTTCGCAACCACCTCGGCGAGGAGGCTGATTATGAACAGACTCAGAAAAATATAGAGAGAGATATACGCCCTTTTATTGGATTTAAAGTTGTTAAACCGGCGGACGAGCTGGGAGTTTTCCAGTAAAGCCTTTTTCTGCTTCACCTACACCTCCCTCGTCTCGAAATCGAGACGCGGGTCGATAAACATGTACATGAGGTCACCAATAAGGTTGAGAAAGAGGCCGAGCAGGCTGAAAAAAAACAGGGTGGCGAACATGACGGGATAATCTCTATTTATCGCCGATTCGAATCCGAGCAGACCGAGACCGTCCAGGGAAAAAATAACCTCGATGAGCAGGGTGCCTGTGAAGAGCGAGCTGATAAAGGCGGATGGAAACCCGGCAATGACAATGAGCATTGCATTGCGGAAAACATGGCCGAAAAGAACCCTGTTTTCACTGAGGCCCTTTGCGCGTGCGGTGACAACGTACTGTTTGTTGATCTCCTCGAGAAATGAGTTTTTCGTAAACATTGTAAGGCCGGCAAACCCGCCGATTACCATCGCCGTTACCGGCAGCACAATATGCCAGAGGTAATCGACAATCTTCATATACCATGACAGGCTTCTCCAGTCCTCGGACACAAGCCCCCGTAGAGGGAAAATCTTCAGATAGCTCCCACCTGCGAAGAGGACGATGAGCAGGATTGCAAAGAGAAAACCGGGTATCGCATAGGTCACGGTTACCACAAAGCTCGTCCAAACGTCAAACCGGCTGCCGTTTCTTACCGCTTTCCGTATACCAAGCGGTATTGATACGAGGTATACGATCAGCGTCGTCCACAGGCCCAGAGATATAGACACGGGCATCTTTTCCAGAACGAGATTGATCACTTTTTCATCACGAAAAAAACTGTCGCCGAATTTGAACCGGAAGTAGTTTCCAATCATTATAAGAAACCGCTTGTACATCGGTTTGTCAAATCCGTACAGTTTTTCGATCTGCTTGATGAGCTCCGGATCCAGGCCCTGGGCGCCGCGGTATTTACTCTGTATACCGGCCTCTCCACCGGGCGCACCCGTTCCACCCTGTTCAGCCGCGCCGCCGCTGCCGCTAATCCTCTCAGTCGCCCGAACAGCAGAGCCTCTAATCTGAGCGATGAGCCTCTCGACGGGTCCTCCCGGGGCGGACTGAATAATAAAGAAATTGATGATCATGATGCCGATGAGGGTAGGGATGATGAGCAGAATACGGCGTATTATATAGTTTATCATCTGCAAATACTCCTTCTCGGATACCCGGCCCCCTCAAATTCCGGGAAGATGCGCAGTTTTATTTTATTCCCTGAAGAGCCTTTTCTTTTTTGCCGTCAACCCACCATGTATCAATGAAACCGAGCGCATACTTCGGTTTCAAAGCAGGCTTGCCGAACTTGTTCCAGTATGCAATGCGGTAGGTCTTATTGGTCCATTGCGGAATACAGTAAAATCCCCATAAAAGCACTCGGTCAAGTGCCCTGCACGCGGTCACGAGGCTGTGCCTGTCGGGAGCTGAGATAATTTTGCCGATAAGCGCGTCGATAACCGGGTCCTTTATTCCCGCGAGATTTCTGGAACCGGGTCTGTCGGCCGTCTCCGACGACCAGAAATCGCGCTGCTCGTTTCCGGGAGAGAGGCTCTGGGCCCAAACGACTGTAGTCATATCGAAATCATAGTTGTCCAGCCTGTTTATATACTGGGATGAATCGACGGTCCGTATATCGACCTTGATGCCGAGACGTTCAAGGTTTTTCTTGAAGGGGATGGCAATTCGCTCTGCACTCGGTTGGGCGAAGAGCATCTCAAACGCGAACTGTTCCCCTCTGCTGTTCACGAGCTTTCCGCCCTCCAGGTTCCAGCCCGCCTCTCGTAAAAGGGACAGGGCTTTGCGAAGGTTGTTTCGGATATTTCCACTGCCGTCCGTTTTCGGTGGACTGTACTCCTTTGTAAACACTTCTTCCGGCAACTGATCACGAAACGGTTCGAGGAGCTTCAGCTCACCCGGGCCGGGCAATCCCCGTGAGGCCATTTCGGACCCCTCAAAAAAACTCTTAATACGTGTATACTGACCGTAGAACAGGGTCTTGTTGGTCCATTCGAAGTCGAAGGCATACGCAAGCGCCTCCCTTACACGCTTGTCCTGAAAAATAGGCCGTCTGGTATTGTACACGTACGCCTGCATCCGAACATTGTTTTCATTTGGCGGCTCCTCTTTTTTGATATAACCTTTGTCGAAGTCAGTACCCTTGTAGGCGGTCGCCCAGACCTTTGCGACATTTTCCTGACGAAAATCGTAGCTTCCCGATTTAAACGCTTCGACAAGAACGGTTTCATCGCGGTAGTATTCGATGCGCATCTTCCCGAAGTTGTACCGACCCTTATTCACCGGAATATCCCGACCCCAGTAATCGGACACCAGTTCGTAGGTGATCGACCTGCCGGGCTTTATCTCAGCCACTCTGTACGGTCCGCTTCCCATCGGCGGGTCGAGGCTCGTCTTTTCGAACGGATGGCTCGTATAATATTTTTTCGATATAACGGGAAGCTGGCCCATGATGAGCGGAAGCTCGGGATTCTTCACTTCCCTGAACACGAATTTCACCTTCCATTTCGAAAGTTTCTCCGCCTTTTTCACATCCTTGTAGTAGTATCGGTAAAATGGCGCACCCTTCTCGATAAGGGTATTGAAGGAAAAAATAACATCATCAGCGGTAACAGGCGTGCCGTCGTGCCAGCGGGCGTTTTTTCTGAGGTTATACGCCACCCATGAATGATCCTCCGGGAGCTCGATCGTTTCAGCCAGCAGCCCGTATTCCGTAAACGGCTCATCGTCCGACTGCACCGTCAGCGTTTCGAAGAGAAATCCGATGCCGGATGCCGGGACCCCCTTCAGAATAAAGGGATTGAGGCTGTCGAATGTGCCGACCGTGCCGAGTGTCACAATGCCCCCTTTCGGTGCGTTCGGGTTGACATAGTCAAAATGCGTGAACCCGGGCCCGTACTTGACATCCCCGTGCAAGGCAAGGGCATGCGATACCGTCACCTTCTGCGCCATTACCGAAACTGAAACTGCCGTGAAGAAAATAACAGCAATTATAAAACTGAATTTACGCATGTTTCACTCCCCTCTTTCAGAATGTTTGACTGCCACGCGCTATACCTTATTAATGTTTTTCGCGCTCTCGCGCGAAATAATTATAGCAATACGATACTATGCTGAAACGTCAAGTCAAGCTTTAAGATGTTTTAGAAATGGGTGTTGTTTTATCAGCGTGTAAAAAAAAGATTCAGCCGCCTCTCCGCGATGACCCACCTCTCCTCTCCCCAGTACCGGTAATGCCACGGCTCATAGATATACCCGGTGGCAGTTTCTTTGTATTTCGGATATGATAGAGAAATACCGTAATCGGTCATACGCTCCATGAGCCATCTGAATGCCGCGGTTCGATCAAAGCTGCCTGAAAGCGCGCTGCCGATTTCATCAGTGGTAAGATCACAGACAGTCCCGAGTTGATGTTCCGAATGCCCGGGCTTTGCAACGCTATTTTGAAACACACCGTGCCGCTTTATTGCATTGTAATATAAACGCGACTGATAGTTTGCATCCCGATATGCGGAGAGAATTCGTATATTTACCCCCTCTGCCCCTGCATCATCGATCAGGCGTATAAAAACATCAAGCGCTTTGCGTCTGAGCAGAAGACGCCTCGATTCATACCCCGGCGCTTTGTACCTCAGGGGCACCGGCACGAGATCATCCGGCACATAATCGAGGGGAAGGGAAAGCCTGCGGTCGACCATACTCGAGCCTATATGAATATTGTCTCTTCCTTCACCTCCTGCAGGCATCAGGAGAACACTGTTATCGGTAAAAATATCGGGAAGATAGAAGGTCGAATCAGCCACGACGCATCTGTACCATGTTACTCCATCGGTTTTATGGATGCCCGTTATGGTTATTTCTTCGCCAAATGGAAGAGAGACAGTGCGGTCTATCGCTGAATTGAAGGATGCGCCGGTATATGCGATGCTTTCCGGAAGAATGTAGCGTACACTACTGTCGCTGTATAGATAAACAGGAAGCAGCAGTATCAACACACTGAAAAGAAGGGCTTTTCTCATATATGAACGGTATCGGCAGTAAATTATGCTACTGACAAATTACAATTCGGTGATTATTATTATGAAATACCTGTCAGTCTACAAATATATATCGCACAGGTAAGTAAAGAAAGATTAAAGTAACGGAGAATCACTCCACTGTAAAGGAGACTGAAAATGCTGAAAAAGGCGATCGCGTTCGATTACAACAACATTCTGGAGGAGCGAATCGGCAGCCCTGTTGGAATCGATTATGAGGAACTCATTTCGTATAAAAAGAAATCATCGGAAATACATGCGCTCTTGTCATCAAAGAGGGAAAAAGGCTCTCTGCCGTTTTACGAGCTCCCCTACCAGGCTGATGAGGTAGGTGCCGTGAAGGAGACTGCTGACTCATTGAAGGATAAAATAGGTGAGCGTTTTGAAAATCTCCTCGTCATCGGCATAGGGGGGTCATCACTGGGGGGTATCGCACTTTTAAAAGCCCTGACCCACCCTTTCTATAATGAGCTGCCGCAGACGGCCCGTAAAACCCCCCGGGTCTACTACGCGGAAAATATCGACCCCGATGAAATAAAGGGTCTTTTTGACATTCTCGATCCTGAAAAGACGGTGATAAACATCATATCGAAATCAGGAACCACCGCAGAACCGATGGCGAACTTTCTCCTCCTTCAGAAATTTTTAAGCGAAAAGATAGGTGATGACAATTTCAACAGGCAGGTCGTTGCAACCACTGATCCCGACCAGGGTACACTCAGAGAGATCGCGAATGCTCAGGGTTGGCGAACACTTAAGGTTCCCGAAGGGGTAGGCGGCCGTTTTTCCGTGCTTTCGCCGGTCGGGCTTTTTCCAGCGTACATTGCGGGCATCGATATTGACGCACTTCTGGAAGGTGCCGCGCTTATGGATTCGATATGCAGCACGCAGGATTTCTTAAAAAACCCCGCATATATAAATGCGGTGATTCACTATCATCTGCATACAAGAAAGGGAGTAAACATGGCGGTGCTTATGCCCTATTCAACGGCTCTGGGAGAAATTTCCGGCTGGTATCGACAGCTTCTCGCCGAAAGCCTGGGCAAGAAGTACGGATTGACCGGCGAAGTGGTATATGCCGGCCAGACACCCATTAAATCAGTCGGTGCTGTTGATCAGCATTCACAGATACAGCTCTACAGAGAGGGGCCCTTCGACAAGATTATCACTGTCCTTGGTGTTGAAAACTTCAACAACTTCCTCAACATCCCCTCCATGTACACGCAGTATGAAGGTCTTTCCTACCTTGGCGGGCATACTCTGAATGAGCTCTTCGAAGTGGAAAAGAAAGCCACCATTCTCGCCCTCGTCAAGTCAGGACGCCCGAACATTGAAATAACTCTCCCGGAGATCAATCCCTACACCATCGGTCAGCTTTTATACATGTACGAGGTGCAGACTGTTTTCGCAGGCCACCTGTACAGTATCAATTCACTCGATCAGCCCGGGGTTGAAGCCGGAAAACAGTACACCTACGGCATGCTTGGGAGAGATGGATTTGAAGAAAAGAAGAAAGAGGCCGAACAGTTTCCGGCAGAAGATAAGAAATATATACTCTGATTCAGAATAGTAGTTTACCTAATTAAGCATTGAGAAATTTCGGTAAAAACCATTAGGCAAGTCTCGGATTGCACTTTTACGATTGAATATACGTGCCTAATTTTTCTCTTTACAGAAAATAATTTTTCAGTACAATCATAGGTAATAATATAGTATAATTGAATGTTGTGGCTTCAGGCTGTGGTCAAACATATAAAACGGCGTATGTCGCTTCGCGGCCGAGTATCATACAGTAACTTGCGAGAAGTTACTTAGAAGCTATTTCTCGCGTTATATACTGCCGGTGTTTTTTGCGTCGTGAACAAACGTAGTACACAAAGAAGAAACGGAGAAACGGTATATCGTATGGGGCGATTAACTCAGCGGTAGAGTGCTACCCTCACATGGTAGAAGTCACTGGTTCAAATCCAGTATCGCCCAAAAGCCCCGGCAGCACTCGTCGGGGCTTCATTTTGCAGGCGGGGTTTTCGGTGTTCGGCAATATCCTGTGGCTTGCTCTTACCAATATCAGAAGAAAGCGGGTTTCTACACTTCTCTATTTCATTCTTGCTTTCGTTATTTCCCAGTCGCTTTTTATCGTTTCACTATCCACCGCATTTCTCCGGATGCCCGAGCTCAACGACATTAAAAGGTTGTTCTATACCGTGACTGTTGCATTTATAATCCTGAGTGTACTGATCCTTGGAGTGCTCAGCTATCTTTTTCTCAATACACGAAGAAAAGAATTGGGGATACTCCGCATATGCGGTGTCAGAAAATCCGATTTACTCATGTCAGCTGCCCTCGAGATATTTTTTATCTCTCTCGCCGGAGCCGTATCAGGAATTATCTGTGTTGTTTGTATTGTTCTTTTCAAGGTGATATATCTACCGCTTTTTTTTCAGAATCTCACGCATTCGAGACTGTTGATGCTTGTCGGTATTTCCGGGCAGACTGTATTCGCCGTCGTTATACTGGAGATTACCTATTCCCTCATACTAATATCTCTTTTACTTCGCAATGATATAGTCAAGTTAACTTTCAATCGTAAAATGTAAAACCGACACTTGCCTAATAGTTTTTACCGAAATTTCCCAATACTTAATAAGTTATGGACAGGAAAAAGATCGTTGTCTATAATAAATTCCGGTACAAAATCCCATAATTAAAATCGATAAAACTATCAACGGACTTGTACGGGGATCTCCGTGAGTATTAAGGTACTAGAGGCTACAAAAACCTTTGCCCGGCAGACAGGCAATGAGTATGTTGAAGCTGTAAGGGGGGTGAGCCTTGATATCAACGAGGACAGCCTTACTCTGGTACGCGGCCCAACCGGCAGCGGCAAAACAACACTGCTGTCGCTGATCGCCGGTATTTTAAAGCCGACAAAAGGTGAGGTTGTGCTGAATACCGTTCATGTTACTGTATCGAGCGACCGTTCTGTTTCACTTTTCAGGGAGCGTTTTATAGGGTATATTCCGCAGGAAATACTCCTTTTACACGATCTCAACATTTTAGAAAATGTTCTCTTTCCAAATGTGTTTCGTAAAAAGCCGATGAGACAGCTGAAACGACAGGCAACAGGCCTTCTGGAACGTCTTGGTATACCGGACAAAACAACGTGCTTCCCCTTCGAACTTTCAGGGGGTGAGAAAAGAAAGGCGATGATAGCGCGTGCCCTTGTAACTTCTCCCTCATTTATAATTGCAGATGAACCCGTTTCAGAGCTGGACCGGGAGTCTTCAGACGATATACTGGATCTTTTCGAAGAACACAAAAGAAACGGCGCGGCTGTTGTTGTGGCAAGTCACACATCTCTCAGCTTCAGTATGCCGTGCGATATATATCATCTCGATCATGGGAGCATTGTTGATTACCAGAAAGGAGGTTCGTAATGAGCTATCTCGAATTGAAATGCCGAATGGACAGGTGTTGGATCGACCAGACTACGGAGATGGATCTTAAAAAATGTACAACACAGAACAACAAAGAGCACCCCGACCTCTTCCATCCGTGCGAATATCTGAGCGTTAAATCAGGTGATGAATACCACAAGGGTGAAGTATGGAAGAAGTTCGGTGAAATGGTCGATAAATCAAAACCGAAAGGCGGATCAAAACCTGACTAGTGGTGAAAAAGACTTACAGAATAACGGCGGCAGTACATCCCGGAAGCTCGAGAAGGAAGATTGAAATTAGAGACAACGGCATGCATATATATACCACCGCCGGACCTGTTGAGGGACAGGCAAACAGGGATGCGGTAAGGATACTGTCCGAATATCTGCATATTCCAAAGCGGGATGTGCGGCTTGTTAAAGGCATGAAGTCCAAACAAAAGATCTTTGAGGTACAGGGAAACCAAACGACCAAACCCGGTTTAAATGCAAAAAAAGTGTAAAATATCCCCGGATATTTCGTGGAAGCATAGAACAACGGAGGTGTGTATGGCTCTGCAAAAACTTGCCTTCATCGGCGGAACCGGACTCTATAAAATTGACGGCATGTCCATTACAGACAGCATCGATATTGAAACTCCATTCGGCAGGCCCTCGGACAGCATTATCAGAGCTTCATATGCGGGAAGGGAGCTGTTCTTCCTCCCCAGACACGGCAGGGGGCACAGGATACTTCCGACCGAAATCCCGGTCAAAGCGAATATCTATGCGTTGAAAAAGCTCGGGGTTGGAAGCATTATTGCAGTGAGCGCTGTCGGAAGCCTTAAAAAAGAGATCAGGCCAAGGGATATCGTGATTCCGTCGCAGATAATCGACAGGACAAAGAGCAGGCCGAACTCATATTTCGGAGAGGGCGTCGTCGGACATGTTTCTTTTGCAGACCCCTTTTGCCCGCAGTTGGGCGAAACGCTCTACTCAACTGTACATGAACTGGGATACAGGGTGCATCGAGACGAAACCTATATATGCATGGAGGGCCCCCTCTTTTCAACACGTGCTGAAAGCAACCTGTACCGGTCATGGGGCGGAGGCATTATCGGTATGACAGCGCTCCCAGAAGCAAAGCTTGCACGGGAAGCGGAAATGTGCTACGCAGTTATGGCCATGTCCACCGATTATGATTGCTGGAAAGAGGACGAGGAGGATGTTACCATTGAAATCGTCGTCGAGAATCTGCAAGCAAACTCTCAGGCAGCGCAGAACATCATAAAGACCCTGATAGAACGGATTCCGGCAGAAAGGTCCTGTACCTGCCTTGAGGCGGCAAAGTATGCAATTATTACTGACAAATCCCTCATCCCGGACAAAACACGGAAGAAACTTTCGCTCTTCTATAAAAAATATTGGGGAGATAGAGAATAAAACAGTTCGATACAAGGAACAGTACAAAATGAAAACCCATGCAGTACTGTACGCAACAGTTGCCATATGTGTGTTTGCCGCCTGGGCCCGCAGCGCTTATGGCGGGGACTCTTTTACCACTGTTTCCCGGGGCGCAGGTTCCGCTACATCCCCTGGGCCGGTAAAAAAAAGTGTTTCAGTGCTCGTGGGTACTGATGCGGACATCATGAAAAATAAGGGCATCGATACGGACGGAGCATTTACATTTCACAAACAGCTGCCCCTGTCTTTCGAAGATAAGGATCGGGATTATGAGGAAACCCAGCTCCGACGTTTTGAGATCATCTTTTTTATTTCGCTCCCTGTGAGCCTTTTTTTCAGTTTCGCCGGCACCGCTCTATTCAAAGCGGCTGCGGAGGGAGAAATAAATTTTTCTTCCCTCGACTACAGTTATATATTACTTTCTTCGACCGGTATATCCTTTACCATTGCATTACGGGATAACAGGATTGTTTATAGAAAGAAGGCAGGTAAATAGGAGCAGCAACAGTGAATATAACTTCGCGTTTTAAATCTTTTTTAACACTGTTTTCCTGGAAAAGCAGGAGAGTGAGGGTTTTTGTCATTGTCAGTGTATCCGTCATTGTATTTGACCACATCGTCAAATGGGTCATCAGAATGACGATGGACCTGAATCAGACGATTCCGGTTATCGGCAACTTCTTCACCATATCCTATATACTAAACTCCGGGATTGCGTTCGGCTTCTTCGACAGTAATCGCTCACCAATAAAGGCGCCACTTCTTATTGTGATTTCGGTCATTGCGCTGGGAATTATCCTGTATATCTTTATAACCCTTCCCAGAAACATCAGGCATACGGGCCTCTCAATGGGGTTGATTTTCGGCGGTGCAATCGGAAACATTATAGACCGGATAATTCGCGGAGAAGTAGTCGACTTTCTTGATGTCGATTTTCCCGATGTGTCCATACCTGCCCTTCACATTTATATGACACGCTGGCCCACCTTTAACGTTGCCGATTCCTGCGTTCTCACAGGAATAATCATTCTTTTAATAATAATCATTCGCCATGGAGCAAAATCTGAAGAAGGATAGATTGTACCGGATTTCAGTTGCCGATACTGACAGTGGTAAAAGACTTGATGCATATATTGCGGAGAGCATTCCCGACCTCTCCCGATCATTGATAAAAAAATATATTCTCGACAAAGAAGACCTCGTCCTTGTTAACGGCAAGAAGGCAAAACCTCATCAAACACTGCGTAAAGGAGACGATGTGTCTGTCCGCATTCCCCCGCCCAGAACGACCGTCCTTGAGTCTTCTCCGATCCCAATCGACATATTGTATGAGGATGAGGACCTCATTGTAATCAACAAGCAGCCCGGTATCCCGGTTCACCCATCTCCCGGCCATGAGAAAGATACAATTGTAAACGCGCTTTTGTATCATTTTGGTGGAGAATCGGGTCTTTCGGCAATCGGCGGTGAATTCAGGCCGGGCATTGTGCATCGGCTTGATAAGGATACTTCAGGTGTGCTGCTCATCGCCAAAAACGACAGGACTCATAACAGCATCTCCAAAGCATTTTCCGAGAGAAAAGTAACAAAACAGTATGAAGCAATTGTCAAAGGAGTTTTCAGGGAATCCGAAGGAGTCATAGATGCGCCGATTGCACGAAGCCCCGGGCAGAGAAAAAAATTTTCGGTACAGGAAACAGGGCGCAGTGCTGTAACCCGGTTTACAGTAATCGATTCCAGAAACAATACCTCCTGGGTCCGGCTCTTTCCGAAAACGGGGCGCACGCATCAGCTCAGAGTCCATATGGCCTATGCTACTCATCCGATAATTGGTGACCCGCTCTACTCGAGAAAACCGGGCCCCGTCGAATACATTGCGCTCGTTGCAAGGGTCCTCCGTATCGTTCACCCGCAGGCAGGCAGGGAGATGGAGTTTACCGCACCCTACCCGGAGCATTTTATACGCCTTGCAGCCACACTGGGCTATACGATCGGTTCAGAAAAATAGCCTGAACACTCCCCTCCATTTTCAAAGGCAGCTTTTCACAAGAAGCTTGACAATACGTAACCCTATCTGTAGGTTATGTGCGATATGTATAAAGATGAAACAGAAATTCTTCGTGAGGAGCTCGAAAACTATAAGAACGAAAAAGAGCGTATTCGAAAGATAATCGGTCAGATCGGGGGAGCGACTGCAAAAAAACAGGATAGGGCCGTCAATATAATTTTTCTCATTCTGGTGATATTTCTCTTCACCTTCGACTTCATACGTGAAATTTTCCACCTCTCGATGATTAAAATACCCGCCCTCATCTCTATGGAAATAGCAGTGCTTTTGGTATCCCTCAAGATTGTCTGGATGATAAACAAACAGACAAAGGTAGAGCACTTTCAGTTCTGGATTTTGAACTCAATCGAGTTTCAAATCAATTCCCTCGCTAAAAGAATTCAGGACATTGAAAAGAAGATTGATATACTCGGAGGCAATTTATAGGCCCTGCAAGAAAATTCTCAAACCACAGAGGTAATTGATGAAAATACTGCTCGTAAAACCACCATTCAACCCTCATCTGATCAGTACTACGCTCTATGAGCCGCTCGAGCTCGAGTACCTGGCAGCCGCTGTGCCGGAGCATGACGTTGAAATATTCGATATGCGGATTGAAAGAAACCTCCTCAAAAAATTGAGTCTTTTCAGACCCGATATTGTGGGCGTCTCATCCTACACATGCGATGTTAAAACGGTGAAAAAAATATTCAAGGAGATTAAGCTGTTCGACTCATCTATAAAAACCGTTGTGGGCGGCAATCACGCGACCTTCATGCCTCATGATTTCAACGAGGATTACATAGATACGTTGTTCATCGGGTATGCAGACCACACATTTAATGAATACATCGATGCATGTGCCGGAGGTACCGGGGCTGAAGGTATTCCGGGCCTCGGTCTGGTACATAGGGGAAACATTCATTTCACCGAGAAAAACACTGCTTCCGTTGATCTTGACAGCCTTCCCTTTCCGGCCAGAAATTTAACCGCCCAATACAGAAAAAAGTACCATGACTCGCTTCGAAACAACCTTGGCCTCGTGATGACGAGCAGAGGATGTCCCTTTCGCTGCACCTTCTGCGCATGCTGGAAGCTTATGGATGGAAAATATGTAACACGGGATGTCGATTCAATTATTGAGGAACTGAAAAGTCTTGCGCCGGATGTGGATATACTCTATTTCTCAGACGATAATACCGTTCATAATGTTAAGCGTGCGTGGGAACTTGCTGAAAAGATCAAAAAACACAGAATAAATAAAAAGCTGCAGATGTATGCACGTGCCGACCTCATAGTGAGACACCCCGACCTCTTCCGCAGCCTGAGGGAAGCCGGCCTTCAATACGTAACAGTAGGATTCGAGGCAGTTACGGACGAAGGCCTTGAAAAAATAAACAAAAAAACAACAATGAAAATCAACAGTGAAGCAATCCGTACCCTAAAAAAACTGGATATCTACATCAATGCGCACTTCATCGTCGACCCGGATTTTACTGATAAAGATTTTGACCGCCTGTTCCGGTATGTAAACGATACGAGCCTCTATCGCCCGGCATATCCGGTGCTGACCCCGCTCCCCGGAACAGAATTGTATAAGAAAACAGCCGCCGACCTGGCAATCAAGGACTATGATTTTTTTGATTTTGCGCACTCGGTGCTTCCCACGAAACTTACCAGGAAGAGGTTTTATCATCGACTCGCAAGGCTGTATAATGAAAGCTACTCAGTGAAAAGATTTATGAAGTTTAAAAGGGAGGCAAAAAGGGGAATACGGACTTCTTCTGATTTTTATGCGTATAATACGGACGGCATCTCCCTCTGGATGCTGCTTCTCGTACGCCTGTTCAGTATTCCTTCATTCCTGAAGATCAAGTATGCGTACAGGTCAGAGCCTGATGGATAATCACCCCTCGAGCTCTTTTGCTGCAGTCATGGCGGCGATTGTCCCGTCTGACACTGCGGTCGTTATCTGCCTGTAATTCTTGCTTCGAATATCACCGACAACGAATACATCGGAGACGTTCGTCCGCATCGCCTCATCGGTTTCTATATAACCCCACTCGTCAAGATCGAACATGTCATCAAAAAGCTCGAGATTCGGCTGCATTCCGGCAAATATGAACACACCGTCGCATTCAAGAGTCTTCATCTTTTTTGTTTTCAGGTCTTCGACAACGACCCTGTCGACCCAGTTTCCTGTTTTGATGAATTCTCTCGGCTCGTGCTCCAGCATTAAATCGATTTCTTCATTTGCAGCAACCTTCTCCTGGGCGAGCCTGTTTGCCTGAAAAACATTGAATTGATGAACAATGGTGATGTGTCGGGCGAACCTGCTGATAAAGACCGATTCTTCGAGAGCTGAGTTTCCCCCTCCTATGACAATGACCTCCTTGCCCTCGTAGTACTTCGCATCACAGGTCGCACAGTAGGAAATCCCCTGCCCTCTATATTCCTTTTCCCCCTTTATTCCAAGCGGACGGGGGGAGGAACCTGTTGAAACGATTATCTTCTTTGCACCAATTGTTTCAAAGCCATCGATAACGATCTTTTTGTCCTTCAGTGAAACGCTCGTTATATCGACTGCAGATCTGAAATCGACACCTGCCGTCTTTGCCTGCTCCGACATATAGTGTGCAAGCATGAAACCTGCAACCGGCTCCATAAATCCCGGGTAATTGGAAACCTGATGGGTAGTTGTTACCCAGCCGCCGGGGAGGGCGTTGTCCACAAGTATCGTTTTCAGCTTTGCCTGCGCACAGTAAATACCTGCTGTAAGACCGGCAGGGCCGCCGCCTATAATGAGCACATCACAGTCTGTTTGAACCGGCGTAATTCTTTTCCGAAGTTCTTTGGCCCATTCTTCAGTAAGAAGGCGCTCGAGGTTTCGCACGAGGTCGGATCGTTTTATACCGCTTGTCAGCGTATCGCCGACCCGCTTTCCATTCTCATAAAAAATCACTGTCGGTGATCCCGATATTCCGAGTGACTCTGCCAGCTCCCTGCTCTCCTGTCTGAATATCTTGAAGAATATGACATCATCACCGTAAATCTCACTCAGGCTCTCGTACTTCGCTGCCAGGGCGTCGCACGGCGGGCATTCCGTCGAATAGAAATCAACAACCGCTTTTTGGGCTTTTCCAATCTCTTTTTTGTATTCACCGGCGTTGATATACCGAATTTTATCAGACATTACAGCTTACCCCTTTCAAAATAAAGTGATATTCCCATTCCTATCAGCTCCTTCTCCGGCCTGCAGTCGGGTGAGGCGATACTACCTTTGTTTTTTGCAACAGAGCCGCATCCGCCGCCGCAGACGAGGCTCAGATTGCAGGTTTTACATTCTTCGATCGTGGTTATATCTCTCATCTCCCAGAGGTCGATTATATCCGTATTCTTCATAACTTCAGGATAGAATGTACCGAGTGACTCGTCCTTTTTACCGACCGTGGCGGTGCATGGATAGATGTGCCCGGTATAATCAAAGGCCCACTCCGTTTTACACGCAGGGCAGGAATCAAAGAGCGGATCCGGGAGCTGGCCGTTGTCAAATAGAAACCCGGTCAACGAGTATGCGGGCCGGTGAAACTGGCCAACCTCCGGATTTCCGAGAATCATATCGTATATCTTCTCATAGAATGAAACACGCGAATAGAGCCTGCCGCTTTCGGCCTGACAGGTATGAAGCTCGTAGTTCCTGCCTAGCTGGGTCTTGAACAGAGGATTTTCAGTCCATCCCTTATCGATAGAAAAGGCTGCGAGCTCCGGAAGATTCTCCATATTCTGCGCATCGAGAACAACGCGAAGATTAAGCCTGAAACCGTTTTCGAGTGCTGCGTCGATTCCTTCAACGATACGATTGAAGGTGCCTGCACCACCTTTCAGGGGGCGCCGTCTGTTATGCACTTCCTCAGTTCCATCGAGAGTCACCTGGATTTCCCGTATTGCGCCCTGACGAAGAATATCGATATATTCGATCAGATGAAAACCGTTTGTAACAACCGCCGTATCGATATTCAAACTTCCGGCACTGGCGATCAGGTACGCAATTTTTTCCTTTGCACCTTTTCCATCAAGCAGAGGTTCACCACCGAAAATCGTAATATATTTTTTTCTATCCGAAAATTCTTCCCCGATATAGTCGAAAAATCCATCGACAACTTCAAAACGAAGCGTATCTGTATTTAGTTGGTATTCCTTCTGATAGCAATAGGGACATGAGAAGTTGCAGCTGTAGTTCGGAACAAAGAAAATCTGAATCTCAGAGCGCTCCCGCGCGTCGAGAAAGTCAAGATACTTCTGCCTGAAAAGTTTTTCTTCCTTCTCTTCGTCAATCAGATAGCCTTTTTCCACGTACTCTTCAGCATCCGTGAACGTGCCATCCAGAATTTCCCGTGCCTTCTCGGGAGAAACGATATCGGCATTTCCGGAAAGCGTATTTATGAGAAAGTAGTTTTCAGATTCCCGTATCCTTGAAAATATATTGTGTCGTGAAAAATACACCTTCATCTCCGTTAATGATTCTTTCAGAAGCAGGAACAGGAGCTGCGCAGCTGCGCAGCCCCTCCCCCTCAGTCGTGGCACCCGGCCTTAATCGGCGAAGTTTTCGCACAACACTGGGCCACGTCTTTTGTACCTTTCGGTTTCTTCCTGATAAGTGACTTCATTTATGTGCCTCCATTGTAAGGTACGTCGTTTCTATATGCCGATTACCGGCGCTTCCCTCCCGGTTTTACACCGTAGAGAGTAAAACTTGCGACCTCGATCTTTTCTTTTTGATATGGCAGGCTCTCCTCGAGAATCCGTAGGTCCGAAAACCCCGCACCAACGACGGTATTCAGGTATGCGTCTTTTGTTGCCGCACCTGCCCAGCACTCTGCAACTGCCTGTGGATCGGAAGCGTACTCTTCGGGAACCTGCTCGATTGAATATATGTCGCTTACCACAAATCTGCCGCCCGGCTTCAGAATGCGGAATATCTCGTTCCAGGCCGATTGCTTGTCCTCAGCATGATTGATTGTGCAGTTTGATATCAGGAGGTCTGCCGTACCATCTGGAAGGGGAAGACTTTCGAGTTCCGACTTGATAAATTTTACATTTTCAATTCCCAGGTTAGCTGCGCGTTTCGACGCCTTTTCGAGCATACCGTCTGATATATCGATGCCGTATACAAAGCCCTTTTTACCCACTTCTTCCGAAAGCCGGAGCACATCGTTGCCCCGTCCGCTCCCCAGATCCACACAGATCTCTCCGGGAAGGGGGTCTCCAAACGCAAGAGCAGTCCCGCACGACAGACAGCAGGTCGACCCCGCGAGCTCACTGTACCGTGTATTAATTGCTTCTTCTATCTTGAAATCCATCGTATTAAGTCCCCATAATTTCTACATGACGTTGAGAAGAGTCCTGAGACCCTCCTTCACCTGTTGTATCTGCTCTGAATCCATTCCTTCAATGATCCTTTTATCACACTGGAGCTTCGATCTCTCTACATGAAAATAAACCCTCTCTCCCTTTTTCGTAAGTGAGATAACACAGTACCGCCTGTCTGAAGAATCGATTTCCTTTCGAAGCAGATTTTTTTCCATAAGGCTTTCAATAATTCTGCTTCCCCTTGACGGCGACAGCCCCATCTTCTTTGCAAGCTCAATCCCGCTTACCAGTTCCTTCGGGTGCATTGCTTCGATGCAGTGCATCTCGCTTGTGGAAAGTCCCACACTTTCGCCGATGCCCTCTTCCTCGACAGTACATTTCTTCTTTAAAAGAAAAATATAATCGATAACCCGCATCGTCACCCTTCTACGTTAATTTGATCAAGCAATCTTAATACTCGGCCGCGAAGTAATATGTATCGCTCTTATATGCTGTAGGAAATATTACTTGCTATTAGCAATAATTGTTAATAACAATAATACATCTGATCAGTACCGACGTCAAGAAAAAAAAGAGAATCAAGACCATTACGGGGCTGCCGCATCAACCAGTTTGTCTTTCCTTCTCTGTCTGTGTATATATTGTTTCAAACAGTTTTGCAAGCGCGGGGGTTACCTCTTTCGCGCGTCGCATCATCACTCGATTCGCCACTTCAACCGCTTTGTCGAACCTGTACTCTTTTAATCCGGCTTCGGATGCCCAGCAAAAGGAGGGTATATACTTCGGTGGAAGATGCGAACCGAAAATATTCACCATAATGCCAATCACAGAACCGGTATTAAGAATTGTATTAATGCCTGTTTTTGTGTGGTCACCGATAACTGCTCCTAAAAACATGCAGCCGGTGTCGACGACTTTATTGCGTATACGCATCCTGATCGTTCCGTAATTGTTCTTCAAATCACTCGTGCTCGTCCCTGCCCCCAGATTACACCAGGATCCGACGTAACTGAGCCCGATGTACCCGTCGTGCTGTTTATTGCTGTAGGAGTGAATAATCGATTTTTCAACCTCTCCGCCCACCTTGCACACCTCGCCTATGCTCGTGCCGCCGTATATCTTTGCGCCGGCCTTAATCAGGGAGCCCCTGCCTATATACGCAGGGCCTTCAATAAAGGAGAGCGGGTACACAGTCACATCTTCATCAATACGCACAGGCCCATTCCCGGCATCGATAACAGCCCCCGGTTTAATAACACTCCCTTTTCCGATTGATATGCGCTCCCTGTTCAGAAGATGGGCGCCCTCATATACTTCACTTCCGCTTTGCCCGTATTCCCGGTAATCGTGCTCTATCTGACTGCCATTGAACTCAACAAGGTTCCAGGGATATTCGATACATCGTGTCTCACACTTGATGATCCGGATACCCAGCTCCTCGATATAGGAGAGAAATTCTCCATCCAGACACATCTCCGGCGTTACGTGCCGGGCATTTTGTCCTGTAAGCCTGGCATAAACTACCGTGCTGCCCCTAACTCCCGCTTCCTGGTCGCCTTCTGGGGATATGGGTTCATTAAAAAGCGCGCGTCCGTTGACAAACAGTGCTGAAGCCCCTCCTTCAATACGGTTGACTGCGTACCCGGCCTTTTCCTTCATGCTATTTTCAAGCTCCCTCCGGCAGAAAAGAACGGTTGGCTCCTCAGCAAATCTCTTTGTAAGCTTCTCCCTGATGAGCTGTATACCGCATCTCAGGTCAAATACCGGGCGGATATAGGTGAGTGGAAGAAAGTTCGCATAAAGCTCATCTTCAAATAGGCACAGACACCCAGCGCGCATAACAATACCCCCTGAAAATAAAAAATTTGCTGTTTTATGATAGCAGTTATTCTCGTTACTGTCGAGCACCAAACTGCTCGCACCCTGTATCCCCTGGATCATTGTATTGACAGTACAGACGGATGCACCTATTTTCTATGAACCGGACCACCGAGTACATACTCAGGATACCTGTATGAACGAAAAACAGAGGGTAAAGGACTGCATTGCCTTCAAAAAAACAGATAAAATTCCCTGGCAGATAGGCTATACCACCGAGCTCGGCAGCAGAATCATGGAACAGCTCAACCTGAAAGAAGAGCGCTGCATGGTACTGGGCAAAAACATATACAAATTCAACAGCCTCGATACGTATTTAGGAAACCATCTCGCATTCATACGAAACCGCGCGGTAAACAGCCTGAGGGAAATACAGCCGGGATTCTTCAGGGACGAGTGGGGTGTCGTGTGGGACAGAAGAATAGACCGGGATATCGGCACACCGACAAATGTGGTGCTCGAAAAGCCCGGCCTCAACAATCTACAGTCCCCCGATCCCGATGACGAGGCCCGCTACGCCCATGCAGCTCCAATACTTGAGGCGAACTCCCACCGCTATATTCTCGCAAAATTCTCATACAGCCTCTTTGAAAGAGCATGGTCGCTGCGGGGCATGGAAAACCTCATGACCGATTTTATACTTAACCCTTCATTCGTTCATGACCTGCTCGATGCAATAACCGATTTCAACATCGCGGTGCTCAAAAACCTGGAAACATTCAGCATCGACGGCATCTATTTCGGAGATGATTACGGGTATCAGCGAGGCCTTTTAATGAGCCCCGACACGTGGGGTGTATTCATCAAACCCCGTTTACAGAAAATGTACGACAAGGCACACAGCCAGGGGCGCGATGTTTTTATCCATTCATGCGGGAATATCAGCGAAATACTTGGCGACCTCTCCCAAATCGGCGTGAATGTTTTCAACCCCTTCCAGCCAGAAGCGATAGACATTGAGCAGACAATCAGAACGTTTTCGAAAAAGCTTGCATTTTACGGTGGTATGAGCATTCAGAAAACGCTGCCATTCGGCAGCAGAGAGGACATTGTAGAAGAGACACGAAACAGGCTGGATCTTGGAAAACGGTTCGGCGGATATATTATCTCACCATCCCATGACATGCCTCCGGATATACCGCTCGACAGCATTCTGACCATGCATACCCTACTGCTCAGGCAAAACGGATAGTACTGCAGCGGCGCTTCTCGCTGCGGTGTTAAACGAGCGCCACCTCAACCCTGTTTCTACCTCCCTTCTTTGCCCTGTACAGAGCCGTGTCGGACGCTGATATAAGCTGGGAGGCTTTCTGTATGGAGTTACCGTCAAAAAGAGCAATCCCGATGCTGACCGTTACGTGCAATGACTGCTTCCGCTCTCCATCGTTTCCTGCAGGTATGATAAATTCATGGTCCCAGACCATCTTTCGAAACCGCTCGCATACAATCCCAGCCTCTTTCAACTGTGCATTATGCAAAATCACAGCGAATTCTTCCCCACCTATGCGACATGCAAGATCACCTGTTCGGATACAGTGGTGGAGCAGGCCGGCAACCCCGGCAAGAACCCTGTCTCCCGCCGGATGGCCGTACGTATCGTTTATCTGCTTGAAAAGATCAAGATCAAAGATAAACAGGGTAAAATTGGTTTTTGTTCGCAGCGCCTTGGCTGTTTCCCGTTCAAGCGCCTCCATAAAGTAACGCCTGTTGTAAAGGCCGGTCAGCTCATCCTTTGTCGCCATTTCCGCCAGTCTCTTTTGCGCCTGTCTGATCTCCCGTTTCAATCTGGCCTTTTCCATAGTATTGGCAATGCTTCGTGAAAGAGACTTGCTGTTAAGATTATCCTTTGCAAAATAATCGAAGGCGCCCTCCTGAATAGCCCGTGAAGCTATTGTCTCATCCCCCTGACCGGTAATGACAATCACGGGTATATCCCTGTCATCCCGGTTCATCATCCTGAGAAAATCGATGCCGTTTCCGTCGGGAAGCGAGTAATCCAGTAGTACGACATCAGGCGTTACATGTTTCAAATATTTTACCGCTCTGGCCATACCTGTAACCCGGTGAAGCCTGATCCTATCCACATTCTTCAGACATGAAGCTATTGTTTCATAGTCATCATCTTCATCCTCGATAGAAAGTACGTTTACATCGTGATCGAAGTTGATGATCGACACATCGCCCGCATAGGGCCGCGTATCGTAATGGGGAATGTTCTGCACCTTAGACACTATACCGGAAATTTTTCTTGCCGCATCCTCGACCTCGGATAGGTATCCTGAAAGCTCGGAGGGTATGGTCCCGCCTGTTTTCATGAGCTCTATGTTGCCCAGCAAAACGGTAAGAGGCTGGTTGATTTCATGCGCAGTTGCGCCGGCCATCTGAAGAAGCACCTTGAGACGCTCCTCTTCGATAACCGATTTCTGCTGATCGAGTATTTTTTTGTTTGCCTGTTCGAGCTCTTCGATCACCCGGTTCAGTTCTTTTGTCGACACCTTGAGCGACTCTTCGAGGTTCTTGTGCTCGGAGATATCACGGAGTGATGCGAGCAGCGCCCTTTCACCTTCCCAGTCCGTGTATACAACACGCATCTCAACAGTGATGGCTGCTCCATTTTTTCCGGGTATATCTATCTCCCTGGTTTTTCCCGCTTTGACCGGATATTGAAAGGGCTTGCCGACAACAGCCTTCCTGCCCATTTTAAACATGGAAACTGCCGCCGGGTTTGCGAATACAACGATTCCCTTTTTGTTGATGATCAGCAGTCCGTCAGCGTTGTTTTCAATAATAGTTCTCAGCAGTGATTCACTTGCGCGAAGAAGCTCTTTTGAATGCTTTCGCTCGATAGCGGAGCTGATTGCGTACACGAGAAGGTCATTATCCAGTCGGCTTTTTACCAGAAAATCTTCGGCTCCCGCCTGGGCAGCAGTGACCGCGAACTCCCGGTCCTCGATATCGGTGAGCACTACAACCGGAGCATGCGGTAGTTTTTTGCTGATCCGCTGCACGTCTGCTGCACCGTCAATTCCTTTTGAAGGAAGACTCAACAGTACAGCGTCAACCGTATTTTCACGGCAGTACGAAAGAGCAGAGGATACAGAACTTCGCCGCACGATTTTAAAGGAGACGTCTCCCCGTTTTGAGGACATCTTCTCTGAGATGCCTCCCTCTTCACCTTGACTTCCCACAAAAAGCAAATCGATTTTTTTTTCTTCTGCATGTTCTCCCATAATTCAGCCTTCACGATAGTGTTGCCCGACGCGCGGGTGATAATTCATATGATTCATACAGACGACCGCAGGACGTACCCATTCAGCCAGCCAAACAGCGTGCTTCCGGGAAATCCCACACATTATTAACTGCCGGCATTTATGCAAAAAACAGGGCGCCCGGACAAAAAAACAGATATCTGCGGTTAAATAACATCTCCCGGATTTACGATCTGCAAAGGATCGAGTTCCCGTTTTATGCGCCTCATTTCGTCGATCGCATTATCATCGAACAGTATCTCAAGGTACTCCCTCTTCAGTTTGCCGATTCCGTGTTCAGCGGAAACTGTTCCGCCGAAAGAGACTGCCTTCTGAGCAAACATCCGGTACATCTGTTTGGCCTGCATGAGCTGTTCGTAATCTTCAGGAATCATATTCACATGCAGGTGGCTGTTTCCAATGTGTCCGAAGATGACGTGGTTGACTTTTGCTTCAGCAAGCGTTTCCCGATAACAGGCAAGCATTTCCCTCAGATGGGTATCCGGCACAGCCATATCGGTGCCGACCTTGTGAATCCTAATGTCATTTCTCTTGTTTCTGGCAATTATTTTGTTAACCGATTCCGGCAGTGTATGCCTGAACATCTTGAGTCGCTGAATGTCCCGTTTGACAAGCGCTCCCCAGGTCTTTTCAGGAACACCGCCGCACTCCCTGATGCGGGAGATCCAACCCGACAAATCACCCTCGAGCTCCTCGTCACTGGAATACGCAAACTCGAAGTATACGGCGGCATCCGAATCCGGTAATTCCGGTATCTCAGATACTGGACCCTGATTTGAACGGGCCCTGTCGAGAAGAGCCAGGGAAGCTCCGTCAAAATATTCAAGTGACAGAGGCCTTTTCTTCGCCTCTTTTGCACTCATCACAAAATCAAGCGCTTTGTTTTCATTTTCAAAAAAGGCTACAACACTGCAGGTAGCGAACGGTTCTTCAATGAGCCGTATTGTAACGCTTGAAATAATGCCGAGAACACCCTCCGAGCCGATGAAAAGATCGATAAGGTCCATCGATTTTTGTGAATAAAATCCGGCTGCATGTTTTGTTTTTGGTATGCAGTATGTGGGGCAGGGAATTTCAAGCGGTCGGCCCCGTTCTTTTTGCACCCTGAAAAGCCCGTTTTTCGCAATGACCTCGCCACGGCGTATCTTCAGAAGCTCTCCGGATGGAAGCACAACAGACAGCCCGAGGACATAGTTTCGGGTCGGACCGTAGTAGAATGTCTTCGCACCTGACGCATTTGTCGCGACAGTACCTCCGATTGTAGCCGTGGTTTCAGTTGGATCAGGGGGATAGAAGTAGGATTTTTTTTCCGCGCGGAACTCATCATTCACCGTACCGGCAAGTCCGAGGTCCTTCTGCTTAAGCCTGTTTGCAAGCTCGCTGAGGCGGATACCGGCTTCCAGCGTCAGCTCATATCCCCCCGAGTTCTTTTCTATCACGAGAAACCCGGTCATCTTTTCCGTAGAAAGCAGGTACCCTCCTTCCGGAACCGCTCCTGCGCATATTCCCGTGCGCCCTCCGGAAAGGGTCACTTTCATACCCCTTTTTTGCGCTTCAGAAAAGACATAGGCGATATTTTCTACCGTTCTCGGAAAAAACAGAGCCTCAACATCAAAGCCGATCGTATTTGATTCATCCCGCAAGTAATCAATATACCCTTTTTTCACTTCCCCGCCGGATACGATCTTCATCCCGGTCTTATCCGGACTGATAGTGTACACTCCTGTTTTTTTTTCGGTAATATTTATTCCAGACATTTCCTCTCCGCGTCATTCATTACATTTCTTCGAGTATTTTTGGAATCACCTCGTAGAGGTT
>CAYSRJ010000004.1:34475-80788 GCA_964433545.1 uncultured Spirochaetota bacterium | reverse complement strand
TCGCAGAAATCACCATCTCTTCGAGTATTTTTGGAATCACCTCGTAGAGGTTGCCCGAATCTTTTAAATCACCTCGCAGAAATCACCATCTCTTCGAGTATTTTTGGAATCACCTCGTAGAGGTTGCCGACAATGCCGTAATCCGCAGCTTCAAAAATCGGAGCGTCCGGGTCTTCGTTTATTGCGACAATCATATCGGATCCTCTCATACCCGCAAGATGTTGTATTGCACCCGATATTCCGCATGCAACATACAGTTTCGGATTTACCGTATGCCCGGTCTGGCCGACCTGATGAGCAGGGCTGATCCAACCCAGGTCCACCGCTCCCCTGGATGCACCGAGGGTTGCGCCGAGTTTGTTCGCAAGTCGCTGCAGCAGCTCAAACCCGTCCGCTCTTCCAAGCCCTCTGCCTCCCGATACGATGATATCAGAAGCCGAAATGTCGAGAGTTTCATTCTCATATATGGTTTCGAGCACGGTTGCTACACGTTTCTCGGGGATGGAAAAGGATTTCAATTCAACAGCAGGTTTTTTCGAGGGATTTGTTTTTTTCAGTTTGAATACATGCGGCCGTACAGTTGCCATCTGCGGCCGCGATTCTGTGCATTCAATCGTTGCGAGCACGTTTCCACCGAATGCCGGACGCGTCTGCAGCAGTATTTTCCTTTCAGTATCAACAGCAAGTTCGGTACAATCCGCAGTGAGCCCGGTCTTAATTTCCGCTGCAATGATAGGCATCATTGTCCTTCCAAAAGACGTTGCTCCTGCAAGCACGACAGATGGCTTTTTCTCATTTATTGCGGCGGAAAAATGCCTGGCCATTACCTCCGGGTTATTGAGAAGATCATTTTCCAGTGAAACTACAAGTATTTTATCGGCACCGTATTCCGCTAGGCTTGCTGTTTGAACTGCATCTGTGTCGCCGATGCACATGGCTGTAAGCTCAACCCCCAGTGCGTTGCTGAGTTCCCGTGCCTTGCTCAACAGCTCGAATGAAACAGGGTTTACTCCGCCTGATCCCTTTTCAACAAATACCCAGACACCGCTGTACATTGATACACCGCTCAACTGTACACGCCCTCCTTTTTTAATATCTCAAGGAATCCCTGCGCCATTTCTTCACTGCTTCCTTCGATAAAATGAACAGCAGTTTGATGCTTGGGAGAAAATATTTTTTTTACCCTGGTCGGGGATCCGGACAATCCGCACTTAGACACATCGACTCCTATGTCGCCTGACCTTAACCGATGCACCTGTTTACCGAAAGAATCCATTATGCCGGCAAGACTCGGCATACGAAGCCTCTTGTGCGCCTTGACCACGGTAAGCGCCGCAGGAAAATCGACCTCTACAACCTGCCTGCCGTTGTCAACCATCCGCTCAACGATCATACCTCTCTCATCCACTTTACGCACGCTCTGCACGAAGGTAACCACAGGTATATCGAGATGCGCAGCGACCTCGGGACCTACCTGAGCAGTATCACCGTCCGTTGCCTGCTTGCCGAAAAGATACAGCTCGAAAGGACTGAGCGCCCGTACCGCATTACTAAGCGCATAGGATGTGGCAAGCGTGTCAGATCCGGCAAAATCACTCCCTGTAATGAGGAAGGCTTCGTCTGCTCCAAGTGTCAGAGCATCACGCAGAATGTTTTCAGAATCAGGAATCCCCATGGTAAGCACGCTCACCCTTCCGCCTGTAATCTCACGCATCTCAAGAGCAAGCTCGAGTGCACTTTCATCAAAGGGATTGGTAACACTCGGAACACCTTTACGAATGAGCGTCCCCCTGACAGGGTCGATTTTAACCCGCTGAGTGTCTGGTACCTGTTTGAGAAATACGAGTATATTCACCGCAGGCTCCGAAAAAATCGGGGGGTTTCACCCCCCTGAAGTATCAAAATATAGCGAATTGGGCGCATTTAATCAAATTCGGTACCGTTTCTCTATTTCCTTTACTTTCTTGAGGCGTCGGACATGCCGCTCATCCCCTGTGAATTCCGCGCCGATAAAAGCCCGTACGATATCCTCAGCAAGCGCCACACCGATAATCCGCGCACCCATGACCAGGACATTGACATTGTCATGCTCGACGCTCTGATGAGCAGAATAGGTATCATGGCAAAGCCCGGCGCTAATGCCGGGCACCTTGTTTGCGGCAACAGAGGCTCCAACACCGCTGCCACAGATAAGGATGCCTCTGTCAGCCCGGTTTTCAAGAATTACCTGTGAAAGAGCTTCCGCATAGTCGGGATAGTCAACCGGCTCCGGGCTGCTGGTACCGACATCGACTATCTCATGACCCAAATCGTGCAGAAAACCGGTGAGCTCTCTCTTCAATTCATACCCTGCATGGTCTGAACCGAGTACAACACGCATACGCCACCTCTCTTTCGATTCCTGTTTTGTTATCAATTTCGGGTTTCGAAAATGCACCAAAAGCAATAAAACAATACTGTCTGCACTGATGCAGAACCCCGGGAAAAACATTCCACTGTGTCCTATAATAGTATACAATATGTGCATGGCACTGCAAAGGAGTTAAAATCATGAAATCAGCACTAAAATTATTTTTTATCGCTTTTTTAGTCCTCTCTCTTGCCGGGTGCATCAAAAGCACTGTTCACGTTACCGTGCAGAATAATGGGAGCGGCACGGTCGAAGAATCGTTTCTACTGAGCAGCGGTATGCTTCAGATGATCAGCGGAATGGGAGAATCATTTGGAGATGAGGGTAACGGCAAAATCGACCTGATCGATCGTGAGAAACTCGAGCAGAAAGCCTCCATAATGGGAGGGGGAGCAAAACTTTCCTCGGTTGAAAAAATATCGGATAACGACATGCAGGGGTACAGGGCAGTATACACCTTCTCCGATATAAACACCCTGTCGATCAACCAGAATCCTGATGGAAATATGCCCGACATACCCTCGGAAAACACTGAGAAAAAGCAGACCAAAAAAGAGCTCGTCACCTTTCAGTTGCAAAAGAATACCAAAACGAATTCATCCACCCTCACGATCATCAACCCGCAGGACAGTTCGGAAGAAAAAGAAGATGTGAAGGGAGAAGAAAAGCAGGCCGCTCAGGGTGAAATGAGCCCTGAAATGATGGAAATGTTCAAACAGATGTTCAAGGATATGAGAATAACAGTTACCATATCAGTCGACGGAAAGGTTTTAAAAACCGATGCGTCATACATAGACGGCTCGACAGTAATACTGATAGACATGGACTTTAATAAGATTATCGCAAATGAGGACGCCTTTAAAAAACTCACTGCTTCCGATCCACAGTCCGTCGAACAAACGAAACAGCTCATTCAATCCGTACCGGGAATCAAAGCAGAGCTCAAAGATCAGGTAACGGTTGAATTCAAATAGAGAAAGGTGGAGCGCTATTGAGGCTACTTTGCTCTGAACAGATCACCGCTGTAATGAGCTATTACCGGGTCGTTTCGATGCTCTATTACCGTGTTCAGATTTGAAAATACCTTTTCAAAGGCAGTGACGTACTTTTTCATGAGTCCGGATCCGTTCGGCGGATGTATACCTGCAACAACCGTATACCGCCTGCAGAAATCAAGCGCATTCGGGTAGTCGTCGCAGTTATAGGTGCGGTTTTCCCATTCGTCGATGAATTTCCACGGATACCCGCTTGCCGCATACCCGCTTTTTGTCTGAAAGATATCCTGGCAGGGAACAGGCATGGTCTGCCACTGTCCCACCTGCACCCCTTCCATGAAAAGGGCCTTCTCGACCGCTTCACGGAATTCTCCAGGCGCCATATCGGTTCCTGTCTCCTCCGGATAGAATTCCACGGTATACATCCAGTACACGTGCGTGCGCCCCCCTGGTACTAACGGTACGTGTATACCTGGAATATCCTTGAGATGTGCACTCAGGTAGCTGCAATTTTCAATACGTCGGGCATTGTGCTCATCGAGCCGCTCGAGCTGAGCCCGCGCAAGGGCGGCTGGAAGCTCGAGATTCCTGTACTGATAGCCAAGTATCGACGCATTGTATTTTCTAAGCCTGGTTTCATCATCGATTTCATCACCGAACATCCTCAACATCTTTGCCCGCATGTAGTACTCTTCATCATCGACAACGAGCAGCCCCCCCTCTCCGCCGCACAGATTCTTGGAACTGTTGAGGCTGAAGGCAGCCAGCACACCGATTGAGCCGACCTTTTTTCCCCCGTACTCAGCGCCATGCGCCTGGCACGCATCTTCCACAACATGGAGGTCGTGCTTCCTGGCAATAGACGTGACTTCGCCCATATCGGCAGGCAGGCCGTGAATATGAACGGGAATCACGGCCTTCGTTCTCGGCGTAATATTTTCCTCAATCTTTTTCGGATCGATGGTTACTGTATTCCGGTCTACATCAACGAATACAGGAACCGCTCCCGCGTGGAGAACACAGGAGGCGGATGCGAGGAAGGTATACGAAGGTACCAGCACCTCATCGCCCGGGCCTATGTTCAGCGCGGCAAGCGCCATATGGATCGCTGCGGTACCGCTGTTCGTGGTGAGACAGTGTTTACGACCGATGTAGGAAGCCCACTCATTCTCTAAAGCGGTTACCTCGGGAGCTTCCGCTCCGCACAGATATCCGCTGTCAAAAACACGCAGCACTGCCTGTCTGTCCCGTTCATCGAGTACGGGCCACGGCTGTATTTCAGCAGGATCGACGACAGGCCGGCCGCCTGCAATCGCAAGTTGTTCGCTCATTTATTACTTCCTTGTCATTCACTGGTATTACTCCGGAATTTGTAACACAAACGAGACCCTTTGTCAAATGCAAAATTGGATAGCAGGTCCAGTGTTCACATCACTTCTCAAGCTGTTCAAGCATCTCCTCAATATCGGTTGTGGGCAGGTTGCAGCTGTAGTTTTGACACACATACGCGGTTGCTCTGCCCTTGATTGCGGTTTGATCACGCATGAAACCTGCAATTTGGAGTATTTCGGGCGATTCTTCCTCGGCCGGCTTGAACATAACAACCTTGTTCGGCAGAAACTCACGATGAATCGCCCGAAGCATTTTCCTGGTGTCATAGGCTTCCTTTTTTCCGACAATGACGACCTCGTAGGACGGTCCGAGGGCAAAACCGAGCGCGCTCATAATATGAGGATAGTACTGCGGAGCCTTTTGGATACTCATTGCAAATGCAGCCCCGATTTCCTGAGCCGTTTTTTCGAGGTCAGTGTTCGCCGTCATCCGGCCAAGCCTCAACGCATTGTACATGGCGACCGAATTTCCTGATGGATAGGGTCCGCCGTATATCTCTTTCTGACGGATTATAACAGTCTGGGTATCATCCGCAGTAAAGAAAAAACCTCCGCTATCTGTATCCCAGAAGTGTTCCTGAAAAGCAACGTTCAGGTCGATTGCAGTTTTCAGGTACCGTGTATCGAATGTCGATTCGTAGAGTTCGATGAGCCCCCAGATAAAAAATGCATAGTCATCTATAATGCCTGGTTCATCAGCAGAGTTGTCAAAGTAGACGTGTAGAAGCCTCCTATCGGGCGTCATCATGTTTTTAATAATAAAATCAGCAGCTTCACGGGCGTGCCGTGAGTAGGCCGCGTTGTCAAATGTCCGCGCTGCAATGGCAAGAGCTGCAATTGTAAGACCGTTCCAATCCGTCAGTATCTTTTCGTCCCTGAGTGGACGTTCACGCGATTCACGGGCTTTGAACAACTTATTACGAATTATCTCAGCGCGTTTATCCAGCTGTTCTTCCGGCATTTTCAGCTCCTTCGCCAGTTCAGCTGGAGGAGCCTTCATAGAGAGGATATTTTTACCGGTTTTCTTTCCTGTAAGCTCATCCCTGTAATTTCCCTCAGGAGAAATACCGTACAGTTTCACCGCAATCTTCAACTGTGCTTTCGTGAGGGCCGTTTCGATCTCATCAATGGTCCATAAATAAAAGCTCCCCTCCTCACCCATGCTGTCGGCATCTTCAGCGCTGTAAAACCCTCCTCCCTTCGAACGCATATCGCGCAGGAGATACTCGAATACTTCACGAACCGTGTCAGCGTACTCCTCTTTACCGGTTGCCTGAAATGCCTCGGTATACACCATCGAGAGCATCGCCTGGTCGTAGAGCATCTTTTCGTAATGGGGCACGAGCCATCCAACATCCGTCGCGTACCGGTGAAACCCGTATCCTACCTGGTCGTAAATACCGCCCCTGCGCATGGCTGAAAGAGTCTGCTCAACCATGGAAAGCGCATGATCATCACCGGTGCTCTTCCAGCAACGGAGGAGAAACAGCAGGTTCTGCGGTCCGGGAAATTTCGGCCCATCTCCGAATCCGCCGTACTGCGCATCGAAATTTTCAGAAATCGCCGTATACGCCTCCTGCAGCAGGCTTCGATCAAGAACGCCGCCCGGCTCACGGGCGTTGGTCTTTTCAAGAACATCCTGTATCCTGTCAGCGGAAGAGAGAATCTCCTCCCTCTTCTCCCGCCACAGTCTGCCGATGAGGGGTAACAATTCAACCATCCCGGGTTGACCAAATCTGGTTGTTTTCGGAATATAGGTTGCGGCATAAAACGGCCTCTTATCGGGCGTCATCACGATATTCAGCGGCCAGCCGCTTCTGCCGGTAAGTATCACACTCACGAGCTTATACACGTTGTCGATATCGGGCCGTTTCTCACGGTCCACCAGAATCGGAATGAAATCCCTGTTTAAAAGTGCGGCAACCTCTGCGTCCATAAACGATTCCTCTTCCATGACATGGCACCAGTGACAGCTCGAGTAGCCGACGGAGAGAAAAACAGGCTTGTCCTCTCTTGCCGCTTCTTCAAACGCCTTATCCCCCCAGGGGCGCCAGTTTACCGGATTGTCCGCATGCGCCCGAAGGTACGGGCTTTTTTCATCCGCAAGTCTGTATGCTCCTGCTCGATAATTTTTAGCTTCCGGCCCGATACTATCCTGGGCATAGGCGGCATGTGCGGTGATATAAATAACAGCGACGGCTGCAATAAAAAGCAGAATAAACGGTTCTTTCATACAATTACTCTCTTTGGTCTGCGCAGGATTTTTTAATGCAGTAATACAGTAGAATATCCCTCACCCTGCCTGACATATCAAGTATAAAGTGCACAGTACCGGGGCCAGCCGGTGTTTTTCCGCTCTGTAATATTAATGTTTTACTGCACTTTCCCTGCCGGGTTTAATCATCAGAAACCCGAAACCTGAAATATGATGACACAAGGTGATAAATATATTTATTTTGTATGGTAAAACGACTTCGCTACCCCAATTTTCAATGTTATACGGACGCTTCGCGTCCGGATAATGCCGAAGGTGCTGTCAAGTACCGCTCACCGGCGGCAATAACTGGAATTTGCGGGAAAAAGAACAGCATAAAACAGAACGGAGAATGCTATGCCCGTCTACTACCACAGCACAAACAACAGGAGTGAAAGGGCCGGTTTCAAACAGGCGCTTCTCAATGGAATCGCTTCGAATTACGGCCTGTACATGATGGAGAGAAATGCGATTCCGAAACTTAAAATTGAAGACATTTCAGGCATGGCGCACATGAGTTATGCAGAGGTCGCTCATACAGTTTTACTTCCCTATGTAACACCGGACATCAACGCCGACGATTTCATGCCCCTTCTGAAAGATGCGTATGACGAGTCTGAAATACCGGTTAAAATACAGAGAGCAACAGATGACACCTTTATCCTGTGGCTGTCAAAGGGACCGACCTACTCTTTCAAAGATTTTGCGGCCCGCTTCTTCGGGCGGGTTCTCAACTACTTTCTAGGGAGAGAGGGGCTGTTGAGGACCGTTGTCGTGGCAACGAGCGGCGATACGGGAGGCGCGGTCGCCCACGCTCTGCTCGGCCTCGAGAATGTCACGAACGTGGTGCTCTTTCCCGAAAACGCCATCAGCGAGCAGCAGAGACGGCAGATGACGACACTGCAGAAAAATATTTACGCATTTGCCGTAAATGGTGACTTTGATGTGTGCCAGGAGATTGCGAAGGCCCTTCTAAGCGACAGGGCATTTTCTAATGAGTGTTTCTCTGACCCAAACCGCCTCACCTCTGCAAACTCGATCAGCCTCGGTCGGCTTCTCCCGCAGGCGGTATACCCCTTCTTTGCGTATTCGCAGCTCGGCCTGAACGGCGATACGTTCATAACGAGTATTCCATCCGGTAACTTCGGGGATATGATGGGAACGGTCATTGCAAAGGAGATGGGCCTTCCGATTGAAAGAATGGTTATCGGGGTGAATGAAAACCGGGAATTTCCGGAATTTTTGGAAACAGGAAATTATGAAATACGTCCGTCCATATGGTCTCCTTCCACGGCAATGATCGTGTCGCACCCAAGCAACTTCGCGAGGCTCGTTGAATTCTACGGCGGACATATCTACGATGAGATAGACTCACGTACAAGAAAAGTCTTACGGGCAGGTGTGCTGGATAAAATACCCGACATTGAGAGAATGCAGAGAGATTTTTTTTCGGTCAGTGTGAACAATGATGACCACTACAGGACGATACAGCGTGTATATAAAAAACACGGGATCATTCTCGATCCCCACGGTTCTGTCGGCTGGAAAGCGCTCGAAGAGTACCGCGCGCGCGACGGAAAGAGACTGCCGGCCGTCATCTATGAAACCGCTGATCCCGGCAAGTTTCCGGAAGATATTGAAAAAGCCATCGGAAAAACGCCGAAAACTCCTGTCGGCATTCAGGCGCAGCGGCATCTTGCGGAAAGGATATTTGAAATACGATCCGTGCCCGCAGTCGACGAATCCGGAACAAAACGCATGAGCGCCGAACAGTACCGTGAAGCAACCGAAACCATTAAAAAGATATTTAAATCATAGGCAACATGCTCAGGGTCAAAACAATTTTCATGCGTCAGAGCTGGCATACTGTATAGTGCCTTTACAAAATCGACCCTTTGGACTATATTATTTTATCGATACATCGGGGGCAGGAAGAAGGAAGCATACAACACCTCCAGGGACTCGGCGGGATTTCATACATGGCACGGGAACAAACAAATGTCCTTGTAATCGGCAGCGGTATAGCCGGACTTACCGCAGCAATTTTGGCAAGCCGTGGCGGTAAAAGTGTGCTGCTCCTTACCAAAACAGAAGACCCGACAGAGTCTAACACGCGCTATGCCCAGGGCGGTATTGTCGTTATTGGAGAAGACGATTCAAGAGAAATTCTTTTCGATGATATAATGAAGGCGGGAGACAGGATTTCAAACCCGGAGGCCGTTCAGCTCGTCGTAAACGAAGGACCCCGACTTGTACATGATTTTCTGATAGATGAAATAAGGGTTGAGTTTCAAAGGGATAACGGCGGCTACAACTTCACAAAAGAGGCAGCCCATTCGAGAAAACGTATCCTCCACTACTTCGATATGACAGGACTCGAAATAGAGAGAAAACTCTACGCACGTATTCAGGATATCAGCAATATTACCGTTAGAACCGGCTTTACCGCAATAGACCTCATAACCACCCATCATAACACGACCAACCCCCTGCTTAAATACAGGGAAAATCTCTGCCTCGGCGCCTACGCGCTCGACAACCGGACCGGAAAGGTCCACACCTTTCTGGCTGATGCAACGGTCATTGCAACCGGCGGCATCGGCAGGCTATACCAGTATTCGACGAATCCCGATACGGCAACAGGCGATGGAATCTCAATGGCCTACCGTGCAGGCGCCGAAGTCGCCAATATGGAATATGTGCAGTTTCATCCGACTATGCTATACACCGAAGAAGGCTCCAATTTCCTCATCTCCGAATCGGTACGGGGAGAAGGAGGACGCCTGCTGAACAGCAATGGTGAAGAATTTATGAAGCGTTATGCACCCGACTGGAAGGACCTCGCGCCGAGAGATGAAGTTGCCCGTGCCATATATAACGAGATGGCGAGGACGGAAAGCACCCACGTATACCTGGACATCGCACATTTCAACAAAAAGAGAATACAAATCGGCGAACGTTTTCCGGGTATCTATAAGGAGTGTATAAAGCATAAAATAGATATCGAAAGTGAGTCGATACCGGTGGTCCCTGCCGAACATTATTTTTGCGGGGGCATACTCATCGGGAAATGGGGTGAAACCACCCTGCCAGGGCTCTACGCGGTCGGTGAAGCCGCATGCTCAGGAGTGCATGGCGCAAACAGACTCGCGTCGGTTTCCCTCCTTGAAAGTGTTACCTACGGTGCACGGGCAGGCCAAAAAACGTCGGATGCACCATCCCGGGCCGAGCACTTTCCAGACATTGCCGACTGGGTATACCCGGAATCTATGCACTCAACGAATAATGACCCTCTTCTCATTCTTCAGGACTGGAACAATCTGAGGAGTACGATGTGGAACTATGTCGGCATTATTAGGACACCAACCCGGCTTGTGAGGGCTGTTTCAGACCTGCGAAACCTGCAGACTAGAATATCGGACTACTATAGAGACACGGTGCTTACCCGCGCAAAGATAGAGCTTCGAAACGGCATTACACTTGCCACCGTTATCGCAGAGGCAGCGCGACGGAACAAAAAAACAATCGGATGCCATTTTATTAAAACCGACTGACCCGGTTTGAAGCTTTTTTATCCGGATACCAATAATGCTTAACACAGTAGAGCACATTCCCAAAACCGATATAACCATAACCATCCTCATTGAGGACACCACGCACACAAGAGGGGTTAAAGCAGAACACGGCCTCTCAGTTTTAATAGATAAAAGCGGCCGAAAAATCCTCTGCGACACCGGGCAGTCCGAAGTTCTCGGTGAAAATGCAAAAGAATCAGGTGTTCGAATCTCCGATATCGATGCGGTGTTCTTAAGCCATGGGCATTACGATCACACCGGCGGACTTAATTATGTACTGCAAACGTCATCCGCCCCTGTTTACGGTCACCCCGACATCTTCGTGCACAGGTATATACTTCCCGATTCACGGGGCGGGAGAGAAACCTCAGCCAGGGAGATCGGTATACCCTTTTCAAAAAGTTTTTTCGAAAAAAAGGGGCTGTTGTCACGAATTCATCTGAACAGAAAATCCATCACTGTTGGGGATTTTACCCTCACGGGAGAGTCGCCGAAAATAACCGACTTTGAAATGCCTTTTCCACGTTTTTTCAGGGATGCGCAGGGAAAAGAAATCGATACGATTTCGGATGATCAGAGTCTTTTCACCTCCACACCGAACGGTCTGGTTGTTTTTCTCGGCTGCTGTCATTCGGGGATAATCAACACCCTCATGCATATAATCGATATAACCGGCCAAACGCGCTTCTACTGGATAATCGGAGGAGCGCATTTGATACACTCGTCTGAAGAGAGGCTTGATAAAACGGTTCGTGCCCTTAATAAATTGGATTTCCGGTATATAACGCCGATTCTCTGCACCGGTCTTCATGCACAGTGTTTCCTGCACTCATGGTTTCAAGACCGGTTTGTACTACTCTCTTGCGGAGATCGACAGCAGCTATAATCCACGGGCGCTCCGCATGTATCAAAACCAAACAAATAAAGAGATTACCTGCTGAGCGGCACAACGATGTACCCGACTCTCCCGGAACGTGCGTCACGCACAAGAAGCATAATCTCTCCTTCTTCTGCAGCTTCGGTAACCAGCTTGTTGAAAGTAGCAGGGTCACTCACCGTTTTGTTCCCGACTCTGAAGATAATATCCCCCTCAGCAAGTCCGACCCTGTCAGCCGCACTTCCGGACTCCACGCCGGTAATAACCACACCCGTTGCCCGGCGCAGGCCGTTCTTTCGAGCGACATCCGGAGTAACCTTCGAGACCGTTAGACCGAGTATTTTACTCCCCGGCTGTTTAGCAGTCTGCTTGCTTATCATCTCGAGATCACCGATCTTGAGTTGAAACTCGAGACGCTTTTTTTCACGGAGTACTATCACCTGGACTTGTTTCCCGGGAGGTGTCTGTGCGACGAAGTTCCTGAGTTGCGAAACATCTTCAACTTTCTTTTTGTCGTACGTAAGGATTATATCACCCTGTTCAAGACCCGCCTTCGCCGCAGGTCCATTTTCAACGAGATCGGCAATGATGACTCCCTTAAAATCCCGTCCCAGTTTCAGGCTTTTCGTCATCTCCGGCGTCACATCCTGAATCTGCACACCCATGTATCCGCGTATCACTTTTCCCCTGGTGATAAGGGATTCGGAAATCGCTCTCGCCATATTAGCCGGTATTGCAAAGCCGAGACCCTCCGATCCCTGCGAGGTCGATACGATCAGCGAGTTGATGCCGATGACCTTTCCCTGCAGGTTGATAAGGGGGCCGCCGCTGTTTCCCGGGTTGATTGCAGCATCCGTTTGAATAAAATCTTCATAACCGGTCGGCCCGAGCATACCGGTTTTCCGGTTCTTTGCACTGATAATACCGGCGGTTACGGTCCAGTCGAGTCCCCTCGGCGCACCTATTGCAATTACCCACTGGCCGACTCTGCACCCGTCCGAATCACCGAATTCGGCATACTTCATCCCCGGGAGGGGTTCGATCTTTACAACAGCCAGGTCGGTGTTTGGATCTCTGCCTATAAGTTTGGCATCTCTTTTCCTGCCGTCTGAGAGCGTTACTGCAATGGTGTCTGCATTCTGAACCACATGGTTGTTCGTAATGATGTAGCCGTTTTTGCCGATTATAACCCCGCTTCCAAGTGCATTGACGGGCACCTCCCGCTGCTGCTGCTGAGGTCCGAAAAAGTAACGAAAAAACGGATCACCTCCGAAAGGGTTGAAGGATGGTGCATTTTGTGTGACGGTGCCGGTAACATTGATGTACACAACGGTTGGTATGAGCGCGTTTGCCACGAGACTTATTGCATCAGCAAACCCTCCTTCATCCTTGATAACTATGGTCTGTACCGGCGTACCCTCTTCCGCTTTTCCCCTGCCGGGATTCGACCCCGACCCGAGAAAAAAGAACAGCACTCCGGTCACTACAAGAGCAGTGAAAAAGAATAGTTTCTTCTTTTTTTTCATCCTGTATACCCCTTATTTAAACGGCATAGAGCAAAGGTAACACCCCCAGCAGGAATTTTCCACGTATAATGCCGTTTCCGTCGACCTTTTTGGTCCGACGGCCCGGACATTCAGCCGATTTTATTTGAAACTCACTATTTATTGTATATATATTAACCGCATTATACGCTGCAAACACATTCCATAAAGAACGGTGTGAAACATACCGTTCCCCGGGATACGTTATGGGAACACGCGGATACGTGGTTATCAAACTGAAAACTTCACCGGATGCAGACCAACTCTGGGAGCTTACAAAACAATACGAAGAGATAGACGGTGTCGATTTTGCCGATACCGTTTCCGGTCTGTATGATTTCGTACTGACTGTGGACACCAAAAAAGCCTTTGATTTGGTCACTCACGAGATAAAAAAAGTGGAGAAAAACGCTGACATACTGGCACTGCAAAGCAGCAATCTGTTCGATAAACACAGGGAAATCAAAGATCTGAAGCTGCTGGACGATCTATCCCAGTACCGAATATTATTTTAAAGTGGCGCATCTTTATAACAAAAACTTCCTATATAGGTAAACGGGAAAACATCGTTTCCTTATATCCTCGAGAGGAAAAAACTATTGAATTCACCCGACATACAGAAAGCGCTTGATATAATCGAGGAGGAGAATATTCATACGGGTTCTCTCGTCCCGATACTTCAGCGTGTGCAGGTTGAGTTCGGGCATTTGCCGAAAGAGGTCCTTCTGCTCGTCTCGAGACGAACACGTGTACCTATTTCTGAAATACTTTCAACGGCAACATTCTACGCGCAGTTCAGGTTTACGCCTGTCGGGAGGAATATTGTGCGGGTCTGTCACGGAACAGCCTGCCACATTGCAGGCGCGTCCAGGCTCTCGGATGCTCTTACGCAAAAACTTGCCATCCAGGACAATGAAACAACAGAGGACGGCCTCTTTACACTGGAGCGGGTAGCATGCCTCGGCTGCTGCAGCCTTGCACCGGCGGTTATGATAAACGAACAGGTCTACGGCCGGCTTACACCGGAGAAACTGAATAGAATAATCGACACCTACAAAACAGAAACCGATGACAGCCAGTAGGCCACGGGTGGCAATAGGCCATTAATAGCCAGTTGGCCATTAATAGCCAGTTGGCCATTAATAGCCAGTTGGCCAAATATAACTAAAAGCTGAAAATCCCGGGAAACAGACCATCGTAGAATGGCCTTTGACTTGAAAGGATATTTGCGTGCCGCGATACAGAATGAACCTCATGGTCTGCACCGGCACCGGATGCGTATCAAACGGTGCCTTTGACATCATCGATGCCCTGAATAAAGAAATCGAAAAACATCATCTGGAAAAGGAAATACAGATCGTAACCACAGGTTGCAACGGCTTCTGCGCAAACGGGCCGATTGTGGTGGTTCAGCCGGAGGGTATCTTTTATCAGATGCTGACCGTGAAGGATATTCCCTTTCTCGTGGAGGAGCATTTCCTGAAGGGACGTCCGGTCAAAAAACTCATGTACAAACCACCTGAGGAAAAAACGCCGGTTCCCCGGGTAAAGGATATCGGCTTTTTCGGAAAACAACGGCTCATCGCACTCGCCAACAGGGGTATTATCAATCCTGAGGAGATCGACGAGTATATAGCACGGGGCGGTTACAAAGCACTCGCCAGGGCGCTCACTAAAATGAGTCCCGATGACATACGAGATGAAATCAAAAACTCCGGGCTGCGCGGACGTGGCGGGGCAGGTTTTCCCACCGGAGTCAAGTGGGAAATATGCGCTGGCGCACCCGATACACCAAAGTACATCATATGCAATTCCGATGAGGGAGACCCCGGTGCCTTCATGGACCGTTCCATTGTTGAGTCCGACCCCCATGCCGTACTCGAAGGAATGCTTATCGGCGCACGCGCAATCAGTGCGGAGCAAGGCTTCGTGTATATACGTGCTGAATATCCGCTCGCGTTGAAGAGACTGCAAATTGCTATCAACCAGGCACGGGAGTACGGTTTGATCGGAGAGAACATACTTGAAACAGATTTCAGCTTCGACGTGTCGATCCATAAAGGCGCCGGTGCCTTTGTCTGCGGTGAGGAAACATCACTCATCCATTCGCTTGAAGGTAAACTTCCCAGACCGACCGTGAAACCTCCGTTCCCCGCAATTTCCGGTTATCTTGGAAAACCCACAAATATCAATAACGTCGAGACATGGGCAAATGTGCCGCATATTATCAACCACGGCTCTAAATGGTTTGCAGGAATCGGTACTGAATCGAGCGCAGGGACAAAGGTTTTTTCCCTCGTCGGAAAAATCAACAATACCGGCCTCGTAGAAGTGCCGATGGGGATTTCTCTCAGAGAAATCATCTACGATATCGGCGGCGGCATTAAAAGCAGAAAGGATTTCAAGGCGGTGCAGATGGGAGGCCCGTCGGGAGGTTGTATACCGAAAGAAAAACTCGATACCATAATCGATTACGATTCTGTGACCCAGACCGGCGCCATAATGGGCTCCGGCGGCATGGTTGTAATGGACGAGGATACCTGCATGGTCGAGGTTGCCCGCTATTTCCTCTCCTTTACGCAGGACGAATCGTGCGGAAAATGTACCTTCTGCAGGGTAGGGACCAAACGCATGCTCGAGATCCTCGAACGGATAACCCGCGGTGAGGGCCGTGAAGGAGATATCGAGGCCCTTGAAGAACTCGCCGGCACTGTAAAAAAGGGTTCGCTCTGCGGTCTCGGCCAGACCGCACCCAATCCCGTGCTTACCACCATTCGATACTTCAGGGAGGAGTATGAGGCCCATATCCGTGAAAAGCGGTGCCCCGCAAAACAGTGCAGGGCGTTGATCACCTACCGCATCATCCCCGATGCATGTACGGGATGCGGCGTCTGCCGTAAAAATTGTCCGGCAGATGCCATTACCGGCGAGAGGAAACAAACCCATGAAATAGATCAAAGTATCTGCATCAGATGCGGCATCTGCTACGAGAAGTGCAGGTTCGACGCCATCGAGGTGATCGACGGAGGAACGTCATGAGCGAAGTGGAAATCGCCCTGAACGGATCTCAGGTGCGGGCTGACACAAACGAAACGATTCTTCAGGCTGCACGGCGCAACGGGATATATATTCCTACCCTCTGTCATGAGGATCGGCTCGAACCTACCGGATCGTGCAGGGTCTGCCTCGTAAAGGTAAAGGGCGCGAGAAACCATGTGCCTTCTTGCTCGACAAAGGTAACCGGCGGTATGGTTATCGATACCGAAGATCCCGAGGTTATCCGGGCACGGCACATGAGCCTGGCGCTTCTCATATCCGATCATTACGGCGACTGCGTGTCACCATGCAGCCTCGAATGTCCGGCGCATATCGATATTCAGGGGTATATAGCGCTCATCGCAGCAGGCCGGTACCGTGATGCGATCGCACTTATCAGGGAAAAGATTTCCATGCCTCTTGCCATTGGCCGCATATGCCCCCATCCCTGCGAGGGTGTGTGCCGGAGAAACAGGGTGGAAGAGCCGATTGCAATAAACAATCTGAAGCGATTTGTAGCGGATTACGATATCCAGCAGGAAAAACCATTTTTACCCGAAAAAATTCCTTCGAACGGAAAGAGAATAGCAGTAATTGGATCCGGTCCCGCTGGATTGAGTGCAGCCTACTACCTCACCGTCAAAGGGTACACTGTAACCATTTTCGAACGGGAGGAACAGGCAGGCGGAATGCTCAGATACGGCATCCCCGAGTATCGACTCCCCAAAGACATACTCGATAAAGAAATAGACCTGATTCTCAGTCTCGGAATAGACATTATATACAAAAATGAATTTGGCAGGAACATAACGGCCGATGGGCTGAGGAAACAGGGCTTTGATGCGGTGTTTTTAGGTATTGGCGCGCAAAAATCAATAAGCATGCGTATCGAAGGCGAAGACAGTGCCGGTGTATTGAGCGGTATCGATTTTCTTCACGATATCGCATGCGGAAAAAAGTTTGATTTCAGCGGAAAGACGGTCGTTGTTGTAGGCGGCGGCAACACCGCCATGGATGCCTCCAGAACTTCTATCCGGCTCGGCGCCGAAAAAGTTATTGTTCTCTATCGAAGAACAAGAAAAGAGATGCCGGCAAATGATACAGAAATACACGAGGCTCAGGAAGAGGGCATCGAGTTTCGATTTCTTTCAGCCCCGGTCAGAGTGCAAAGAAAAACGCAAACTCTCTCAGCAGAATGCATACGTATGGAACTGGGAGAACCCGATGCATCGGGAAGAAGGCGGCCGGTGCCAATACCGGATTCAAATTACAGCATGGAGACGCACTACATCATAACAGCAATCGGGCAGCGGCCAGAACCAGAGGGCGTTGCGGGGCTCGATCTACTGACGGCGCGGGACCTGGTTCGCGCAGACAGAGAAACGGGATCATCCGATATTGACTACGTCTTTGCAGCGGGCGATTGTGTTACGGGTGCCGCAACAGCAGTAGAGGCAATTGCCGGTGGCAGACGGGCGGCAGAGTCCATCGATTCATACCTTCGCAATGTGAAAAAGCCGGACAGACCTCCAGAGGATTTCAATGTGTCAAAGGGGATGCTTGCCCATATCCCGGACAGGGTATTCAATATCTATGAAAAAGCTGCCCGGGTAGTAATGCCGACGTATGCGCCCGCGCTGAGGGTGAAGGGTTTTGATGAAATCGAAACCGGCATCACCGAAGGGCAGGCGCGTGATGAAGCGGTTCGCTGTCTCGAATGCGGCTGCATCGCAGTTTTTTCCTGCCAGCTTCGAGAAGAATCGACCCGCTACGGTGTCGCTGCAGATGAGTATTCGGGCGAGAAAAATATGTACCCGGAGAAAAACAGCCTGGCACCGGACCGCCCTCCCATTTCAAAAGACGCAAACAAGTGCATAAAATGCGGCATCTGCGTTCGAATCTGTGACGAGGTATGGGGGCTTAATATTTTTGGTTTTAAAAACCGCGGTTTTGAAACAGAGGTAACTCCTTACTTTGACCTGGACCTCGGTAAAACAGCCTGCGATTACTGCGGACAGTGTGCCGATGCATGCCCGACAGGCGCTCTTGCGCTGAACACGTTTCTACCGAAACCCGGCCCGTTCGAGGTAGAAAAAATCGATGGACATTGTATCAACTGCAGCCTCGGATGTGAGATCGAGTGGAATATCTACGGCAACAGGCTCGTACAGACAACGGGCAAACCGCTTGCAGGTGAAAACGAGGGGAACCTATGCGTCAGGGGACGGTTCGGCTACGGACACCTGCATTCTTCGGCCGGACGGCAGGACTGGTTCATATACTCGGAGAAAGGTCTTATTCCGTCCAGTGCCGATCAGACGATGGCGCAGGCTGTAAAAACGCTGTCCAGGCAGGCAGAGGTCGGCATACTTACCTCAACGAATCTCTCGAATGAGGAGTATGTGAAACTCCATGAGCTTGCAGAATACCTCAACAGCGCGAGGGTGTTTCATATCCCCTGGGATTTTGCAGAGGAACCGGGTGCCATGCTCCCTGTGGTCGGAAGGAATCCGCGCACCGCAGGGCTCATCCGCATGCTGAAACAAGCGTCCCTTGCGGATTTAGATACAACCGATACGGTTGTACTCTTCAACATACGGCCGGGAAGAAGCTACCCGATTCTTGAAATGAAAATACGCCATGCGGTGAAAAAGGGCGTACGCCTGTATATCATTAGTGACCAACCCCTGAGACTGGATGAGTATGCCGATTCGGTTTTCAGAATAAGAGAACGGTACTTTAAGAAGTTTTTCGATTTTTCCGGCTATGCGCGTTTTCTCAATACCCCAGGGCAGACAGGCCCGGCGGCGGAGTATTACAGCGACGAAAATATCGACCGCGCGGTTCTGTTGGATATCCGGATCAAACAGAAAAAGCTTGCCGATTTTGCACGAAATACCCTGAACAATCACTGCATATTTATTGCAGATGAAGATACAACCCGTTCCCGTGATCTCGAGTCATTTGTCATGAATGCACTCGTGCAGAAGAATCACGCAAAGATTCTCCTAATGAGGAGAGGGACCAACCCTCAAGGAGCATTGCATCATTCCGGTAACGGGGAAACAGATTCGATAGATGCTGACATTTTGAAGAGGTTCGATACCCTGCTTCTGTATAAGCTGCCGGCGATTTTTCCCGACACGAAGAAGGACGTCGTGCACATCGGATTTAAACCGGGGAGCTATAAAAGCGGTGTATTCATTCCCGCATCATCGATACTCGAGAGCGGCGGTTCGCGGTATCTGTACAACGGAAAAATGCAGCCTGTACAGGCAATTTTGAAAAACGAGTCCGCTATTGATAACATGAAAACCCTTGAAGACCTTATCGCGCGGGTATCGGAAAGTTGAAAAACCCATTGTTCCCCGGAAAAAACCTTTGAAATTGGAATCTATATACGGGTCGACCCATTATTTCTTGACAAGGAAACCCGCACGGTTTAGGCTTTTTGAGTCTCCCGTCTGTTCATGGTGAATTGAACTAAAATGGGGCTCGTGGTTCAGCGGTGGAGGAACCGGGCTTGATAGACGACGTGCATCCGTTGTTCCACCGTCTTCGTGTCGTGAAGCAACCAGACGAGCTTCATTCAGTCAGCCGCAGGTCGGATGAACATCTATATAAAGGACAAAAAAGTGGATTCAAACTGTGAAAAAATTTTGAGCATCGACGAGCTGATAAATATCATCGACGCATCCGTAGTACTGGACAGAGGCTGGCTCAAAGGCGCTATCAGCTGCGTATACGCCTCTGATCTTATGAGTGATATACTTTCGTACAGTAAACCCGGTGCACTCCTTTTAACCGGCCTGATCAATTCACAAACAGTACGAACAGCCGAAATGGTCGAGATTGCGGCCGTGTGTTTCGTCCATGGTAAACTTCCGCACAAGGAGACAATCGAGCTCGCACAGCAGAACGAGCTTCCCCTGCTTACAACGAAATACTCGGTGTTTGAAGCATGCGGGAGGCTGTTTGCCGCCGGCATGAGAGGTTGAGATTTCCGCATGAGACGTTTGAGAGAAATTCATAAAGCGCAGGAACTGGTATATGAGCTCAAAATTGCTAAAGCTATGGAAACGGATGTGTTGAGTGTTTCCCCGCATACCAGAATGAGTCAACTCCGGCCTATACTGCGGAGCAGAAAAATCACTGCTGCACCGGTCATGCAGGGTGATGAGCTGCTCGGCATCGTCAGTGTCGAGGATTATATAAACTGGCTGAGTAAAAACAAGAATGATTGTCATGTAGAAAAGTGCATGTCGCATAATGTCATCACCCTGTACGACGACGAACCGCTGGTTGAAGCAATCAGATGTTTTGACAAGTTCAGGTTTTACGAATTTCCGGTGCTGAGCCGGAACACCGGTAAATTGGTTGGCATCATTACGAAACGCGATGCAATCATGGGGATGCTCGCAGCTCTGGATATTGATTATCAGAGGCAGGAGATACGCCGCTACCTGGATACCCGTCATTTTTTCAATGAGATTTCAGCAGATTCAGCACATTTAACACTGCATTATGAACTGCTCGATAAAAAAGTTGAAAACGGCGGAGAAGTCGCAAGCAGGCTTAAAAAGGATATTTCCCTCCTCGGGATACACCCCGACATAGTACGCCGTGTAGCGATTTCGGTGTATGAAGCCGAGATGAACCTCATTATTTATGGTGGAAACGGATACATAAAGGCTTCGCTCGACAGGGTCGGTATTATCGTTGAGGTAAAGGATGACGGACCCGGAATACCCGATATCGACAAAGCCCTCAAGCCGGGTTTCTCAACCGCGCCGGACTGGGTGAGAGAGCTCGGATTCGGTGCAGGCATGGGGTTCACCAACATTCAGAATTGCTCTAAAAATTTAATAATAGAATCCTCTAGAGACAGCGGAACCTATCTGAAAATCCTTTTCCCGCTGGAGGTACCATGAAACTGAAGGACATTGTTCAATCGCTGGATCTCAAAGTTTTAACAGGCCGGGAAGGTCTCGAACGAGAGGTTCGCGGAGGGTATGCGAGTGACCTGATGAGCGATGTGATCGCGCATGCGGAGAAAGGAAACATCTGGATCACCCTTCAGGTGCACGTCAATATCGTCGCCGTGGCCGTTATGAAAGAACTTTCAGGCATTATCCTCATCAATGGGAGAAGCCCGGAGCCGGAGACCCTGAGGCGCGCAGGTGACGAAGATATTCCCCTTCTTGGAAGCGACCTCCCTGCCTTTGAGCTGATCGGACGACTCTACAGGCTCGGTATCAAAGGTATGCTTGATGCGTAGGTCAGTCACGATGGATCTCCATATCCATACCTGCCTGTCACCGTGCGGAGCGTCTGAAATGGTGCCGACCCGAATCATTTCACAGGCCCGCGCACAACAGCTTCAGGCTATCGGTATCTGTGACCACAATTCATCGGAAAATGTCGCATCAGTACAGGAAGCTGCGCGAAATTCGGGTGTAAAGGTTTTTGGTGGGATGGAAATCACCTCCAGAGAAGAAATACATATTCTGGCCCTCTTTGAAAATCTTGAACAGCTCGATGAGTTGCAGAAAATCGTGTATTCAGCCCTGCCGGGTAAAAATAGCAGTGCCTTTGGTGATCAGTACATAGTCGATGCGGAGGATTACATAATTTCTACAAACGATAGGCTCCTCATCGGCGCGACAACGCTTTCGATCGACAGCATCGCATCATTTATCCACCGGTTCAACGGGCTCGCCATTGCATCACATGTCGACAGATCAAGCTACAGTATTATCAGCCAGCTTGGAATTATTCCGGACAAGCTCGAGCTCGATGCATTGGAAATATCAAAAAAAAACAGCCTGGGGGTCTACAGTAATAGAGGCAGGTTTTCGGTCGTTTCGTTTTCCGATGCGCACATGCTTCGGGATATCGGCCGGGCGGCGACCACAGTTGCTGTCGAAGCACTCTCCATCAGCGAGATCAGGATGGCTGTCAAAGGCATCGGGAAACGAAGAATCGCATCCATCAATTTCAATGGATAAATCCATAGGAAAGTAAACTTCCAAACTTAAAAGTTACAAATCGATCGGGATAGTTGATAAGTATTTTTTCGTTGCAACTGCACAGGCGAATCCATTCTGACGGTCGGAAGAACACTTGCCTAATGGTTTTTACTTATCGAATGTAAGAGTATACAACTGTAGTATTATAAGTGAGTTGAGCATATAGATTCTGGTACCTGTGCCCTTGGCACAAAAAACCAGAATTCTAATAGATAAATCCAGAAACCTGAAATAGAGGAGGCGCCCGCTGTGGAAGATATTTCGCTGCATATCCTGGACGTCGCCGAAAACTCAATAACTGCAGGCTCCTCACGGATCGAGATAACCGTGGTTGAGGATACGGCCCGTGACCTGCTGACCCTGATAATTAGCGATAATGGCGCCGGAATGGATCCTGAAATGAGCAAAAACGCGCTTGATCCCTTTTATACCACAAAACAGGGAAAAAGGATCGGACTCGGAATTCCGCTTCTTGCACAGGCCGCACGCGAAAGTGGAGGCGGGATCAGCATTGAATCGAATAAAGATTCAGGTACAACGATTACCGCTCGTTTCAAACTGAGACATCCTGACAGAAAACCGCTTGGCGATATCGAAAAAACGTTGTATTTATTAAGGGTGACGCATCCGGAGATAGTAATTGTCTTTCGACATGACAAAGACAGTTGAAAACGACGCAGTCTGCTTTGCGGCCGATCCTTTACAGGATGCATCCTTGGCAGGACCGGGTATCAAAGATAACTTATTTGAAGTTTGTTAATTATTGAAGATCGAAATCCCGTACACGGGATTCCAGACCTGAAAACGGAGGAATCGATACATGAAACTGAAGCCGGAGGACCTTGACAGGATAAGCCAGAGGATGAAGTCGACAACACTGCTCCGTGAAGGCGCCGGCAATGTGAAGATTACGGTTCACATGGGAACCTGTGGAATCGCTGCGGGAGCGCGGGATATTATGAGCGCATTTCTGGATTATGTTGAGAAATCCGGCCGTGACGATATTATCCTCACCACGTCAGGTTGCGCCGGACTGTGCAGTCGCGAGCCGATGGCAACTGTCGAATTGAAAGGAAACCCACCGATAAAATACGTGGATCTGACCCCTGTCAAGGTTGAGAGAATTTTCAGAGAACATGTGCTTGGTGGAAAGATAGTTACGGAGCATGCCTTCTCAATCGGTAGCGAGAGAGTATCATAAACAGCATGCGGGGGGGATCCGGTCTGCCGAACAAATCCGGAAACTGAATGAATAATCTACCAAAATCAAGCAGCATCCAATCTGAACATGAAAACATTCTTTACAAGCCGGGTAAACTGTTGTATTATTTGCAGGCCTGTTTTTTGCTGTCATGCAGTTGCATGTTCTCCACGACATGAAGGCGGAGGATGTATCTGCGTAACTGGATTCATCAGGTGCTTGCACCACAGGCACCAGCGGCATTATTTAAAAAACAGGCGATACATCTTTCGTAAAAAGGACCTGGTATGAGCTCTAGTGTAACAATTGAAAAACGTATTGAAAAGGTTTTACATCGGTTTGACGGGAAAAAAGAGGAGCTTATCCCGATCCTCCAGAAGGTGCAGGAGGAATTTGGATACATTCCTGAAGAAAATATGCTGGATATAGCCCGGTTCATTCGGGTGCCGGAAAGCAAGGTGTACGGGGCCGCAACGTTCTATGCACAGTTCCGTTTTACCCCTATCGGAGAAAACCGGGTAATGGTGTGCCGCGGGACAGCATGCCATGTAAAGGGCGCGCCGCAGGTGCTGGATGCGATCGAACGGAAGTTAAAAATAAAGGAGGGAGAGACGACTCCGGACGGTAAGTACTCACTCGAATCGGTCGCATGCATTGGCTGCTGCAGTCTGGCGCCGTGTATTATGGTAAACAAAAAAGTCGAAGCGAAAATGTCTCCCAAAAAAGTTGACAAACTCTTCACGTAAACCTCTGTCCACAAGGCGGAAAAGAATGATTAAAAGTAATACAGATTTCATACAGCTCAAAAAACAGGCTGACCGGGAATGGGAAAAGGTTGTCCATTGTAAAACCCCGGTTATTACCGTCGGCACCGCAACCTGCGGAAGATCGGCAGGCTCCCTGGAAGTCCTCGATACTCTCAATGAGTCTCTAAAAGCGGCCGGTGCAAAACATACTATGCTCGAAGTGGGGTGCATCGGTCTCTGCTATGCAGAACCTCTCGTAACCGTTATCATGCCGGGCAGGCCACCTGTTATCTATGGAGGAATCACCCAGAAAAATGCGGGTGAGCTCGTTGAGGGTTATATTCTGGGTGAAAACCCCCTCTCCCAGTATGCTCTTGGAACAATCGGGGAAGGGAGGGTTGAGGGCATTTCGCCGTTTAATTCATTGAACGTCGTACATCCGCAGGTCAGGCGCATAATGAAAAAGTGCGGAACCATCGATCCCACCAACATGCTTCATTACGTTGCAAACGATGGATACAGCGGACTTGCCAGGGCGCTCAAACTGAAACCGAACGATGTCATCGCGGAGATGAAAGAATCGGGCCTTAGAGGCAGAGGCGGTGCAGGGTTTCCGACCGGCATGAAATGGGAATTCGCGATCAAACAGGAATCGGAGAAGAAATTTATCGTATGCAATGCGGACGAGGGCGACCCGGGTGCGTTTATGAACCGATCCGTACTCGAGGGGGACCCGCATGCAGTGCTGGAGGGCATGCTTATTGCTGGGTACACTATAGGCGCATCTGACGGCTATATCTACTGCAGGGCCGAATATCCCCTTGCCCTCGACAGGCTCAGGATTGCGATAGGCCAGGCCGAAGAGAACGGCTTTATCGGTGAAAACATACTCGGCAGCGGGTTTAATTTTCATGTGAAGATCAAGGAAGGCGCAGGCGCATTTGTGTGTGGCGAAGAAACGGCGCTCATTGCTTCCATAGAGGGAAAACGGGGGATGCCGAACACCCGCCCTCCCTACCCCGCCATATCCGGATTATGGGGAAAACCGACCATCATCAATAATGTCGAGACCCTTGCCTCGGTATCGCTCATATTTCAGAACAGCGCAGAATGGTTCAACCGGTACGGAACCGAAAAGAGCAAAGGCACCAAGACATTTTCCCTTGCCGGAAGGGTGAAAAACACCGGTCTCATCGAGGTGCCGCTCGGCATTACGCTCAGGGAAATCATCAACGATATCGGTGGAGGGATACCCGACGACAAAAAGTTCAAGGCAGTTCAGACAGGCGGCCCCTCGGGCGGATGCATTCCCGAAAGCCTGCTCGATACACCGGTAGACTACGACTCGCTCAAGGAGGCCGGCGCCATCATGGGATCCGGCGGCATGATCGTTATGGACGAATCAACCTGTATGGTCGACATTGCACGATACTTCCTCGATTTTACGCAGAAGGAGTCGTGCGGTGAATGCGTTCCCTGCAGGCTCGGCACCAGGCAGATGTTAGATATTCTCATAGATATAACTGAAGGCAGGGGAAGACCCGGTGATATTGACCTGCTGGAAGAGCTCGCCCAGGGCATCAAAATGGGCTCATTGTGCGCCCTCGGGCAGACGGCACCGAATCCCGTACTGACCACGATCCGTTACTTCCGTGACGAGTACGAAGCACATATAGAACGGAAGATGTGCCCGGCAAAGGTATGCAAGGCGCTGATCAGCTATCACATTTCACCGGAGCGGTGCATTGGGTGCCGGCGCTGCTTCAAGGTCTGCCCTGCAGAGGCGATAAACGGAAAGCCCAAAGAAGTGCACAGCATCGATCCGGAAAAATGCATCAAATGCGGTCTCTGCTTTTCCGTCTGCCCGTCAAAGGTGCACGCGGTTGAAATACACACGGGGCAGCTGGCTCAACAGACAGTTATATAATGACGCGCACCCGGAGAATCCTGGGCTTTCGAATCAATGGATAAAACCATCTTTACCAGAACATACATTAAGGATATGATCTATGGCTGATGTTCATCTTACCATCGATGGCGTTGAAATCAGGGCGCCGGAAGACTATTCAGTGCTCGAGGCGGCACTCGAAAACGATATCTATATACCTCATCTCTGCTATCATCCCGATTTGAAGCCGTCCGGTGTATGCCGGCTCTGTATGGTCGAGATTAACGGCAGAAAAATCGATGTTTCCTGCAAAACACCCGTGCAAAACGGTATGACCGTAAGAACTGACACACCGGAGGTCAATAGAATTCGGCGTGTTGCTATAGAGCTTTTGTTTATCAACCACCCCTCCGACTGCCTGAGCTGCAGCTGGAACAACAGATGCGAGCTGCAGAAAATAGCGAATTTTATCGGCATCGACAGGGACCATGTCGGCTTGCTCAGAAAGGACGAAAAAGACCTGCCTGTTGACGATTCTAACCCATTCTTCTTATACGACCCGAACATGTGCGTACTCTGCGGAATATGCGTCCGAACCTGCGACGAGATAGTGGGAGTCGGAAACCTGGACTTCGCATTCAGGGGATTCGATTCAGTGGTAAGCACCTTCAGGAATCAGCCGATGCTTGAATCACGCTGTACCTCCTGCGGCGAATGTGTTGTGAGGTGTCCGGTCAGCGCTCTGCGGCCGAAGGACGTCCCCGCACCGGCCCGTGAAGTAAAAACAACATGTCCGTACTGCGGCGTCGGCTGCAGTATATATCTCGGCGTGCGGGGAGAGAAAGTTATCGGGGCACGGGTCGACAGGGATAGCATCGTGAACAGAGGCCGCCTCTGCGTAAAGGGCAGGTTCGGCCACGAGTTCATAAATCACCCCGACCGACTCACAACTCCTCTCATTAAAAGAAACGGAAAATTCGAAGAAGCCTCATGGGATGAGGCGCTCGACCTGGTCGCTGAAAAGTTTTCGAAGCATCGGGGCGAAGAGTTTGCAGCATTTTCATCGGCGAAGTGCACAAACGAGGACAACTACATCGTCCAGAAGTTCACCCGCGCCGTCATGGGAACGAACAACATCGACCACTGCGCACGCCTCTGCCATGCGCCGTCCGTTACCGGGTTGGTTCAAAGCTTCGGAAGCGGTGCGATGACCAACTCAATCGGTGAGGTACCAGATGCCAACTGCATTTTTGCAATCGGCACAAACACCACCACTGCTCATCCGGTAATTGCCTATGACATCAAGGAGTCTGTCAGGCGGGGCGGAAAGCTTATCGTTGCAAATCCGAGAGAGATCGACCTCTGTGAATATGCCGATATCTTTCTCCAGCATGCCCCGGGAACGGATGTGGCGCTTCTCATGGGGATGATGCGCGTCATACTCGATGAAAATCTCCATGACAGCGCGTTTATTGAAAAAAGATGTGAAGGCTTCGACTCATTCAAAGAATCCCTGGGCGCCTTCGACCTTCCATCAGTCGAAAAAATTACAGGTGTGCCGTCAGATCTCATCCGTGAAGCCGCCGTTACCTATGCTACCTTTAAACCGGGCATGCTCCTGTACGCGATGGGCATTACCCAGCACACACACGGCACAGATAACGTACTTGCTACAAGCAACCTCGCGCTTTTGACGGGAAATGTCGGAAAACCTTCTTCGGGTGTAAACCCGTTGCGCGGACAGAACAATGTGCAGGGGGCCTGTGATATGGGAGCCCTGCCCAATGTATATCCGGGATATCAAAACGTGGCAGTGCCTGCAATCAAAAAGAAATTCGAAGATGCGTGGACCTGCGCGCTCTCCGACAGGCCGGGGATAACGCATGTTGAAATATTCGACGCAGTGCTGGAAGGAAAAATCAAGGCCCTGTACCAGGTCGGGGAAAACCCCGTGCTCAGTGAAGCGAATTCGCAGCATGTAATCGATGCGGCGGAGAAACTCGACTTTTTTGTTGTGCAGGATATTTTTCTTACGGAAACAGCGCAGTACGCGGACGTTGTTCTTCCGGCGGCATCATACGCCGAAAAAAACGGCACGTTCACAAACACGGAGCGGCGGGTGCAGCGTGTCAGAAAGGCCATCAATCCGGTGGGACAGAGCAAGCCCGATTGGAAAATTACCTGTGAAATCGCGCAGAGAATGGGGAAGCTCGGTTTCGATTTCACCAATCCCTCAGAAATCATGTCGGAAATTACCGCACTGACGCCGAGTTACGGCGGGATCACATACGAGAGGCTCGAAAAACAGGGCCTGCAGTGGCCGTGTACTGCAAAAGATTCTGAGGGGACCCCGTACCTGCATGCCGAATTCTTTGCACGACCTGGAGGCAAGGGTAAGTTCCTTCCTCTCACCTATAAACCGTCTGCTGAACTCCCGGATGACACCTACCCTCTGGTTCTGACAACCGAACGGAGCCTCTTTCACTTCCACACAGCGACTATGACCCGGAAGGGTGGTCTTGAGACCCTGCGGCCCCATGAGGACGTGCTTATGAACCCGGAAGATGCACGGATATTGAAATTGAAAGACGGTGACATGGTGAAGGTGAAATCACGCCGTGGAACGGTGCAGGCGCCGGTGAAGATTACGGAAAGTTCTCCCCAGGGCGTTGTGTCGATGACTTTTCACTTTGCAGAATCGCCGACGAACAGAATTACCAACTCTGCTCTGGACCCTGTGGCAAAAATCCCCGAAACAAAGGTATGTGCGGTTAAAGTTGAAAAAGTTCAATAATAATAAAGATGATGCCGTTTTACTTTCGTATTTGTGAATGTTAAATTATTGACAATTTATTATTTCAGCAGTATAGATGTAGATAGAAACAATGCGCATATTTTTTGTACAACCGGAAATCACGTTTCCCGGCAGCTATAAATCTCTATTATGAGGTTGGTTTTGTTCTATTCAATTAGAGCACGGCTTATCTTCAGCTTTATCGGCGTGTCGGTTCTTGTGGGCGTCATTTCCCTCTTCATCGGCGGCCAGCTGCTCTACCGGGCGGTGCTCAACGAGGCGACCACGCGGATCAGTCTCGATCTCAACGCGGCCCGGGAAATATACGTTGCAAGGATAAAAAACATCGATACAGCGCTTACCATCGCTTCTCTCGACAATGACTTCAGAGAATCTATTGAGAATGGTGACTGCAGCAGTGTTTCGGCCAAACTCACGATTATTGCGCAACGGGCGGATCTCGATTTTGCTGGAATCGTTCTGGCAAACGGAAAAACACTAGGCAGGACAGGCCCCCATCCCCTGCCGGAAGAGACGGAGATTTCCCAAAACCCGATTGCCGAAAAGGTATTCGAAACAGGAGAAGATGTATCCGGAACCGTGCTGCTCGATCATGAGTTTCTCCACAATGAAAACCCCGCACTTGCCAAACGCGCAATGATAAAAATTAAACCAACACCCCGGGCAGCGCCGCGAGAAGAAACAGAGGAAACAATGGGCATGGCGCTCTGTGCCGGGATTCCGATGTACAGGGGTAATGAGATCTACGCAGTTCTGTACGGCGGGAGCCTTCTGAACCGAAGCAAAAAAATCGTCGATACCGTGCGGGGTACGGTATTTCTTAATGAGTCATACGAGGGACGGAGCATCGGCACGGCAACAATATTTTTAAAAGATCTGCGCATATCCACCAACGTGCTCACCACTGAGGGAGAACGCGCCATTGGCACCAGGGTATCAAAAGAGGTCCGCGACAGGGTGCTTATCGAAGGAGAACGCTGGACGGACAGGGCCTTTGTAGTGAGTGACTGGTATATCACAGCCTATGAACCGATTGAGGATATCAATGATGAACGTGTCGGGATTCTGTACGTCGGCGTTCTCGAAAAAAAATATAAAGATGTACGGCATAAACTGCTCAGGGTATTTATACTCATTACCCTGTCGGGGATAGTGGTCGCCGTTGGACTCGGGTATCTGGTTGCAACCAGACTGGTATACCCAATTCGGCAGCTCATTCAGGCAAGCAGCGAAGTTGCGAAGGGTAATCTTCAGCCGGAAATCGGGCATATTTCGAAAAATGAAGTCGGCATTTTACAAAGAAATTTTACAGACATGCTCTCATCCCTGCGAGAGAGAGACAGACGGCAGCGCGCAGAAAGCGAGGACATGCTCCTCCAGTCTGAAAAACAGGCCGGTATAGGAAGGCTTGCTGCAGGGGTTGCGCATGAGATCAACAACCCGCTAACCGGTGTTCTGACCTTTACCCATATGCTTCTGAGAAGAAACGATATCAATAATGAGATCAGGTCTGATCTGCAGACTATTGCGCATGAAACTGAGAGAGTGCGAAAAATAGTAAAAGGACTGCTTGATTTCTCACGTCAGACGAAACTCGATCAGGATCCGACCGATATAAACAAACTGGTTAAAACAACAATCGGGCTGGTAGAAAACCAGGCAATAGTAAATGGCATCAACCTTGTTTTCAAACCCACGGAAGACCTTCCGGTTCGCACCCTGGATCGAAATCAGATACAGAGTGTGATTATGAACATTATCATAAATGCATTCGACGCAACAGCTCCGGGGGGTACGGTGACGGTTTCAACGGCGCTCAGCGTTTCCGCAGCGGGCAAGACAAAGGAACAGAAAGGCGTTGAAATCAGCATTTCGGATACCGGTTGCGGCATACCACTGGAAAACCTTGACAAGCTATTCGATCCTTTCTTTTCAACAAAGGAGGTTGGCCAGGGAACTGGTCTCGGTCTCTCGGTTTCATACGGAATTATTGAACGGCACGGCGGAGTCATACAGGTGCACAGCGAGGTGAACAGGGGTAGCACATTCACCATCTGGCTGCCGCTGGAGGAAGAAGGTGAAGGAAAAAAAGATACTGGTAGTTGACGACGACAGGGTCGTGCTCCAAAGCTGTAAAATCGTCCTTGAAGCCGAAGGATGCGAGGTAACCCTCGTTTCAAGCGTAAAAGAGGCGATTGAGCACCTGGGAACAAAATGCTACGACCTGCTCGTTATGGATGTCAAGATGCCGGAAAAGGACGGAATGTATCTGCTCGATGCAATCAGAGAAAAATGGCCCCTTGATGAGTGGCCCGAACTTCCTGTTCTTGTCATGAGCGGGTATCCGACATTCGAAACGATAGAAGATTTAATGAAGAGAGGAGCGAGTGAGTTTATTTCAAAACCTTTTACCCCGGATGAGCTTCTCGCTTCGGTACAAAAGGCTTTGAAGAGGAGTGAAAAACATGAGAGTTCTCGTAATTGACGACGAACAGATTGTACTGGACAGCGTGAAGAAGATTCTCTCTGCTGAGAATTTCGATGTCGACGCATCCATCAGCAGCAGGGAAGGCCTCGAAGCTGCATTGAAAAACGAGTATGCGGTAGTTCTCACCGATATCCGCATGCCCGAGATCGGCGGAATGCGCATTCTTAGGGACATCAAGCGACAAAAACCCGCCCTACCCGTTATTATCATCACCGGGTACGCCACGGTGAAATCTGCAGTGCAGGCCATGCAGCTCGGTGCAACGAATTATATCGAAAAACCCTTTACACCCGAAATTCTCACAAATGCGATCAACACCGCCCTGCTCGCTGCTAAGAGCACCGCTCCTGAAGATCAGCAGTTGGTGCACAGGGAAGAAGTGATAAAGGTTCTCGAACGGGCGGAAAAGGACACCGAATTCGTTACCAACCTGTACTACAACGGCGCCGATGCACTGAAGGGGTACGATCTCACAGGCCCTGAAAAGCTCGCCATTCTCACAGGGGATATTGCCTGGATTGAAGAAAATGTAGGAGCTCTGACGGACATTCAGAAGAAATGGCTCAACCAGCGGCTCACCGCCGAAATCTGGTAAATAAGGGGACATCATACTTAATTATATGTGGAGGATGCTGTATGGCGGAGAAGATGCTCGTAATCGATGATGAGGCTGTTGTGCTCGAATCCTGCAGAAAGATTTTCACTGCAGAGGGATTCAGCGTTGTTACTACAAACAGCCCCAGGGAAGGCCTCGATCTCATTCGGGACGCTACATTCGATGTCGTGCTCTGCGACTGGAAGATGCCGGAATTCAACGGTATGGACGTGGTTGAGGAAATCTCAAACCGCTCACCGGGAACTGCCATTGTCATGATCAGCGGGTATCCGACTGTAGGCAGAGCGACAGAAGCTCTCAAACGGGGAGCCATGGATTACGTGTCAAAACCCTTTACTCCTGAGGAAATAACCGATACCGTCAAACGTGCCGTGCGAAGAAAGATAACCGAGGAACAGCGTGCTCTCGGGCGGTTTGAAAAAATCATTAAACAGATACAATTTCCTGTTCCCGGTGCAGAAGACAAAGCCCCGGCAACAATCGCCGAAACAGTCGCTCAGAAGGTGGGTGTAGGCAAAATAACGGCGCCATGGCTATCGGTTCTCGTTCTCGGGATACTTGCAGGGGCGTATATCGGGTTCGGGGGTGTACTCGCAACCACGGTAACATTCGACATGGCCGCTATATTGGGTGTCGGTTTCTCGAAATTGATCGCCGGGTCCGTATTCAGCGTCGGCTTGATGCTCGTTGTCATAGCGGGCGCCGAGCTTTTTACAGGCAATAACCTCATGGTAACGAGCACTCTTGCAAAAGAAATAACGTTCGGATCCATGTTGAGACGATGGGTTCTCGTGTACGCTGCCAATTTTATCGGCTCGCTGATTCTTGCCCTGCTCTTCTACCTCTCAGGCCTCTGGAAAACGGGAGGGAATGCGCTCGGTGCTGCTGCCGTGAAGATTGCATATACGAAGGTAAGCCTTCCGTTCGGCGAGGCGCTTTTCAGGGCTATCGGATGCAACTGGCTCGTGTGTCTTGCAGTCTGGATGGCACTCGCCGCGCGGCAGACAGTGGGAAAAATATTCGCCATATTCTTCCCTATCATGGCATTCGTCGCCATCGGATTCGAGCACTGTGTCGCGAACATGTACTTTATCTCGATGGGCATCTTCCTGCACACCTGGGCTGGAATTCCGGCGCCCGGCGGGATAGACCCGGGTATTCTGCACTGGGGCAGCTTTTTATACAGAAACCTGCTTCCTGTTACAATCGGCAACATTATCGGCGGCGGTTTTTTTGTCGGAATGGGATACTGGGGAGCTTATCTCAAGCCGAAAAAATCATAGTACTTCAGTAATTGCCTGATCCGTTTTTCAGTGGTATCGTATCAGCAATACTGCATAAGGCAAGACAAGAAAGATGCAGGTTTGACGATTGCCCGGAATAAACATCCACTATAGTCAGCCTGCCACGGCATCCCACTGCCTTTTTATAAACCGTATTCCCTCTGTGTATACTTCTTCAGGGCTCGAAAACAGGTCGCGCCACGTGCGGGTGGCCACTGCAAAATCAGGCAGAAGACGCCCGAATGCCTCAATAGTGAGCCAACCGTCGTATCCGCCCTTTCGCAGGTTCGTAAAGATACCAGGCCAGTCGTTATGCCCCCTGCCCGGAGTGCCCCTGTCGTTTTCCGATACATGGACGTGCCTTATAACATCAATATTGCGCGCTATGCACCCGACCGGATCCTTCTCTTCGATATTTGCATGAAATGCGTCGTACATCGTAAAAAGGGCGGGATGGTTTACCATCCGTACATAGGCTGCTGTATCATCGATGGTATTGAGAAAGTAGCATTCGAAGCGGTTCAACGGTTCGACGGCAAGAATTATACCAGCCGCGCCTGCGTAATCAGCCACTCGGGTATGCACCTCTGCTGCATATCGTCGCTCCTCATCCGTTGCGCTGTTTCCGCTGAAAACACCGACAGGCTGATAGAACGGGCCGCAGATGACCTGCGCCCCGAGTGCGTCGGCGCAGTCGATTGTCCATTTTAAATATTCCACCGCATTCTTTCTATACACCGGATTTATGCTTATGGGGTTATGCTCCTCATCGAGAATATTAATCGTGACAGTCGGCTCAAGACCATCGTCTTTGAGCACGGCGGCAATCCTCCTGTAGTGTCCTACTTCCCCGCGGGTAACGGGTATCTCGACGCCGTCATACCCTGCGTCTTTGAGCTTTTCAAAAAGGGGATACTCCTTTTTAGTAATATACGAAGCCCACAGCAGAAGATTAAATCCTACTTTCATTGTTCTGTCTCCATACAGGTGTTATTTAACTGTGTTTTATCCGATTGAAATGGTTTATCAACCTTATTAGCACAATAATGTATAACGGCATTGTATATGATACGATAAAAAACCGCAAATGACTTTTCTGAGTATTCATTTGCGGCACCGGACCTCACTGTGGTATAATAATGACGCTGTCAAGCGGCAGTATCCGGACCCGAACATCCGGATAACATTCTAAACAGCTCTGGAGTACAGATAATGTATACGCGTACTGAAACAGGTGCAAAACAATCCCGGGTCAATAAAAATCAAAACAGCGGAAGTCGAAGCAGTGAAGCAGATCACCACAATGATCCGTATGACACCCTTATTCAAATCGAAAACGAGCTGAGTATCGGCCTCTGTTCGGAAACCTCGCTTAAAGCGGCTCTGCGTCTCGTACTTGACGCAACCTGTAAAATCCCGGGAATAGATTCCGGCGGTGTCTACCTCATCGATAAAGAAACAGGCGGTCTCAAACTCATTGACCATCGAGGCCTCGGGGATGAATTTATCAGGGCAACATCGCACTACGCGCCGGATTCGCCTAATGTGAAACTTGTCATGCAAAAGACGCCGATTTTCGGTGTATATACAGAACTCGAGAAAATAAAAAAATCGACCTGTATGCCCGAAGGCCTTCAGGCCATCGCTGTGATTCCTCTTCTGAATAAAAAATCCTCTATCGGAGCGTTCAATGCCGCATCGCACACACAAAAAGAAATTTCCGAATCTGTAAAAAAATTTCTTCAAACAATTTCCACATGTGCCGGAAGCGCTATCGCCCGCATCCAGGCGGAACAAGAACTAGAAAAATACAGGGCACAACTGGAAAAACTGGTAACAGACAGAACACACGCCCTCGAAGAGATAAATACGCGTCTCAAAAAGGAAATCGAGGAGCATCAAAAAACCGAATCCGCGCTGCAGAAATCTGAGAAGCGGTATAAAACCCTGATCACTACCCTGCCCGATGCGGTAACGACGACGAACCTGGATGGATTTATTCAATACGCATCCCCTCAAACCGTCAATCTGCACGGCTACGCCAGCGCTGATGAGCTTATCGGCAAAAACAGCTTTGAGCTTATCGATCCGAAAGATCGAAAAAAGGCGGAAAAAAACCTTCTAAAAACCCTTCAGACAGGTCTTGCCGAGAATGCCGAGTACACACTTCTACGAAAGGACGGCACAACCTTTATCGGTGCGATCAATGCGAGGCTGATCCTGGACGACCTCTCACAACCGATAGAATTCATTGCAACAACCCGGAATATCAGCCGGCACAAGGATTATGATGAGAGCATCCGTAAAAGTCTTGAATTCGAAAAAACAGTTTCATCGATTTCATCGTACTTTATCGGTATGTACGACCTTAACAGGTCAATCGACTACTCGCTTTCGGACATGTGCAGATTAAGCGGGGCGGACCGCTGTTACCTCTTTCAGTTTAAAGATAACCGCACCACGATGGACAACACCCATGAGTGGTGTGCACCGAATGCGTCTCCTCAGATCCAGATTCTGCAAAATCTCCCCCTATCGAACTTTAACTGGTCGATGAAAAAACTGTTAAAAAATGAAATTATCCATATAGAGGATGTATACGCACTTCCCGATGAGGCAAAGCAGGAACGGGACATTTTTATACAGCAGGATATAAAGTCCCTGCTTCTCATGCCGGTAACTATCGGGGCAGATATCGGTGGTTTTATTGGATTCGACAATATCAAATCAACGGGAAGATGGCTTGACAGGGACATCTCCCTTCTTCGCATAGCATCTGAAATTATCGGAGGTTCACTTGCACGCAAAAAAGCCGAGGATTCGCTCAGAGATTCCGAAGAGCTCTACAAGTCTCTCGTCGAGGCATCGCCGGACATGGTTACCCTTACTGACCTCGAGGCAAACATCGAGTTTGTTTCGGGAAGACCGGTGCAAAGTTTCGGTTCTCCCGATTTGCCGGATATGATCGGAAAGAATGCCTTTGATTTCCTGCTGCCCGATGAACGTATCAAGCTGCAGGCAGACCTGCGAAAGCTCCTGAACAAAGGTGTGTTAACAAACACAGAGTATACAATTATCGGGGAAAACGGCAATTCGTTTACCGCAGAACTGAATGCGGTTCTAGTACGAGATACAGAGGGAAACCCCAAATCGATACTTTCTATTGCACGGAACATTACACAGCGTAAGAATGCAGAAGCTGAACGCGAGGCGCTCATCAGACAACTCGAATCAAAGAATACCGAGTTGGAACGATTTGCCTATACCGTATCCCACGACTTGAAAAGCCCGCTGATCACCATACGGGGATTTCTCAGACTGTTAGAGAAGGAAATAGAAGTCCGAAACATGGAAGAAGTTAAAAATTATCTGGAAAGGATCTCAAACGCCACGGGAAGAATGCAGCATCTGCTCGACAAAATTCTTGAACTCGCACGAAGCGGCCAAATGGTGCAGCACCGTGAAAAAATTCTCTTCAACAAAATTATAGAGGATGCACTTGCCATGGTATCCGGTCAGATACGGGAACATCACATACAGGTTGAGATAGCAGAAAAACTACCCGTATGTTACGGCGAACGGATCCGTCTGATCGAAGTAATGGAAAACCTGCTTGATAATGCGGTAAAATTCATGGGAGATAATCCCGACCCGAAAATAACAATCGGCGTACGTGATGATTCGGATGAAACCGTATTCTTTGTCAGAGACAACGGCAGAGGTATAGAAGAGGATAAACTTGAAAAAATATTCGAGCTCTTTCAAAAATACGATACATCAACAGGGGCAGGAGCGGGCCTTGCAATCGTAAAACGTATCATTGAGGCACACGGGGGTAAAATATGGGTGGAATCGGGCAGCAGGAATCAGGGCAGCACGTTTTGCTTTACCATGCCCAACCGCGCGATCGACCAATCGAACAGGGATTTGGGTGCCGTTTTCTCTGATCGGTGACATTCATACAGTGCATTCTACCCGGAAGGCGTCCCGCCTTAAAGGGCATTCGCGTTAAAGCGCCAAATCTCATCCAGACGTGCAAAAGCAGACTGCTCTTTTTCATCAAATGGATGGACAAGAAGTTCGTGCATCCATGCATTCCACTTCTGATAAAAGGGGTCCTGTTCCCGTATCCTGTTGAACTCCTCCACATTTTCAATGAGTGCATAAAGAAAAAGAAGATCCCCTCTGAGAAAAATCGTCATCTCTTTACAGCCGGCATCCTTCAGTCCCTTTTCTATTTCCGGCCATATCTGTTCGTGGGCCCTGATATACTCCTCTCTTTTTTCAGGCTTCACCCTGTACACGAGTGCCAGCTTCTCCATGCTGCTGCCTCCATGTTTTTGAAACAGGAGTTTTTTCATCGTCAGTCAAAATTCCACACCCCCCCTCACCCGTCTTCCGATGCTCCGACCCGAGAGTGTGGCCGAAACGCTCACATAGCTGCAGGTCCGTTACTTTATTGCCCCTGCGGTCAGCCCCTTGATCATCTTCCTCTGAAGCACCATTGTAATAGCCATAAGCGGGATCAGCGACACGACCATAACGGCGCTCATCTGCCCCCACAGTATCCCCCTGTCCTGTCGGAACCATGAGAGCACAACAGGCAGGGTGGCGCTCCGTGAGTTTGTAAATACCGATGCAAAGAGAAACTCCGTCCATGTCAGAAAAATACAGAAAAGCGCGGTTGCAACAATGCCGGGAATGGCAACGGGTATAACCACCTTGAAGATACAGGTTGCACGGGATCCACCGTCAACCAGAACCGACTCCTCTATTACCTTCGGTACCTCGTCGAAGAATCCCTTCATCATCCATATGACGAAAGGAAGCTGTATCATTACATAAATGAAGATGAGCCCTACGTGGGTGCCGGTAAGATAAAGCCTGCGCATTACCCAGAACAGAGGGATAGCGATGACAATCGGCGGCATCATCCTGGTGGAAAGTATCCATACCCCCATATTCTCACTTCCCCGGAATTTGAACCGTGAAAGTGCGTACGCAGCCCATATACCGATAATCAGGGAAAGTCCCACTGAGCCGGTGATTATTATAAGACTGTTTCCGATATTCGGCACAACCGATTCTACCCTTCCCGCAGATTCCTCTATATAGTAGGTCGATTCAGAGAGCTCGTTGGGGTTAATTGCCCAGGGGGCAAACGCTTCCTTGTAATGAAAGATGACAAAATGATTGGGGAGGAGCTTCGGAGGCATTCTGTAATATTCGCGCGGCGTTTTAAACGATGTCATGAACATCCAGAGGAGCGGAAACGCAAACGAAAGCGAAATTGCGGCGATAATGATGTGGAGACCAACCGTTCCCAAACGCCTTTTCCACACTTTCCTCATACCACGGCCTCCTCGGTCTTGAAAACTTTGAGAATCACAAAACTGATAAAATATACAATAATAAAGATAATCCACGAAAGCGCCGCACCGTATCCGAGCTTGAACTGCGTAAACGCCTGTCGGTAGAGATAGAAGGTGGCCACCGTCGTACTCTGACCCGGACCGCCGAACGTGAGCGCATAAACAATATCAAAAGTCTTGAAAACGTCCATGCTTCGAATCAGCAGGACAATGAGTATTTGCCCCTTCATGAGCGGCATAATAATGTGTCTGAACATCTGCCACTTAGACGCCCCGTCGACAAGGGCAGCCTCTTTCGGTTCTTCAGGTATCGACCTCAGGCCCGCGAGCATAGTTATCACCACAAATGGCGTCCACTGCCATATTTCTACTATTATCACGGCAGGCAACGCCCACTTTGTTGTGCCGAGAAAATCAATCGGTTTGAATCCAAAAAACATGATAACTGCATTCACTGCGCCCCAGCGCACGTCAAAAAGCATACGCCAGAGATTGCCGCTCGCAATAAGAGGAAGCATCATCGGACTGAGAATGAGAACCATCCATAAAAAATCGGCCTTCACATTCTTCTTGTTGAGAAGATGGGCGATCAGCATGCCCAGGCCGAATTCAACACTGACTGCAATAAAAAGAATGAGAAAGGTCTTGTACAGTGAGAGAAGGAAATAGGGATCGGTGAATGCGGTGATAAAATTGTCAAATCCGACCCACGGCATACCCCAGAAGCTCAAACCTCTCTGAAGTTTGAACCGTTTGAAAGCCATGACCAGGGCGAATATAAGTGGATATACGATAAAGAACAGGAGCCAGATCATGGTCGGCGCCATATACATATACGGTGCAGCCTTCTTTTTCAGGTACCCTTTTCTCGATACAACCGAAAGCATTGAGTTCTCCATTTTTATCGGATAGTACTGCATAGCAAGACCGCCGTATATCAGGAACAACGGCCAATCACGTTACCGCTCTTATCATTCGGGGATATAGGGCCTTGTCTTCATCCCCGCACCCGGTAGAAACAGTCTCGTATATGCATTGATGGCGGATGACTTTCCTCTCATTTTTCTCGACAGGAAGATCGATAATGATCGAATTAACTATGTTGTTTCAGCAAACGAAGAAGGTGCATACCATGCCGTCAAGTACCTCCTGTCGCTCGGGCATATTGATATCATGTATATTGCGGGAGACAGGCAGCTGAGCACCGAAATCGAACGATTCAACGGCTACATGAGGGCAATCGAGGAGGCGGGCATCCCCCTGAAAAGCGAACTGCTGGTAAACGGGGAGTACAGCTGGCAAAAAGCCTACGAAGAGGTACACAGTTTGATCGATACCGGAGCACGGTTCACTTCGATCTTTGCATCGAGCGATATCATGGCTTTTGGCGCAAAACAGGCGATCGAAGACATAGGAAAAAAGATTCCCGAGGACATATCAATAATAGGGTTCGACGACATCCCCTTTTCATCCGCCATATCACTCACCACAGTCTCTCAGCCGGCCTATGAAATGGGTAAAAATGCCATGCTCATGCTCATTGACCTCATAAAGGGAAGGGTATCTTCACCTCAGCGGACCGTTCTTCGGCCGAGCATGATAATACGGGGATCATGCAGAAAGCGATGATTGCGGAACCAGATGCTGAAATTCAATGCTTTTTTATGAAAATATTCTTCATTACAGCGATGAATTTCTCGTTCTGTTCTTCGGATCCGACGGTAACACGTATGGATCGCGGAATACCGTAGCTTTTCGCGCTCCTTACGATAACACCCCTCTTCATGAGCTCTTCCGTAATCTCATCACCATCTATTCCGGTGTCGATAAGAATGAAGTTCGTGCTCGATTCCACGAAGTGGAGCCCGAGTCCTTCCATAGCGCAGTAAATCGCCTGCCTTCCCTTTTTCGTACTTTCTATGGTTCTCATTAAAAAATCATCATCGGAAAGAGCCCCGGCTGCCGCAGCCTGGGATACGATACTCACGTTGAAAGGCAGCTTGATTCGGTTTATGAGGGCAGTAAGCCCGGTATCGGCAATGCCGTATCCCACCCTGAATCCGGCGATGCCGTATGCCTTTGACAGGGTTCTGATAATGATAAGATTATGGGCTCCTTTTTTGAACAGGGAGATCGTATCGGGAAATTTGTCCATATCGGCAAAATCCATATAAGCCTCGTCCATAAGAATAAGCACCTCATCCGGTACTGCCTCGACGAAGCCATGGACATCCTCTCTCCTGAGCGCATGTCCCGTCGGGTTGTTCGGATTGCAGAGAGCTATAACCTTTGTACGTTCAGTGATATGTGCATCAATATCAGCAAGGTTAATCCGTAAACCATCCATAGCACTCATGACTATTTTTGCGCGCATCATTTTGAACGCAATCTCGTATATTGGAAAGGTAAGCTCCGGTATTATAACCTCATCACCGTCGTTGATCAGACTCATGGCAGTGTAGTAGATAATTTCATCCGCGCCGTTTCCCACTATTACACAGTCGGGCTCGAGCCCGAACTTTTGTGCTATCTTTTCACGAAGCACCCGGTTCGAACCCTCGGGATAGAGATTTGCCTTCGGCAGCGCTTCAGCTGAGGATTCGACGGCTGCGGGAGAAACACCGAGCGGGTTTTCATTACTGCTCAACTTTACTGGGTCTTTCACCCCGTATTTTTTTACTGCATCCTCCTTGTGCTTTCCTCCCTCATAGGTCGTTATCTCTGACAATCCTCTGTTCATTCGATTTTTCCAGTCCATACAATCCCACCATTCCCATTGTTTTTATCACTACCCGGTTTCAGCCAGTCCGTTTGGATTTCTTCTTCTCATGCTTTACAGCTCCTCCGGGCCATTGCATCTTCTTTTATGCATAGAGAAGATGAAAATCAAGCCCCAGACTGCCGAGCTTCTTTTTTGAGCTTTCCCAGACTTTCAGATACTCATCGGTTGGTTTCACCGTCTGGATGTTATAACACTCTCTGAAACTCTTTCCAATCGGGGCATTCTTAATGTCGTTCTCGTAGAGTGAAAGCATTTCGTTCGTTATCCGCGAGGCCTCTTTTCTGTCCATGCCCATCCTCGCGACAACGTGCCCGACCTCGGCATGCATACGGGGCTCCATGCCGGACGAGTGCCCAGGATGCCTGTTTCGCGCTACAGCAGCCGGGTTGAGATGCCAGCCGGAAACGGTCGACACGAGTGAGTGTGCCGCAAGCTCATAGGTGATCATCTCGGTGCATGGTCCGGATGCCATAAACGCGTTCGCCGCGGTAACGAGCTTCGTGTTCTTTGCTATCGCCTGGCCCGCTGCACTTACGAGCCAGAGCATCTCCCTGGTCGTATTGCACGTCTGCTGAATGTTGATTGGAAAGCCGTTATGCCTCTGGGCGCTGAATGCAAACAGGCCGAGAAAATGATGCGCCACGAGCACTACCGCGGTTGCTGCAGGACCGCCGGCGTACCCCCCCATGAGCGGCCCGTACAGCCCACCGATAACATACGATGTATGAAGCTGAAAGGCGATTCTCTTCAGTCTCTCGAAATCGACCTTCATCTCCGCGATCGCCGCGGTAAAAAGGCCGTCATTCTCCTTTACTCCGAATTCAGGGCGCGCACCCGCTATTGTCGCGTCGGTTCGTTCAGCAACCGACATGAAGTTGTGTATCCCAATGTTGGGCCTGCCCGCAAAACGCGCCGCCTCTCTGAGTTTCACCACGTTCCATATACCGGCTTCGACCTCCACGGGTGAACCGGAGGCAATGGACATTCCCCTGTAGCTTGTAATCAATGGACCTGAAAAGGTATCAGCAAGCGGTTCGGCAGCATAGCTCTGGCAGACTTTGACAAAATCTTCTTCACTGTGGGGTGTACCGACTGCAGAAAAGAAGACAACCGGATCCCTCGTATCCTCGATATTCCTATGGGGCACCACTACCGTTTCATTACCGGTCCCGTATACAACTTTGGAAGGTGCGTGTGAGAGCGCCTCCATGACCTCATCCTTCGTGTAGTGCACCACCTTCCGCGTATCGATGACGAAGATGCCCATCTTTATAAAAAGTTCGACCGCTGCTTCGAAAAGCCGGTCCGCGAGCGCATCATCCTGGGGCACCGGGTTATCCGGTGTGTAGTTGATATCGTATTTCTCGACGATTTCAGCGGCAACAGTACCGATTTTCCGGTCGTATTCTTCCTCCCGTACGATCTCACCACTGTCTATCCGTCTTATAAAATCCCAATAATCGAACATTTTTCACCTCCCCGCACCTGTCGTCCATTTTGTCGCGAGCTCAACCGCCTCCTTCGCGCTTTCGCCGTATCCGTCGGCACCGATTTCCCGGGCCCACTCAGGGAGGACGGGCGCGCCTCCGACCATTATTTTCACCTGGTCACGCACCCCGAGCCTCGTAAGGTCCTGAATAACCCTTGGTATATTGATCATGGTATTGGTCATCAATGCCGAGATACCGATAATATCTGGCTTGAGCTCCTGAAACCGGTCTATAAAGGTGAGCACATCGACGTCCCTCCCAAGATCGACAACATCGAATCCGGCACCTTCGAGCAAAATCTTCACAATATTCTTGCCTATCTCGTGGACATCACCCTGAATCGTACCCAGAAGTATCCTTCCGCCCGTCTTATACCCGCCCTTTGCCTTCAGCGCAGGCTGCAGTACCGCGAGGCCCTCATTCATAATGTCTGCCGCTGTAATCATATCGGGAATAAATATTTCCAGCTCGGCGAACATATCGCCGATTTTTTCCATTCCCTTCTTGAAACCCTTCTCGATGGCCTCCTCTGGGTCTATCCCCTCTTCAAGCACCTGCTTCGCCAGAGAAACGGCCTCGTCACGCTTTCTCTGAACGATCGATTCATAAATTCGGTCGAAAATATCCATTACTCACTCCTTCACTTACGATGAATAGTATCCGGCAGCCCAGCTAATATACATGTACGGGACGCATCAGTCAAAGAATTGAAAAGGCAGGACGGCAAACGCCCTGCCTTTTATTTTGTAAAAGAGAAACTGTATTCGTAACGATGCCCTGCCCGTCCGATTGGGCACAACCTTCCGATTTATAACGCGGTCAATTATTTTTCGGCAAACCGGTTCATGAAGGTTTGGGCCTTCATCTTTTCGGTTTCGGACTGTGTCGCAAGGCTCACCACCGTGTATACGACAAACCCGATGACAATACCCCAGAAAATCGAGAACGGCCACGACCTTCCCGGCCAGGCCGGTATAATACTCGGGAGCTTTACACCAAGGTCAATGAGGTAGTGCCACAGTGTAAAAATGGCGCCGACCACCATGCTCGAAATAGCGCCCTGATTCGTCCCCCACTTTCCGTACATCCCGAGAATCAGCGGCCAGAACACGCCTGCGGCCAGTATATCGCTTGCCATCCACAGCACCCAGAGCATATCCTTTATAGCAAGGGAGATGACAATTCCGCACACAGCCATAATAGTAACTGCAATCCGTCCGAAGAGAACGAGCTGCTTTTCAGTTGCGTCCTTTTTGAACACCTTGTGGTAAATGTCCTCGGTGAGGACGAGGGCACCGGTATTGAGCGCGGTATCCATGGTGGACATAAGAGCTGCGAGCAGACCGGCAAAGCTTATCCCGGCAAACACGGGCGGCACGTAATTCTTAATAACAGCCACCATGATGTGCCCCTCCGGCTTTTCGGGGAACATCGCCACAGACAGCATACCGATGACAATGACGAAGAAGTACAGGGGGATATTGATCAACAGGGCGCCGCGTGAGGTCTTTTTCGCATCTTTAACGGTTTTCGCCGCTGAAAACCTCTGCCATATCTCCGCAGAGATAACCCAGGCGAAGGTGAAGGAAATAATGTAGAAGAGGCTGAACTTCCCGTTGCCGAAGATATTGTAGAAATCCTTGATCCCCTTTTCCTGCACAACCTTCGATACTTTCCCGAAACCACCCGAGCCGCTGATCGCGGCGATGAGTACGATCACCAGAGACACGATGATCCATGCAAACTGTCCCAGGTCTGTTGAGACAACACTCTTGAAACCTCCGAACATGCAGTAGAACCAGACTACCACCACTACAATAAAGAGGGCCGCGGCATATGAGGTTCCGAAGAATCCACTGAAAAAATTTGCGGAACCGATCATCTGGGATGCGGCCCAGGTTATCATGTACCAGAAGATAATGATAGCCTGTATGATCCGCGCGGCGCGGCTGTATCGAGCCTCGAGCATCTCGGGCTGTGATAGGGGGCCGAACATCCTGATGCGCTTCGCAAAAAACAGGAGCACGATACCGGAACAGATCGTCGGGCCGCCCATGACGAAATAGGCGCTCCAGCCGCCGGCATATGCCTTGTCCGCCGATATAATGGCGGATGACCCGCCGAACCAGGAAGCAGCGTAGGAAATGGCCAGAATCCATGCGGGAAAGGTCCTGTTTGCAAGGAAGTAGTCCATCTCTGATTTGACCATCTTCCTGTACAGACTCAAACCGATAACAAAGGCGTAATAAAGAATTAAAAAAATCAGCGCGGTAATTTGAAATGATTCCATATTCACTCCTTTCGACCGGAAATTTACCTGATATGCTCAAAAATTCATCATGCAAGCGGCGCGGTAGTCAGGATTTTGACATATGATTATACACGTCTTTCAGACTTCTGCAAGGAAAAAAATGATTTTTCGCCAGAACACAGGGCGGTTACAAGAGATTCATCAATACGGTGGTATTATATAAATTTATCCTTGAATATACTTATCCGGTATGATAGAGTGAAGAATGCGGCAATATTTACGCCACAAGAAGCCTAAAACCGTGGCAACAAACGAAAACAGGAGGGATCTATGAAAAGAAAGGATTTATTGCGGGTAGTTATTACTGCCGTAATTTTTTCGATGCTGATATTTGTTTCTTCCTGCGGAAAAGGCAGTGAAGGCGATGGAGAAACTGATAAATCCTCAGAAGAAATGCCGGCTGCTGCCCAGAGTGTGCTATTTGCAGCATATCATCCCTCATATGGGAATGAGCTGTGGAAGAGCGACGGCACTGAAGCAGGAACGGTGCTTGTCAAGGACATAAATACAATCGCCAACCCGTATGAACCGCTGGCGCGTCTTGGTGGTGGAGTGCCCATGGGAGACACGCTGGGCTCCAGCCCGCAGGAAATCACCGAAATAAACGGTGTTTATTATTTTACTGCAGATGACGGCGCCCACGGCAGTGAGTTGTGGAAGAGCGATGGTACCGGGGCAGGTACCGTGCTTGTGAAGGATATATACCCCGGAACCGACGTGGACGGGTTTCCAAACAGTTCATCTCCCTACAATTTTACCGCTGTAAACGACACCCTCTACTTCGTTGCCTATAATGACACAAGCGGCAGTGAGCTGTGGAAAAGTGACGGCACAAAAGCAGGCACTGTTTTGGTGAAGGATATCTATGCCGGAAGCAGCGGTTCCTATCCAAACTACCTCACTGCTTTCAAAGGCCTCCTGTTTTTTCAGGCGTCTGACAACAGTAGCGGCAGCGAGCTGTGGAAAAGCAACGGCACCGATGCCGGCACCCTGCCGGTGAAAGATATCTACGCCGGAAGCAGCAGTTCATCTCCTTATAATCTTACCGCTGTGAACGATACCCTGTACTTCGTTGCCTATGAGGCCACGAACGGCAGTGAGCTGTGGAAAAGCAACGGCACCGATGCCGGCACCCTGCCGGTGAAAGATATCTACGCCGGAAGCAGCGGTTCCTATCCAAACTACCTCACTGCTTTCAAAGGCCTCCTGT
>CAYSRJ010000004.1:14016-34375 GCA_964433545.1 uncultured Spirochaetota bacterium | reverse complement strand
GCCGGAAGCAGCGGTTCCTATCCAAACTACCTCACTGCTTTCAAAGGCCTCCTGTTTTTTCAGGCGTCTGACAACAGTAGCGGCAGCGAGCTGTGGAAAAGCAACGGCACCGATGCCGGAACTCTGCCGGTGAAAGATATCTATGCCGGAAGCAGCGGCTCTAATCCCCAGTACCTAACCGCGATAAACGGCAATCTGTACTTTCAGGCAAATGACGGGATCAACGGCAGCGAGTTATGGAAAAGTAACGGCACCGATGCCGGAACTACACTGCTGAAGGATATTAATCCGGGAGAAAGCTACGGCCCGGGGCCAAGCCCGCTGAGCTCATACCCAGGAAATTTTACGGATATAAACGGGGTCCTGTTTTTTATCGCACGGGATTATACCCACGGCCTCGAGCTCTGGAAGAGCGACGGCACCCAGGCAGGCACTCTGCTCGTCAGAGATATACTCACTGGTGAGGATGAATTCGGTCCCCTGAGCTCCTCTCCGAGTTATTTTATGGACGGGGGGGATACTCTATTCTTTGCAGCGGATGACGGGGTTCACGGGTTTGAGCTGTGGAGATCAGATGGAACAGAAGCAGGGACAGTGCTTGTCAAGGACATTAACGAAGGCGTCTCATCAGCTTTTGCTTTCGGCCGGGATTCAATTGCTCGATAGATTCTCTTGAGCGTACGGTAGAGATATTTCCGTGCTGATGATTGAAGTACAGGCATTTCCTCAGAATAACGTTGGAAGTATATGTAGCATATCGAGCTGTAAAAGGGGTTGAACATCCTGAATTTACCCCTTTTGACCGGGAATCAACCGCTCAACTGGATTTTTTCAGTCAGTTCTAGGTCGGCTGAACTGTAAACCAGCATTTTCAGCCTCCGCCCTGCGCGAGAATCTCGGGATTTACTGCATAGCGCGGCCTCTTGCCGTTCAGAACCCTTACAACCTCATCCATGCCCTGTTCCTTGAGCCGCCGGACTGACGTTTCCGAGTACCAGGCTGTATGGGGGGTAATGATTGCATTGTCCAGCCCCCACAGCGGATTGTCCGGTGCAGGCGGCTCCTTTTCCAGAACATCCAGGCCACAGCCGGCTATCTTTTTCTCTGTCAATGCGGTATACAGCGCTTTTTCATCAACAACCTTCCCCCTGCAGGTATTGACGAGGACCGCATCGGGTTTCATCATTGACAGCTCTTGTTCACCGATCATGTGAAAGGTCTCGCCTGTCAGGGGAACATGGAGGGACACGATGTCAGCCTCCCGTAGAAGGTCCTCCAGCTCGTAGCGGCGTTTCACGCCGAGGAGGTCGAATACATCGTCATCCAGGTAGGGATCGTATGCGCTAACCTCGAGATCGAAACCCCTCGCCTTGGGTACCAGCGAACGGCCGATACGGCCAAGTCCGACAATACCGAGAGTTTTCCCCTCCATTTCGAAAAGCGGCTCCCCAACCCTGTAGTTCCAGCCACCTTTCGCAGTCTCTCCGATCATGATCTTCAGTTTCCTGCATACTGCGAGCATCAGTGTAAATGCGTGAACAGCCACCTGATTCCTGCAGTAGGCAGGGACATTGGAGACGACGATACCCCGACTGGTTGCAGACCCGACATCGATGAAATCATACCCCACCTCGAGGGCCAGAACGATCCTGCACTTACTCATCACCTGGATATGTCCGGCAGTCAGTGGCCTGTCGATGAGAACGAGCGCATCCGCATCTGTTATCGCTTTTTTGAATTTCTGCTCATCGAATTCTCGAAATGGCACAAACTCAGCGTTCGCCTCACGCGCTTTTTCGTGAAAAAACTGGAGGTCGAAAAATTTGAGGTACACCCTGTCTCCCGCAGCAACTATCTTCTTCATCACACTCTCCTCATATTGGTGCGGTGTACTGCCACCCCGCCACTTTACACCCAGAGCGTCTTGAGCGGACCACGGACCCCATATACAGGATCGCTCTCAGGTATCGGTACACCGGCTATAGTATCATCCGTACGTGGCCTCTCGCCTGCCTTCCCATAATTCATATCCCACATCTGGCCTGCCGGGTATACGCCGACTACCATGAAATCACTGGTCGAATCGAGCCTCTTGTGCGCAACCCCGGCCGGTATGACGACCACATCCCCGGCATATATCCTGCTCTTTATTCCACCGTCTCCTCCCAGCTGTACCGTTGCCGACCCGCGGTACACACCAAGCGCCTCATGCGCGGTGCTGTGATAGTGATGCTTCGTGTATATCCCGTTTCGCCATGACCCGCCCCACCCGTTTTGTAGAAAAGTCTTTTCAATAACAGAAGCTGTATCCCTCCCGCTTGAAACAATCGCATTTCGATAAATGAGAAGCGGAAGACGCTCATTGTTTGGAAATCGGCCATCATCTTTCAATAAAACGTGCTCCACAGTATCATGCGTACCGTCACGAGATTCCATATTTCCTCCCGATTTTATCGTTCTCCCCGTACATCAGCCGTGGAAATTGTACCGTAAAAGTGGCGTATGCCACTTCGCGGCCGAGTATCAAAACGTAACTTGCTCGAAGTTACTTAGAAGGTATATAATGGAGCTTCTTCCAGCAACAAAAAGAAAAGTATACAGTGTTTACATTTAAAATGATACGAGGACGATACCGAAATGAACGAAAAAAGACTGCAAAGTCAGATCGACTTTATCGTCGAGCTCGATAAACTGAAGCATATCTTCAGACAAACACCACTCATAAACGACAGCAGATACGAAAACGACGCCGAACACTCGTGGCATGTCGCACTTATGGCCCTGCTGCTGTCAGAATACGCGGATGCGGAGGACGTAAACCTGCTTCGTGTCGCCCTAATGCTGCTCATTCATGATCTGGTAGAGATAGATGCCGGTGATACATTTGTCTACGATGAAGAAAAAAACAGGGATAAGAGCACCCGGGAAAATGCGGCTGCACAAAGAATATTCAGTATCCTGCCTCCAGACCAGGGTCGCGAGTTCCGCTCTCTGTGGGAAGAGTTCGAAAAAAGGGAAAGCAGGGAGGCGAAGTTTGCAGCCGGCATGGACAGGCTAGAACCTCTTCTGTACAACTACAACACGAAGGGCTCTTCATGGAAGGAACATGGGATAAAAAGCTCGCAGGTGCTTGAACGAAACAGACATATAGGAGAAGCATCTTCCGTATTATGGGAGTATGTAAAAAATCTCATTGCTGACTCGGTTGCAAAGGGGTATCTTACGGAATAGCCGGTTTTTTACATCCAAATGAAGGGCGCGAAAACATACGCAAATGAAGGTTAGAGTAAAATATTCCGCACACCTGAATATCAATGGGCTTGACAACGGGGCCGCTGTCGATATCACGTCCGGCACCACAGTATCCGACCTTCTATCCTCATACAGGGTCCGGGACGACCACAAGAAATTCATCACTGCAGCGGTAAACGGCGAGAAGAAGAGCCTCTCGTATACTCTGAACGACAACGATACTCTGTTTCTGCTTCTTCCGGTCGGCGGCGGCTGAATGTATAATATGAGATCCCCATCATATTACGAATTTTTTCATGTTTTAACAACGGGAAAATGTACAATATTGATTTTTAGTATCGAGCTGTACTGAATTGGAAGGCGGGATGGCTGAAACACGGACAGAATGCGTCATGCTCGCAGCGGGAGAATCTTCCAGGATGAAGGACTGGAAGATGATGCTCCCATTTATGGGCTCAACAATTATAGAAAAGAGCGTGGAAAACGCACTCAAGGTTTCAAGCCGTGTGATTCTCGTTACCGGGTATAGGTCAGCAGAACTTAAAAAAAACTTCTCTCTTAAAAAGAGCGTTGAAATCGTTGAAAATACGCAATTTGAAAAGGGTATGTTCAGCTCCATTAAGCTCGGTACGACGCAGGTTACAGGCGACCGCTTTTATATTGCGCTCGGGGACATGCCGCTCGTGGATGCGGCAGTATACAGAATTATGCTGGGATATACCTGTGCTCCTGTTATCATACCCAAGTATCAGGGTAAAAAAGGGCACCCGGTTCTTCTATCACGGGAGGTTGCTGAAAGTATTATGAAAACCCCTGAAACGAAAACATTGCGTGACGTACTGGCACTGTTTCCAACACTTGCCGTCCCGGTGCAGACCGCCCGTATTCTCAAGGATATAGACAGTGCAGAGGATTACGAACACCTTGCAGGCGGTAATCGATAGAGGGAACATGGTTTTGCTGGCGGGTGCACTGCAAACGATACAGCCCGCAGGAGAAGGTTCTATACACCGGCACTCAATGCATAAATACCGAACGGAAAATACGTCATGCTCCATGTAAAGAATCTCACGGTTTCATACAAGGCCGGAGAAACTGTGAAAGCAGCCCTCGAAAATATTTCTTTTGACGTAGAGGACGGTGAATTCATCCTCCTGTGCGGCCCTTCCGGATGCGGAAAAACGACACTCGCCCTCTCACTAACCGGTCTTATACCGCAGGCACGAAGTGTTGACATGAATGGATCCGTTTCGATCGAGGGACTCGATACGAAAACGGCTCCCATTCTTCAGCTGTCCGGCCGTATCGGTATCGTATTTCAAAACCCCGAAACCCAGCTCTTTCAGACACGAGTCGAAGAAGAGGTCTCATTCGCACCGCATAATCTGGGCCTTGATGCAAATGAGGTTTTCGAAAGAACCTCTGCTGCACTTGCAGGTACGGGAATACTGCACCTTAGAAACCGGCTTTTGCGTACCCTGTCGAGCGGTGAAAAACAGCGGGTTGCGATTGCGTCGGTTTTGAGTATGCGGCCGAAGATCCTGGTGCTCGACGAGCCCACTGCCAACCTCGACTGGCTCGGTGTGGAAGAGGTAATGCAAACCCTCAAGTGCTTGAACAGAGAATTGAAGATTACCGTCATTATTGTAGAACACCGGCTGAGTGCAGTTTTCGGACTTGCAACCAGGATGCTCGTCATGAAGGAGGGTCACATCACCGCTGATGTACACGATCAGAATATAACAGCAGAAAAGAAGCGTTTTGCGCAACTCGGCCTGCGTTTTCCGTGGCACCATGTTCAGCGCGGCCTCGAACGGTATATACCCGAAGGGATAGAACCGCCTGTCTTAGGTGTTGAGCCGCTCGTTACATTGACAAACGTGACAGCCGCCTACCGGCACACCGCTGTTATCGAGGACATCAATCTTTCAATTCACCCGGGCGAGTTTATAGCCCTGGTCGGTAAAAATGGAACCGGCAAGAGCACACTCGCACGGGTTATCGCCGGGCTTCACAGACAGTGGCACGGCAGGATAACCTGGAAGAAATCATTGAAGAGACTTCCTGCAGGACGGAGGGTCGGCTTGATTTTTCAAAATCCGTCAGCGCAGCTTCTTCTCGATACGGTGGAAGAAGAACTGACATTCGCCCCTGAGAATTTCGGTATGAATGCGCCCGCGCGGATACAGACAATACTGCAGGCACTCGACCTTGCAGGGCTTCGTCACAGGCTGCCGGTTACTTTAAGCCTTGGAGAAATACAGCGGACAGTGCTAGGTGCATCACTTACGGCCGATCCGGCGCTTATAATATTAGACGAGCCGACAATCGGCCAGGACTGGGCGCATCTGAGCTCTTTCATGATTTTTCTCCAGCGTTTGAGTCAAAGCGGCAGGGCGGTTTTAGTCATTACCCATGACGACAAGCTCGTATGCCGGTTCGCGAAGAGAGTGGTGTACATCGAAGGCGGACATATCGCGGCTGACGGCATGCCCCCGCGCGGAAGATGGAGTGCCCGGACGCTGGAGGAAGCGGTGTAACAGATTTTATTCGGATGTACATGGTACGAATATTGGGAAGCAAAGATCATCGGTGGAAGAGGCACGCTTTCCCGGTACTGAAATACAAAACCTGTAACAGGGAACAACACAGAAAACAGAACACGCCGAACTCGATAAAGTTTTGACTTGACAGGAGGCAGTAATGGGCAGACGCAGTGTCCGGGACTGGGTGTATATCGGCCTTTTCGGCGCTCTATGGGGAGGGGTAGAGCTCAGCCTCGGCTCTCTGCTTCATATGCTCTTCCCGCCCCTTGCCGGGACCTATTTCACCGGCCTTATACTGGGGAGTATCGGGTGCATAATTGCCCTGACCGGGTATAGTTTTGTTCCCGGCAGGGGCACCGTGCTGCTCATCGGCTGTATCACGGCAATACTGAAACTGATCAGCCCCGGCGGAATTAAGATTGGCCCTGTTGTCGCAATTCTGGCTGAAAGCCTATTGATGGAGGCAGGTCTGTTATTGGAGGGAGACTTCCTGATGGAGGCAGGCCGCCAATTGAAGGGAGACTCATTGTTGGAGAGGACCTCCCCGGGCACGCGAATACAACGAAAACGGCCTATTTCATATGTACTGGCAGGGATACTCTGTCTGGCATGGAACCTCCCGCACCGGTTCATCATGCTTCGCATTCTCTTCGGTAAAAGTTTTATCGATGTTGCTTTGAAGATGGCAAAGGATGGAAGCAGGCTTTTGGGCCTACGCACAGACGCGGTGTTTGCAGTTATCGTCGTGCTTTTAATCATACGCATAGCTGCAGGTGCCCTTTCCGGGTATGCGGCGTGGAAATTGGCGCGAACAATACGAAGAAGGTCCGTATTTCATTATGCAATTAAAAATTAACCCCGTCCGGACTGCAATTGTTGCCGGCACAGTACTTATCGTACTTTCTGTTATTCTCAAAGGTCGGTATCTGTTCGTCCTTTCGATTGTGCTGTTTGCCGTCATGCTTCTTTTCAGGCGGCCCGAGCTTCGTATGTTTTTTCGAATTCGATTCTGGGTTTTCATCCTTCTGCCGGTTCTGACCGGCGTCTTCTTCATAGGTGAGAGAAACCTGCACATCGCAGCCGTTCGGGTTTCTTCGGAAGGGATATTTGAGGGTATTCAAATGTCCGGCCGTGCTCTGTGCCTTCTCTTCTCTTTCAGCATCGTCTTATCGAAAATAACGACTGGAAAAATAATCGGGTTTTTTGAAAGATACGGGTTGAAAGGTATGGGACTTGCCCTCGGAGTAGCAAGCAACACCCTTGCCACAATTGCGCAGAACAGCAGCTCGGTTTATCACACACTCAGGCTTCGCGGTGGCTTCAGAAAGAGACCGATTAAATCATTTTCCCTGTTCGTGGTCGCTGTAATCAGCAGCAGCATACGCCATGCCGACGACATTGTGCATGCGGCAATAGTGCGCGGCTTCGATACCGATATCAGCTGATCCCCGGCCGACTGAATGCGGCAGGTAAAATGGTGCACGACCTGCATGATTTTTTGCTGAAAGCTCGGTTTCCCCCGGGCAGTGAAAACCCCAGCCATCAGAATAGCTCAGAGCTTTTCTCCGGAGAGGATGACACGTGTTATCCCTGAAGGCAGTAAATCCCTGGTCCTGTAATCGGCTGTATATTCCAATACTATACGGGTACCGAGAAACGAACGAACCGAATTGATTAATGCCGGCCGTACAACGAGGAGCAGGTGTTTTTTTTTGGAAAATACAAGTCTTTTGTACGCCAGCCAGAAACCTCTGTGCATTTCAAGTTCGAGTGGCCCGATCTCGTCGAGTATGATAAGCCTGCAGTTTTTTTCCAGTGACTTGAGTATATGCTCTGCCGCTTTTTCAAACCCCCGGTTGGAGAATACGTATGGCCCGTATATGGGTGCATCTGAATCCTCATCAAAATCACCTTCCGGCAAACCGGCCGGTGGGCTCACATCTCTCTTCCTGCCGAGCGGCCACTGTTCACCGGTGGCCAGGTCCTGTGCTGCGAATCCAGTCTTATGTCCGCCACGATCAAATTCCGCTGCACTTACAATACCGGCATGTGGATATTTTGCCTCACCAAGCAGCTCGGATACCTTCAGACATATTGTTGATTTGCCGATCCCGTGCTCGCCGGTGAGAATAATGCATTTCTCATACATTTTTGGTCCAAACACGCCAGTCGGAGATCCCGGCGGAGGATTTATGTGTTGTTGCAACTACACTGCATAGAAATCAGCATGCATTTACCGGAGAAAGAGCATCCGAAAAATACAGCCGGGTTATATGTAAGAATCGACCATGAGAGGTTGTTGATGCAACCCACCGGCTTATCGGTTTACAAGTCTCGATGCTATCCTGTTCGCATTTTCCACGATCACCGCCTCATCATATCCCGTCAGACTTCCCTCCCTCACCACCACTCTTCCATTCACGATCGTATACTCGGATTGATGGCTGCTTCCACTGAAGAGAAGCGCGGCACACGGGTCGCATAAGGATCCGGCATAGGAAAGTGTATTAACATTGAAAAGCGCGAGGTCGGCAGCCCACCCCTCCTCTATCCTCCCAATGCGTTTAAATCCAAGGAGCCTGGCGCCGTTTTCCGTTGCCATTTCGTATACCTGCCGTGTAGTCGAGGCATCGGCACCGTACTTTACCCTCTGAAGCAGGAGAGCGTTTCTCATCTCACCGAGAAAATCGGATGTGTCGTTTGAAGCGGAGCCGTCAACACCGAGTGCGACATTGATACCCATTTCACGCATCTCTCTCACCCGCGCAATCCCCGATCCAAGCCGCATGTTCGATGACGGGCAGTGCGCTATGGAGGTTCCCGTCTCACGGAGAATCTCAAGCTCCTCATCGGTGAAGAATATACCGTGCGCGAATGAAACATCTCCGCCTATAAAATCGTTATCGATCATCAATTGGAGCGGCCTGCGCCCGTAATGTTTCAGACAGTAGGAGTCTTCATCCGCGGTTTCCGCAAGGTGGGTATGCAGCCGTACTTTGAAGCTTCTCGCCAGCCTCACCGATTCGCTCATGAGCTCTTCTGTAATCGAAAAGGGGCTGCACGGCGCAAGGATTACCCTGCGCATCGATAACTCCGATACATCATGGTATTTTTCGATCACCCGCCTGCTGTCCTGTAGTATCTCGGCGGGAGTCTGCACCACGCTGTCTGGGGGCAGTCCGCCGTCTTTTCTACCCAGGGACATCGATCCCCTGCACGGGGAAAAGCGTATGCCGAGTGCCCCGGCAGCTTCGAACTGAATACCCATAATATCCCCACCGAACCCGCGCGGGTACAGGTAGTGATGGTCGGTTGTGCAGGTGCAGCCGGTTTTTAAAAGCTCTCCTATTGCAACCATCGATGAGTAGAAAACCGCTTCCTCATCGATATTTTTCCACACATCGTAGAGGTATAAAAGCCAGTCAAACAGCTTTGCGTTCTGCACTGCAGGCAGGTTTCTTGTCAGGGTCTGATAGAAATGGTGATGGGTATTGACAAACCCGGGAACAACGACCAGATTCGAACAGTCGATGGTTTCGCATTCCTTTTCAGAAGCTGAATCGAGAGATATATCCTTTGCAATCCTGTCGATCCTGTTGCCGGAAATAAGTATATTAAAGCCTTTAAAATTTTTTTTTGGAGCTTCATCCGATGTCGAAACATCTGCTGCCAGTACATCCGGTGTGCAGATATAAAAACAGTTTTTCAACAGTATCATCTACTGCATCTCCTCAGGTAATCCGCAAATGTGGAACCTGTTTACCGTAGCGAACAGCCTGCATCTCCGAAACAATCGATACGGCGATTTCATCAACACTTCTTCCGCCGATGTCAAGGCCGACAGGCATGAAGAGATTGCGTGTTTCTATTACCTTTCCCAGCTCTCCGTACAGCCTATCCATGATTTCCTTCGCCTTCTTTTTGGACGCAACCACCCCTGTATACGCCGGTTCCCAGCCGGCTGAGTATACACATTTCAGCACCTGGTAGTCGTGCTCATGAGTATGGGTTGCAACAACGATGAAACTCCCCTCCGGAACCGATATTTTTTCAGTGACCGCGGTATACGAATCGACCGGCACTTTGTGTGCGCTCTCCACAGTATCGAGAATATCTTCTCGGGAATCGATGACCGTCGGCTCGTATCCAAGGCCCGAAAGGTGCCTGATCAGCGCGCTTCCCACATGCCCGGCACCGAAAATGAATACTGAAAGTGTTGCAGCGATAAATTCATAAAAAAGGGTTGCGTTACCGCCGCAGACCATAGGAAGGCAAATGGTATCATCCGTAGTTTTTCCGCTGTCTAAAGAGTACCTCTGGAGCAGGCTTTTCCGGGTGGCCAGTATCTCCTTTGCCCTATCTATTGCATGGTTTTCAAGAGACCCGCCGCCAACCGTGCCGAATGCCTCTCCCCGGACTGTTACGAGCATCTTTGACCCGGGATCCGCAGGCACCGAACCGCTCCTCTCAACAACAGTAACAAGAACTCCGGCCTTGCCGCTTCTTTTCAGAGAAAGTATTCGTTCATAGATATCCGACACTGCAACCTTCCTCCAGTACATCTTGAGAGTTTCGAATCGGTATCATTGCTTCGTCTGTCTTCTCATTTCCGGTAAAACATGCTCGTTTAAAAAATGTCGGATCAGCCGCAAAGAAACATTCTTCCTGTAGCAGGCGGTGCTGCGCTGATCATCTATCGGTGTGATAATTTTTTCATATATTGCGACAACTTCGGGAACAAGGATTTCAAGGTCCCGATCCTTTTTACCCATCAACCGTTTCTCAGCCTCTTTTGTCCGCACAACAGTCGGCGCCACCGAACCAAGGGCCATCCTCACTTCCTCGAGCCTTCCCTCCATCAGCCGCGCACTGCCGAAAAAACTCGCCTTCGAGCACGAGTATCCGCGCCTTGTTCCGATCTTCCGGTAAAAAAAGGTATTGAGGTCAGCGGGCGGCAGCCTTATTTCTATGAGAATCTCTTTTTTCTGCAGCCGGGTCTCACCCGGCCCTGTAATGAATTCATCAATCGGGAGAATCCTCTTCCCGTCCACTCTCTCCAGAACAACGGAGGCATCCAGGGCGTAGAGTAATGGCAGTGTATCACCTGCCGGTGAGGCATTGCATACATTACCTCCTATGGTGGCCCTGTTCCTCACCGCAGGGGAGGCAATCTCTAAAAAAACGTTTTTGAAAATGTCGGGAATGACAGAGTCTGCTAGCAGGTCGGCAAACGTTACCGCTGAACCTATTCGAAGCATACCATCCATGCTGACGGCCCTGAGCTCCGTAAGGCCGCCGATGAAAACGACAGGTTCGTTGAAACCGGTCGAAATCCCCGCCCGTCTCTTTTTTGCTACCATGAGGTCGGTGCCGCCTGCAAGAGGTATTGCCCCTGTTTCTTCCCGTATCCTGAGCGCTTCATGCAGGCAGTCAGGACGATACGCTGTTACCATAATTCCTTTCCCCCTGCCGAAGCTATCTTTACTGCATCTATTATCATGGAATAACCGGTGCACCTGCAGAGATTTCCTGATAATGCTCTTCTGATATCATCCTCACCGGGGTTTGCGTTCTCCCTGAGGAGTGCTTCCGCAGCCATGATGAACCCCGGTGTGCAGAAACCGCACTGCACAGCCCCCGCCTCTTCGAATGCATCCCGAAGCGCCCTGTACCGGGCAGTTTCCCTGTAGCCCTCTATTGTGATGATTTCAGAGCCTTCGACCGCTCCTGCAGGTACGATACACGAGTTTGCAATTCTTCCGTCTATGAGAACGGAACAGGCCCCGCATTCCCCCTCTCCGCAACCCTCCTTTACGCCGGTCAAATTATAATCATTGCGGAGAATATCGAGAAGCCGCCTGGTCGGGTCCGTATCGATGACAGCAGGTTTACCATTGAGAACAATTCGTATCTTCACCGTCCACAACCTCCATCAAATACTCCGGCGTCACCGGAATTTTCCACACCGGCACGCCCAATGCATGCTGCACTGCAGAAGCGAATGCAGGAGCAGCACCGACAAAGGGAAGCTCCCCCGCACATTTCGCACCAAAGGGGCCGAACTCGTATGAATTATCGATGAGTTTTATTTTCATACCCGGAAAATCGACCGGGGTTGGAATTATGTAATCAGTCAGTGTACCCTGACGCATCTTTCCGTTCGCACCCTCCATCACCTCCATTGAGGCATACCCGAGACCCTGCACCATACCTCCCTCTATCTGCCCGCGAATGATTTTCTCATCGATAGGAGTGCCCACGTCATACACACCCCACACACCCTTTACCGTGGCAACAAGGGTTACGGGATCGACCTCGACCTCAACGGCATTTACTCCCCATGAATAGACCGGATACGCATCGCCTCTGAAGTTGTCCTGGTCCCACTGCACGTAGGCCGGCTGTTCATACTTTCTTTCCACTTCCAGTTCTACTACGCTGTTATACTGCTTCTTGAGCTTTTTCGCCGCTTCCTGTAAAAGAAAACCGACGATCACCACCGTCCTGGATGCAACGGTGGGGCCGGAATCCGGTACCCGGTCTGTGTCAGGATTATCGTACAGCACCTTGTCAAGAGGGATTTCCAGGACTTCGGCAACTATCTTTCGCAGGGTTGTCTGCGGACCCTGGCCCATTTCGACATTCGAGACAAGTATCTCCACCCTTCCGTCTGCATGCTTTTTCAGCCTGACCTTTGCCTTGATGAGATCCTTCTCCCCGCTTCCTGTAAACGCGCACCCGTGGAAAAAGAGTGAAAGCCCGATACCGCGGTATTTTCCCACTCCGGTATTCAGAAATGATTTATATTTTTTACTGTAGCCCGATATCCTGTCAAGCTCCTGAACCATCTGCTGCAGCTTGACATCCTCCCGCATCAGACCGCCGGTTACGGTATGCCCGCCCTTTTTCACCGCATGCTTCATCTTGAAATCGAGTGGGTTCTCACCTGACCGATTTGCGAGCTCCTGCATGTGCATCTCGGCGGCAAAAAAGGCCTGGGGCCCGCCGAATCCCCTGAATGCGCCGTTGGGGACGGTATTGGTGGCATATACGGTTCCCCTGACGCGAACGTTCGGAATATCATACACACCTGTAGCGGCAAACATAGCCCGCTGCAGAACAACGCTCGAAAGTCCTGCATACGCTCCGCCGTCCAGCCGTATACCTATATCCATTGCGGCAATACCTCCATTCGAATCAAGGGCCGTACGAATGCGGATTCTTGAAGGGTGCCGCTTTGTCGTATACCGTATATCCTCATCACGCTCGAAAATGATCTGTACTGGCATTCCCGTTTTTATCGCCGCACATGCCGCATGCCCGGCTATGATCGACGGATAGTCTTCCTTGCCGCCGAACGCGCCTCCCGTGGTTGTCTGCACAACACGCACCCGGCCCGCTTCCCATCCGAGCCCCTGCATGAGCGCGCGTTTTACGTAGTAGGGGCACTGCATCGACCCGTACACGGTAATTCGGTTATTCTCGAATACGGCAACCAATCCCTGCGGCTCGATATAGGCGTGCTCCTGCAGGCCCGTTTCATACTCTGCTTCGAATGTCTCATCGGCAGAGAGAAATGCCCCTTCAGGGTCTCCCTTCAGCAGTTCGTACGAAACGATACGATTATCCGTTCCATAAATAATCAACCCGCTTTTTTCCGCTTCCTCCATCGTGAACACCGGTTCGAGGTCTTCATACTCCACCTCTATCTGTGAAATAATTTCTTCTATCTCCTCCCTGTAAGGCCCGACGACCAGGAGTATCGGTTCTCCGATATAGTTGACCTGCTCCTCTGCAAAAAACGGCTGGTCGTTTACGAGCATCTTGACCCTGTTCAGACCCGGAACATCATACCGGTCGACGATGCAGTATCCTTCGGGTAACTGAGGGATGGAAATAGATTTAATTATTGCCCGCGCCCGTGATGAACGGTATGTGGCAGCAAAAAGCATGCCTTCAAAATGAAGGTCGGATATATACCGGGCATACCCTCCTGTCTTCAGGGACACATCGTTTCTCCTTGCGGACCTGCTGATCTTTTTCATTATCAGAACCTCTATCCGACTTCTCCTGCGATGCTTGTTCAATACCGTCAGTTTCACATTATTTGACTATATGCCATATTTCAGCCCGCGTCAAGAGCAAGGAATCAAGCCAGGGGAGGATGTATCCCGGGAGGATGTATCCCGGGGGGATGTATCCCGGGGGGATGTATCCCGGGGGGATGCATGTTTTGATTATGGTTTCTTAGCCTTCGAGGCATGGAAGCTGCTGCCCAACACGCACTGCATCCCGGGAGGATACATCGGTACGGAGGTTTTGATTGGTGTTACTTCTCTTCACGGATATATGGTTTGCAGAGCGCTGCAGGCGCGCCAATTCGTTTGCTCAGGTTCTCCCACCAGGTCACCACAACGAGTACGACAATCGTGGCAAGATAGGGGAGCATGTTTAAAAACGCTGCCGGGATCGTCGTCCCCGCGGCCTGGAGACGGAACTGAACAGCGTTTATGCCGCCGAAAAGAACGGCACCGAGCATAGCACGCGCGGGGTTCCACATGGCGAATATAACGAGTGCAATGACTATCCAGCCCCTTCCGCCCGTGATATTTTCGGCCCATCCCGGAGTATAGGCAAGTGAGAGATGCGCACCTCCCAGGCTGACGAGCATACCACCCAGGATGGTCGCCGCGTATCGAACCAGAAACACGTTTACACCCATCGCATCTGCGGTTCCGGGATTTTCTCCCACCGCTCTGAGATTCAGTCCATCCCGGGTTTTATAGAGGAATACCCATGAAAGAGGCACGATAAGGTACACAATATAGGTCAATATATCCTGATTGAAGACTGCCCCCAGTATGGGAATCGACCCCAAACCCGAAATCGAAATTGGTATAAAACGCGGTCCAACCAGGCCGACAAGGTAGAAGCTGTTATCAGCTGGTCCGAGCCGCTGGCCCAGATAGCTTGCCATGCCGCTTCCGAAAATCGTTATGCAGAGGCCGCTCACCACCTGGTTTGCACGCATGGTAATCGACAGAAATGCATGTATGGACGAAAGAACAATGCCCACCGCCATAGCGGCAACCACCGCTGCCAGCAGACTCCCTGTGTAGTATGCGGTGGCAAATGCGCTCACTGCCCCCATGAGCATCATTCCCTCCAGGCCCAGGTTGAGTATCCCGGACCGCTCGGTGAATATCTCACCAACCGTTGCGTAAATGAGTGATGTGCCTGCGCGCAGAGTGATTGTAAAAATGGAGGTAATCAGAGCAATCATAGAGCTGCCCCCTCCCCGCTGCCTTTTGAAGCTCCCCGCATTATAACAAGGCGGTGTTCGGTAAACAGTGCACCGGCCAGCATTGGAAACAGAATCATTCCCTGAAGCACCAGTCCCATTGCAGAGGGCAGGCCCATAATCATCTGTACCTGATCACCGCCCACCGAAAGTCCGGCGATCAGTATTGCCACGAATATAATCGCAATTGGATTGAGCTGTGCCAGCCATGCAACGATTATTGCAGTGTACCCGTATCCGATTGAAAGGCCCTGCTGAAGCCGCCGGGAAATACCCGTTACTTCACATGCGCCTGCAAGCCCGCTGACCGCCCCTGAAACCAGAAGCGAGACAACTATCATGCTGGCTATATCGATACCGAGAAACCGCGCTGCAGTCCGATTCTTCCCGATTATTTTGATTTCGAACCCCCAGCGGGTTCTGTTCAGGGCAAGCCAGAGAAAAAACGCAAGAATCACCGCAAATACAAGCCCCAGATGAACTCTCCCTGTTATTCGAAGCAGCCATGCCGACTCCGGAAACGGCGCAGTGCCCGGAAATCCATATCCCTTCGGATCACGCCACGGCCCATAGTAGAGATGCTGGGAAAGCAGTATAGCGACATAGTTGAGCATGAGAGTGGTGAGTGTTTCATTTACCTTCATATGCGCGTTGAGAAATGCCGGTATACCGGCCCACACGGCCCCTGCCAGCATGCCGACAACGAGCGCCGCTGGAAGAACAAGCCACACAGGCAGCCCCCAGAAAAGCGCAACCCACGCTGCGGCAACACCGCCTAATGTGAGCTGACCCTCCGCGCCGATATTCCAGAATTCCATCCGAAAGGCAATGGAAACGGCAAGACCGGTGAGCATGAGGGGAATCGCCTTGACTAGAGTTTCGGTAAAGTTCGGCCACGTGCCGAATGCACCTTTGAACATTGCCGTATAGGTTGCAATCGGGCTTACCCTGGAAATAACAAGGAGCACAGCTGCAAGCAGAAGTGAAAAGAGAAAGGATGCGATCGGTACGAGCACGGCAACAGTTTGGGATGTGCGTTCCCGTTTTTCCAGAACAAAGCGCATACCTGTAACCCCGTATTAGTGATTATTCCTGTTCAGTCTTCTCCATACCAGCCATCATAAGACCGAGCGTTTGAATATCAGCCCGGTCACGGTCCAGAATTCCCATTACCCTGCCCTCGAAGAGCACGGCAATCCTGTCGGCGACACTCAAGAGCTCTTCAAGGTCCTCTGAAATGAGAAGCACAGCCATACCGGAATCACGCTGTTCAAGAAGTCTTTTACGAACCGCTTCGGTTGCGCCGACATCGAGCCCCCGCGAGGGATAGCCGGCGACGAGAAGCCCCCTGCATGCGTCTATCTCGCGTGCCAGTATTGTTTTCTGAATATTGCCGCCGGAGAGATACTTGACTTCTGTCTGTGGTCCCGGGGTATCGATGCGGAAAGCATCGATGAGCCTCAGGGCATGCTCGATAATGCGCCTCGGCCGGATTATCCCGCGTTTTACAAGCGGCGGGTTCCTGTATCCCTTCATCGCGAGGTTGTTTGCGACACTCATGGTTCCCACCACTCCCATTGCAATCCTGTCGGCTGGCACATGGCTCACTCCCGCCCGGATCATGTCGAGGGGAGTGCGGTTCGTCATATCCTCACCGTTTATAGAAACCCTGCCCTGCGATACAGGACGCAGCCCTGTTATCGTTTCTGCAAGCTCACGCTGCCCGTTTCCCGCCACACCCGCTATACCGAGTATTTCACCACTGTGGATCCTCAATGTCACCCCTCTCAAAGCAGGGTTTCCCTTGTTGTCATCCGCATGTACCGCATCTACGCTGAGTACGACCTCACCCTTTTCACAGGGATGCCTTTCAATTCTAAAAAGAACATCACGGCCCACCATCATTTTTGCAAGTTCCTGCGGGCTTGTATCGGACGTTTTCTTGACGGACACGACCCTCCCCTTTCGCAAGACCTCCACCCGGTTGGAGAAGGACATAACCTCCTCCATTTTATGTGTGATAAAGATGGCGGACTTTCCCTCCGCAATCATGCTCTTTATAACCCCGTTCAGCTCTTCTGTCTCCTGCGGGGTCAAAACCGCTGTTGGTTCGTCGAGAATAATAATTTCCGCGCCCCGATAGACAAGCTTGAGGATTTCAACCCTCTGCTGTTCGCCGACAGAGAGCTGCCAGATCGACGCGCCGGGGTCGACTTTCAATCCGTACCTGCGTGCAAGTTCCTCAACCCGTTGTGACACCCCGTCTATATCGAGCATAAAAGAGGCGTCCCGCATCCCCAGTATAATATTTTCGGCGACGGTCATGGTATCAACAAGCATGAAGTTCTGATGAACCATACCGATACCAAGAACCGCAGCATCACGGGGAGAGTGTATCTCAGCGGTTTCTCCACGGACAAATATCTGGCCCTCATCCTGCCGATAGAGACCGACAAGAATATTCATCAGGGTGCTCTTTCCGGCGCCGTTTTCCCCGAGAAGGGCGAGCACTTCTCCGGGGTGGAGCGTCAGATCCACATGATCGCTTGCGAGAACTCCGGGAAAGTGTTTTGTAATACTCCGCATCTCTAATACTGAATCCATTATGTCCGCCAGTACAGTAGAAAATCACAGGAGATCATGCCGCGGATGAAGCCTTAAAGCATGATCTCCTGCAGTTGCCTTTTGTTTTGGTCGTTTTGTTACCGTAAACCGGTAATTATCAACTTCCCGGTATGGTTCCCACAACACCCTCAACGAAGAAGTTCATGTTGAGCATATCGGAATCGCTCATACACCCGCCTGACGAAACCACGGTTTTTCCATTTTGATCTTTAATCGGACCGCAGAAAACATCCCAATTTCCGTCAGAAATCTTTTTCTCCGCCTTCTTTACCAGGTTTTTCACATCGTTCGGCACTTTAGGGCTCAAATCGGATAGTATAACAGCGCCCTCCTTCAGCCCCCCCCAGTACTGATGGGTCTTCCAGGTGCCGTTCAATGCATTCTGTACCGTATCGATGTAGTAGGCTCCCCAGTTCCATACCGGACTTACCAGAACACTGTCTCCGACAAAGGAACGCATATCCGAGTCATACCCGATACTGAGATCGCCTCTCTCCTGCGCAGCCTTCTGCGGTTCAGTCGTATCCTGGTGCTGTGCGATAATATCCGCACCCTGGTCGAGAAGTGCCACGGCAGCCTCACGCTCCTTTACCGGGTCATACCAGGTATTCGTCCACACAACGCGAACTTCCGCACCAGGGTTTACGGACTTCACCCCGAGTGTAAAGGCATTGATACCTCTGATAACCTCCGGGATCGGGAATGCAGCCACATACCCTATTACACTGGCCTTTGTCATCTTTCCCGCGATAATACCCGAGAGATAGCGGGGTTGATACATCCTTCCGAAGTATGTGGACATGTTTTTTGCTGTTTTATACCCCGAGCAGTGCTCGAAGTAAATATCGGGAAACTCCCCGGCAACCTCAAACATGGCATCCATATACCCGAATGAAGTTGCAAAGATCATGTTATACCCCTGCTGGGCATACTGTCTGATGACCCGCGCTGCATCAGGGCCTTCCGGAACATTTTCTATGTAAGTGCTTTCCACCCTGTCACCGAGCTTTTCCTGCATCATCTTTCGGCCCCGTTCATGCTCATACGTCCAGCCGAGGTCTCCGGGCGGGCCGATATATACGAACGCAACCTTGAACTTGCCCGAAGGTTTCTCCTCGACAGCTTTTTCTTTCGACCCTGCAAAAAGAAAACCGGGTGCGAGTAGAACGGCAATCACGATACAAGCAGCCAAATATCTCTTCATAATTCTCTCCCCCCTCATCATAAAGTTAGATTCATTGTAAAACAATCACCAGTTTAGTCAAGACGATTTAGGCACATTCTCAATAAGACAAAGACATCACTCACGTATCGTAGTGCATTTGAAACTCGTTAGTATTAAATGAGATTGTCCCTTTGTATGTGACGAGTAACGTGTAACGAGTTACATGTGACGGGTTATCTGTGACAGGTCACGATATTTACAATTTTTTAATGCAGATGAGATTTTACTCATCCTGGTTCACCGTCTTCATCCACAACCGCCTTCATAGCGGCCTGCACATCCTTCAGGCCGCTTCCCGTTACCAGCAGAACCACGGTGGAGTCTTTTCGGATACTGTCCTTCAGCTTTATAAAACCTGCAAGAGCGGCGGAAGCAGCCGGTTCCGCAAAAAGTCCTGTCGTCGAAGCTAACAGTTTCTGAGCTCCGAGTATCTCTTCGTCTTCCACAACAGAGCACTGCCCCTTATACATACGCAGGTATTTGAGCGCATAGTAGCCGTTTTTCGGAATATCAACGGCAATGGAATCCGCAACCGTCTGAGACCGGTAGGCAGGATCGAACCCGCCTTGCCTGAATGAGGTTTGTATCGCGCAGCTCCCGGCGGCTTGAACCGCAATAAGTACCGGCATTTCTCCTATCAAACCGGCATTCAGTAGATCCCTGAACCCTTTATACACACCGCCTAAAATGACCCCGTCACCGGTTGGAATAAAAACATAGTCCGGTGCCCTGTCGAGCTGTTTGTATATTTCCAGGGCAGCCGTTTTTTTACCCTCTATTGTAAGCGGATTATACGCCGTATTTCTGCTGAGGCCCCCGTGCTCCCGGGTGTACGCCATGGATTGCTCGTAAGCCATGTCGTAATTTCCGTCCACGAGCACAACCCGGGCGCCGTACTGCAGGGACTGCACACGCTTTGCCTGTGGAGCGGACGCCGGAATGAAGATCTTGATCCTGAGCGCTGCTGCAGCCCCGATTCCAGCCATGGAGGAGGCCGCGTTCCCGGTGGAAGCTACGACCACGTCCGAGATTTCTTCTCTGACAGCGAATGCCGCAACAAGGTACGATGCCCTGTCTTTCAGAGATCCGGTTGGATTGAGGCTGTCGTCCTTTATAAAAAGGTTTTCAAAACCGGTGCGCCTTCGAAGATTGATCGGCGTCCAGAGCGGGGTATTTCCAACGGGAATAGGCGGAAAAAATTTCTTTTCAACGGGCAGAAGGTCAAATATATCGAAATCCGCTGCAATATTCCCCTCCAGCCCGACCTCGAGCACGCCCCTGAGCGGCTCATCGGGCTGCTGTTTTGATGAACAGTCCGGACAAACCATCAGTTCGGGCCGAATATCGAATGTTCGTCCGCACTCACTACACTCATAGAAAAATTTCAAAGCATCACCCCGTTCCGGTAAG
>CAYSRJ010000004.1:0-13916 GCA_964433545.1 uncultured Spirochaetota bacterium | reverse complement strand
CCGCTCCGTTCCGGAAAAGTACCACTCTGTATTATACCGTTTTTTATCGGTTCAGTACTACAGCGATACTTTTAATCTCAAGGTTGATTAAGATACATTTGCCACATGAATCACTGTAGCACTACTCGATCGCATCCATACGCCACCACAACCGCCGCGCTGCATCCCGTGCCTTCTCGTACACCGGCCGTACATCAAAGGGAAACCGCCTGTTCTCATACACGATACGCCCATTCACGATAACCGTTTTCACATCACGCGACCCCAGGCCGAAAACCATGTGCCCGGCGACATTCTCATCCTCAAGAGGCGTGGGAGGGCGGTAATCGTATAAGACGAGGTCCGCTGTGAAGCCTCTTTTGATATGACCGAATGCACGGCCAAAATAACGCTCCAGCAGAGTGTTGCCGTTATGAAGAAGACGTAAAAAGTCCGCTGGCCGGTACACACCGCCGGAATCCCGGTGTTTAAAGTATGCAAATTTCATCTCTTCAAACATATCACTCCCAATACCGTCTGTGCCCAAGGCGGCATTTTGGACTTTCGAAAGTTTTGACGCATACCCGACCGTATTATTCATATTGGAGCGAGCATTATGCACCAGAAAAGAGCCGTTGCTGTTCAGCCGGTCTATATCTCCATCCGTCAGATGCACGCCATGAACGCAAATCGTCTTTTTGTCTAAAAGGTTGAATGTCTCGAGCCGTTCGGTGATGTCCTTTCCAAAGAGATGATGGGAATAGGAGGAATCATACCGGTCTTCAGCCGTGTGGATGTGAAGCCCCTGCCCGGTTGAAGAAACTGCTTCGCCAAGGAGGCCCAGCGTCTCTTCCCCTAATGTAAACGGGGCATGCGCTCCGATCGCGGATTCGACCAGTACGCTGTTGTTGCCGAATTCTTTCTCACGTGAAATTTTCTTCGCAAATGAGACATTTTCCTCAACACCCTCACGCATACCGATCCTTCCGTTTCTGTCTGTAACCTCATAACAGAGTACTCCCCTGAGGCATGCCTTCTCGAACGCCTTCTTCAGCACCGAAAGCGAGCCCTTGATAAAAGAGGGTGATGCGTGATGATCAATGACAGCTGTCGTACCGGCCATGAGTGCCTCCAGGGCACCAACCAATCCGCTGTAAAGGAGTACATCCTCATCGATTGCCCTGTCAAGCCGCCACCAGAGGTTTTGCAGCACAGACACGAAATCGGTCGAAGGCTTGATATTTGCCGTGATTCCTCTGGCGAGGGCAGAGTAGAAATGATTGTGGCTGCACACGAGGCCGGGGGTTAGGAGGTTCCCTGCTAGGTCGATGACCTGCGTGTCGTGTTTTTTAGCGGAAATATTCTTTCCAACTTCGGCAATCAGGCCTCCCTCGATACGTATATCGACCCCCGGTTTCACGGACGGTGGATCAAAATCGACCGCCAGGGCATTTTTGAGTAGCATCATTATTTCTCCCTGCTGGTATAAAAGAAGCCTTTCTTTAAAAAAATGTTCATGTACAGGCTCGCATATCGCCGTGTCATTACGTTCATTAAACCCGACAGGCGTGTAATCCTGTCGTATACTACGGTATACGCCCTGAAGAACCTCATGGTCTGATGAAACCCATTATGAGAAAAACACATCAACCAGGTACCGGTACTCCCTCAAAACCGTCTGTATAAGCGCTGTAGCCTCATTAATCCTCATTCTGCTTTCCCTTTCGACATTCAACCCGTTTTTCCAGTTAAAGAGAACCCCACCGTCATCCCCAATCTCGAGCAGCAGTGTGCTGCCGTTCAGCCGCAAATGGGCAAGTCTGCGTCCATCCTGCTCTGCCAGTATAAACCCGCTGTTCGCGCTTGCATCAAAATCCTCCTGTGAAGCAAACAGGGTAAGCTTGTCTCTGTAGGGCAGACCGTCGTAAGGGCAGAAACTGCCGCAGTTTCCACACTCGTTGCACAGCGCATCAAGATGTAGTATCTGCCGGGAGTCTTTAAATCGCTGTCCGGCATCGACCACAATTGCAACATTCGCTCTGTTCGGGCACACATCAACGCATTTGTTGCACACCAGGCTGCATTCCAGGCAGCGCAGAGCCTCTATACGGGCCTTTTCAGCATCGATATCCGAATCGCTCGGGAAGAGGAGCATCCCCTTTCTCTTCGTTATCTCAGAAACCCGTTTTTCTGCATTTGTACCCGGGATATCATCGGCCTTAAATCCGGGTATTTCCCGCCGTGCAATTGAGTGGGCCACCCGTTTTGCGTCGGCGATCGATTCGACAACTGTCGAGGGGCCGCGGTACGCATCCCCCCCGATAAAAACATTTTGAACTTCCGTTTCCAGGGTCTCGCCGTTCACCTGCAGACTTCCGTCAGGCCGCGGCTTCAACCCGATCGTCTCGAGTACCCCGGGATCGGGATATTCCCCGATCGCGCCTATAATAGAATCGGCGGGGATTTCTTCGGCCTCATCTGTTGGAACCGGTCTCCTGCGGCCGCTTTGGTCGGGTTCTCCCAGTACCATCTTCCTGCAGGTAAGAATTCCTTCACGGGAAAAGGATTCCGGCTGAAGCAGGGGCAGAAATTCTACCCCGTCCGTCAGAGCATTGTCGAACTCTTCTCTGTCCGCAGGCATCTCGGCCTCGGTTCGCCGGTAGATGATGCGAACTTCATCAACACCCGAAAGCTTTTTCGCCGCCCGTGCGCTATCCATTGCAGTATTTCCGCCGCCGATAACCGCAACATGCATACCCGGCCTTAGTGTACCTGCATCCTGATTGAATGCCCGCAGGAAATCGAGCGCATCGTATATATTTTCGTTGTCCCCGTCAAGTCGAAACCTCTTTGTTTTTTCCGCACCGATGCCAATAAATATGTAGGCGAATCCTTCGTGTTTCAACCGTTCGATGGAAAAGGTCTCTTTCACATTGAATTTAAAATTAACACCGAGCGCTCGTATCGCCGCTATATCTCCCTCGATTGCCCAGGCGGGTATCCTGAAATTCGGGAGAACGTGCGCGGTAACACCGCCCGGTGAATCCTTTTTCTCGAATACGGTGACCGAAAACCCCAGTTTGGAAAGAAAGTAGGACACGGAAAGCCCTGCGGGCCCGGCGCCAATAACAGCAACCTTCGACCGTCTGGATACAGAGCCCGATACAGTCGAACCCGCTTCCCCGGAATGCATGCCGATGAAGCCGCTTTCGGCCAAATCGTATTTCCCGTGCTCCGAAGCGATTCTTTTCATCTCCCGTATAAGAACGGGCCCCTCATAGTCGAGCCTGGTGCAGTTTTCCATACACAGATGATCGCAGATGCACCCGGTGATTCGGGGAAGCGGGTTTTTTTCGTAAATAATCTTTAACGACTCGTCGAAGTTTCCGTCTCCAGCAGATTGTATGTACCCGGGAACATCCTGGTGAATCGGACAGGCAGTCACACAGGGAGCGATATAACAATCAAAAAGCGGGAGACTTCGTCCCACAGACACAACCAGGTCACATCTTTTTTTATAATACGGATCCTCGAGCGCATCCCGTGCAAGACCCTGAAGCTGCGGCACATCGATCCCTCCCTCCAAATAAACGGCACACGTTTCTAGGCTTTGCGCCATTTCCGCAAGACGGAGATAGCCACCCGGCTTCAGCAGGTCGGTCGCAGCGGTTATCGGTCTGATGCCGGTTTCATAAATGCGCCCGATATTGAGCTGGGATGCCCCTCCGGAATATGATATGGGAAGTTTACCCGAAAACGACTCAGCAAGACGTGCTGCAAGGTTTACTGTAAGCGGGAACAGGGCCCTGCCTGACATGTACATCTCTTCGCCGGGCAAAATTCCCCTGGTATTGACCGTGCCGAGCGTATTGGAGAGCTTAACGCCGAATCCGCGGTCCTGCTCGTGCGCAAAGGCTTGAAGCCTCTCGAGCATGGCGAGCGCATCTTCGTACTGGAGGTCTTTTGTAAATGCCGACTCTTTCAGTTTTATAGTGGTAAAACCCAGTGAATCGAGCATCTCTCTGACCTGTTCGTACCCGTGCAGCGTCGGATTCAGTTTTACGTATGTGTCGAGCTTTTTTTCACCCATCAGGTAGATCGCGATTTTTTCGATCTCGGCCGGGGGGCAGCCGTGCATGGTAGAAAGGGTGACGGATCGGGCAATCCGGGGAGAAATATCGGCAAGAGCGGGTGATACGCTCCCCTTTCTCAGGCTGGAAAACAGGCTGAATCCGCCGTTCTCTATAAATGCGTGCAGCTCATCCATATGCTTTTTGAAAACCGGATGATCCCGTGCGTTCGATAGTTCCGTAATAAACGCATCCATCCTCTCAGTTTTGATACCGTCCAGATCATACCCGACACTCATATTGAAGATAAAAGAACGTTTTTCCCCCATACGACGATTCCCAAACGCCGATTCCAGGAAATGGAGAAGCATCCAGGCCTTGACGTACTCATCAAAAGCCTGCTCGAGAGAGAGCTCCGTCGACCATTCGGTATTGTAACCCTCATCATGCGCATCTATACAGGGCTTTTCGATCTCAAGGCTGTCGAGCTTCTGCACGGTTTTCAGCTCGAAAAAACGTCCGCCAGCAAGGTAGGCTGAAACGATGTTCTGGGCGAGCTGGGTATGCGGCCCTGCTGCAGGACCAACCGGGGTTTCACAGGTCTCATCGAATACCCGTATGCTTTTGCCCTCTTTTTTCACAAAAAAACAGGATTCCGGAATTCCGAAAATACTCCGCTGGCTTCCATACTCCCCGGCCATCCAATTCAGCATCCCTGGAAAGGAAATCGGCCTCATGATGTCACCCATGCTGGTCCCCGTTTGTATAATACCGTCGATAAGCGGTACTCATCAGCACCTTCGGTACTTACAGCATTTTCAACATTATCCGGACACAAACATCCGAATAAGAAATTACTATAAATAGATATGCGTGCCCGTGCTGCCCCTGAGCGCAGCAGCGAGGTTTTCGGGACTGGTTATAACGGCTCGTTTCCCTCCGTGCTTGAAAAAATCGAGCACCGCCTGTATCTTCGGTTTCATGCTTCCGGGCGCAAAATAACCCTCCTCCAAATATCTCTTCGCCTCGTCTGCGGTCATTCTGTCAAGGGGTTTTTCATCAGGCTTCCCGTAATTTATGCTCACCTTTTCGACGGAGGTCGAAATAATGAAAAGGTCCGCATTGAGCTGTGCGGCAAGAAGGCTTGTAGCGCTGTCCTTGTCTATAACCGCATCAACCCCCTCGTACTCGCCTTGTTCATTCCTGAAAACCGGAATGCCTCCGCCGCCGACCCCGATAACGCAAAAGCCCTTCTTGATCAGGTACTCGATCGCCTTCAATTCGATGATTTTTTTCGGCTCCGGTGATGGAACAACACGGCGGTACCCCCTGCCTGCATCGAACACCATATGCCATGCAGGGTGTTTTTTCTGCACCACTTCGATCTGATCTTCCGAGTAGAATGAGCCGATCGGCTTGCTCGGATTGGAGAAAGCGGGGTCGTTTCTGTCCACCTCGACGCGCGTAACCACGGTCACCGCTTCGCGATTGATTTTCCTCTTTTCAAACTCATTTCCAAGGGCCTGCTGGATCTGATAGCCGATCGCCCCCTGTGTGTCCGCACCGCAACTCACGAGCGGCACGATATGCATGCCGCTTATTTCAAAGGCCAGCTCCGCCCTCCTGAGTATGAAGCCGACCTGCGGGCCGTTGCCGTGAGTCAGCACGACATCGTACCCCTCCTCTATGATGTCGACTATATGCTCCGCAGTTTCACATATCGCCCTGTACTGATCTTCAACCGATGTGTGTTCCCTATCTTTGATCAAAGAGTTGCCGCCAATTGCAACAATTGCCAGCTCTCCCATCTATCTTCCCCCCATTGTCAGGGTCATAACCGCTTTCGCGGTATGCAGGCGGTTCTCCGCCTCATCGTAGACAATTGACCTGGGCCCGTCGATGACGGAATTCTCAACCTCGTTTTCGCGGTCTGCTGGAAGCGCATGCATGTACAGCACATTCCTGTCCGCCAGAGCCATCATTTTCCCGGTGCACTTCCACCCCCTGTTTCTCTCGAGAAGCTCAATCGAGTCGACATCGCTTTTTCCCGCCCAGCTTCCCCAGTTTTTAGGGATCACTATATGAGCGCCGGTGTAGGCCTCTTCCATGTCGTTCGTAATACGTATACTGCCGCCGTGCCGATCGGCATTCTCTTTCGCCTGGCTCACCGCCCAGTCCGGCAGCTCGTAGCCTGGCGGGTAGGCGAATGTCACGTCCATGCCGTACCGGGGAAAGAGAAGCACCTGCGTGAGCGGAACCGATATCGGCTTCTTATGGCTCTTCGCATATGCCCAGATGACTGATACCTTGCACCTCTTCAGATCACCGACCTTTTCTCGTATCGTCAACAGGTCGGCAATCCCCTGCATCGGATGGTAGAGGTCGCACTGCAAATTCATAACCGGTGTACTCGACCACTTCGCCATGTCCCTGAGGTATTTATTCCCAACGCCCCAGCTGCAGTTCCTGCACGCAATACCATGGCCGTAACGGGAAAGTATGACCGCCGTGTCCTTGGCAACCTCTCCGTGCGCAATCTGCATGGTGCCCGTGTCAAGAAATGTGCCGTGGCCTCCAAGCTGGGCGATGCCCGCCTCCATCGAGTTTCTGGTCCTGGTCGATTGTTCGAAGAACATCAGAAAAATCGTTTTATACAGAAGATAGGGGGTCTGCACCCCCATAGCAAAATCACGTTTCAGGTTACCAGACACCTCAAGCAGTGTATCGATCTCCTCCCTGGTCCACTCCTGCAGGGTAATGAAATGTTTTCCCCTGAAAATACTCTGCATGTCTTTTCCTCCCCGGGCTCAGTACTACAGCGATACTAACTGATAATATTGTCTATTAGGAGCTATTTGATGACAAATTAGGCTCACTCGTCAACTTGTCAATGTATCTTCATCAATCTTAAGACGCAGGTATCGCCGTAGTACTAGAGGCCCACTTCTCTGTTGAACTCCTCTATTTCTCTGTCAATCTCCGGCGCGAGACTCCGAACATTTATCCAGTATTCACGGTCATACCACTGGCGGTTCAGTTCCTCAACCGATCTTCCCTGCTGTTCGATCCAGGTGAAGTACTTCAAATTGTGTATCCTCAGCCTGTCGTAGTGGGACAGTTCCATCATGCCGTCTATTCTCTGCCGCATCAGCGCCCCGTAGTAGATCGCGGCTGCGTTTTCACGGCTGAACTTCCCGTACGCTTCATGCATCTCCCGCTTTCGCGACCCGTAGAGATCCATTGAATCCGTCAGTACGGTAATAACAATATCATTTTTCTGCAGCTCGTAGTACTTTGCAAACTTGACCGCGCCGAGCAGATTAGCAATACCCGAAATACCTAAAAGGCCGAGGTTTTTTACCATGTTTTCAGGCACTCCCCGTTCAACGAGGTATGCCCTCCCCACATCTTCGTTGAACAGACGCAGTATATCCATGCAGTCCGTATCATCTATCGCAATAACCATATCGGTGTTCCGTATATTATGAATCCAGGGCACATGCTTGTCGCCGATCCCCTCGATCCTGTGTCCCCCGTATCCGTTTCTCAAAAGCGTCGGACACTGCAGTGCCTCCGAGGCTGCGATTTTACCTTCGGGATACTTCTGTTTGAGAAAATCGCCCGCCGCTATCGTCCCACCCGAACCGGTCGCGGAAACATAACCCCTGAAACTCTCTCCAGTGTCCATCTCGGCATCGAGAACCTCCTTCATAGCATTGCCGGTGACCTCGAAGTGCCACAGATAGTTGCCGAACTCGTCAAACTGGTTAAAAATAACGATTGAATCACCCCGCCCGGTCTTCAGCTCATGGCACTTGTCGTATATCTCCTTGACGTTACTCTCGCACCCCGGGGTAGCGATTACCTCTCCTGCTATCTTGCTCAACCACTCGAATCGCTCCCGGCTCATCTCCTCGGGCAGAATGGCGATACTCTCGCAGCCCAGGAGGGCGGAATTGTAGGCACCACCCCTGCAGTAGTTGCCCGTCGACGGCCACACCGCTTTCTGGTGCACTGAATCGAAATTTCCGCTTACCAGAGCAGGGGCAAGGCACCCGTATGTAGCGCCGACCTTGTGCGAGCCGGTCGGAAACCATTTGCCGACCAGTGCGATGATCCTCGCATCGACTCCCGTAAGCTCGGAGGGAAACTCCATATAATTGACGCCGTCGAATACGCCTCCCCGTTCTTTCGGCTCGTTTTTCCAGGTGATTCGAAATAGATTGAGAGGATCAACATCCCACAGGCCCACCTTTTTCAGCTTTTCGGTGATTTTTTGGGGGACCAGTTCAGGGTTTTTCATCTGCGCGATTGTTGGAAGAATAATGCCCTTCTCGCGGCACCGCATGATATTGTTCGACCGTGCCTCTTTTTTCAGCTGCAAATTTATCATGCAACACTCCTGTATGTGTATTTCTAACCAGTCTACTCAACCGCCCCTAAAACGAGAGCGAGCAGTGCCATACGCAGCACCACGCCGTTAAAGGCCTCCTCCCAGTAGCGGGCATGGCGCGTGCTGTCCACGTCGGGCGGCAGCTCGTCCATACGAGGCAGGGAGTGCAGAATGATGACATCGCTCTTTGCTTTATCACGCAGCAGCTCGCGGGTTACCCTGTAGTTTAACGGTGTACTGCCGACCGCTTTTCCACGCTCATCGCGGGACTTGGTATAATCCGCCTGGACCACCGGCTCCATATAGATGACATCCGCATCCGCTATGGCCTGCTCCACGTGTTCCACCTCCCTGAACCTGAGATTCTGCTCGCGTAGCTCGGCCTTCCACTCCTCTGTCGGAGACATTTCAGGAGGCGAAATAAGTGTTGCCTCGCAGTCAAAATTGGTGAGCGCATAGCCGATGGAGTGCATCGTGCGCATCCGCATATCTCCGATGCACAGGAAATGAAGCCCGTCTATGCGTCCCTTCTCCTTCAGCACGGTGTACAGATCCGTCAGCACCTGCGTCGGATGCTCGCCCCAGCCGTCCCCGCAGTTGATTACCGGCACGCTCGCCCATCTGGCTGCCTCTGTAGGCGCACCCTGTTGAAAATGCCGCATGGCAATGACATCGCCGTAGTACTCGAGCATATGCACCGTGTCTTTTATCGATTCCTGGTAGAAATCGCCTGCGCGCGTCATCTTTGCATCTGAAAACCCGAGCACATGCCCGCCCAGCCGGTGCATCGCCGCCTCCGTGGCCATACGGGTGCGGGTGCTCGGCTGATAGAATGCGGTAAGAAGGGTCTTCTCTTTAAGCAGGTCGGCGTTCCGCCTGTTTTCGGCGTGGGGCCGCAGCCTGTCGCAGATGTCGAAGATACGGAAAAACTCGGCCCGTTCAAAATTTTTCAATGATAGTATGTCCCGTCCGATAAAGCTCTGCATAACAACTCTCTCCTCTCACAATATAAGCTATTCATTGTACATAAAGCGCATATATCCGTGGCAAATATTTCGTCATGGTACGTGCTGAAACAACTCAGGCCTACATCTAAAAATCCGTACTACCATAACCTTCCGGAGTATCTGCTCTGTTTACCAAAACCCCCTGCTCCTGAGCAGAACAAAACTCTGCCCCCCCCGGCATAGCAGTATCGATCAGGGGCCTTTCCTCCGAACATGTCTCCCGTACCCGGGCTGAGCCAGGATACCCTTCCCATCCGAGTACACCACCAGGCCCCGCACCAGTGTGTATTTCACCCTGCCCCTGAACTCCATTCCCTCAAACGGCGTGATCCTGCCCTTCGAAAGAAAGTTCTCGCCCCTGACCAGCCAGTTCTTTGCAGGGTCGATAATCACCAAATCCGCATCCTTGCCGGGTGTTATAGTACCCTTGCGGTCGGAAATCCCGTAGAATTCAGCCGCATTCCCGGAAGTTACTTCAAGCAATCTTCTGAAGCTGATCCTCTCCTTCATATACCCCTCGGAGAACATATAGGGTAAAAGCGTACCGGCCCCGGGCATACCTGCATAATCGGTCCATATGGAACCGGTATTTTTTTCCCAGACAGGGCATGGCGCGTGATCCGAAGCGACAAAGCGCACCACTCCTTCTGCAAGAAGGCGCCATAGCCGTTCTTTGTTTCCCGGGCTTTTAACGGGCGGTGTGCATTTGAGCGGAGCCCCGATACTCTTGAAATCATCCAGGTCGAACTGCAGGTAGTGGGGGCCTGTTTCACCACTGAGCCTCCCTCTTTTCAGAACCTCCGCCGCATCGGCTGAGCCGATATGTACGATATGAACCCGCGCTCCTGCCTCCCCTGCAAGCTCATCAGCAGCCAGCACGGCAAGAATCTCCGCTGTTTCAGGACGCGATCTGTAGTATTGAACGGGGCCATGACCCTCTTTCCGGGCAGCCTCTGTTGCAGTGGTCACATACCCGTAATCCTCGGCGTGAAGCAGTACCGGAATGCCGAGCTCTGCCGCTTTTTCGAGCACGAGCCTGAACCGGTAATGATCGAGCCGGGCGAAGCTCTCCATCCCGGAGATAAAATAAGTTTTGAACCCGAGCACATCATCGGCAAGCTCCTCCATCAAGCCTGAAAACCCCTGCTCAAAGGCCTGGCCGGACACCCCGCCGTACAGTCCGAAATCCACAACCGATTTTTTTTCGATAACGGAAAGCTTGTGCGCAAAATTTTCGGCGCTGATAACCGGAGGCACCGATGTATCGGGCATATCGATAATCGTCGTTATACCGCCGGATGCAGCAGCCGAGCTTCCGTGAAAAAAGTCTTCCCTTTCCGTATATCCCGGATCATCGAAATGAACATGCGGATCAATACCTCCGGGCAGTATATATAGCCCGCGTGCATCAATGACGTTTTCGTCCTGTTCCCCCGGCTGTAAAAGGTCTTGCCCGACAGCCTCAATCTTTTCATTCTTTATGAGGATGTCCGCACGCACGAAATTATCATTTCCCGGAAGGGCCGCCTTTCCGTTTTTTATAATCAAATAACGCCTTCCTCCTTCATTCTCATCCAGACGCGTTCGGGTGTCATCGGCAGATTGAACATACGGACGCCGAGAGCATCGAAGACCGCATTTGCAATTGCCGGCGCCGGGCCGTTGATGGCAATCTCTCCGACAGACTTCGCCCCGAATGGGCCTGTTTCTTCATACGAATTCACCACAATCGTCTTCATAACCGGGATGTCACCGGCGTTGTATATCTTGTAATCCCAGAACCGGGGGTTCGTCATTCGTCCCTTCGAATCGAACAGATATTCCTCGCAGAGCGCAAAGCTCATCCCGTTTACCGCAGCACCCTCGACCTGTCCCTCGACGAGCAGAGGATTTATCTGCTGTCCGCAGTCGACCGCGGAGACGAACTCGACAACCCCTATTCTTCCGGTTTTATTGTCCACCTCAACCTCGGCGAACTGAGCAATGAACGGCGGGGGGGATTCATCCACTACCGCAGAAGCCTGCGCCTGGATCTGAAACTGTTCATCCTGGTACAGCGAGTGCAGGCATATCTCTTCAAAGGACACCGTTTTTCCTGTTTTCTCATCAACCGCTGCAGCCTCACGGAAGAAAATCCGGTCCTCATTGGTTTCGAGCAGCATTGCAGCCCGGCCGGTGATCTGCCTCGCAATCTCCCGTGCGCAGCTCTCAACCGCCTTTCCTGAAATATAGGTAGTAGATGATGCGTACGCTCCCGTATCGAAGGGTGTGAGGTCCGTATCCGAGGAAAGAACGATTATATTTTGGGTCGGCACCTGGAGTACTTCCGCCGCTATCTGCGCCAGAATGGTGTCGGACCCGGTTCCTATATCCGTCGCCCCAATGAAGAGGTTGAAGGAACCGTCCTCGTTCATCTTCATAGATGCGCTTCCCATATCGATCCTCGGTATGCCGGACCCCTGCATGCACACGGCCACGCCCACACCGCGTACGAGATCCGGACCGCTTTGAATCCGTTTACCGCGCTTTTTGTACCAACCGATCTCGTCCGCGCCCCTGTCGATACATTCATCGAGCCTGCACGATTTAATGGTCTGAGAGACGCCTTCCTTCCCCTCGCCGAGCGCCTCGAAAACCTTTGATGTTTCACCGGATTGGATATGCCACTTTTTGATATACTCTAACACATCAAGCCCGGTTCGCCGCGTGATTATATCCACCTGCTGATTGAACGCGAAGCATCCCTGGGTCGCACCGTATCCCCTGTACGCCCCGCCAATGGGCAGATTTGTGTATGCCGACCGCCCGTGAAAACGAAGGTTCTGTACCTTGTTGAACATGGGAAGCGTTTTCGACCCGACGTTCGACAGAACGGTGAGCGCATGGGTCCCGTATGCGCCTGCATTCAGCAGACCGTCCATATCGAGAGTGGTAATACTCCCGTCATTTTTTACCCCGGTTTTCAGCCTGATGCGCATGGCATGCCTCGTCCTGCCGGACACGAACACCTCCCGCCGGGACAGGACAATACGAACGGATCGCCGGTTCCGCCATGCAATCAGGGCTGCAAGGGGCTCGAGAATGACCTCCTGCTTCCCTCCGAAACCGCCTCCAATTCTCGGTTTTATCACCCTGATCATGCGTACTGGAATTCCGCATACTGCGGAAACGATTCTCCGGGCATGAAAGGGAACCTGAGTGGTCGAGACAATCACGAGCCTTCCCATCTCATCGAAGTACGCAAGAACTGCGTGCGGCTCGATTGCGCAGTGTGATGCGTAGTGCGTATTATAGGTATGCTCCTCGACAAAATCCGACTCGTGAAATCCTCTCTCCACATCACCGAAGTCTATCTTTATTTCCGCCGCCAGGTTGTTCTCCGGTTTGTACGTAACGGGTATCTTTGCATATTCGTCATCAACGTGGACCTTCGGCGCGTCTTTGTTGAAAGCCCCCTCTATATCAAAAAGAGGTTCCAGCACAGTATACTCGATCTCTATCTTCTGGACCGCTGCAACCGCGATCCTTTCATCCTCTGCTGCAACAAGAGCTACTCTGTCGCCGACAAAACGCACGCGTCTGTCGAAAAGCACCGTGTCATAAGGCGACGGCTCAGGAAACCCCTGCCCTGCAGTCGTGTGCAGGATACGCGGTACATTTTTATTACTGAGCACATCGACGACGCCATCCATTTCTTCCGCAGCGGATGTATCGATGTTTTTTATCAATGCATGTGCATGCGGTGAGTAGAGCATCGCAACATACAGCGGATTTTTAACATGAACATCATCGGTGAATACCGCATCTCCTGCGGCAAGGGAGAGTGAATCGATTTTGGTTACGGACTTCCCGATGTTCATAAAGCCCTTTTTCACTGCATCACCCATTTTCACGCATCCTTCGGGCCGCAAGACGTACAGCCTCGATAATCTTCACATACCCTGTGCACCGGCAGAGGTTTCCATCAAGGGCCTGCCTTATTTCAGTTTCATCGGGATCGGGGTTTTTCTCAAGAAGGGCGTATGCCGCACAGATCATTCCGGGAGTGCAGAACCCGCATTGAACCGCGCCGACTTCGACGAACGCTGTCTGTATCGGATGCGGTTCATGCATCGTACCCAGGCCTTTTACCGTTGTGATTTTTTTGTCCCTGACCGAGGCGGCAAACACCTGGCAGGAGTTCACAAGCATACCGTCGAGAAGCACAACGCAGGAGCCGCACTCCCCTTCCCTGCAGCCCTCCTTTACCTCCGTAAATCCGTACTTTCTCAGCACGGCAAGCAGCGTATCGTCCGGACGGAAAGATACCGTCACCTCTTCTCCGTTTATACTGAATGAACCTTCCATTCTCCCGTCCCTCTTCTACGTAACTTCTCGTGAAGTTACTTACAAATACTAAGTCCTGCCAAAAATCGGTCACGAAATGATACATCCTGTCAAGGATACATCCTGTCAAGGATACATCCT
>CAYSRJ010000003.1:0-139616 GCA_964433545.1 uncultured Spirochaetota bacterium | reverse complement strand
TCTGGTCGTGACCGTAAGACGTACACCCTTTTCCTTAAGCTGCTCGGCGAACGCCTTGATCTCCTTGTCCACGATCTTCAGCACGACAGGCTCCTCGAGTCGGTTGAAATGAACGATTTTATCGAGCCTGTTTCGAAATTCGGGAGCAAATGTCCGCTCTACCGCGTCGGTTATGGCCTGCTCGGTGATCTCCCCGCCGCCGAATCCGATGACGGGCTTTCCGATATCGCGCGCTCCGGCGTTCGAGGTCATGATGATGATCACGTTCCTGAAATCAGCCTTCCTCCCCGCATTGTCGGTAAGGTTGGCATAATCCATCATCTGGAGGAGCACGTTGTACACATCCTGATGGGCTTTTTCTATTTCATCAAGAAGGAGCACTGCATGTGGTGTTTTTCGGATGGCATCGGTCAAGAGTCCACCCTCCTCATAGCCGACGTACCCGGGAGGAGACCCGATGAGACGGGAGACCGTGTGCTTTTCCTGGTATTCGCTCATGTCGTACCTGTGCATGGAGATGCCCAGTATACGGGCAAGCTGGCGGGCGAGCTCCGTCTTCCCGACACCGGTCGGGCCGACGAAGAGAAACGATGCTACCGGCTTGTTCTCCTCGCGGAAACCCGCGCGGGAGCGCTTCACTGCCTCGACAACCGTATCGACCGCTTCGTCCTGCCCGAAAATCACCTTTTTCAACTCGGCTCCCAGGTGCTTCAGTTTGTCGACTTCAGACCTCGAAACGGTCCGCTCCGGAATGCGCGCGATCTTCGCGACAACCTTTTCTATTTCATCCCCGGTAACCGTTTTTTTCTGAGAATCGTCCCCATTTTCCCTGTAGGACATGATGCGCATATATGCGCCCGCCTCGTCGATTACATCGATGGCCTTGTCCGGAAGAAAACGTTCGGTGATGTATTTCGAAGAGAGATCGACGGCACTCTTCAGTGCATCGTCCGTGTACCGGACATTGTGAAACTCCTCGTAGTGCTTTCGCAATCCGAGGAGAATTTTATGGGTCTCTTCGGGCGTCGATTCCGGAATATCGATCTTCTGGAAACGCCTGGTCAGGGCCCTGTCTTTTTCGAAATACTTTTTATACTCTTCAAAGGTTGTGGACCCGATACAGCGGAGCGTGCCTGCGGCGAGTGCCGGCTTGAGGAGGTTTGAGGCGTCCATGGAGCCTCCGGATACGGCTCCTGCGCCCACAACGGTGTGTATTTCATCGATAAACAGGATTGCCTTTTCGAGTTTTGTCAGTGCCGCAAGCACCTTCTTTATCCGCTCTTCGAAGTCTCCCCGGTAGCGTGTGCCCGCGAGTACGCTCCCCATGTCAAGGGCAAAAATACGAAAACCTTTGAGCAGGCCGGGCACCTCTTCGCTCACGATGCGCTGAGAAAGGCCTTCGGCGATTGCCGTCTTGCCGACACCGGGCTCGCCGACAAATACGGGATTGTTTTTCAACCGCCGGCACAGCACCTGTATTGTGCGCTCCAGAATATCCTCCCTGCCTATAAGGGGGTCGAGTTTGCCCTGCTGCGCGAGCCCGGTAAGCTCGACGGTAAAAAGCTCGAGTGCTTTTTTTTTCGGACGCACCCCCGCTGTCTCGTTTTCAGTGAGCGGCGTATCGGGAGAGCCGGGAGGATCGGTCAGAACACCGCCGTGCGAGATGACGTTGAGGAGGTCGAGCCTGGTAATGCCTGCCTTCTTGAGGTAGTATGCGCCGTGCGACTGTTCGAGCTCGTATAAGGAGATGAGAATGTCACCGATATCAAGCTCGCCCTTCTGCGAGGACTCGGTATGGAAGAGGGCGTGTTCGATTACGTTCTGAAATCCTGACGATTGAACAGGTTCCGAACCGGATACGACCGGGATATTCTCCGCAAAGTATTGCTCGAGATCTTCTTTAATCGTATCAGGATCAGCCCCGCACTCCGCGATGATTTCTCTGGGGGATTCGAAGAAAAGGGAAGCATAGAGAACATGCTCGGCGGTGAGATACTCGTGATTGCGCTCTTTTGCATCCCGGTATGCTGCATTGAGCACGCTCTGAACTTCAGGGCTGATTTCCATTAATCCAACCGCCTGTGGGTAGTTTCAGGATTACATTGTATCGCATGTTTCCTGCATCTTGATATGAGCAGACCAACTCCTAGTATTTTTCCACCGTGCACTTGAGAGGAAACTCCTGCGCCCGCGCCATCTGAAGAACCTGTGTACACTTTGTTGAGGCAATATCATATGGGTAGGCTCCCACCATTCCTTTTCCCTTCTTGTGCACATCCATCATAATTTTGGCAGCTTCGACGACAGGCTTGTGGAACACCCTCACGATGACCTCAACCACAAAATCCATAGTGGTGTAGTGATCGTTGTGGAGAACAACACCGTACATGTCGGGCTCTTTCAGTTCTTCCTCAACCTCTTCGAGGGTCTCGTCTCCGAACATGCTGTGAGAAAAAAACTCATCGCCCATAATTGTTTTTCACCTCAACTAGAAATTTACATAATTTTGGAGAATGGGCAAGAACCTTATGCAGTCTGAATAAATTGAAGGATTTTTTCTTTGATCGAATCCCGCACCTCTCTGACTCGGGTTTTGATTTCTTCCTCAGTTCCGGTGAATGAAGAGGGATCGTCAAAACCCCAGTGTAGCCGCCGGGACTGTCCGGGAAAGATTGGGCAATGCTGGCCGCTCGTCTCGTCGCATACGGTGACGACGATATCGTATGTTCTTCCTTCCTTTAAAAAATCGAATGCGCTGTTCGTTTTTTTTCCCGTGAGGTCAACCCCTTCCTCCTTCATAACCTCTACAACGTATGGGTTGATGGTACCGGGCTCCAACCCCGCGCTATCCACCTCGAACCTGTCACTGGCGTGCCTAGTGAGATAGGCTTCCGCCATCTGGCTTCGTGCGGAGTTATGAACACAGACGAACAGCACTCTTTTTTTTCCCACGAGAAGCATTTCCTAATCGTATTTTGCGCTGCTCCATTCATCCAGTGTGCTTTACATGGATAGTGCCCATTCCAGGTCAATACCTTTAACCTTTTGAATTCTTACGGAATCGTCTTCAATCTCAAATTTAATGGTGTATCCCGGATTGATATGAAGCAACTTTCTTACAGGAGCAGGAATAGTTGTTTGTCCCTTTGATGATACCCTGCTCAGGAGTTTCTTTTTACTGTTCATATTCATTACCTGTAAAGATTGAAAAGTAAAGAGGTAAAACTTCTTTACTATAAGATATCTTCAACGTAAGGGGAATGCAAGAGTTTGGAGAAGGCAGAATGGAAACTCTTCTGATTATTGGTTGATCTGCTCTAAAAGGAGACCTTTAAACCGGTCGAGTGCCACCTGCTGCGATTCAATGCCGAGTTTCATCCAGTCTGAGAATTCGAGAATCTTTTCGGGCGTCTTTTCGCAAATTTCATTGAATGAGCCGATTGCATCAAGCACAATTGCCGAGTCATTCCCAGGAAAGGTTTCATTGGCCATACCGACATCCCATGTACTGAAAATCACCTTCCAGTACTTAACCCAGCCGGGCGTAAGCCAGTATATCTTTCTCCCGTTTCGAATTTCTTCCCTCTCATCCTCGTCCGCAAGCATATCGATGCAGTTTTTGGCGTGAACCCGTGAAATACCGGGTCCGTTTTCTTCGAGGAGCCGGTTGATATCTCTGGATGGGTCATTCGGATCGAGATAGCATCTCTCCCCGTACAGTACGATTATTTTCTCAGAGTATTTTCTTGCGTTTTCAAGCTGCCTAACAAGCTGCTTCTGCAGTTCTTTCTGCTTTTCATGCAGTCCGGGCGCTGTAAACAATACCTTGTCCGCATCCAGAAAGCCGGTTTTTTGTAAATGCTCCACCTCATCACGCAATGTCCCGCAGGATACAAAGGCGTACCCCTTAAAAGATGTTTTGCCTTTCATTTTATCCGACTCCCATTATTGACATATATGATGAAATATAGAGGTATATGCAGCCAATTTCAATATTTTCATTTGACTCAATTGATGTCGTGATGATTATATTGCCCGATTTCTTTTCCATTACAATTTAAAAATTCACCTGCCTAGAACTTCCAGAATCCTGAAGATTAGCGTGAAAGTATAATTAGGTGGTTGAGGGGCTAAGAAAATAGATGCCTCAGGCAGGCTGGTAACTGAATCCTTTGTTAACGGGCATCTGCACCTCTGCAAAGTCTACACACTGAGCATGGTCAGTCAAAGAGCGCTCACATCATATCAGGGTGAATCGGGATGTGGATACCCAGTACAACCCCCGGGATTGGCAGACCGTGGCCTCGATGCAGACCTACAGAGGCGGGAGGGCTATTGTACAGGCCTGTGAAAGAGCCAGAGAGCAGTTAAAGGCAAATGCTCTGCCGAAGCCTTTAAATGCCCTGTGGAGGAAGTCGAATACGATGGAGAATGTTATCGGAGAAGTGATCCTTCAAAAAAGATCTCCATAGGAGCTCTAGCACGGGGATATATGTTTGAAAACGGGCTCACCGTTGGTGTGCCGGTTCATACTACTGGAAGTTACAGGGTGCAGGGTGTGACAGAGCCAGACCCGGAATCAGGGATAGGCAATGCAGCGGGCTCATGGACATTCGGCTGTCAGGCAGCTGAAATAAGAATTGAAAAGGCTTCGGGGAAGGTTGAGGTGCTCCATTTTGCCTCCGCTTTTGATCCGGGGAAAGTGGTGAATCCACAAATGTGTCGGGGCCAGGTGACCGGGGGTGTTGTTCAGGGAATGGGAGCGACACTTATGGAAAAGATCGAATTCAAAAAGGATGGCACCATTAAAAATTCTCAATTTGGCCCCTATTCCATTCCGCGTATCAAGGATATGCCCGGGAAGTTTACCGTAAATTCATTGAAAAACCGAACGAAGAAGGGCCCTGGAGTGCCAAACCGATAGCGGAACACCCGCTTGTCGCTGTTGCCCCTACTGTTGTCAATGCAATTACCGATGCGACAGGAGCACGGCTTGCAAACACGCCGATTTTTTTGCCGTGAGCACATGGCGGTGATGCAATCATTGAGGTTTCGCCCTGTATCCGATGTATGTAATAGAGTACATAGATATATGAAATCGGTCTAACTCAGCCAGGCCTTCTGTATACTGCTGAAAAAGCTCTATAGTAAATGTTCCCTGGTCCTCTTCAACCGGCTGGTACGGCAGGGTATCGGTATAGGGAGCATGTATGGTTCCGATCTGCCTGATTTCAAAAAGAGCAGGTTTTTCAGTATGCTATGCCTCCAGGATTACATCATTTTATTCTTTTCCCCGGTCGCTGGTGGGCCCTTCCCGCTACTGTCCTCGAGTTTTTTCAGAGCGTGTTCGAGGTGCCGATTGGCCGCATCTGTCAATGCATTGATCTCTTCCATCGCATGGGCAATTTCTTCAAAACCGGCCTGCTGAATCATCTTCAGCCATTTCTCGTTTTCCTTCAGGTGCTCTTTATTATGACTCAGCAGGTACAGCAGCAGGGATTTTATTTTCTCGCTATTTAGCGGGGTTTCTTCAGTATCATCCATATACTTTTTCCCTTTGCCTGGTGTATAAAAGTAATTTTATTTGAGCCTCAGATTCACTTTCCGTACATATTTCCTGAACTCTCTGAACCCTGCTCCCTCGCCTATTGTCTGAAACACTTTTTCAGGCTCCGTCACTCTGATTCCCGAGAGGCAGGTTACCGAAGTGTCGGCAAACGCCTCTTTCAGCAATGGGGTGGAAGCTCCCAGTATGGCAACTTCACGGCAGGTTCGGGCAAGTGCCAGCATGCGGTCAATTGTGTTGTTGATAATTGCTGTACCGGTAATAATGGCGACCTGGCTTTCGGACAGAAGCTGTTCAACATCTTCAGGCGGCCCTGTGTGAGGCTTGGGCGCTTCATCAACAGAGAAAACTTTTACCTGCCTCTTCTCCAGAGCGGGAAGAAGCGGCAGAAAGCTTCCCACCATGCACACCTGATCCCCATTCCGGATATCGAGGTTATCCAGAACATCCCCGAAACTCACATCTTCGGGCAGCTTTCGTGATGCGAGCAGGGCGTTTACTGCCGCGAGGGCGAGGGAGGACATAATCAGGTTTTTATCTCCAAGATAGGTGATAATCTCGGCGGCCTTTCTTCCTGCCAGGGGTTTTCGGTCCCGGCGCATCCCGGGTCCGCAGTGCTCTTTCATCGGGAAGGTGTATGCCACACCGGTGGCGTTGTTATCAAGCTGAACTGCGGAATATATGAGACCTGCCTGCACCCGTTTGAGGCTATAGTTGTTTGCAGTTTCAGACATGTGTTCGATAATAGCATTTGATAATCCCATCTACCGTATGATCCTTTCGCATAAGTATGAGGCAGGGTTTGTATCAAATACATGAGGTTCTATTCATACGGATAACCGGTGGATGCAATATCCTTCTGATAGGGTTCCCATTCAGCATCCGAAATAAGCCCCTTTTTTCTATAGTATTCCCGCGCTTCTTTAAGGATTTTTTCTACGTCCTGTTCCTGATGATCAGTCAGCAGAGGATTTACCCTGTGTGTTTCACATATCTCTTCGTATTTTTCCCCGGCGAGCTCAATGCAGTCTTTTTTACCTGTTTTTAACCATTCCGGATGTGTTAATCTGTCGGCTGATTTTGGAATAAACTGCTCTTTTTTCCACCACTTCCTGGTATGTTTTGTATTGAGATAATGCCCCGGGATAGGCCCTACCTCATCGATGACGTCTTTTGCCATGGTCTCGTCATTAACGTCAACACCCTCCAGGAACCTTCCGAGCATACCCGCGATATCATCGTCGATTATTGCCTGCACAGGATGAAAGGCGAGTTCTCCGTACATCGCACCCTGAATCCAAATTGTGTTTGTGCCGGACAGCGCCCCTATCGAAGAAATAATGGCTTTTTCATACCCTGATTGATAATCTATCTTTTTTGAATTGGGGTAGCATACCGCCCCGTCTGTTGGAAGTCCATACCAGTGCCAGATCTGGTTGAATGCTGCCTGGTGCATTGAAATTTCAATTGACCCGAACGCAGGAGCGCCCGTTCTCATGTTCTGCGGAAAGGAAAAATCCTGCACTATTATTCTCGTTCCCGGTTTGACGAGCTGGGCAAATATTACTCCTGCAATGATTTCAGCATTCCCGCTTATTAATGAGCCTGCAATTGTAGCGGGGGCAGTGCCGCCGTATACACATCCGGAAGTCGGCAGGAGGACGAACCCGGCTTTTATGATCCTGTAGGCAGCATCGATCGTCTCATCATAAAAAGTCAGTGGAGGGGAGGCGGCCATCATGGTTCTCAGTTCTGTACCAACAGCTTGAGCCATCTGTATATTAAACACCTCACATCCCATAGAATAACCTGCACATGTAAATTTACTTGATTTCCTCAATCGTGCGGCAAGGCCTTCAGGCATGGCCATAACAGGCGGGATGTTCTCGAAGCCGAACCACGGTGTGTACCATGGAATAATACTCACATTTTCCAAAGCATCGAGAACAGTAATTCCATTATAGTACTCTTTCCTCGTGGGCGTCCGAGGGTTCCATGTATCAAGATCGACAGTCCTTGTGCCGGCCAGGGCCTGAAAATATGTTGTATTCCCACCCCAGACCATGTCATTTTCATGATTTCTTGCCCGTACATGGAACCTGCTCGGGCACCTCCGTAAAGATTCCTCCACCAATGCCTCTGGAAACCGCACCCTGTTGCTGCTGTAGTCAACACTGCACCCGTTTCTTTCAAAAAGCTTTAACGCTCTTTCGCTGTCAAACCGCACACCTGTCTTTTTAAGCACTTCCAATGTGCCGGTGTGAATTTGCTCTATCTGTTCTTCGCTCAGGATTTTTAAAGGGGGAAAATTCCGTGTATATCCTTTTACAGCCATAACCAGAACTCCTTACATATAGACTACCACACACCTATTTTTTCAGCAGTTTTTTTGCAAGTTCAACAGCTCCCGGCGCAGTCGGATCATACCCGTCAGCGCCGATCGTTTCAGCAAACTCATCGGTGACGGCAGCTCCTCCCACCATGACCTTTACCTTATCCCTCAACCCTTCATTCTTTAATTCTGAAACTACCTTTTCCTGTTCCACACATGTGGTGGTCATGAGCGCTGACATAACGAGCAAGTTGGCATTGTACTTGTTAATTGCATCAATAAAGCCTTTTGCATTTACGTTTACTCCAAGGTCCTGCACTTCAAACCCCGCGGCCGTGAGAAGGGTGACAACCATGGTCTTTCCAATGCTATGAATGTCGCCGAATACCGTGCCTGCTACAACTCTTCCCAGAGACTCTCTGTGTGCGCCTCTCTTTTTAATCTCTTTTTCCAGTATTGGCACTGCCGACTGCAGTGCATCGGATGCTCCAACGAGATCGGGAAGCCAGAGCTCACCCCTTCCGAAGGCATCACCTATTTCTCTGATAGCAGTGGTCATCACATCGAGGGCTTTGAGCGGGTCGATTCCTTTTTTAACTGACTGCGCGGCCGATTTAGCAGCAAGATCGTTATTGTACTCAAAAGTAGCCTTTCTCAGATTTTCAAGAATTGTTTTGGTTTCTTCATCCATTATGTTTTCCTCCTGTTCCCCAGATGGGGGCTCCCCCAGACGGGGTCGTTTCCATATTTTTTTATCCAGATTTCTTCATCAGGCATATACTTTTCTATCTCTTCCCGGGAAAAAGTAAAGCGATAATTTTCACAGTAATCTCTTATGGTTTTATACGCCTGCAGAATCAAAGAGGTTTTTTCCCGGCATCGATCGGGATGCCATTTCTTGATCAGATCTCTATAATTTTTCTGAATATGTTTCAGGGTGGTAGACTCGGTCACTCCAAGAACCTCACGAGCGCGGGTGATTTCTTCAAAAAATCCCATGTATCGCACCATTTTATGTCAAATCAAAACGGACGCCCCTCTTCTTTCAGAGTTTTTTTATACTCCTCCCATTCAGCATCTGATATGAGCTCATGCTTTTTATAGTACTGACGCGCCTCTCCGAGTATGCGCTCAACGTCTTCCGTCTCTTTATCGGTCAGGGGAGGGTTCACTTTGTGGGCTTCAAGAATCTCTTTCATTCTCTGTTTCCCGTAATCGACTGCAGTTTTTTTCCCGTTGTTGACCCATTCGGGATAGGAAACCCTGTCTGCACTTTTAGTTATGTACTGTTCTTTTTCCCACCACTTTCTGGTATGTGCCTTGCCCAGGAAATGACCCGGTATGGGGCCAACTTTATTAATAAGATCAACGGCAAGTGAATCATCGCTTACATCAATACCCTCGATAAATCTGCCGATCATGCCCGCAATGTCGTCATCGAGAACAGCCTGGACGGGATGGGAGGTTATCTCGCCGTATACACTGCTGTGGATCTGCACCGCACTCGAACCGGAAAGCGCACCGATAAGGCTCGGAATCGTTTTTTCGTATGCGAGCTGAAATCCTATCATCTTCGAGTTGCTCACGCCGGATGAGGAGGCGACCATTGGCACCCCGTAGTGCCGCCACACCTGGTTGTAGGCTGCGATGTGAAGGCTCACGCCGATATCGCCGAAGGCAGGCGCCCCTGTTTTCATGTTCTGAGGGAGCACCAGGTTGGCAACGGCAACGCGTGAACCGGGTTTTAAAAGCTGCAGGAGAACGATATATGGGATTATCTCCGCATTACTCATGACTACAGCGCCTGCAATGCTCGCCGGTGCGGTGCTTCCGGCTGTTGCGCCATCCCATATCATACTTGGAAAGCCGTGCTCAGCAGCGAGAAAGCATGCGTTCGTCTGGTCTGTGTAGCAGGTGAGGGGGGATGAGGTGTTCGGGTTTGCGAACATCTCGGTTCCCAGAGCTTCCGCTGCCTGAAAAGTAAAGCGGTCATTGTCATTGTTTGCTATCTCCATGGTTACCTTGGTTGAATGAGCAAGCCTGATGGCGGCACCCTCCATCTCCTTCATGGTTTCAGGAATGCCCCGATACCCGAAATAGGGGTAATTGTTGAGAAAATGGACGGTCGGCAGAAAGTCCAGTACGCGAACCAGGTCTATATGCTCCTGCCGTGTTGGAGGTCGTGATTCCCAGGTGTCCAGGTCGACGATGTCTCGTCCCGGAAAGTTGAAAAACACGACATGGTCCTGACTGAGTATAAGATCATATGCGGGATTTCTCGATTTCACACGGAAACTGCTCGGACAATTGCGAAGGCTCTCCTCAACAAGCGCAGGCGGAAACTTGACCAGGTTGTTCTCGAAATCGACTTTGCAGCCTGCTTTCTTGAATACCTTCAATGCATCGTCATGGTATATTTTCACACCCGATTCGGCAAGCACGTCGAGCGTGCCGGCATGAATCTGCTCGACCTGCTCGTCGGTCAGAATTTTAAACGGCGGGAATTTTCTCATGTATCCACGAAGCGCCATGCTGTATCCTCCTTGCATGAGGGGGTATTTTATTGTGATTTGTCCGATTTCTTATCCTCTTCAACCTTTTCGAACTGCATGAGTTTCGGTTTTTCTGTATCAGTAAGCTCCTCGATCAGAATGACCGATTGAAAGGGGATCATAAGGTGATTCGCTTCGCTGAATGTCTTTCGAAAGTCATCCTCTGAGGGGTTTATGATGAGCTTTTTTTCTTCGGGGAAGACGATGTCCTTTATCGAGACGAAATAAGGATGGGTGAGATCGAGGCTCTTTGCGGTGAGCTGCATCTCTTTTTCTTTCCACTTGAAATGTACACGGTACAGGCTCAAAAAACATCCCCCTATTTTAAAGATAATTTTGAAAAAACAGTGTGTCAATAAATGCAGACGTTTAAACGGAGCCATTTGCACAAAACCTTATGCCCTTGCCTTTTCAACCACCCTGATAATGCCACGGATACCGTTAACAAGCCAGTCGGGGTCCTCCATGAAAAGCTCATTTGCCCTCCGTTCGTCGATATCGACAATGGATTCACTCTTCATTGTCCTGATAAGCGCGAAGGATGCGGGGAAAAATCCGATCAATTCCTCCATGTTCCGAGACGTCTCCCACTTTCTGTCCGAAAGCATCCTTCTGTAGTTTACATCTCCTTTGAGCAGGACGATATTAGAACGGGCAAGCTCCTGTGAGATGTCTTCGGGTAGCTGGTCGTAACCGAGGGGGCTGTTCCAGAAGTAGTGATCGTGTAAAAAAAGCCTCCCCCGCTCCTGAAACCCGAAAAGCTCGGCGCCGATTCGTGCAAGTATTCCATTTTTTTCGTTTTGAAACGCACTGATGGTCTCCATGACATCCTTCAGCATGGCATCGGATACGTAGAAAGGATATTTTTTCGCGTGAAGATGGATCTTTTTTTCAGGTGAGATCGCAAGAAGATACCAGGTGAGAAGCAGGTCGCATACGAGCTCCTGCCCCGAGTTGTCAAGTACCATGTCTACTCTTTTTAAATCGATTAAAAGCTCGATGAGCCGCTCACTATGATCGATGAGCAGGTTATGCGACTCATGCTCCGAGGTTTTCTCCCTCGAATCGTCTGCGATAGAAAAGAGACTCAAATCGACCCGGTTCCCCCAGAGCTCGTAATAGAGGATGGATTCAAGCTCCTTTTTCTGCTCCTCGATGGGAAGACCGGTTTCAAAAAGATGCTCTTCGAAAAACCCGACGATTGTTCTCCCCAGCTCGAGCCCACCGTTTTCCGCATAGAGCTCACGTTCTTTAAAGGGACTGTACGGGTCTTTCAGGTGAAAGGACGACGTATTGTCGAAGTACCCGATTACAATGAGTATCCTCATGTAGAAGTAGGCCTCGGCGAAGTAGAATGGGATGTCAAGCCATGAACCTCCCTCGTAGCGGGAGGCCTCCCGCCTCCAGAGAGAAAGAGATTGTTCCTCCATCGTATCGATACGAACTGCGGGGTTGTTGAAGGGGTTTGTGATTTGGCCTGCTTTTATCTCCTCTTTGAGAGCAAGAAGGGCATTTTTCTGGCTTTTATTGAAACTATTCGCCTTTATGACCCTGTCCACTATGGAGGGTTTTCTCATTTGCAGGGTTTTTTCTGCAAAAGAGCCCTTTTCACCTGTGGAAAAGTAGGGGGGTATGCTTTTTTTATTCATGGGTTCCTGCACTCAAGCCCAAATTAAACGCTGTCTTCTGTAACTGTATATCGAAGGTCCATATGGGGGTGTCGGTTAAAACTGCGGAAGCGAGCAGATGAGCATCAATATATCCGATTCCCCTGCCCATAAGATGGTTTTTTTCGATAAAGTATAATACTTCTTCATCACCGGCACATTCGGCCCGGGGGAGTGCCTGGAGAAGTGAAAGAATCTCAGCACGGTTTGCAAGGTTGCCGCAGGCAAGTTCTCCAATGATAAACGGATGACAGATGACATTCCCGTTATTGAGGAGAATCTCAAGATCAGGCTCGCCAATGCGCAGGTGAGATATCCAGACAGATGTGTCAACCAGAACCATATCATTCGCTCGCTGTTCTTCTTCGGGGCACAGGATTCAGCTTTTTTTCACTGCTCCCCAATCGTGCAAGTTTTTTGCTGCTTTCAAGAGCAATCAACGATTCCAAACCACGTTTCACCAGAGACGTTTTTTCCTTTATCCCTGTTAATTTTGAAGCTCTTTCAATCAATGTGTCATCAATATTTATTGTTGTTCTCATCATGGTCTCCTTGAAAACTTTACAACACATAATTATATGCATTAATATGCATGTTTTAAGCATATCGGTCAAGACATTTTGCTTTTTAAAGAGGAGTGGTTTACAATTAGTTGAGTTAGTCGGAAAAAAAGCGTCTTCGTGTTGCCGCCTGCAGGTGATATTATTCGGACGCGGGGGATCCGAATCACTTCTTTGTTGATTAACTGTTCTGTTGCGGGTAGAATGTTATTGAGAAGACCGGTTTTTGTTTCGTGAATATTAAAATTATTTTTGGAAGCCGCAGAAGCGAGAATAAAACGCGATGAAAAAAATAAATAATTTCTTTTACTGTTGCTTTTAGGTTTACCTGTAAGAAAGATGCTCATTACCATGGTTTATACGTTTAAGTATAGTAATTTATGCCGACGACGAAACCAAATATAAACACGATGAGTAACATGATCGCCCGGGAAATGATTGCATGCCAGGATTCCGTGTTTCCCGTTTGAGCGCGCGCATACGCCCTTCCTTTAAGTTTGCCCTCTTATTTTAAAAACACCACTCTTCAGCTTTGAAAAGACGCTTAAAAGAGAAATGAATAGTTCCGAAGGCTCAAACGCACTCGAACTTTTACGTCTGTATTATCGGCTATACGGTTTTCATGAGTTCATGAGTGAACTCAGGAATTCTGAGATGATGGTGCCAATGAGGAGCTTTATACAGTCCTCTTTTCAGTACGTTACGAAACCATTGCACAAATATATGATACAGATGTATACTGAAATTCAGTACCTGCGGCAATTTTAAGTTGAAGACTGATAGATCGTTTTATACAGTAATGCCTTTTGTTTAGCATGGGAATTGGTTTATGAAAACACGCATCGTATCATTGTCTTTTCTTTTCATGATTTCTTTCTTTGGAACTAAGGTTGCAGCCGAAGATAAAGTGAGTGATGAACCGAAGACTGAAGAGGCTGAGAAGTTGAATGTGAAATTTTCAACGGTGCAAGCACAGGTGAGTCCGTCTCTCGATCTTGTCCTTCCAAGCGGCAATGTGAGGCTCACATTCACACAGCCCATCAATAGACTGGATCTCATCTTTTATCTGGGCTACGGCATTATTTCAAGCAATATCAACAGCGAGCTTACATTTGCCTATAATATCAAACGCTTCCGGCCGTATCTAAAATTTTTTCAGAGCACGGACTTCGAGAATCTGGTTGCGCCGGGGATAAGCGGCTCGGACATCGTGCTCGTTCCCACAGACAAATATATAGAGCGCAACAGGGGCTTTGAAGGGGGGATCGGCTATCGTCTGGCTCCAAAGCTGTACCTGGAGCCTGCATTCCTGCTTGACGAGGTGTTCAAGGGGAGCCTGACCGAAACACGGGTCCTCGAGGATGGTTTCGATCTGGTGCCCAAGCTCAGCTTCATATACGACGGTGTGAGGGCGCTCGATCCAGCGAACAAGCTCTACTTCAAAGGCCTCAGTTACCGTACGGTCTTCAAGGCACGGTTTCGGGACAGCTTCGATACACCGGTTGACATGCGTAACGAGAACCAGCTTCTATCCCACTTCAACATCCGGAGCAGCTGGTTTTTCATTCTCAGGGGGACACTCGACTATCCAATCGCAATCTGGGAAAAGAAGCTTGCAGGTTATTACGAGCTCGGCGGCTTCGACTCTATTCGGGGATACGAGAATGGATCGATCAACGCATTCAGCTTCAACCTTTTCACAGTCGATACTGAACATGAGTTGTTCAGAGATAGAGAGCTCAATCTGTTCAAAAACAACCTCAGGATTCATCAGTTCAGGGTGAAACTGTTTACCGATTCGCTTCTCTATCAGGAAAGTATCGGTTTGAAGTCCGATCTGGGCTATCTCGCAAGCCTTGGTGCAGGGTTTTCCTTTGTACTCTCCGGGCAGAAAAAAAGCCATTTCAAAATTGAGTTCTCCGCAGCCCAGGGGCTCCAGAGTAGAAATAAGCCCATCCTCTATTTTCGTACATCCCTCTTCAATCTAGAGAAGTCACTCTGATGAGTATGAGCTTCTGTTATAGGAAAATGTCTTAGAGATACTGTATCTTCGGGCCCGGTGAGGCAAAAGAGGAATTGGAGGGGCATATCCAAAGATCGAAGGAGCTTGGCAGCCGTGTAAAAGGTGTCCAAAGGGCGGACAAGATGACCGACCGTCAGATAGCCGCCAGGGTGCGCACGTTTTTCAAAGTGTGACGGGACACCGTAGCCTCGATTACGACATCATCTTCCAAGACCCGCGATATTGACGCCCCTGCCCTTCAATATAAGTGTTGCCACATCGAAGAGAACCCGTGGGAGGGCAAGACCGCCGGGCAGGACGAGGTACCTGGATTTCCAGACAGGATCAAGCTTCTCTTTGAACTCCCGCAAACCCTGAAAATGATAGAAGTGCTCGCCGTGGCGGAAAATGAAAGTTCCGAATCTGCATGTTAAGCATTTTTTTACGGTATGAAGATCAAAATTTGCCCTGTTTAACTCTTGCTTTTTACAGATCATATGCTTACAATACTGGTACAGAGGTGGACCATCTCACGGGGAGCTCTCACCATGGAAAAAAGAAAAAAGGTAAAACCGGGCGAAGCATTCTACTTTCATAACGGAACCTACGTCGAAAACAAGGCCCAGCTCGTAGCACAGCTTAAAAAGCTCACACCACAAGAGTTTGCAACCTATGTAAACAATGAGAAGAACGACGTGTACAACTGGCTTCTGAACTGCCTTGACCCGGAGGTCGCCAAAAAGGTAGAGAATGTTCGGGACCAGAAAAAAATGATCGCGTTGCTCAAGTAACAACTCTATCATCACACGGACTCTGGTGGGGGAGCTTCGACAAGAACCGGTTTGATATCCCAGATTTCCCGCGCGTACTCTTGAATCGTACGGTCGCTTGAAAACTTACCCATGTGAGCTACGTTTAAGATCGACATCCGTGTCCATTTACTTTTATTTAAGTACGTTTTTACCACTTCTTCCTGGCATCGAAGATAGTCGGCGAAATCCGCCAGCAGGAGATATGGGTCGCCCCCGTTTAACAGTGAATCGACAAGGGGTTTGAAGAGCGACGGTTCGTCGGGTGAAAAGTATCCGTTCGAAATGAGATCAATCACCTCTTTCAAATACGGATTGCCCTCGTAGTACTCCCGGGGATTGTACCCTGAAATTCGTAAGGACCCTATCTTCTCGGTGGTCAATCCGAAGATGAAAAAGTTCTCCTTGCCGACCTCTTGAAGTATCTCGACGTTGGCACCGTCCATGGTCCCGATGGTCAAGGCTCCATTGAGTGCAAACTTCATATTGCTAGTCCCTGAAGCTTCGGTTCCTGCCGTTGAAATCTGCTCGGATAGATCGGCGGCCGGGATGATCCGCTCTGCCAGTGAGACATCGTAATTGGAGAGGAACACGACCTTCATCCTGTCATTCACATCCTTGTCATGATTCACCTTGTCGGCAATGGAATTAATAAGTTTGATGATGAGCTTTGCCGTCCAATACCCGGGGGCCGCCTTGCCGGCAAAAATAAACACCCGGGGCGCGGGCATCGGGTTATTGCCCCTCTTTATACGGTTGAAAAGGTACACGATGTGCAGGGCATTGAGAAGCTGACGCTTGTACTCGTGGAATCTCTTCACCTGGCAGTCGAAGAGTGCGGATGGATTGACCGTTACATGGTTCGGGATAAACTCTGCCAGCTTCTTCTTGTTTTTCAGTTTGACCTCCAGCCACGATTTCTGAAATCCATCATCATCGGCGAGGGGAACCAGCTTTTCCAGCTGGGACAGATCGGTGATCCATCCCTCGCCAATGTGGCTGGTGATTAATTCCGCAAGCTCAGGGTTGCATATCTTCAGCCATCGGCGCTGTGTGATTCCGTTGGTTATATTTTTGAACCGTTCAGGCCAGAGCTCATAAAAATCTCTGAATAGCACACTTTTAAGCAGCCCGGTATGGATCTCCGACACACCGTTCACAGAATGACTGCCCACGATCGCCAGGCTGGCCATCCGCACCCTCTTTTCGGCCCCCTCCTCAATAAGGGAGAGGTTTTGAATCTTGAGGTCGTTGTCGGAGATGAGCAACGATTGTACATGATCGAGAAAACGCCGATTGATCTCGTAGATGATCTGCAGGTGCCGGGGAAGAACGCGCCCAATGAGACTCACCGGCCATTTCTCCAGCGCTTCTCCCATAATCGTGTGATTTGTGTACCCAAAGCTCCTGACTGTTATATCCCATGCCTCGTCCCAGCCCACCTGCTCCTCGTCAACAAGCAAACGTATGAGCTCTGGTATTGCAATGGCCGGATGCGTGTCATTGAGCTGTATTGTGACCTCTTCGGGAAATCGCTGGAACCCTTTTGGATTGGTCTTCCTGAAACGCCTCATGATGTCCTGCAGGGTTGCAGATACGAAGAAGTACTCCTGCTTCAGCCTGAGCTCCTTCCCCTCGAACATGTTGTCGTTGGGGTACAGGACCATGGAGATGGTTTCCGAAAGGGCCTTATCGGCGACAGCCCGTTCGTAGTCTCCGTGGTTGAAGTAGTCGAGATTAAACTCCCGGGTTGATTTGGCGGACCAGAGCCGGAGGTTGTTCACCGTGTTGTTCCGGTATCCGGGCACGGGCGTATCGTAGGCCATGGCCAGGACATCCTGAGTGTCCACCCAGCCACAGTGAAAGTTTCCATGGTCATCGGTGGACTGGTGCACCCTCCCATAGAACTTCACGGGATAGAGGTGCTCGGGACGCTCGATCTCCCAGGGATTTCCGTACCTCAGCCAGTTGTCGGGCGTCTCCACCTGGTACCCGTTTTTTATTCTCTGGAAGAAGATACCATACTCGTAGCGGATCCCGTACCCGTATGCGGGTATGCCGAGTGTGGCCATTGAGTCCATGAAACAGGCGGCAAGGCGTCCCAGGCCGCCGTTACCGAGGCCTGCATCAAACTCGATTTCCTTGAGAGATTCGATATCACAGCCGAGTGCGGTCATGGCTTTTCGCATATTTTCGTATATCCCCAGGTTTATGAGGGCGTCGCTGAGCATCCTCCCGATCAAAAACTCCAGGGACAGGTAGTATACCCTCTTTGCCGCCTTCTGATAGTAGGTCTGCTGAGTTTCGGTCCAGCGCTCGAACAGGAGGTCCCGCACCGTCATGGCAAGGCTCTTGAAGAGGTCGCGTTGTGTAGCGCTGTACTCGTCCTTACCCAGGGAGTACTCGAGGTGATACCTGAAGGAATCCTCAAGGCTTGCCGGGTCTGTTCCTTTAAATGCCGCCACGGATAGAGATGGTCTGGTTTGTTGTTTGGATGTTGTTTTGCTCATTGAGGGATTCCTTTATATTGATTATAATTATAATCCAAATAATTACAAATGGAATATGTTGTGGTATCTGCAATTTTTTTGATTACTTTTTGATGATGATACCGGAATTTTTATCGACCATCCCTCCAGGATGAGCATAATTGAGTAGGTTTTTGTCAATGCTGTGTCGAGAGAGGGTGTTCAGGCAGATACTCGTATGGATTTGCACCTGAACGCATAGTATATTTAACATGCATGGTTAGAAAAAGGTGTCGAAAAATGGACAAATTTCTCCTGCAGGAGTTTGTGGAGCTGGAGGTATTTGAGGGGATGGTTGCATGGTTCAGGATCTTTTACCTGTTCGGGGAGCTGTTTCCCTGCTGGTGGAATCCACAAAGCGGTGTGTACCGGCATGCGATGATCCGAGAGTTCGAGCAGCACAGGCTGATGTCGATGGTCAGAATTGCGTCTGATATCGCCGATATTGTCCGTATCGAATGGTTTTCATGTGAAACAGCCATGAGCAAACGTAGTAATAAATTCGTAGTGATTGATTATATGAACGACCAGTGTGGCGTTTCGTCGCAATCCTTTCGGGCAGCAGGTGTACCTGACGACCTCCTTCTTCTTCTGACGCGCCGTTTAGCTGAGAAGGCATGGCAGTGGGTGCGGGGAAGTGTGCGGCTGCATCATCGGGCTGTCTGGTTTTCACCAGTTCACGAGTGAACGTATGAATCCTTAGATGATGGCGCATGATTTCTATCTGTATTTTAATTGATGCTTTTAGTATACGGTATTTCCGGAGATATAAAAAAAGGATATTCAGAATAATACAGGTGTAGAGGGACTCGTTGTTATTTCCGTACGTCCTTTACAGATTCTTTCAGGTCTTCGAGCTCTTCCTTCTTCTCCTTCTTGCGGGTGCGAACACCGCGTGCAATGTATCCAACGCCAATGCCAAGAACGAAGACAATCATTATCATGATTGCACGGGGTAGATGCATGGTCCATGCAAGGAAGCTTATATCGACAACCTCTACATTCTGCACCATAAATACGATAACGAGAATGCCGATAATGATACCAATGATGAATTTCATGCGTTCCTCCTTTGCAATAAAACGAAACTCTTACACAACGTATGATACAGAAGTATATCGAAACTTGGTATCGATGACAACCTAAATAATGAAGACTGGCGGACCTTTCGAAACTGTAATACCTTTCATACAGAATGCAAATTGGTTTATGAAAACACGCATCTTAGAGATACTGTCGCATCTTCTTCGCCAGGTCCAGATCTCTGTCGATCAGTATGATCTCGATTCGTCTGTTTTTTGACTGTCCCTGTTTGGTCTTGTTTGTTGCGATGGGACGGTACTGGCCGTAGGAGACTGCGCTCAGACGGAGGGGATCGATACTCGACTCATTTTGTAGAAAACGCACCACATTGACCGCCCGTGCTGCTCCAAGCTCCCGGTTAGTGGAATACTGCGTACGCAGTGACTGTCCGATCGGCACATTGTCGGTATGGCCCTCGACCCTGATATTCTTCTCGGGTATCTTTTTTAGGGTTGGCCCGACACGACGCAGCACAGCCTGCCCCTCCGGCTTTATCTCAGCCTTGCCGGATTCGAAGAACAGACGTTCCGCCATCGTCATTTGCAGGCGGCCTTTGACCTGCTTGATCTGGATTTCCCCGCTATCGATCTCTTTCTTCATCTCACTGACAAGATTATCATGGGTCTGTTTCAGTTGCTCGCAATGGTAAATTATATGTATGGTTTTTTCATTAAAAATCTGGTATTTTGTACAAGAATTTACAATAGATTACGGTCTTTTTCTTTTCCATGGCTTTTTTAGCATTGGGAAATTAAGGTAAAAACCATTCGGCAAGTATTGGTTGAACCTTTTACGATTGAAAGTGCACTTGCCTATCTTTTTAGTACGTGCCTGTTTTCCGGAGCAGGGGAGAATAGGGGCAATACAGTACATTTTCGGTGTTTTTATTAATTGTAACGAGGAGCCGCCGAATATGAATGAATCAGAAGACCAGAACAGCTCACCTTCATCGAATAGAAATTTTTCTCTCATCGACGGTGCCACTCCGGACTCGCCTGATATACTCATCGATACGGAAAGGCAGATCCAGATTGCATCCTCTCCTGAGTTCACCGTCGAAGAACGCCTCGAGGCATACGAGGATATATTCGAGTCGCAGGTGGGCGACACAACCATGACCCGCACCCGGAACAGTGAACGGGAGATAGGGCTTCGACAGATCTATATGAAGTTCGAAGGGAGCAACCCGACAGGCACACAGAAGGATCGTATCGCCTTTGCCCAGGGCATGGATGCACTCAGGCGCGGATACGACGCAGTGACCGTTGCTACCTGCGGCAATTATGGTGTGGCTATCGCACTTGCATCGTACATGGCAGGGCTCAAGTGTTTCATATTCATACCTAAAAACTATCAGACAAAACGTATCGATGAGATCAGGAAATTCGGTGCCGAGATCATTAGGACCCCAAGTGACTATGAACAGACAGTACAGCTCTCACAGGAGTACGCAGCGGAAAAAGAGATCTACGACGCAAATCCCGGGGGTGAAAATACCGCTCTACAGCTCAGTGCGTACGGCGAGATTGCCTATGAGATATACGATGAGCTCCGTGACGCCCCGACTGCCGTTGCAGTTCCGGTGTCCAACGGGACCACCCTTGCAGGCCTGTACAAAGGTTTCGTCAGCCTGTACAGACGTGGAAAAACGTCCCATGTTCCAAAACTTATTGCCGGTTCCTCGTACGGGAAAAATCCGATCGTTCAGGCGTATCTGAAAAACCTGCCGTCCTGCGAGGATCTTTCTGCTGAGGACATACGGGAAACAAAGATCAACGAACCGCTCATCAACTGGCACTCCATCGACGGTGACCTTGCACTGGAAGCCATTCGGAGAACCGGTGGGCTTGCCGGGTATGTCTCAGATAGAAGTATGATGTCCTTTTCGCGAATGGTCCGCGAACAGGAGGGGCTCAGTGTACTTCCTGCCTCCACCGCGGGACTGGCCGTTCTCGCGAATGGGTATCGGGAGCGGAGCCTCGAGCCCGGCAGATACGTTGTGATTCTCACGGGGAGGAGATGATGAATCACTGGCCCGATGGCAACGCAATCGTGTACTGCGAGGGGGCCTTCGCGACAACGAACGGCAAAACGGCCCACGGTCTCGTACGCCGAACCCAGCGCTACCGCGTTCTTTCCGTAATCGACAGCCGTTATACGGGAAGGGATGCGGGCGAGGTGCTCGACGGCAGAGCTACGGGTATTCCCGTGTTTGAAGACCTGGCCGCTGCCGTAAAGGCAGCTGAGGAAGCCGGTACGCAGGCCACTCATTTTGTTGTGGGCCTTGCGCCGGACGGTGGGAGGTTGAACGAAAAAGCGCGGGAGGATGTGAAAGGGGCAATCAGTCTCGGGCTCCATGTGGATAGCGGTCTGCACCATTTACTATCCGAAGATCCGGTTTTTGCAGAACTTGCCGCTCGGCACAACGTCAGGTTACGCGATATACGGAAGCTTCCTCCCAGAGAGGAAATGCACTTCTTCAGCGGAAAAATCGAGGAAGTCAAATCACTGAAGATTGCGGTACTCGGAACGGATTCTGCGCTCGGCAAGAGAACAACAGCCTGGATTCTGTACGATGCATTCCGGGAGGCGGGGCTCGGCGTCGAGCTCGTCGGTACGGGTCAGACGGCATGGATGCAGGGGGCGCACTACAGCATCATCATCGACTCCCTTATTGTTGATTTCGTGACCGGCGAGATCGAGAATGCGGTCTGGCAGGCCTGGCACGACAACCACCCAGATGTGATTTTGATTGAAGGGCAGGGAAGCTTCCTGAATCCGGCCTACCCGGGCGGAATGGAGATACTTACAGCAGGACGTCCCGATGTTATCGTGCTTCAGCATGCGCCTTCGCGGAAGGAGTACGACGGGTTTCCCGGATATGCGCTACATCCGCTCGGCCTGCAGATAAAGGCACTGGAAATCGTTTCGGGAAGACCGGTCGGTGCTGTCACCCTGAACCATGAAGGTCTGAAACCGGAAGAAATAAGGCACGTTTGCAGTCGTATTTCAAAAGAGACGGGCCTTCCTGTTGCCGACGTACTCATTTCGGGGGCGGATGAAGTTGCAGCGCATCTCGTTCGATACAAACCCGAGGTGAACAGGAAGTACCGCAAGAAGCAGAAGGAACGAAAATCCTGGGGCGAAGAAACCAGTAGCCTGCGTATCATCGACTCGCTCGTGGTGGGGCCAATTCGTGTAGAGCGGGACCGCGTTATAGCCCCCTATTCGATTCACAGGGGAGGTGCGGTCGACAGCATCGATCTAATATACCGCTTTGAAGAGGAGATGTTTCAGCCTGAAGACACGGCATCAACAAACCTGGCGTCTATGATAGCTGTGCAGATTGCGCTCAACTACGGTCTTTTCTGCCGGAGCATTGTTCTGCACGGTGTATACGATGAGTTCGATCGACGATTTCTCAGTTACATGCTCCGTAATACGGCGAGGGAAATATATGTGAAGAAGTTTCTCGAGCACAATCCGTTTCTTATAGCCGGATTTCATCCCATGAAGATCGAGAAAAGGCCATCCTATGTGCAGGCCGAGCTTTTATTTCCCGATCTACAGCCCGAATCGTTACAGTGCTGGGATACCGATCGAAACCGCTGTGCCGTACTGACCAGCGGGGGAAAGGAGAGCCTCCTGAGTTTCGGGCTTATGGATGAGATCTGTATAGAGGCTCATCCGGTGTTTATCAACGAATCAGGAAGACACTGGTACACGGCACTGAACAGCTACCGTGCATTCAGGTCCGGGATTCAGCGAACCGCCAGGGTGTGGACCAACTCTGACCGTGTTTTTTCCTGGATGCTCGAACATTTTCCCTTTATCAGACAGAATTTTCTTGATATACGGGCTGATGACTATCCGATACGGCTCTGGACTGTAGCCGTGTTTCTATTCGGCGCGCTTCCTGTGCTCAGGAAACGTGGCATTGGGCTTCTGCTTATTGGTGACGAATACGATACAACACGACGCTGCTTCTTGCAAGGAATCCCGCATTACGACGGCCTTTACGATCAGAGTCGATACTTCGACCTTACGCTGAGCAACTACTTCAACGCCAAGGGATACGGTATCGAGCAGTTTTCCATTCTTCGGCCACTTTCCGAGTTGATGGTACAAAAGATACTTGTGGAGCGGTACCCCCAATTGCAGCGCAATCAAGTATCCTGTCATGCTGCTTCGATAGAACAGAATCGTACTCGACCATGCGGGAAGTGTGAAAAGTGTCAACGCATTATAGGGATGTTAAAAGCAGTGGACGCAGATCCGTCCCTCTGCGGCTATACGGAAAAACAGGTGGCAGCGTGTATTGGAGAATTGCCCTGCATGCACCTGCATCAGGAGTCTTCTGTTATGGATCATGTTCTCTACCTGCTCAGTGAGAAGGGGATGCTTTCTGGAGGGGCAACGCCTCATCCTGAGGTGGAGAGCCTTCGTTTCGACGCCGAGCACTCACCTTTTGAAACCATACCTCCCAAAATACGAGGACCACTGTTTCGCATCTATCTCCAGCATGCCCGGGGAGCGCTCAGAAGAGAAAATGTCCAGTGGCGGAGTTTTGATCCACTTTCGGTATGATAAAAAGGAGAATGTCGATGGATGTGAAGAAAGGGAAATCTGGTATCTTGCTTGGGGAACTTACCTGGGTTGAGGCAAAACAGCGCTTCTCCGATATCGATATCGCGCTTCTTCCCGTAGGCTCCACCGAGCAGCACGGCCCTCATCTACCCCTGGACACCGATGCATTCGATGCGGAGTATCTTGCCAGAGCAGTTGCAGAGGCACTGAGCGAACCGAAACCCATCGTGCTCCCGGCGGTCCCCTATGGTGTATCTTACCATCACATGGGGTTCAGTGGTACTATCAGCCTCAGCAATGAGACTCTCACCAGGCTGGTGTATGAGATAGGTATGAGTATAGTGCGTCACGGTGTACGTAAGCTGGTGATCATCAATGGTCACGGGGGTAATGGTCCTGCGTTACAGAATGCGGCCCAGATGATAAACCGTGAAGCCCGCATCTTCGCCTGTGTCGATACCGGTGAGACGAGTGACGTGGATGTGCAGAAAATTATCGAAACCCCAAACGACGCTCATGCCGGAGAAATGGAGACAAGCACTGCTCTGGCAGTAAGACCCGAATTGGTCGATATGAAAAAGGCAAAGAAATCAATCCCCAGATTTTCGAGCAGGTATCTCAACTTCAGTACGAGCAGAAGCGTTGAGTGGTATACGCAGACAGAGAAGATTTCACGGAGTGGAATTCTGGGAGACCCAACGAAAGCAACTCGTGAAAAGGGTGAACGGCTGTGGCATATCATGATTGAACATCTTGTTCGTTTCGTGGATGATTTAAGGCATCTCAACATGGATGAGATACACGAGAAACGGTACTGAAAATGAAGATACGAACAATCGAGGCACATCCACTTTCCTTATCCCTCAAGGAACCCTACTCTATTGCGTATGAACGGGTTGAAACAGCGGTGAACGTGTTTCTACGCGTGGAAACGGATGGGGGTATCGTTGGCTACGGCTGCGCCGCTCCTGACCGGGCGGTTACAGGAGAAACGGCAGATACGGTTATGCAGGATGTGCGTGATACGATCGATTCTGCTCTGCGAGGGCGAGACCCGCTTCGCATAGCTCTGCTGCTTGAGGAACTCAGGCCTCATCTCAAAAGACATCCTTCATCAGAAGCATGTGTCGATATGGCCCTGCACGACATACTGGGGAAAGTATGCGGCCTTCCGCTCTGGAAGCTGCTCGGTGGATACCGGCCGTGCATAAAAACCAGCATCACCGTGGGTATACTCCCGGTTGACAGAACCGTTGAGCGGGTACTCTCATATATGAGAAGCGGGTTTACAGCGGTTAAGCTAAAGGGCGGCCTGAACGTGGAAGAGGATATCGAGCGTATCCTGCGGGTGCGGAAAAAAGCAGGCGATGAACTGGAGCTCCGGTTCGATGCCAACCAGGGTTATTCAAAGGAACAGGCAATGCGGTTCATACGAGAAACAGAATGCACCCGTATCGAACTTTTAGAGCAGCCGACACCCAGAGATGAGCTTCCCCTGCTTGGGGCAGTAACGCATGAGGCGGCTATTCCCATTATGGCGGATGAGAGCATCTTGTCGCTCAGGGATGCATTCCGCCTTGCTCGCGGAGAGCTTGTTGATATGGTGAACATCAAGATAATGAAAGCCGGGGGAATTTATGAAGCACTTATGATAAACGCCGTGGCTCGATCGGCCGGTCTCGAGGTGATGGTTGGCTGTATGGATGAGTGTGAGCTTGCAATAGCCGCCGGCCTCCACTTTGCCCTTGCGCGGTCAAATGTGCTCTATGCGGATCTGGATGGATTCATGGGACTCCAGGGTGACCCGACAAAAGGATCTCTCATTCTGAGAGACGGAGTGCTTTATGCGGGAGACCGGCCGGGTCTGGGATGCGAACCGCAAGAATTTTTGTAATAACAATGAGTTTATCAATATCTGAGGAGAGACTATTATGAAGATTGCATGGTTGTCGAGCTGGCCTCCGCGGCACTGCGGCATAGCAACCTACTCAAAAGAGCTGGTCGACGCGATACAGCGCGAGGGCAATGAGGTCTCTATTATCTGTCATCCGGATGGCGGAGCTCCGGGAGAAAAAAATGTATATCCGGTAATCGATACCGATCATCACGGCTGGGATGAGTCTGTGTACGAGGTAGTTAAGAGCATACGGCCTGATGTCGTGCATATTCAGCATGAGTTCGGACTCTACCGCACCGGCGGGGATAATGCGAGCGGCCTCTTCAGACCATTGTTTCGGTGGAAAGCCGAGGGCAAGCCTCCCGTGGTTGTAACCTACCATTCCGTGTACACAGAGCTGAGCTTCATGATCAGCACATACATGGATACGATGCAAAAGCTTGTAGATGCGGGGATCGTGCATGCAGTCTACCAGTGGGCCTATCTCCACACAAACCTGGGCCGCATCGTGGATAATATGTATGTCATACCTCACGGTGCATCAGTACGAAAATCCATTTCCAGGGGTAAAGCGAAGGATGCGCTCGGTCTGAGGGGCAAGAAAGTGCTCGGTATGCTCGGCTGGTTCACTCCCACAAAGGGATTTCACCGGGTGCTGTCTATGTGGGATGAGGTGTTCGGCCATCTGGACCCTGAAACGGTTCTGGTGCTCGCAGGTGATGCACGGCTTGGAGATCCCCAACAGATCGAGTACAAGAAAAAACTCCTCGACATTGTCGAAAAGAGTGCTGCAAAGAACAGTATCAAGGTGCTGCTGGGAAGTTTTTCACCCGAGGAGTATGAGCGGATTCTCACCTCCTTTGACGCAATGGTTATGCCGTATACCTTTGCCTCACAGAGTGGAAATCTTGCCCACTCCTTTTCTCTCGGCGTTCCTGTTGTAGCTTCCGGAATCGCGGGACTCAAAGCAGAAGTAGAGGCGAGCGGTGCAGGATTAGCGGTGCCGCCTGGTAATGACACAGAATTAAAGCGAGCAATTATCAACATCATGGAAGACGACGATCTTAAGGCTGAGTACAGTAAACGGGCGATCAGGTATGTCCGTGAATCTATCGGATGGAACATTACAGCACAGAAACATATAAAACTGTACAGGAAGGTGATGGTCGATAAAAAAACCGTTCCTATCAGTCTCAGGGATCGGGCCCTCCTGAAAACACAACAAACCTGACATTAGGGAATGAGCGAGGGGGTGAGAGGATGAAAAAAAAGCTGCACCTCGGGATCGGCCACTACGGCATCGGATTCAGAGATGGCGTAAACACGGTGATTGCACGGAATGTACGCGCCCTGAGTGTTATCGATCCCGACATGAGAATTACGCTCTTTGGCAAGCTGGCCCCTGATTATGAGGATTTCATAAAGCCCCTGCCTCCGAACGTGGATTTTCGAAATATTGACGAGTTCAACGCTGAGGAGGCTGCCGGCAGGCTTAGTGGTAAAACGGTTTTCGATCAGCAGGTGCAGGATTACGTATGGATGGGCACCAATCTGGCCGAGGTGCTGGTGGACAAACTTGCCGATATGGATATCATCATGATTGAAAACCTGGGGATCGGTATACAGCCCTATATCACCTATGCATTCTACCTGTATACGCAGTATGCATATACCAGGGGGATGGGCAAGAGGTTTATCTACCGATGTCATGACTTTGTACAGCAGCGCCCTGCATTCTTCAGGAATGTAAAGAAGTTTCATCACCCTAGGTTCGGGGTGGTGCCTGACTGGCACAGCATTCTCTATCCTGCGTACCCAAGTATTACGTACATCGCTATAAACCGCTATGATCGAATGCGGCTTCTTGAGCACGGCATTGAAGAGGAAAACATATACTATGTCCCCAATCCGGTTGACAGGACAATCGTGCCTCCCGATGACCGCAGAAAAGAGCTTCGTGAAAAAATTATCACCAGGGAAGGCCTGAGCCCCGACATTCGATTTCTCCTTTATCCTGTGCGCTGTGTGCGCCGGAAGAATGTGGAAGAGGCGATATTCCTCATCAATTTTTTCAACCGCCTCGTCGATAATACCGGGGTGCGGGACAACTGCAGGTTGAAGGAACCCTCTCACCTGCTCGTGAGCATCAAACCGGGATCGGGTGACGACGCTGTGTATGCAGACCAGCTCGTTGGATTCGTACAGAAACATGGGTTGCCCGTGACTATCGGCCTCGGAGACCTCATCTCACTTGAACGCGAGTATGATCCGGTGGACAGCTCGAAAATAGTCAGTTACAGTATAGGTGATCTTTACAGCGCTTCAGACCTTGTCATCACCACGAGTGTTCTGGAGGGATTCGGATTCTCCTATATAGAACCCTGGCTGCTGGACAGGGCCGTTATCGGCAGAAGCATTCCCTACACAACACCCGACTTTCAGGCTGCGGGCATGAAGCTTGGTCATCTCTACAATGCATTGATTGTTGACGGTAAGGATTACAAGGATATTGGAAATGCCGAAAAAGATCCGGATTTGGGCCTGCAGGAACGACTGAAGAAGGTGCTTAAGCTCAAAAATCCTGGATACGTAAAGGGTTTCATCGACCGCAATGAAACGAGTGTGCTTGCAACCCTGCGGCTCTTCGACCAGGAGCGCCGGGAAGCGCTGGTACAGGTAAACAAGGAGGTGGTAGAACGGGTGTACTCTCAGGAACGTATCGGTGAACAGCTATATCGAGTGATACATCACAGATAAAATCCCGGTGGATCAATTCTAAACCGGCGTCTCTTCTTCCTCATGATTCATGCGTTTCCATGCAACATCATTTCCATTCGTTTCGAACCCCTGTTGAACAACAAGTGTTGATGACAATTGTATGCAAAGCCACGCTCTTTTTTGAAGTTTTCCGTGCGGGTACACTATGTTATATTGGAGCACTGAAAAGAAGATATTCATATTACGTAAAACCCGGATCGAAAGTGTCTCTCCGGTATGGGCACTGTGTTTATGAAGAAACGTGAAAAGTCAAATGTGATCGTAGCCGTGCTCTATATTATCATGGGCAGGAAAAACGTTCAGGTGTTTCGGGAGCTTGACAAGATATCACAGCTCTCACGTCAGGAAAGAAGTATTTTGATGCCATGCTCGAGCTCTTACCCGTATTGAATGCCAAAAACGAACTCGATCTTGTTCTATGTACGACGGAGCGGGAAAGCATGCTTTCCGATATGGCCTAGAAAGCCGAACAGGTGCAGATGCAGGTTTCGAGGGTTGGTAAACGGTTAACAAACATGCTGAAAAGAAAAAAGAAAAAATGAATTGGGTTATTCGAACGAAAAACGTGTTCGTAATGCCGGGGTCGGTGGTATGTACCGGAAATGGAGGAGTAAATGAAGGGGAGATTAATCGCCGTAACCATGGGGGACCCTTCGGGTGTTGGGCCCGAGATCGTGCTCAGGGCATGCACCTCTGAAAGGGTCGTCAGAGTAAAGGGGACAGTTGTTGTGTGTGGCGACATGGCGGTGATGGAAGCGGTGCGGGACCGGCTTGGTATGGATGTAAAAATCAGGCGGGTTGAGAGTGTTGATGAGGCTCTGGATACGGGAGATGCGGTTCCTGTCATCGATACTGGGATTGTAAAGGATGTTTCTTCATTCAGGGTTGGCGAGATATCCAAGCTCGGCGGCAGGGCTGCAGTGGCCTGTGTACGAAAAGCAGCCGATCTTGCCCTGGACGGAAAGGTTGACGGGATTGCGACGGCGCCGATAAACAAGGAGGCACTTCGAAAGGCGGGGTTCTCCTTTAAAGGCCATACCGAGATGCTCTCACACATGGCAGGCTCCTCCAGCAGTGTTACCATGTTCATGGTCGACAATCTCAGGATATTCTTCCATACAAGGCACATCTCCCTCAGAAAGATGATGGAGGAATTGAATATCGCGGGAGTCACAGACAGTATCCTTTTTGCTGATATCTGCCTGCGCTCTCTGGGATACGTAAAAAGAAGGCTCGCCCTTGCGGCATTCAATCCCCATGCTTCTGACGGTGGGCTTTTCGGCAGCGAGGAGGCGGAGATTCTCGTTCCCGCCTGTGCGGAAGCGCGGGAGAGAGGAACGGATGTTAAGGGGCCCCTACCTGCAGACAGTGTTTTTCATCGTGCGCTCGAAGGCGAGTTCGACGCGGTTTTATCCCTCTACCATGACCAGGGGCATATTGCGGCAAAAACGTACGATTTTTACCGTACCGTGAGCGTTACTCTCGGCCTTCCCTTTATCAGAACCTCGGTCGATCACGGCACGGCATTTGACATTGCGTGGAAGGGAACGGCGAATCCGGTGAGCATGGAGGAGGCAATTATCTCCTGTTTCGATCTTGCGCAACAGTACGTGCCCATTATATAATTTTTTTCCAGATTATTGCAGGATACTCGTCTGAAGGGCGGCCTGCAGTGTTTTCAGTAGCTTGAAAAAATGACCCGTTGATACTCAGCTGCTCCAGCAGTGTACCCCACCTCTTAGTAAACGCATTAAAAAAATTACCCTATGATATTCGGTTGTATGGGGCCGATTCTACAGAAAAATAATTACGTATGATACCCACAAAGTTATTTCATAGTTGGAATAATATTATTAAAAACGTTCATATCTAAAAATAAGATTTTTTATAGATCTTTACTACTAAAATTCATTATTGACATAATATAATTAAGTTGTATGGTGAAAATATGCACTGAAATCGTGAACATGTCCTGTTACGCCCGAAGGAGATGTTCTCCTAAAAAACTCCGGTGGCGCATGTTCCTTACTGAATCAGAGGAGCTTTTAAATGGTGGAACGGAAGCGTATGATCACTGTTATGTGGGCCATGTGGTACAATAAAATGATGACATATCACTAAATTTTTTATTAAAAGGGGGGAAAAGATGAAAGGATGCGGTTTTGCTGCTCTTGCAACGGTTTTCTTGGTGAGCATGCTGCTCCTCATCGGCTGCAGCGGAGGGGGAGATAACAGTGGAAGTGTAGGGGGCACGATTACCATTTATGTAAGCAGCAGTACAGGAAACGATTCAAACGATGGAACAATGGAAGGACCACTTGCAACCATACAGGCAGCGCTTCTGATGAAGAGCAGTGAAGAGGCGCATTCTGCCAACATCCACGTTGCAAAGGGGACCTACAATGTCACGACTGAACAGCTCGATTTTGAAAATGACGAGATCTATGGTGGGTATTCTCCTGACTTCAGCAACAGAAGTATCACAACCTATCAAACAACAATCACTGACACCCGCACATCAGGAGAGTGGGTTAACACCATGTCGCTGGTTAACTCGATCATGGACGGTTTTACCATTGAAGGCGCGGATGTTTCGGGAAGCTCGCGCGCGGTAAGTATACATGGCAACGTGAGCTTCAGCAACAACACGGTGTACGGCGGGGATGCTGTTGGAAATCCGGGGGATACTCAGTGCATTAGTATGGATGGTCAGGACAGCACGATTGAGAATTGTACCCTGTACAGCGGTGATACGGCGGTAGGTGCGACCACTGCCCTGTTTATCGATAGTGTAACTGGAGAAACCATGGTGGAAGGAAACGATATTTATACCGGGCAGGGGATTGACTGCGGCGGTATCGGACTGCAGGGCAGCGACTCGATTACCATACGGGACAACTTCATATACGGTGGTTACGGTGACTTCAATGACGGTAACAGTGGTACAACCGGTATAAGAATAAATGGCTCGAAAGGTGTGGTTGAAAACAACACTATATCCGGCGGTGAGAACGGTAATTATGCAACGGGAATATTTATCGGGTTAGCGTCAGATATGTTCATACGGAATAACCTTTTGTACGCAGGAGATCCGACCGGCGGATCCCAGGGAATGGAGGTTAGTAACTCTTCGACCGGATACATCGTGAACAACACGATAGACGGTGGAGTGAGCGACGATGCATACGGTATCACGCTCAGCCTCGGAGCCAAGCCGGATATACGGAACAATATCGTCTTTATCTCAGGCGTCAGTACCCAGTACTGCGTCTACTGCGCGGATACTACAGCGTACCCAAAAGCGTTGTATGCGAACGATCTCTGGAGTTACGGCGGTGCCATCTATCTGCGTTTCAATGGCAGCAACTATCCGTTACTGGAGGGCGGAAGCGGTGTCAATGATCAGAGCTTTGCCGGTGGAAACATCGATTCTGATCCGGTATTTGCAGACCTTGACGGCACTGACAACGATGTTTCAACAATAGATGACAACGACTGGCATCTCACCGCAGGCTCCCCTGCTGAGGTGAAGGGCGGCGGGTCGACCTTCTTCAACGATCAGTTCAACTACGACCGGGACGACAACCCCCGGGACGGAGCCTGGTCAATTGGAGCTTACGAGCAGGATTGAGTTCGGTAAATGCCCCTGGCTTCCTTATTTACGAGTAGTTGAAGTTGTGTGTTTTTTCTATAAACCACGTGCCTGAAATGCTGGATCTATTGATTTAAACGAGCATTCTTGAAACGCGTGCTGAGGAACGGAGGAATATAAAAACCGACATACGCTAGATTCCGTTCACCTCAACATCAGCCGCATAGTCTACTCCCGCCATGCCGAATCCGTGATGGCGCAGGAATTCATCCCTGAATCCCTGTATATCGGAAAGCTCTTCGATGTTCTCGGAATTAACTCTCCGCCAGAGCTCGAGCACCTCATCCTGAACATCCTGCCTGATCTCATAATCGTCCAGGCGTATCCTTCCCTCCATATCGAGTGGCAGCGGCCTGTCGGCATAGAGAAAATCCCTGAAAAGCCGGTACATCTGTTCGATACATCCCTCATGGATTTCTTTTTTTTTCATTACCTGGTATAAAAGGGCGATGTACAGCGGAACTGCGGGTATAACTGCGCTTGCCCGCGTTACGAGCGCCTTGTTCACCGAAACCAAGGCTCTTCCTCCCCCTGCAGAAAGCAACCGGTCGAGATTTTTTGCGGTTTCTTCCAGGTGTTTTTTTGCCAGGCCGATTGTTCCGTTGCGGTAGATGGGGGCCGTTATTTCAGGGCCGATATAGGAGAAGGCGATTGTCGTTGCTGTCTCGGCGAGAAGATCATTATCAAGCATTGTCCTGATCCAGAGATCCCAGTCCTCGCCTCCCATAACCTTGACGGTGGCCCGTATTTCTTCTTTTGTTGCAGGCTCCGAGGTCGTGTGAACGACCGTGCCGTTTTCGAAATCAACCATCTTTGCGGTGAAAGCCCTGCCGACAGGCTTTATGACCGTTGAATAGAGCTCTCCTGTTGCCGGGTCGATGCGCCGCGGTGAGGCGATACTGTAGATAATGAGGTCAACTTTCCCCATTTTTTTCCGCACCAGTGCCAGGGCCTCTTCCTTGATTTCTTGGGTAAAAGCATCACCATTGATACTCCAGGCCGAAAGACCCGCTTCATATGCAGCTTTTTCAAACGCGGTATTGTTGTGCCAGCCTGCTGTGCCGGTTCTTTTTTCTGATCCGGGCTTTTCGTAGGAAACCCCAATTGTAGCCGCACCGCACGCAAAGGCCGCTACTATGCGGGATGCAAGGCCGTACCCGTTTGAAGCACCGATTATAAGCGCAGTACGGGGTCCTGTAAAGGTGCCCGTTTTTTTCACATAGTCAATCTGCTTCTCTACCTGGGCAGCGCACCCGGCCGGGTGTGCGGTGAGGCAGACATTGTTTCGTATTTTCGGTTCGATGATCATTAAACAGTGCACCTCTACACAGTACCGAAAATTTCGGGATTGACAATATGTCTCGGCCGGTGACCGCCCAGCACGCGGATAAGCTCATCCATCCCCTGCTTCATATCTTTCTTGAAGCTCTCCTCCGAATACCAGGCGATATGAGGCGTAATAATCGCGTTATCAAAAGACAGCAGCGGATTGTCTTTGGCGGGCGGCTCCTTTTCGAGCACATCTATGCCTGCACCTGCTATTTTTCCCTGACTGAGCGCATCGCACAGCGCGTCCTGGTCGATAATGGCACCCCGGGCAGTGTTCACAATAACCGCATTCTCCTTCATGAGGCTGAATGCCTGTTCATCGATCATGTGGTGCGTCTCCGCGGTGAGGGGTGCATGGATGGTAATATAATCCGCTTCACGGAGGAGCTCCTCGAGCTCGTACATGCGCTCGACACCGGTCAGCATGAAAATATCGTCATCGACATACGGGTCGTACGCAATAACGCGCATACCGAATCCCTTCGCTTTGGGAACTATGGACCGCCCGATCTTTCCAAGTCCGATGATCGCGAATATTTTATCCCGGTAGTTGAAGATCGGTTTCGTATACCTGTACTCCCAGCTTGCATTCCGTGTATTCGGGATGATCAGCTCTATCTTCCTTACAAGGGACAGCACGAGCGTCATTGCATGGTTGGCAACATCATCCGTGCAGTAAGAGGGCGTATTGCATACAGGAATTTTTTTTCTTGTTGCCGCCGCGAGGTCGACACAGTCATAGCCGACCGAAAGCGTTAGTATGAGCTCGCATTTTTCCATGTTTTCGATGATATCAGGGTTAATGTTTCTCGCAATCAGCACGACGGCTGAAGCATCCTTTACATCTTTTTTAAGGTCATTGTCGTCTTCGCTTTGAACGTACGCGATTTTTAGATCTGCTTCTGAGGCCCGCTTTTCGAAGTATTCGAAGTTTTTAAACTTTAAGAATAGCCGATCTCCGGTAAACACCACCTTCTTCATCAAGTTCCTCCATTACCAGACAGGTTTTCTATAATATAGTACATTAGCCCGCTTGATCAAATCAATGTCTGAGAAGAAAATAAAAACAGCTCGGGCGGGTATTTTCGGAAGCGATGGCAGTATCGCTTACAACCCTTTATATTTTCACCTCTATGGATATGCACGGGCAGAGTGAAACATATAAGAATTAATTATAGTCCTGTATTAATTATAAGTATTTTTTATATTTTTGTTCTGTACCCTCCTTTACCTCCGGTTAAATCTGCGTTACTCTTGTATCAGTAAAATTCGACAGGAGGTTGTTATGAAAAATTCGAAAGGATTGGTAGTTGGCTTCATGGTATGCGCCATGCTTTTATCCGCCGCTTCTGCTATGTTTGCCGCCGGTGAGCGTGAAGAGGTGGAGAAATACCCCTCAAGGAACATCGAGTATATAATACCGTTCAATCCGGGTGGACAGTCGGATATAACGGCGCAGTTTCAAAAGGTAGACCTTCAGAAGAATCTCGGCGTCAATGTAATCATCAAGTATATGCCCGGTGCGGGCGGTGCCGTTGCATGGTCAAGCCTGGTGAAGGACAAACCGGACGGCTACACCATATGCGGAAACAATATTCCCCATATTATCATTCAGCCGCTTGTAAGGGACAATGCTGGGTATGAAACGGATCAGCTTGTGCCCGTGTACATGTTCGAGACGACCCCTATAGGGCTTGCGGTGCTGAAGGACAGCAGGTTCAAAACCCTGGAGCAGTTCATCGATTATGCGAAGGGTCATCCGGGGGAGATTACAATCGGCGGTTCCGGAACCCACAGCGGTCACCATCTCGCACTGCTGCAGCTTCAGAAGCTTGCCGGTGTAGAGTTCACCTACATTCCGTCGACAGGCGCCGCTCCGTCCGTTGCCAATTTCCTCGGTGGCCATACCGAGGCCCTGTTTGCGAATTCCGACGATCTTGTCCAGCACAAGGAAAAGATCACCATTCTTGCGATTGGAACAGAGAAGAGGTTTCTGCCGCATCTTCCGGATGTGCCGACCTTTATGGAGCTCGGGTATGATATGACAGCAGGTATAGACCGCGGAGTTTGCGTGCCTCCGGGAACACCGGACGAGGTTATCAAGCGGCTCGAGGACGCATTCGGGGCGGTGTGTAAAAGCCCGACATTCGTGAACAAGATGAAAGAGCTCGGTTTTCTCGTGCAGCAGATGAGGTCAGAGGAGTTCAAGGCGTACATCGAAAAGAAAAAGGTTGTGTACACCGAGATTCTGAAAGGACTCGGCGCTATTTAATACAGGGTGTTATTATCCGGGCGCAGTGCGTCCGGATAGCTGTATGTTGGCATGATATCTTTTCACATGTTCAATGTGAATGTTGTATGATAGAAGGTACGGGAATCAAATATGAACGTAAACGTGATGTCGTCCTTCATCGCTATTTTCTACCCGATGAACCTGCTTTTCATCGTTCTCGGGGTTGGTTCCGGTATTATGGTTGGGGCCCTTCCCGGCCTGACCGCAACGATGGCAATCGCGCTTCTCGTACCCTTTACCTTTGCCATGGCGCCTATTCACGGTCTTGTTCTTCTCGGTGCTATATACTGCGGTGCGATATACGGCGGCTGTTTTTCCGCCATACTCATCAACACACCGGGAACGCCGTCCGCCATCGCTACAACATTCGACGGGTACCCTCTCGCAAAGAAGGGAGAGGCCTACAAGGCGATTGTGACCGCTACCGTTTCGTCGGTTGTCGGTGGGCTTATCGGTGTGCTCTTTCTTATCTTCTTGTCACCGCCGCTCTCCAGAGCGTCACTCAAGTTCGGCCCGCCCGAGTTCTTCTGGCTCACCACCTTCGGGCTTACAATCATTGCCACCCTCGCATCGAAGTCTATACTCAAGGGGCTGATAGGCGGTGCATTCGGGCTGTTGATAAGCACAATCGGTATCGCGATGATAGGGGGGAGCGTCCGTTTTACCTTCGGAACAGTAAGCCTGCAGGAAGGCATTGGCCTTATTCCGGCGCTGATCGGATTTTTCTGTATTCCGGAAGTATTAGGCATGATCGAGAAGAAGGAAAGACACTATCACGTCATTACCTACAGAAAACAGAAAAATGTCGTATTGAACGTAATGCGCAAGCTCCTTAAAAAGCCTGTGCTTGTCATCAGGTCCGCAGTTATAGGCACTATTGTCGGGATCATCCCCGGGGCAGGCGGAAATATCGCGGGTCTGGTATCGTACAACGAGGCGGTCCGCGCATCTAAATATCCACAGAAGTTCGGCCGGGGTATAGTCGACGGTGTTATTGCATCCGAAACGTCGAATAACGCAGAAGTTTCAGGCTCACTCATACCGCTTTTGACTCTCGGCATACCAGGTGCGCCGCCTGCTGCCGTACTCCTCGGCGCGCTTTTGCTGCAGGGCATGCGGCCTGGCGCGGACCTGTTTACCGTGCATGCGGGTGTCATCTACACCTTCATATTTTCACTGATACTTGCGAATCTGCTGATATTGCCCATGGGAATATACAGCGGCAAACTGGTATCGAAGCTCATTACCAATATACCGGTCACGTTCCTCGCCCCCTTTGTCGTTTTCCTGAGCATAATAGGGTCGTACTCCATTCATAATAATATCTTCGATGTGTATGTGATGGTCTTCTTCGGTATTATCGGATACGTGGGGAAAAAGGTCGGGTTCGGACCGGGGCCTATTGTGCTCGGGCTGATACTTGGGAAAATCTGTGAGCAGGGATTGGTTCAGTCGATACTGATGGGCAGGGCCGCGGGTTCGATTGTTTCGATTTTTTTTACCCGCCCTATTTCGATCATTCTGATTTTTCTCACCGTGGTTTCTGCATGCTGGCCGATTTTAAGAAAGTTTCTGGGTGGGGCAAAGAAGAAATGAAAAACGCGGACAGAATATCATCGATTGTCATTCTCGGCCTCTGCGCATATTTCTGGTACGAGTCGACCCGGTTTACGAAGTTCGGTTCGCTGTTCCCGCAGGCAGTGGTGATTGCACTCAGTCTCCTTGCGCTCATGCTTTTAATTGTGAGTTTTTTCAGAAGGCGGGAAAAGGTAAAGGCCTTCGAACAAACCGGCGTGAAGTATATCAATATCGTAATTGCCGGGCTTCTGATAATTGCCTGGACCTTTTTCATCAAACTGCTCGGGTTCGTGGTAACGAGCGCCGTCTTCTTTTCGGTCATTACGATCATTTTCGACAGCAAGAAAAAAACAGCCCTGTACCTCCTGAAAAAGATCGGGGTCGTGGTTGCGACAGTCGTGTTTTTCTACCTCTTTTTTTCGAAGCTGCTCCTCGTTCCATTTCCGAAAGGCGTGCTTTTCTGATAGATATACCGCATAAAGTAAAATCGTCATGAGCTGGAAGGTATATCCTCGCCTTTCAGGTGCGCCTGATTTTTACAAACCGCTCTGTCTGCTCCTTAATAGCGCGCTCCACCGGAAGACGTTCCATGGAGCTTGCCCCGTAAAAACCGTCTATGCCCGGGCAGGTTTTAATGATGTACTCGGCATCCTCGGGTTCGGCAATCGGCCCTCCGTGGCAGAGGAAGATGATGTTATCGCGCACGGTTTTTGCTGCGTCAATGATACGGTTGATGAGATCGACCGAATCGTCGAGCGATTTCACGGTTTTTGCCCCGATCGAACCTGAAACGGTTGTGCCCATATGGGCAACAATGATATCGGCTCCTGCCCCGGCCATCTGCTTCGCATCCTCTGTGCCGAAAACATAGGGTGTGGTAAGCAGATCGATATCGCGGGCCATTCGTATCATTTCAACCTCTTTGTAGTACCCGAATCCCGTTTCCTCCAGGTTGATCCGCCAGTGTCCATCCATAAGACCGACGGTGGGGAAATTTTGCACACCTGAAAAACCGGCCCTCTTGATCTCTTCAAGAAATTTCGGCATAATCCTCATCGGGTCCGTTCCGCATACCCCCGCAAGAACAGGTGTACGCTGTACTATTGGAAGCACTTCACGAGCCATTTCCATCACTATTGCGTTTGCGTCCCCGAAGGGGAGCAGTCCGGCCATCGATCCATGGCCGGCCATTCGGAATCGGCCGGAATTGTAAATGATGATAAGATCGATACCGCCCGCCTCTTCGAATTTGGCGCTGATTCCCGTGCCGGCTCCGCCACCGATAATGGGCCTGGTCTGTTCGATTTTTTTCCTGAACTTTTGAAGTATTTCAGCTCTTGTTTCGTCCATTTATGCCTCCGTCCTCGCCCGAGTCTTCTCCCATCAGTCTGAAAAGTGCTTCGGCACAGGCCGAGGAGAAGGCCGGATCGTTTATGTTGCAGTTTATTACAATTAAAGGTATATCATTTCTGAGATTCGCCTTCAGTGCGCTGAACAATGCGGCATCCGCCTCGGGCCACCAGAAGGGACCTCCCGGCTTGTCGATCATGCTCAATCCCTTCAGCGGGATGTAGACATTTATCTTTTGAGTGCCCGCGTCGCTCATATTCAGTTTCCTCGCAATGATTTCGCCAAGCATCCTGTTCTCCTCGATATTCGTCCTCATGAGGGTGATATTTTGATTGTGCCGGTAGAATTTTCTATCCCTGTACTGAACGGGTATGGTTTCCGGTTCCCAGAAGTTAACCATATCGAGACAGCCCGGTACCACCACCTGCGGAATGCCGTTTTTCGATGCAGCCTCGAGACGATTCGGCCCTGCCGAGAGCACACCTCCTGCAATTTCATCAGCCAACTCCGTAGTAGTTATATCGAGAACACCTGCAATCCGGTCCGAACAGATGAGGTCTTCCATTACCTTGCCGCTCGTCCCGGAGCAGGGAAAAATAGCGACCTCGTGCTCCGTGCTCTCAAGAATTTTCCGTGCATTCGTAATTGCAGGCGTTGTGTTGCCGAACATGGTTGCTGCTATGAGTTTTTTGTCTTTCTGATCCCGGCTGGTTGCTTCAGCCATTGCGCACACGGCTGCCGCTGCCTTTCTAAAAACATCCCTGCTTATAGAGTTGATGCCCGATATGTCGACAATGCTCGGCATCATGACAATGTCCTTTATACCGACATATCCCGACACATCCCTGCCTGCGAGGGTCGACACCATAACCTTCGGAATACCGAAAGGAAGGGCTCTCATGCCGCTGCACGCAATGGACGTACCGCCGCCGCCGCCCATGGCGATGACACCGTCTACGTGTCCTTTACTGTACAGGTTTGAAAGGAAGATTTCGACTCCTCTGCTCATGGTCTTAACAGCCCTGCCCCTGTCTCCTTCCTCGACGAGCTTCCCGATGCTGCTCCCGCCCAGGCGGGCAATTTTCGTACGGGGGACATCGGGCTGGAAGAAGGGTGTATCGAGAATACCCGCATCGATAACGAGGGTTTTGCACCCTTTTTCTTCTATACATCGTTTTATGTATTCGTACTCTACTCCCTTTGTGTCGAGTGTTCCGATGAGAACGATAGTTTTCACTGCCGGTTTCCTTGATAAACGAATACAAAACACGAGATGCCTTATCCGGGACACAGTGTATCATTTTTGTGTTTATAAGAAAAGAGGAAAAAACAGCCGACTGGTCGCACCAAACGCGGGCAAGTGCGAGATAATTTCTCGCATTTGTTAATTCAAGAAAAGGTGATGAATTCGATAAACTTCCTAATATATAGATTTAGTAAATGGATGCTTATTTGGCACATATTTTGCTCTTATATAGGTATCAAAACTAACTTGCTCGAAGTTACTTAGAAGTGGTCTGCGTCCTTTACAGGATGTATCCCTGGGGGACCGATCCTTGGCAGGACGGGGTATCGTAAAGCAACTTCGTGAGAAGTAACTTGGAAAGGGGTACATATGTCTAAATTGGAAGATGTAATGAACAGGAAGACCGTGCGAAACCTTTTCAATCACTACACCACATCGGGGCAAATGAGAATCGACGAGCTTTTCGGCGCGGCGAAGAAACGTTCCCTGAAGGCGGCAATCGGCCGAATACCGGTAAAGACGGCGTTGAACATCGGGTTGAAAAAAATCGGAGTCACCCGGGATATGAAAGACATTTTTTTTACTCGCCCATTCAACAAACAGATGGTCCTTAACGTCATGGCTACAATCGGAAAATACGGATTGAAGCAGCCGTTTCGATTCGATGCACCGCTTGTTGTTGTCTGGAACTTCACCAATGTTTGCAACCTCAGGTGCCGGTACTGCTACCAGAGCGCAGGAAAGCCTGCCCCTGATGAGCTTAGTTTCGAGGAGAAGATCGATCTTGTCAACCAGATGGTTGATGCCCATGTTGCATTTGTTGCCTTTTCAGGGGGCGAGCCCATACTGGGAACGCGGTTCTGGGACGTGCTGAAGTATGCGAGCAGGTTCCTGCACACGAGCATTGCAAGCAACGGTACCCTTTTAGGAAACAGAGACGTAACCCGTATTGCGGACTGCGGTGTGCAAAACGTTTTTGTGAGCCTTGACGGCGCAACAGCCCAGTCTCATGATTTTATCAGAGGAGATGGAAATTTCAAAAAGACAATCGCCGGAATAAAAAATATTGCAGCGAATGAGCACCTGCACGTTGGAATAAACATGGTGGTGACGAAGAGAAACTTCGATGAAGTGCCGAAGGTGCTCGAGCTTGCAGTGAATCTCGGGGTCAACTCGTTCAGCCATTACAACTTTATTCCAACAGGCAGGGGCAAGAAGGATTATGATCAGGACCTTACTTCTGAGCAGAGGGAAGGTTTGATGAACCTCCTCTATGAATGGCACTCAAATCGCAGGAGCACAGGGTTAAATATTGTCAGCACATCTCCGACCTTTGCACGGGTAATCTATGAGCGGTCACAAGGTAAAACAGCAGGGTTGTTTCACTACACCTCAGATAAGGCCGATCAGATTGCGGGGATTATCGAATACGCCGGAGGATGCGGTGCCGGCAGGGTGTATGCCGCCATGCAGCCGAATGGGCTCATGAGCCCCTGCGTATTCATGCCTGATGTGATAATCGGAGATATCAGGAAGCAGAGATTTGTTGACATCTGGAGAAACTCGAAAATAAGCAAACAGATGTGTGACCGCGACAGTTTCGCGTTCAGCTGTCCGTACAAGACAATCTGCGGCGGCTGCAGGGCACGGGCGCATGCATACGGAAATATACTCGGTCCTGATCCGGGATGTATCGTTTACAAGGAGCTGAATGAGAAAACAGTACCAGAAATAGGGAAGGACGAGGTAGAAGAAGGGCTTGTTGAAAGCATTGCCTGATAGGAATTTTCTTTAAAACTATTTACCCCGGCCGTCGTAAAAGAAATGTTGATCGTATGCAGGGGATCAACTATCTGCTAACAAAACTCTCCTGTAATTTCCCTCGCATCTCAAAACATAGATGGTAGTATGTAAGAAGCGCCTTCAGGTCAAATACTTTTACAAGAATTTAAGGCTCAACCGGCCATGGTATGGTATAATTGATTATTATTAGTTTGGGAGTGCCCACATGAATCTCTGGGATCCGAAAGCAATTCAAAATGATCACGAGTACCGCTGGAAAATCGGACTGCTCAATCTCTGGATAAAACCGATAAAGATAGAGTGGCTTGTCGGGTATGAGTACACCGCTGATAACAGTGACATGGCTGTCATCGGGGAGCCGTCTCAAAAACCCGAGTCTGTACAGTGGAACAGGTTTATTTTTTCAGGTGCGACGAATTACGCTCGATTATGTCCGGTAATGCCCGACAGGGTGGTTGTTGTGAGTGCGGAATTGCCGGTCAAGATACTGCCGAAAAGCAGTGCGCAGTTTTTTATCCGCATTCCAGTCTGGGTCAGGGTATATGCGGGAAAAAAAACAGATACACTTCTTTGTGATATTCCGAGCACGAAGCTTCCAAACAGCTGGTTTGGTGATGTGATAAGCGGAGAGCTTGGTTACAGTATTGATACCCATGCACGGCGCGCAATCGATCCGGCTCTGAAGTATTCCGGATATGCTGTGTGCCCTGTCCTGATTCATAACAATTCAGCGGGGCAGATCGATTTTCAAAAGATCTGCGTCCATGTGGAGCATTTGAGGATATTCGCCGGTCCTGAAAAACTCTGGACAAATGAGGTCACTATCCGTTTTTTCGGCATCGAACAGCCGAGTCAGGTGACTTTTTCTGATGAGAAACCCTTATGGGAAAAGGGATGCAGGCTTATTTCAGATGAACGTGTACCGGTGACAAAAAGCCTCTTTAAAAAAAGCCTTGACGTATTGAAACATATTACGACATTCGAATAGGAGGTGTCGTGATGGCGAATATTTTTTCCTTTAACATGGATACACTGCTGAGTGGTGAAACACTTATGACCGGTTTACGCGTTGTCGTAATCGTCATTGCCGGTTTTATTCTTTTAAAAATCATAACCTTCACGACGGGAAAGACGGTTAAAAAACGGTTGTCCCCGCATTCCGCGATGCTTGTAAAGAAGGCTATATTTTATACAGGGGCACTCATTATTTTCGTGACGGTTCTGCGGCAGCTTGGCTTCAAGCTCACAGCACTGTTAGGGGCGGCCGGTATCGTGGGCATCGCGCTCGGGTTTGCATCACAGACCAGTGTTTCCAACATTATCAGCGGTATTTTTCTCATTTCTGAAAAACCGTTTGCAGTGGACGACATAATTAAGGTGGGTGACACGACGGGAATCATTTTATCAATCGATCTTTTATCCATCAAAATAAGGACTTTCGACAATATGTTTATTCGGATACCGAATGAAACGTTGATCAAAACTGAGGTCACCAATGTCACCAGATTTCCAATCAGGCGGCTCAATATCGATGTCAGTATTGCCTATAAAGAGGACCTCGGCAGAGTGAAAGAGATACTTCTGGAGATTGCCAAAGACAATCCGTACTGTCTTGACAATCCCGAGCCGCTTTTTGTGATCAAGGAGTTCGGCACCAGCGGTGTAGGACTGCTTCTCGGGCTGTGGTTCGTAAAAACCGATTACCTGCTGCTGAAAAACTCGGTCATGCAGTCGATAAAAGAACGGTTCGATAAAGAGGGTATTGAGATACCATTTCCGCATATGAGCATCTACTCGGGAACAGTAACCAACCCGTTTCCAGTTCAGATCGTCGAAGATGTGTGTGATGATGCTGTTAAAGGTATGAAAGAAAAAAAGTGAAAATTACTACTGTTAAGGAGAACAGAAATGGGAGGTTTGAAGGATAGGTTTTTCGGAAAAAAAACGAAAAATGTCGGAAGCCCTCCCGGGTCGTTTGTGTATACCGGTGAGAAGAGGACAGAAGAGGTACGGATTACGGTTTTCGACTACAACCGGAGCAATTTTGTAGAGGAGGAATACTCAACGGCTGAAAAGTGCGGCACGTTCAAAGACAAAGAAACCGTTACCTGGATAAATATTGCAGGACTGCACGATCTTGAGATTGTTAAAACGATAGGCCTTCAGTACGATATTCATCCGCTCATGCTCGAAGATATACTCGATGTCGATCAGCGTCCAAAAATGGAAGATCTCGAAGAACGAATCTATGTTGTGATGAAGATGCTGTCGTACGACGAAAACAGTGAACGGATCGACAATGAACAGGTCAGTATAATCCTTGGTAAAAATTTCGTGCTCTCATTTCAGGAGAAACCAGGTGATGTGTTTGACAGAATAAGAGACAGAATACGAACAAGCAGGGGGAGAGTGAGGAAGATGGGTGCGGATTATCTCGCATATATTTTGATTGATGCGATGATCGACAATTATTTTATCATCATGGAAAAAATAGGGGATAGAGTAGAACTTCTTGAAGAGGAAATATTGAACAATCCTGCTTCCGTGACTGCATCCGCTTCAATACACGCATTAAAACGAGAGTTGATTTTTCTCCGCAGGTCTGTATGGCCCCTTCGCGAGCTGATTGCCGGACTTGAGCGGAGTGAATCAAAACTGATTACGAAACCGATACTGCCCTATCTACGGGATGTGTATGAACATACGATTCAGATAATCGATTCCGTTGAATCTTTCAGGGACATGATATCAGGAATGCTCGATGTTTATCTTTCCAGTTTGAGTAATCGAATGAATGAAGTAATGAAAGTCCTGACTGTGATCGCAACGATTTTCATCCCGCTTACATTTCTAACAGGTGTATACGGAATGAATTTTACGCATATGCCGGAATTAGGCTGGCGGTGGTCATATCCAGTTGTGTGGGGTGTTATGGCTGGTCTCGGGATTATTATGTTTATACTGTTCAAAAGAAAAAGGTGGATATAGTTCCATCAGAAATTAATGTCTCTCTTCGTTGTGTGCCCATTGCAACATGAAAATTGAAATTTGTTTTTATCTTTGTTATTTTTAGTTTGTAGTCTTCTCTACAATCCTATTCTTCTACAGGGGGAGGAAAAAACACATGGATACTGATAAGAAGATTGAAGAGTTAGAGAGAAAAATGAAAAGCTATGAAAAGAAACTCTCAGAAATGGAACGAAGAATTAAAAAGGTCGAATCGCGTTTAAAAAAAGAGATATAAAGCAATAAGGTTTACCGGTTCAGGTTAATGTGCTGAATATAAGGATAGTTTTATGTCAGAATTTCACGGCGGGTGGCATGCGGTAAAGAAGGTCGCCCGCAGGAACCCATGACACTCAACTACATTCATGTACAGACGATAATAATTCTCCTCAATCTTACCCTGGGATACATCGTCTGGACGTACAACTCGAAGAGCAACCTGAACAGAATACTCACCCTGATAATTCTGTGCATTCTGCTTATCGATGTAAGCCTTTTATTCAACCTGAAGACCGGAGAGCAGAGGTATCTCAAGGCAACCATCGTGTTAGGATCGCTTGGCCTGTCCTTTTTTCCTCCGCTTCTCTATACTCTCTCTCTCTTCTATCCGATAGAAAAATCTTTTCGAAAATACTATCTTTTTTCTCTGTACAGCGTCTCACTGTTATTTTCTATTCTCATTACCTTTACCTTCCCGAAAGCCTACATAGGTGAAAAGATCGTCATACCGTCGGACATACAGAACATTTCATTAAAAAATCTTCCGTTTGCATTTGTATCTCTGTACTTCCTTCTGTCATCCTACTCGGTTGTTCTGCTTGTTCTTACAACAAAAAATCTGGCGCGCTCATTCAGAGAAGATATAATTTCTTACGAAAAACTCACGGTGAAACTGCTCATTGTAATCGGCCTGCCCCTCGCATACCTGCTTTCGCTCGTCAGTGTTATCAATTACTTCTTTTATATCCCCTTTCCCTGGATCGGGATTCTGCTTGCAGTTTTTACTTTTTTTCTGGTGCTGCTCATATTCAGGTTTCATCTCGTCGATGTCAAGAGATTGGTAAACGGCATAATATTCTTTCCCGCCCTTATTGCCATTCTGGTATTTATCTATATCTTTTTTATTCTCAAAAACCAGCAGAAGATCGCCAATGCTTTCATCCTTCCGGTAAGTGTCACCCTCGTTATTGAAGTATTCGTCATTTACATGATGGTTTCAACCTTCAGGCGTCTACTGGATATTCCTTTTCTACGAAGGAGCTTTGCCAGGGTGTCGGGATTACGTACGGTTGATACGGAAACCCTCGCGTATCTTTCCTACGCACGAACGTTAAAGGGGCTTTCACGACGGCTCAAAACTGTTTTTCGCCGGTACAATAAATCGGAGGATGTGCATCTTTTTCTTCTGGATAACGATCGGAGTGAATACCGGTGCGTTGAAGACAGTGGTATGCCGGTGGTTAAAAAATCGAGTGATGTAATAAAGGTGGTGAAACGGATTGATCGAGGTATTACCCTCGAAGAGCTGCTTTTCTTTATGAACAAACGTCGTGAAATCAGGCTTTTTCACGAGGCTGGTGTGGACCTCATCATTCCGGTCAACAGGGGAGATGATGTTATCGCGCTTATTCTGCTACCTAAAAAAGGAATATTTCAGAGGTGGAGTTGTGAGGATATCGCTTCCCTGGATTATATCAGGGTCATGCTCCCATCTCTCATCGATCGCTGTGTCATGTATGAGAGCGAACGGGAGATCGAGAAGCACCAGTACAGGATGGAGCAGCTCATGGTGATGGGACAGATGTCCTCAGGACTTGCCCATGAAATACGAAACCCTCTCTCAATCATATCGACCTCTGTCGAGACCATGATGCGGGAGGATATTAATGAGGAAGATAAAAAAAAGATGCTGCGCTACATACAGGAGGAAACGGACCGGATTAATGTGCTCGCAACCAGGATGCTGAGTATCGATTTTCAAAAAAAACCGGAACTCGAGAGAATAGACATTGTGGTTTTTTTTCATAAGCTTAAAGATTTCCTCCGTTTTAAATTAAAGGAGAGCAGTATTTCTTTTGAAATAGTGAACGAGAGACCCTATTTTGTTGTCTCCGAATCTACGATTCTATTTCAAATACTGCTCAATCTCGTATTAAATTCTATAGAAGCGGTTGGAGAGGGGGGTGCCATACAGCTGGATTATACATATGATGAAAGTTCTGTTTCAATAATTATAAGCGATAACGGCCCGGGCATCCCTCCGCATGCAAGAGACAAGATATTCGATCCTCTCTTCACGACCAAGAAACAGGGGACCGGGCTCGGCCTGGCCGTAACAAAAAAACTTATTGAAAACCTGTTCGGAAGTATCACCCTGCTGCCGTCTAAAGAGGGTGCCCGTTTCAAGTGCACAATCCCGCAATCGCCGACTCGGGATCAAGACAATGAAAAATAAAATGAAACCGGTGATATACATCGTTGAAGATGAGGAAAAAATGCGGGATATACTCAGAATTAATCTCTCCAGCCGGTATGTATTACACCTTTTCAAAGACGCCGAGGGTGCATTCAGCAACCTTAAAGAGCATCGCCCGGATATTATTGTGACCGATGTTCGCCTGCCGGGTATGGACGGTATCGAGTTCATGGATAGTGTGAAGGTGATAAATCACGATATACCATTTATCGTATTCACCGGGTACGGAAGTATAAACCATGCTGTTGACACTATCAAAAGAGGCGCGTTTGATTATCTTGCGAAACCGATAAAAATAGAAGACCTGATAAGATCAATAGAACGTTCGCTTTCATACATTGAGGTTTCCAGAAGCGATGTCAGGGTTGACGACCGGTATAAAGTCTTTATTGACGAGAATGAGACGGAATTCATTACACGGGACCCGGCAACGATTCAAATGCTCCAGCTTGCGCAGAAGGCGGCGACATTTGATTCACCGATTGTTATATACGGAGAAACCGGTACGGGGAAAGAGATTATTGCCCGGTATATTCACGAAAAGTCTGGAAGAACAGGTCCCTACGTGCAGCTCAACTGTGCCTCGATTCCGAAGGACCTGCTTGAAGGAGAGTTGTTCGGGTACAAAAAAGGCGCATTCACCGGCGCGGTCCGTGATTATACGGGCAAGATTGCCTATTCCGACGGAGGCACCCTTTTTCTCGATGAAATCGGAGAACTTCCGCTCGAGCTGCAGGCGAAGCTGCTCAGAGTTCTGGAAATTCCCGAATATTATCCGATCGGAAGCAATGAAAAAAGGCGCATCGATCTGTCTCTTGTTGCAGCCACGAATAAAAACCTGAGAAAGATGGTTGATGAAGGCTCTTTCAGAAATGACCTGTACTACAGAATAGCGGTCGTTCCGATCGCCATTGCCCCGCTCAATGATAGAAAATGTGATATTATACCGCTTGTTGAATATTTTTTAAAACAGAAGAATGCGGAGCTTATCCTCTCTCCCGAAGCAAAGCTGCAACTTTTCAACTACAACTGGCCCGGTAATGTTCGGGAACTGAAAAATACAATGGAGCGTTCGGTGCTTATGGCTGAAAACGGCCGCGTGATAAAAAGGGTCCTGATAGATGTTGATTTGCACGAGTCGAAGGAAGTAATTCCGGAATACAGCGATGAAGATATTCCCGGCACATGGGAGGAATTTAAAAAATACAAATCCGGGGTTCTCAAAGAGAGGAAAAAACAGCTCGAGAAACTATTTATCGAAAAGCTTCTTATTAAAAACGGGGGGAATGTAAGTGTAAGCGCGAAGAGCGCCGGACTTGACAGGAGGCAGTTTCAGGACATGATAAAAACGCTCAATATCGATATTTCGATTTTCAAATCTTTTTGACGCGCCGGATGACCTCCCGCACTTCTTCAGCCGAGCTGCACCGGAGTGCCGTTTTTGCCAGATGTTTTGCATCCACGGCCGCGATTTTCCTGATTTCTGATTTTATACGGGGAATGGATGATGGGTTCATGCTGAGCGCATCGATGCCGAGTCCGAGAAGCACGGCAACCGCATCCGGGTCGGCCGCGATCTCCCCGCATACACTCACCGATATACCCGCTTTTTGTCCTGCGGACACGGTGCATTTAATCATGTAGAGCAGTGCCGGGTGCAGTGCATCGTTTAATGGCGATACATCGGGACTTGTCCTGTCCGCCGCCAGTGTGTACTGGCAGAGGTCGTTCGTTCCGATACTGAAGAAGTCGGATTCACGGGCGAGGGATGCAGAAATAAGCGCGGCTGCAGGTACTTCAATCATTATCCCAAGCGATGCTGACGGATCGAACCGCCTGCCTTCCACTTTGAGCCCTTCTTTTGCTCTGGCAAATATATTCTTTGCAGTGCGCATCTCATAAACCGATGTAACCATGGGAAGCATAATTTTCATTGAGTATCCGGCAGACGCTTTCAAAATTGCTCGAAACTGGGTTTTCAAAATATCTGGATGGTCAAGAATAAGACGTATACCCCTTTTACCGAGGGCAGGATTGTCCCCGGCTTGAGCAGAGAGAAAGTGAAGCGGCTTGTCACCCCCTGCGTCGAGTGTTCTGACGGTAACAGGCAGTTTGTCGAAGGCATCGGCGATAGCGGTGTATGCCTCGACCTGCTCGTCTTCTGTCGGCGGGTATTCACGCTGAAGGAAGAGAAACTCCGTTCTGAGCACACCGATACCATCTGCGCCTTTTTCACGAGCAGGAATGGCCTCGTCAATAGACCCGATGTTGGCGAGCACAGGGACTTTTTTCCCATCAGTCGAGACTGCCGCATTACCGGCTTCTTTTTTTTCCAGTGCAATAGAAACCTGCCAGTTTTTTTGTGCTTGTATGTACCGTTTGGTTTGTTTGGGATTTACAATGAGCATGCCCGTGCCGGCGTTGAGTGCGAGCGGTGTTTCATCGGGGATACTCATGATTTCTATTCCTGCAGCGGTGAGTGTCGGTATATCGAGTGAACGGAGAAGTATCATCGTGTGCGAGTTTGTTGCTCCGTATGCTGTGCAGATGCCGAGCACTTTTTTTCGATCGAGGCCTGCTATATCTGAAGGAACAATGCGGGCAGCAAGAACGATACAGGGATGCGGCAATCCCAGATGAGGTCGCCCTGCCTTTGAAAGGATTCGAAGGACCTGTATTGAAATACCCTCGAGATCCGATTCCCGGGCGCGGATATAGGAGGAATCGTCGGCACGGTAGGACGCAAGGAGACTGTCTACCACAGATTTCCATGCTTCCTCTGCGGTGCATGATGTGCTGAATATCGTTCTTTTTGCAGGTTCCAGCAGGGTGGGGTCTCTGAGAGTCAAAATATGAGCGTCGAAGATGGACGCTTCATATTTTCCAGCCTCTGCCGCCATGCGTCTTTGTGAACGGGCAATCTGTTCACGGACGATCTGCAGTGCGGCCTGCAGCCTGGCCCATTCGGTTTGCGGATCTTCAGGCGTTCTTTTAACAACCAGCTTAAAGACGGGCTGGTAACGCATGGCAGGACCGATTGCGATGCCCGGTGAGGCGGGAATACCACGAATCTGCACACCCTTTTGAATGCTGGCGGGTGCGGTTTTGTCCCTTTCTTTCTTTTCCTTCAGGGCAGCCGCCTCTCTTGAGTCGTCTCCCTCTTTTTTTTGCCTATATCCCGGTTTTTTCGTTGCTACCTGGCCGGAGGACGTTCTCTCCTCCCCGAAGCCAGCTTCGACCAGGCTTTTCAAAGCAGTGAGCGCCGCATCTGCATCGGGTCCATTCGCAGATATGCAGATTTCATGACTTCCGCGAACTCCGAGGGTCATTAGTGCGTTGATACTCCGCGCATCGACGGGCTCGGTTTTGCGGGTGATGTTTTGTACGGTGATGTTCGCTCTGAATCCTGAAGCGGTGAGTACAAATTTCGATGCAGGGCGCGCGTGAAAACCGAGTCTGTTTGGAACGGTCAGAATGATGCTTCTACCCCCGCCGCCCGCAGGAGGATACGCAGCGGCTTCTCTCACAGCGCCCTGTGTTTTTTGTTTGGCGCCCTGACGAAATTCGTCCGTGTCTCCATGGCCTGGCCCCGGGGATTCAACGGATGTTCCGGCAAGCTGTGTTTGTTTTATAGAAAGTGCGTTTCGAGCTTCCCGGGCGACCTCAGCAAGTGTCCCTCCGCCTTTGGAACGCACCGCTGCGGCAATAGTCCCTTCGACAAGCGGCGCCTCACAGAGCAAAACCTTATTTCGTTTTTCTTCTGGTAAAAACTCCAGGGCAAGTCCTGCACTGAGAAGACTGCTTCCCATGTCCATCAGCACGAGCGCGCCGTCGTCGCTGCATACGGATTCGATTGCTGCTGATATACGGGTTGCATCCGTGCCGAATGGATGGTCTTCATCGTCTATACCGCCTGCAAGTCCAATGGGGACACTGCCGCCGGCCATCTGTCCGGCAAGTTCTTTTATGCCCTGTGCCAGTGCTGCACTATGGGTGACGAGTACGATACCGACCACTGCTTTTTCCTGTGTCCGCAACTTACCGATAGTTCCCTGTCAAATGCTGATAGGACAGTTACGCGGTATGTGGTCCCTGAACCGGGAGTTATCCAAATGTACGGACTATTCCAGAATAATACCATTCGTTTCCACACTGTTCAGGAAGCCGCTTCATACAGGGCTTTCAGCAGGAGGTATGCCGAGGATGCTCCCGGGTCCTGATGGCCGACACTCCTTTCACCAAGATAGCTCGCCCGTCCCTTTCGTGCCGTCATTTCGATTGTTTTTTCCATCCCCTGCTGCGTCGCCTGCGCTGCTTTATTCAATGCGTTGTGTACCGATTCTCCGGCGCCTGCCGCTTGCTCGAGTTCTCTGACTGCCGGCATGAGCGCGTCGACTATAGTTTTATCGCCTTCCAGGGCTCGTCCTCGCTGAGCAAGTGCATCGGCGCCCGCCCTGAAAGATGCGGCAAGGTCATCGGTTGAGACCTGCGTTTTTCCGCTGAGGTTCGCACCGGCAGTGATGAAGAAAGTTCCGTACAGCGGACCGCTCGCCCCTCCGACTGAAGAGATGAGCGCCATCCCTGTTTCTCGAAGAACCGCCGCAATATCTTGTTGTTCACCCGTCTCAAGTTTTTCGAGCACCTTTTTAAATCCTCGCTCCATATTGATACCATGATCACCATCACCGATGACGGCGTCAAGTTCGGACAGGTAGCTGCTCTTTTCCTTCATGACTTTGGCTGAATGCCTCAGCCAGCCGACTATCTGGTTTTTCGTTAGCATATACTTCCCCCTACATGCCCCAGCGAAGCGACGGGGTATGCACCGGTGCATCCCAGAGCTCGAGAAGCTCATCATCCATTTTGAGCAGGGTGATGGAACAGCCCTGCATCTCAAGTGAAGTGATATAGGGTCCAATCAGATTTCTGACGATGACAAGCCCTTTATCCCTGCAGATTTCTTCGAGCGTCTTGTACACTATATAAAGCTCTGAAAGCGGCGTTCCACCCATACTGTTTACGAATGCGATGACCCGGTCCCCCCTTTGAAACGGGGTGTCCGTCATCTCCTCTTCAACCCAGGCCCCGGCGCCCCATAAACGGTGTGTCCTGGTGTAGGCCGGGTCCTCGATAATAGAAAGGGTAAGAATTCTCGTGATTTCTTCGGCTGTTTTCAGACCAATCCGTTCCCTGCCAGGCTCCCCGTGAATGCCGATGCCGATTTCGATTTCATCCGGTCCGAGATTAAAAGTCGGCTCCCCGCGTGCGGGAATGGTGCACGAGCTGAACGCCACGCCCATACTGCGGCCATTTTTATTTACCCGCAGGCCGAGTTCGGTCAGAGATTTCAAATCATACCCCTTTTCAGATGCCCCTCCGCAGATTTTTTCGGCGAGCACGGTTGTGCCGACTCCGCGCCTCCCCTGTGTATAAATGCTGTCCCTGACCGCAACATCGTCGTCGATGAGGACGGTTGAAACAGGTACGCCCTCTGCCTGGGCGAGCTCAACTGCCATTTCGAAGTTCATGGCATCCCCGCTGTAGTTCTTGACGATGAAAAGAACGCCCTCGCCGCTATTGACTCTCCTTGCTGCTTCAAGCATTTGATCAGGTGTCGGGGATGTGAAAATTTCGCCCGGGCAGGCGGCGTGAAGCATTCCCTTACCGACAAAACCGGTATGCATGGGCTCATGCCCGCTTCCGCCGCCGGATACAAGTGCTGTACATCCTTTTACAGGCGCATCCGCACGGTAGATGAAGCGCGGTTCTGTATGAATTCTGACGATATCCGAATGGGCCGCTGCCACTCCTGCCAGGCTGTCTGATATAACGTTTTCGGGTCTATTAATGAGCTTTTTCATCTCTGTACCCCGTGAAATGTTATCCAGTTGCTTTGCATCCGGGTAATGCCGCCGGCGCATGCACGAGCTTCGGACACGAAGAGTCTGAATAACTCCCGCTTTTATATTGCAGAGAACATGTCGCTGCAAAAGCAGAGTACCCCTTCACGTTAATGAAAGTCAAGACAAATTCGGACGTTCAGTGCATGAGATGCATTGCAAAAAAAAACAGTTGATTTTTCTACGTTAAAAATACAATGTTTATAGTAAGAACGTATACTGAGAAGGTCTGGAAATACTCCGGTGGCAGACATGAATAGGATGAGGTTGATTTTCAGCATTGTAGTCGCCTTCACGGTTATATTTTGCATTGCCGTACTCATATACGGGCTTATCGAGGCGCAGTTTTCAATCGGATACTCCATGCATCGATACGAGATCATTTTACCGTTTTCTTTTATCGGGTTTTTAATCCTCCTCTTTGTGCTTTTTCAGCTTTTTTCGAGATCGCCTGGAAACCATGCCTTTGGTGCTCTCAGGATTGGAGCGTTGATCGGCCTTTTGTGGTTTCTGCCGCAAAGCTACCTCATTATCCAGAGGTTGTCCGGCTTCATGCACAGCGGACTTCTGGCATTTGTCGTCTACAATGTGATGGAGGCTGCGTTCGGGAGATTTCTTCTGATGCTCCTTCACAATCCCAACAGCATGTCTCGTTCAGACCGAAAGTGTCTCGAATATCATCAGTAAATGGGCATAGAGGGCCGGTCTTCTACTATTCTCCCTCGCGGGAAGTCCTGTTATATTATATATTTATGGATGAAGAGCTGCTGATTGCGGGCGAACTTCTCATCTGAAAAGGAGCTTCACGCTGATCAGGATCGGTACATCGGGTTGGACCTACAGGAACTGGCGGGGCAGATTCTATCCGGAGGGCCTTGCTCAGAAAAATTGGCTCGAATACTATGCCGAGAGGTTCAGCACCGTCGAATTGAACGCATCTTTTTATCGCATACCCAAAAGCAGTGTCGCTGAAGGCTGGAACAGGAGAACACCTGAAAGGTTTAGTTTTGCGGTTAAGGTGTCGCGCCTGATTACCCATGTGCACAGGCTTAAAAATTGCGAGGATAGTGTGGAGTGGTTTTTCAGGGATATGGCTCCACTTTCAGGAAAGACATCAGTGTACCTCCTCCAGCTCCCCCCAACGTTGGTCCCGAACGAAGATATGTTGCGAAATTTTGCGAAGCTTCTGCCCGCAGGCAGATATGTATTTGAATTCAGAAATAAAGACTGCTATACCGGGCAAATTGCCGATACTCTGCGGGATATCAGAGCAGGTTTCTGCATACATGATTTTCCCGGCAGAGAAAGCCCTCTGTGGGTTACTTCTGATACGGTGTATATTCGGTTTCACGGGTACCGGCAGCGCTACGGAGGTGATTATCCGGATGAGGTGCTTGGAGAATGGGCGGTGAAAATCAGGGGATGGGCGGATGAAGGACGAGATGTGTTCGCCTATTTCAATAACGATGCCGATGGAAACGCTGTAAAGAATGCAAACGTATTGAGGAGTATGGTGGCGGATGTGCGGTAATGCCTGCTCCAACATCGATTCAAATAGCCATGGAGTAAAGAATTTTTTCATGAGCACTGACACATGGTTTGCGTTTAACGTCTTCGTACGTTTGCGCCGAAGATGATCCGCTTGGTTAAAAGAAAGGGTGACCTTTCACGCATCCAATGTACAAAATCGCAGAGGGGAAGGTCACCGGCCACTGTGTGGAAGTAGCGGGTGAGAGACTGTGTATCCCGGAGTGCTGTTTCCAGAATGAATTTCCGGTTATTTTTCAGATATTCCGTTATTTTTGCAGCGCACCGAAGGTCACGTCCGAATGTGGAATAACAGACATCCTGATAGCCCTTAAATATTGTTTCTGAAAAATCACCAGAGTCAGTTGCTTTTATCGCAGTCTGGGCGGCAAGCTTTCCAGAGAGAACTGCATACCGTATCCCTTCACCGCTGAAGCCGTCAACAAATCCGGCAGCATCGCCCGTGAGCATAATTCTGTTTCCATATACGGGTCTTTTAAAGTGTGAAACGGGGATAAAATATCCCCTGATACGGACATTTGAATCGAGATTTTTTATCTTCAAAAAATCCTTCAGACGTTTTACAAGTGTTTTAGATTGAGCCTCCTGGATACCGGTTCCTGCGGATACATATCCGCTTTTGGGGAAAAGCCAGGCATAACCAATTGATTCCGACCCATAATAAATTGTTACAAGGTCTCTAAAACGCTTTTCAATCTCTTTATTGGATAATGGTATTTCTGCAGTCAGAACGAGGTGAATTTCGTCCCGGTCGAAACCGCCATGAAGATTTTTTAAGACTCTGCTGTATACTCCATCCGCGCCGATGACGATGCCGGCCGTATATTTTTGTTTGTCTGTTTTCACCGTTACATGGTTTTTTTCAGCTTTGACAAAGACACATTGCTCCTTGTCATGTAGCCTTGCTCCCTCCTCAACTGCTTTGTCAGTGAGAAACGCATCAAAGTTTTTCCTGTTTACCAGGAAAACAAACGGCTTTTCAAGCTGTGCTATATATCTTACCTTTTCATACATGATGGATATCTTTCTGCATTTCCGTTCGATGAGCTGATCCGGAATCTGAAAATCAAGCGCATGTGCTGCAGCGGATGTGAGGGCGCCAGCGCACGGTTTATCCCTGGGGATTTTTTCCTTATCTATAAGAAGAGTTTTGAGATTGTGCTGTGCGCACACTCGAGCGGAAGTGGCACCTGCAGGTCCGGCACCCACCACAATGACATCATAATTGTTCATATAAAAGCCCCCATTGCGGTGAAGATCCGTAGGTACTGTTATCCGATCGCTTTACATCCGGTAATTTCTCTTCATTTTTTCGGCAAGATCGTCAAGCTCTTGTAGAGTTTTCGGCCAGTCAACTTTCAGGATTCGCGCGAGCGCACGGTCTGAAAAAATTCTGCCCCCGGTCTGACATGAAGGGCAGTAGTTGCATTCATTTTCACTGTACACGATACGCTGAACAGGAGACCCACACACAGGGCATGGTTTGCCGAATCGCCCGTGCACCGCCATATTGTCATGAAAGGCGGTTACTTTTTTTGGAAAGGTTCCGCCAGCGTTCTCTCTGAGACGTTCGATCCACTCTACCAGAACCGATCTGCAGGCATCGAAGAGGCGTGAGATCTCGTTTCTGCTCAGGCGGGCTGTAAACTTCAGTGGTGAAAGGCAAGCACGGTGCAGTATTTCGTCCGAGTACGCGTTTCCGATTCCCGCAACGATGCGCTGGTCCGTGAGAGCACGTTTGAGGGTGTGGTTTTCCCGCTGAAGTGCATCCTGAAAGGAGACGATATCCGTGTTGAAAATCTCAATTCCGCCACTGTCGAATTTTTCGAGGGAATCTTCACCCTCAACGACATGAAGGGAAGCACGATGCCTGGTTCCGGCCTCTGTTACCAGTAGAGTCCCGTCTTGAAAATCAAAGGCCGCAAGCCCGATATGTCCTGGTATTGCGGCATACGGGGCTTTCCATTGAAAGCGTCCTGCCCGCATTAAATGAAACACGAGAAATAAATGGTTCTGCATTTCTAAAACGATGTATTTCCCGATTCGCTTTATATTTAAAACCTCTTTTCCTTCTGTCCGGCTGATGAGAGGCTCGACGCTTCTAAGCAGGAAGGGACTTTTCATCCGGACCTTTAAAAGCGTTTTGCCCCTGAGCCTGCGGGTTAAGTTTTCGATATACACGGTGAGGTCGGGAAGCTCGGGCATTTTATATCTCTTTTGGAGGATGCGCTGAAGATTCTTTCAGAAACTACTTCCGACAGGCGATCAGGTCAAGCACAGCGTGTGCATTTATAAAACATGTTGATAATTAATAATTATACGTGTACTATTCTCTATGGGTATTGCCTGCGGTATACGTGCTATCTCCTAAGTACCATCGCACAAGTTACTGTGTGATACCCAGTCCCAGGAGGATGTATCCTGTCAAGGATCGGCCGCAAAGTGGAATATCCCGCTAGGGACATATCCCGCTAGGGACATATCCTGTCAAGGACTTTCCCTTGGGGGGACTTGCGCCGCTTCAAATTGGCTTCGCGAAGGAATTGAAGTTGTGTATGTTTAAAAGCCATTTAAAAAACATTTCATTACAGGAGGTTTTATTATGAAAAGGTCACTGATTTTTATTCTTGCTTTCCTTTTGGCGATGCCGACATTTTTACTTTTTGCCGGCAGTGAGGAAAAGGGAGCTGCTGAAACGGGGGTCATCAAGTACTACACCGACAACGATGAGTCGGAGCTCGACCCCTTAGCGAGTGCGATCTCAAAGGGAACAGGGCTGAAGCTCGAACCGCTCAGGCTCTCATCGGGTGAAGCGTGGGCCCGGGTCGAGGCAGAGGCTCCGAATATTGGCGCCGATATGCACTTCGGCTGGCCGCTCTCATTTGCGCTCATGGCAAAGGACAAGGGGCTTTTGATGAAGTACAAATCCTCTGCATGGAAGGATATTCCCGATCAGTACAAGGACCCGGACGGCTACTGGTACGGCTGGTCCTACTGGTTTGCCTGCATCGCAGTCAACACGAAGCTTCTTAAGGAAAAAGGGTATGATATGCCGAAGTCCTGGAAGGACCTGCTCGATCCCAAGTGGAAGGGCGAGATCGTTATGCCGAATCCCGGCACGTCCGGCACGGCCTTTTTAACCGTGTCGACAATTATGCAGCTCTACGGCGAGGACGAAGGTTGGGATTACCTTGCGAAACTCAACAAGAATGTGGCGCAGTACACGAAGTCTGGTTCCGCACCCGGCCAGCTTGCCGCGCAGGGTGAATATATCATCGGTATAACCTGGGATCAGGCTGTCCAGAAGAGGAAGGATGAGGGGTATCCGGTGGAGATGGTGATTCCCGAAGAGGGGACAGGGTACGTGCTCGATATCGCGGTGATATACAAGAACACCAAAAATCCGAAAGGGGCCAAGAAGTTTATCGACTATATCGGAACCAAAGAATTCCAGGAAGTCGTTGCCCAGTACAGGTCGAAGGTGACCTACCCTGGTGTTGAAGCGCTCGTAAAGTTCAATCCGAAACTCATCAATTACGATGCACGATGGGCGGCTGACAACAGGGATAGAATCATGAGCTTGTGGAAGGAAAAGTTTTCCCAGTAAAAAGTGGCGATTTCGCGGCCGAGTTTCAAACAGGAACTTGCTCGAAGTTGCTTAGAAGTGGTCTACATCCCCGGGGACCGAATATCATAAAGTAACTTCGCGAGAAGTTGCTTAGAAGCCGATTCAAAAAAAGATCACTTTTGAGAGAGGCAGGCTTCTGCCTCTCTCGTTTTTTCACAATCGAAACTGTACGAGAGGGTTTGGGAGATTACAATGGCGAGTATTGTACGTGAAAGAGGCACAGCGCTGGGGATGAAAAAAGACCCGGTATTCATTGGAATTACAGTTATTATGACGCTGCTTCTTCTGCTTTTTGTAGTATACCCGGTTTTTTCCGTGCTCGTGAAATCCTTCCGGTATAAAGGTCAGCTCTCGCTTTTGAGCTACGCAAGCTTTTTCAAGTACTCCTACTACTACAAGTCGATGGTCAACACGCTTATACTCGGCGCCGTTACAACGACGATTATTCTTATTATCTCTTTTTCCATATCCTATACGATCAACAAGACTGGACTGCCGCTGAAGGGGTTTCTGAGAAACATTGCGATTTTGCCTCTTATTGCGCCGCCCTTCATATTTTCTCTTGCGCTGATTATCATCGCTGGAAGGCGCGGTCTGATCTATCTTTTGTTGAAGATAAGCCCGAACATCTACGGTTGGCCGGGACTTATTACAGCACAGGTTCTCTCGTTTCTCCCCCTGGGGTTTTTAATGGTGAACAATGTCCTGCAGTCCCTCAATCCGTCGCTGGAAGATGCATCGTCGGACCTCGGGGCAAGCCAGGCAACGACCCTGTTCAAGGTGATACTGCCCCTTTCTCTGCCGGGGCTGTTCAAAGCTGCACTTCTCGTATTCATCATGTCGCTCGCGGATTTTGGAAACCCGATGCTCATCGGCGGCGGGCTTCCCATAATGGCGACCGATGCCTATAATCTGTGGATAGGAGAGCAAAATGTTGAAATGGCTTCTGTGTTCTGCATACTGCTTATAATTCCGTCTATTGTCGTGTACGTCATACAGAACTACATACTGAAAGAGGGGTCGTTTGTAACAGTGGGCGGCCAGATGTCCGGAACGGAGAGCAGAAAAGTCGCCTGGTTTATCAAGTATCCATTTTTTCTTATTGCGCTTCTCGTATGCCTCACTATTCTTGCCTGTTTCACCGTTATTTTTCTCAGCTCCATCACAAAGCTCTTCATGATCAATAATACGCTTACCTTTAAGCACTTCGCAAGCTATGCAGGCTGGAGGGCATTGAAAACTTCGTTTACGGTTTCAACCGTTGCGGCGGTTATCACCTCTTTCACATCGATAATATTCGCGTATGTGCTGATACGAAAGAAGCCGAAGGCGAGGCAGCTTCTCGAGTTCATCGCGCTTTTGGGCTTTGCCGTACCCGGAACGGTAATGGGGATCGGTTATATTCTCGTTTTCAACCGGCATCCCCTGCTGCTTACGGGGACGCTTCTCATCATTATCATCAATATTTCCTTCAGGGAGTTTCCTGTCGGCCTTGAAGCGGGGGTCAGCAAGCTTCATCAAATCGATGTGTCGATGGAGGAAGCGTCCAGAGACCTCGGCGCGAGCAGCTTCAAAACCTTCATTCGTATTGCGCTGCCACTCATGAGCTCTGCGTTTGCGGCGAGCTTTCTGTATACCTTCATGGTGGGGATGATTACCATCAGTGCGGTTATTTTTCTTATTGCGCCGGGAACGAATCTCGCATCACTCCTTATTTTACGGCTTGCGGAGACGGGGAATATCGGCAAGGCGTCCGCAATGGCGGTGATACTCACCATTGTTGTTGCGCTCAGCCTCATGCTTTTAAAGCTTATCTCACAAAAATCGAACGTGGAAATGCTGAAGGGGTTTTAACAATGGAAAATGACACTGTTTTAACGCTTCGTAATGTTACGAAACGCTTCGGCGAGATCGTTGCGGTCGATCACCTGGATATACCGTATATCAAGCGGGGGGAGTTCGTGACCTTCCTCGGCCCCTCTGGCTGCGGCAAGACGACACTGCTCAGAATGATAGGGGGCTTCTACTATCCGACTGAGGGCAACATCGTCATGCACGGTGAGAGAATAAACGATATTCCCCCTGAAAAACGCAAAACGAGCATGGTGTTTCAGAACTACGCACTCTTTCCCCATATGAGCGTTTTCGATAATATCGCCTATGGCCTGAGATTGAGAAAGTTTTCAAAGAGTAAGATAGAGGAAAATGTTAAAAACATTCTCAGTATCGTGCAGCTCGAGGGTCTCGAGAACAGGAGGCCGAACGAGCTTTCCGGAGGCCAACAGCAGAGAGTGGCGCTTGCGCGCAGCATCGTGCTCAGACCGGAGCTTATTCTGCTCGATGAACCGCTTTCGAACCTCGATGCGAGCCTCAGGGTTATGATGAGGGAGGAGATTCGAAAAATTCAGCAGTCTCTCAACCTGACCACAATATTCGTCACCCATGACCAGGAAGAGGCGATGAGCATGTCGGATAGAATCGTGGTGATGAATAAGGGCCGCATCGAGCAGATCGGAACACCAACGGAAATCTACGAGAGGCCGGAGACACTCTTCGTGGCCGGGTTCATCGGCTATATCAACATGGTGCAGGGCAGGGTGCGTACAGCGGACGGCAGACATTGCAGTATCGACACCGAGGTGGGAGAGCTCGTTACGGCGGCCGAGAGTGCAGTCGCGTTAAAAGCAGGTGACCGGGTGACTGCAATCATAAGGCCTGAATCAGCGGCCATTGAAAAAAAACACAAGGCGGCCGCCCATAATGCGATCGCAGGAGTGGTGCAGAATGTCACCTATATCGGCTCGATTGCGAGATACAGATGTGCGGTACAGGGGCGTAAAGAGCCGTTTATAGTCGATGTGTCCGACCCTCTGGGCAGGGGCATGTATGAAAAGGGCGAGGACGTGACCATTATTGTCCCGGAGAAGTTTCACTGTATCAGGGGACAATCCTGATATATGAAGTTCGTATGACCGTCTGGTAATGAAGCGGGCGGACCGGTGGAGTCTTGCGCCCCGGCATGCTTCTTTAAACAGATGCGCTTCATTCAACCGGCCGCAGGGAGACTGAACCTGGATATTCCTCTTCTCTGTCCCCACAATTGCTGTCTGCAGGGCAGCGTGTCCCCGCTATAAATGGGTTTTTTAAACGATTAAACAGAGAGTATTCTAGTGCCGGAATTTACCATGTGAATAATCTTCAGGTGATTGGAAATGAATCCCTCTGAACCGGAGTTCGAGCCCGTCGAGCTTCCCATCGATGGGACGCTTGACCTTCACGTCTTTCAGCCGAAGGATGTGAAGGGGCTTATTACGGATTACCTAGCCCTGTGCAGGGAAAAGGGGATAATGCAGGTGAGGATTGTTCACGGAAAGGGAAAGGGGATACTGAGGGCGACAGTGCATTCCATTTTGAAAAAGATCGATCTGGTCGAATCCTTCAGTCTTGCAGGCGAAGGCGCCGGCGGATGGGGCGCGACAATCGTTCACCTGAAGAGTAAAAAGGATTCACTTTCGTGAGGAAAAACAGAAAAAGGCCTACTGAAGAAAGAGGATAGCACATGAGTACGTATCGCGAAAAACGGACCACTCATCGAGAGACTGTCATGAATAAATTGCAGTATCTGCCGATGCAGTAAAGGGCTTTGTCCCCGCGCATCAAGAAACTGAAAGACCGGGTGCTGGACACACACCGGCGTATATCCCTCGATAGGAGTCTGTACTATTTGAAGAGCTACAGCGAAACGGAGGGGGAACCCGTTATTCTGAGGCGCGCAAGGGCGCTTGAAACTATACTTGAAAACATACCCATTGCAGTGGGTGAGGATGAGCTCATCATTGGCGGAAGAACGGTTTTTCCGAGGATGGGTGTGCCTGCTGTTGAGGGTGCTGTAGACTGGCTTGAAAAAGAGCTCGATACGATCGGCATACGTGAGCAGGAACCCTTCGAGATTACGGCAGAAGATAAACAGGTGTTGAGAGAAAAAGTCCTTCCCTTTTTCAGGGGAAAGACATTGAAGGATTATCTGCTTGGTGCTCTTTCGACCGATGTCATGGACCCGGTTGAAAAGGGTATTTACACCCTCAACCAGACGACACACTCCCAGGGTCACATAATCCCCGATACGGAGAAGTGGCTTACAAAGGGCATCGGCGGACTGACAGACGAGGTTCAGAAGTACAGAATGAGCACCGATAAACCTGAAATGCATGGTTTCTATGATGCAGTGCTCATCACCCTCCGCGCGGCATCAAAATTTATTATGAGATACAGGGACGAGGCTTCCAGGAAGGGGCTAAAGGAGTTTTCCGAACGGTGCGAAAAGCTTACATCTTCGCCCCCCAACACCTTTATCGAAGCGGTACAGATGCTCTGGTTTTTGTTCGTAATTCTTCATCTGGAGTCCGTCGGCAGTTCGTTTTCACCGGGAAGGCTCGACCAGGTGCTTTCCCCCTTTTTTCTTCGTGATACCTTAAGATGCTGCCCTGTTCAATACGGCCCGCCTGTTAGAGGTGAGTATGCGGCAGAAAACGTATAGGGATTATTCTTCTCTCGAGCATGCCATGGAGGATAACCTCAAAAAATATGTGGAAAAAATGGCGAAGGGCTGTAATACGGTGGACGTTGCGCACCATACACTGCTTCCGACCCCGTTTCTTTCGGTACTTGTGGACAACTGCCTAGAAAAGGGTATCGACATTTCAGGCGGTGGCGCCTTCTACAACTTTACCGGCCCCCAGGCTGTGGGCGTAGCGAACATTGCCGATTCGCTTTTTTCCGTAAAAAGGGTGGTCTTTGAAGAAAAACAGATCGAATACTCGAGAATGATCGATATACTGGACAGGAATTTTCAGAGGCATGAGATGCTCCGGTACCGTATTCTGAACAAGATTCCAAAATTCGGGAACAATATTCCGGAAGTCGACGAAATCGCTTACCAGTGGTCGAATTTGTACAGCCGTGAAGTGGAGAAGTATGAAAACCAGAGGGGCGGGAAGTTTCAGCCGGGACTGTACACCGTGTCCGCGCATGTGCCGCTCGGTTTGGCTGTAGGCGCCACACCAGATGGCAGGCTTTCAGGTGAACCGCTTGCAGACGGCGGTCTGTCTCCCGTGAGAGGAAGGGACAGAAAGGGGCCGCTTGCCGTGCTGCAATCGGTGAGCAGGATAGACCAGATCAGGGCTTCAAACGGCGCTTTGCTCAACCTCAAGTTTCATCCTTCGGCCCTTGAAGGTGACGGGGGCTTGCGAGGTTTTCAGACCTGATCAGGGGATTCATAACGCTAAAGAATATACATCTGCAGCTCAATGTCGTGTCTGCGGACACTTTAAGAGAGGCAAAGGAAAGGCCGGATGAATACAGGGACCTGGTGGTAAGGGTGGCGGGATATTCGGCGTTTTTCGTGGATCTGAACGAGGCCCTGCAGGACGATATTATCGCGAGGACGGAGCATACCGTTTAAAATGAAGAGGAAATTTCGGGTGCATAGTACATATTTCGTACTGGTTGTACCCGGGGGGGGGTACAAGCTTTCAATTTGAGGCGCCGGATATGTTATTCAGCGGTGGTATAAGCTGTACATCTCAATGTTAGAGCATAAGAGGGTATGAAAATTACGGTGTTCGTTATTTTTGAGTAGCAGCAGTTCAAAATATTTTGCATCAGAGAGGATCGTTCATATTCATGATGAAGGACCTGGAATCAATCACCGGTGTGGTATTCGATATCCAGCACTACGCGGTGCACGACAGCCCAGGTATACGGACAATAGTATTTCTCAAGGGGTGCAACATGCACTGCCCCTGGTGCGAAAACCCGGAGGGTATCGGGCATGCGCCTTAAATAATGTACAACCCCGCCCGGTGCATCGGAGAGTACGATTGTATCGACATCTGCCCTGAAGGCGCGATAAAGAAGCATCCGTCGTCCAATGCGGTGGAAATCGACCGGGATGCATGCAGCAGCTGTCTCGAGTGTGCGAAAGTGTGCTTTCCGGAGGTCATTCGAATAGTGGGTAGAGAGATAACCGCAGGTGCCGTGATGGAGGAGATGCTCTTGGACAGGGTATTCTGTCGTGGAGCCGGGGGAGTCACCGTTTCAGGCGGAGAGCCTCTTTTTCAAAGGGATTTCGCTATATCGCTTCTCAGGCTTGCGGCACAGTATCATCTGAGCACTGCAGTCGAGACAAACGGCAACGTTGATTCGCAAACGTTCAAAGAGGCTCTTCCATACATCGATCATCTACTTTACGACCTCAAGCACATGGACAAAGAAACCCACAGGCGGTTTACCGGCATCGGAAACGAAAAGGTACTAAAAAATCTCAGTACTGCGGTGCGAACTATACCGGATGTAACGGTCAGGGTGCCGGTTGTTCCCGGTTTTAACATGAATGAAAGTGACCTCTTTGCCATTGCTGAATATGCTGCAGACATCGGTGTGAAAAAACTGCACCTTCTTCCCTGTCACACATTGGGCGCTTCAAAAAGCGAGTTCCTCGGACAGGAGCACCCGTACGGTGACGGGTATTTCAAAAAAGATTAATGCGGGAAAACTCGTTATCGGGACACAAACCAGGTAAGAACTGGTCCATACAGTAGCAGCCCCGGCGGAACTGGTATTCCAATCCTTCAAATGCACATAAGATTAAATCACTTCGCACAGAAGAAGTAATGTCCTATAAACAACGTATTGAGGAACGGACAGACCTTCAGGTAACAATCGGCGGTTAGAATGATAGTCGGTATCGACATAGGCGGAACAAAGACATGGATAGGTCGTTTTGAAGACGGCAGTCTTTTAACAAGTAGAAAAATAAAAACAAAAAAGAACCCGGAAATATTTATTAATGATCTCAAGTTTCTCATACACGAGTTTATTGGCCATAATCAGAAGAATTTGAAGGCAATTGGAATCGGAGCCCCGGGCCCGCTTAACATCGATAACGGCATTTTTGGCGCCCTGCCGAATTTACCGGATTGGGAGGGGTTTCATCTCAAATCGACACTTGAACGTGCGTATTCCGTGCCCGTTCGAATACAAAATGATGCAAATGCCACAGCCCTCGGAGAGGCCCTGTACGAGGGCGGAAAATACTGTTCATCGGTATACTATATCACAATGAGCACCGGTATCGGCGGCGGGCTCACCGCAGGAAAATCAAACATTGTCGAGCTCATACGGGAACGGGTGAGGAGCAGGATCTTTTTTAAAAACCATGCGAATACACCAATAGAGAGGGCTATTCTGTGGGATGATGCGGTCCTGTACGGTGCACTTTCTCTGTTTGGGGAAATCGCCTGAAAAAAAAGTAGTAAACCTATCATGACACACCCGGATATTTAGTTTGTATTCTCCATTAGAGAATATTATTAATAAAATGGAATATAGATGCCAAAAAAACCCCACTCTTTCTTCCAAATGTGCTATGATTTGGGATAACAAACGGGGAAACGAAATCATGGAAGAGAAAAGCATAAAAAAATTCAATACCTATCTCGATTCAAAGTCCGAAGACATAGAAAACGTCATACATGAGCTCTGGGTCTCCAAGGACGACTCTACATGGAGCTCTCAGCCACACTTCTACATTCGGCTCGGTGAAACCGCGGACAAACTCGGGCAGTCGATGTTTGCGCATGATGTTCTCAAGGAAGGGCTCGAATATTTTCCGGAAAACCTACGATTGACACAGTTGTACGCCCTTTCGCTCATTAAATGCGGGTTTTTAAACAGGGCACGGCAAATACTCACCGGCCTGGTTAAAAAGGGCCATTTTGATGAAGAAACGCTCGGTATCCTGGGCCGGGTGTACAAGGATATGTGGGTGATTTCAGGAGGGGCACAGGGTGACACCACGTACCTCGAGAAATCAAAAAATTTCTATCTAAAGGCGTTCAATAAGAGCAGAGGCTACTATTCGGGAATAAATGCTGCGAGTATGAGCCTTATGCTCGGTGAAAGAGAAAATGCCGGCAGACTCGCAAAGATGGTGTTGAAAATATGCCTGGATCGAATGAGTGCGGGTGAAAAACGTGACTACTGGATACTCGCGACAATGGGAGAGGGACTTCTGCTTCTTGGAGATTCAGAGAAGGCCCTGCAGTACTTAAAATTCGCACAGCGTATCAGCGGGAAGAATTTTTCATACCTGGCGAGCACGCGCAAGCAGATGGGCCTGCTTAAGAATTATATCGACATTGAAGAAGAAATATTTGCCCTTTTAAAGGTGCCGCCTGTTGTCGCCTTTACCGGTCATATGATCGATAAACCCGGAAGAAGGCCTTCCCGTTTTCCGCCGGACATCGAGGAAGATGTAAAAAATGCGGTTTGTGATGTGCTTGAACGTGTCAATCCCGGAATAGGCTACTCATCTGCGGCCTGCGGTTCGGATACACTCTTTTTAGAGTGCATGCAGACACGAAAAGCAGAAACAAATATTATCCTTCCTTTCGTATTAGAGGATTTTATACATGCGAGTGTTGAGTTTGCCGGCAGAGCATGGGTTGAACGAGTACAGCGAGTCCTGAAACGAAGCACAGTCCTCATGGCGACGGAGGGAAAGTACTCTGGTGACGACCTCCTGTTCGATTACGCGAATAGAATTATTATGGGAAAAACACTTTTAAGAAGCGAACTTCTGGAAACAGAGTCCGTTCTCATTGCAGTGTGGGACGGCAAGGGGAGTAGAAAGACGGGAGGAACGTACGATTTCATTACAACATGGGAAGATAAGAAATATCCTATTGAGATCATTGATATTAACAGGATTAGTAAAAATCGTTCAAAACAGCGTGCTGAAAGAAAAACCCATCGTGGCGTTTTGCTGGGTAACGATATAGAGGACACTGGAATGCCGGACAGCGGCAGTGTGTCTGATAGTGGTCCATCCCCGAACGTATTACTTGAAACAGATTCTCCCGACAACAGACGTACGTCGGAAGAAGGGGAAACGGGTCAAATGAATGCCGAAGGATCTGTTTCGGATACACTGCATTCTCCTGCTCCGCCTGTTAAACTGACTGACACTGTCAAGGATGTGAACCGTTCGGTGAAGGCAATGTTGTTTGCGGATCTTGCCGGGTTCAGTGCATTGAAAGAGGAGCAGATCCCCTTCTTTATAAAAAATTATCTTGGGGCCATCGCTCAAAGCCTGAAAAATACGAAGCATAAGCCTATCTTTAAAAATATTTGGGGGGATGCTCTGTACTTCGTATACAACGATCTTATTTCTGCAGCAGAATATGCACTCGAGCTCCGCGATTTATTGAAAAAAAAGGACTGGAAGAGCCTGTACCTCTTTGAAGATCTGAAAATACGGATAGGACTGCATGTCGGTCCAGTTTTTGGGGCAAAAGAGCCGATATTAAAAAAGATGAACTATTTCGGCCGTCATGTAAACAGAGCAGCGCGTATTGAGCCGATAACGAACCCGGGAAACGTGTATGCAAGTGAGCAGTTTGCGTCACTGCTTGTATCACACAGTCAAAACCTGCTGGAGTGCATATACGTTGGTGTTATTGTTCTGCCGAAAAAGTTTGGCACCTATCCCATATACCTCGTCAAGCGGAGGAACGAAATCGGATAGATCGGATACATTTGTACAGGGGAGATATGACTATGTTCATGAGAAGTAAGAAGGCGACAAGAAAAAGCCGGACTCCAGCTAAAAAGAAGCAGAATTTGAAATCTGCCTCACGGGCACCCGGTAAAAAAGCCGCAAAGTCGACAGGAAAAACCTTGACATCTTCTGCAAAAAAATCCGCAACGAAGAGCTCAAATAAAACGGCAGCAGTAAAAACTGCGGCATCAGTAAAAACACCGAAATCAAAAGCCCGGTCAAAGATAAAAGCCTCGGCCGGACTATCGGGAAGAAAGGCGTCCCCTGCTGCTGTTTCGAAATCACGAACGAAGAAAACCGCGGCAAAGAAAGGCGGATCGACTGCTTCGAAAGATCTTTCAACCAGGGCTTCTGCAAAAAAGGGTACCGGGACAAAAAAGACATCCACGGCAAAAAAAATAGCAGCAATTAAAACCTCTGATAAAAAGGTGCAAAAAAAGATCTCTGCAAAGAAATCACCAGCGAAAAAGGACCGGGAATCGTCTCTAAAGGTATCCGCAAAAACCTCTGCTCCAAAAAAGCCCGCCAGGAAGACATCACCCTTAAAGAGTAAAGGAACGGGACATGCGCCGCCGATCAAGCCGCCTTTTGAGGCTTATCATGGAGTGCGTTCATACCTTTTTACAAGCTACGCACATGAGGATATGAAAGCGGTCTTCAGCATCATAAAAAAACTTCACAGGAAGCGCTACCGAATATGGTATGATGAGGGGATAGAGCCTGGAAATGAATGGCCCGAGATCGTCGGGAAAGCTATTGTCAACTGTACCCAATTTCTCGTTCTTATGAGTCCTCATGCGGCGATGTCGCGGAACGTGAGAAACGAAATTAATCTTGCCTTTACTGAAAACAAGAACATACTGGTCGTGTTTATCAAAAAAACCAATTTGACCGAGGGTATGAAACTGCAGATAGGTACCATGCAGTTTATAAATAAGTATGAGCTTTCAGAGAGGGAATTCCTCGAAAAGCTTGATAAAGTGATCGATTCGAGCATGAAAAATTGAGCCCTGAAATTGCTGTACTTTTAAATAAAAACGTAATAGAATATTTTTTACCTAGTGTACTGAAAGGAGGGAAGAATTGCTGAAACTGATGAAAATTCCGACTATAACAGGTGTCGTGTTTTTTTCCGTACTCCTTGTCTTTTCGGGGTGCGCAACAAAATCCGAAAGCGTCAAAGAGGAGCCTGCAGTTGAGCAGCAGGCTGAGAAACAGGCAGAGGCTGAACCCCAGCCCCAGGAACCCGAGAAAAAAGAGCCTGAAAAGGTTGAAGCGCAAGCTGAAACGCAGGCCGAGCCGCAGGTGACGGCTGTCGAGGTGGACAGCGACGGCGACGGCATTCCGGATGATATAGACAGGTGCCCGGACACGGCACCGGGAACCATTGTCGATGCCCATGGATGTGCGGTCGAGGAGGGCGAGAAATTCAAAATAGAGTATACTCTCGAATTCGATATCGACAGTGCTCATATAAAGCCTGAGTATCTCAACGAACGTGATGAGGCTGTGAATTTTATGAAGGCTCACCCCACGGCCAAGCTTACCCAAGTTATCGTGGAGGGATATGCGGATCGCGTGGGCACGGAAGCGCACAACTACAAACTCTCCCGTGAGCGGGCTGAAAATGTAAGACAATCCCTGGTGTCTGAGCTCGGTATCGATCCGGAGATAATCGGCATCCGGGCGTTTGGTGAGCTGTACCCTGTTGCGACAAACGAAACAAAGGCAGGGCGGCGCAAAAACAGACGGGTTATCGTAATCTTTGAAGGGGTTATGTGATACGCTGCCGGGTGCATTCTACCCGGTTTATAATGCCATTGTATGATGCGAAACGAGGTATAACGGTGCCTGTACAAAACAGGTACACTATCCGGACGCAAAGCGTCCGGATAACCTTTGAATGGGTGTGTCATTCATGTCTTTTTTTCCTGTACAGGTCGGGGAAATGAAGCTTCACCTGTTCGGCAAGCTCCTTCTCTGAGATCGCGGTAAGCCGCCCCTCTTTTTCATACTGATCCATTACCCAGCGCTGGATCCGTACGACCTTTGTCAGGGCAAGCCGTTCATCCCCTTTCAAACCGAGAAAATTGTTTACCCAGAGCGCTATACCGTCTGTGCCAGATTTATCGGTGATGGCCACCTTCGGCGGACTGTTCAACAGCGCAGCTGTATCAAAGATACTGTAAATCTTCTCGTTTTTGCGAAGCCCCCTCGCATGAATACCTGCCCTCGTCGTGTTGAAATCACGTCCGACAAACGGGTAGTTTGCGGGTACAGCGGCATCTATCGAAGACTGATAGTAGTCGGCAAGCTGTGTTATGACCGGAAGTTGTATGCCGTTTAGCCTGCCCTTGATGGACACGTACTCGACAAGCGCTCCTTCAAGCGGGGGGTTTCCTGTGCGCTCCCCGAGGCCGAAAAGGGTCGTGTTTACCGAGTCGGCCCCGTATACCCAGGCAGCCAGGGCATTGCTGTGCACCTTGTGAAAGTCGTTATGACCATGCCACTCAAGACGCTCACCCGGTATACCACACTCGTTGATCATCAGCCAGATGAGCTTCGGTATGGACCTGGGCTCCGGTATACCCGGGAGAAACAGACCGAATCCCATTGTATCGCAGAGGCGGATCTTTATTTTGAGGGAATCAGGCTTCTGTTCGGTAAGCCGTTCAAGCCGCTGAACAAACGGTATTACAAATCCTTTAATATCCGCCCTGGTGATATCCTCCAGGTGGCATCGCGGTCTGATCCCCGCTTCAAGAGCATCCTCCACGGCATGTATATACTGATCAGCAGCTTTTCTTCTGGTCTGCTTCTGCTTGTAGAATATGTGATAGTCGGAGCACGAGGTGAGCATACCGGTCTCCCGCAGCCCCATTTCTTTCACCGGTCTGAGCTCGCCTTTCTGGGCTCTGATCCACCCTGTTATTTCGGGGTATTTGAGGCCAAGTTCCCTACAGGCATCGACCTTCGCCCTATCCTGCCTTGTGTACAGGAAAAACTCCGACTGGCGGATAACACCCTGCGGGCCTCCGGCTTTCGAGAGCATCTCAAATATTTTTTTTGTCTGTTCGACGGAGTAGGGAGGGCGTGATTGCTGGCCGTCTCGGAACGTAGTGTCGGTAATGAAGAGATCTCTTTTCTCGACAGATGGTGTGTCGAACTCGATTTCCCTGCCGTCGATTGTGTCTTTGATCTTATCTTCAAACCGTATGCGCGGCGGGATTGAATAGGGAAAGGTGCTCTTCAGAAGTTTGGGACGTTTGACTTCTTGAAGAGGGTGTTCTTTCATTTTTTCAGATAAATATGTATCAAAAGGTTTTAAACCCGTACTGCCATTTTTTTTCATCCATCTCCTCTATAAAAGAGACAACTGCGTCGACGACGACTTCCATCATCTTTTTACCCTTTTCAGCTGTAGCCTTTGTGGGATCACCGGTTGCAACTGTGTCCGTCAGCTCTGAGAAATCCCATTTCACATCGAGGTTTTTCGGCAGATACGGCACCCTGCCCTTCGCCTTATCCATCTCGACAAGACCGGGAAACAGGTGCAGACACATGGAGGTTTCCCCTTCACCTGCATGACCGAGTCCCTCCCACACCTCGAAAAATCCCTCCGGCAGCACTTTGCCGGGAAGCTCCCACCATTTTTCGAGAACAGCAATGACAACATCTTTGTGATGAACCTTGAAATTTCTTCCCGCTACTTCGAGAGGAGCGATGTTCCCGTCATGCCCGTTTATCATGATAATGCGTGTGATACCGTTGCTGTAGATGGAATCAAAGATGTCGGTAAGAACTGATATCAAATTTTCCGGTTTCAATGATATAAAAAAGGCCCCCTGACGGTAGTGTTCGCTCATTCCGAAAAACAGAGGGGGCGCGACAAACGCTTTTTTAATCTGTTTTGCGACCGCTTTTGCAATCTCATAGGCGACATATGTATCGGTGGAAAGCGGCAGGTGGGAGCCGTGTGTTTCTGTGGAGCCGACGGCAACAAGTGCAATTTCGAAACCTTTTTCTTTGAACCTGCTTGAAGTTAATCCTTCAACTAAATATTCATCCATACTGTATCTCCTTGTACGGTAACAGTGCGAACTTTCTTTACACTTCCAGCTGCCCTGCATCTACAAACAGTACTTCCGGTTTCTCTATCCGTATACGGTCAATAGACCGCGTGCAGCTCAATAAAACATTTCAATACGGTTCGGTTTTTAATCACTGAATCCTTTCAAGGCTGACAGGCACAACATTCTCTGCATCAAGCCGATGGCTTGTACCAGGGGAACGGGCACCGGCGGTACTTTCAGTACCACAGGCACCTTCGGTACTTGACAGCACCTACGGCATCTTCGACATTGTCCCAACATGAAGCGTCCGAATACCATCCATTATATCTGCAGATGCGCACCGGGAAATGTCCCCGGAAAAGCGCACCTGCAGTGATGAAACGGCAGAGATCATCTTCACTCCGCATCTACTTATGGAGTAGGTATCTCTTTTGGCATGACCTCGTTTAAAAATAAGAACTTGCCCTTTTTAACCTGGATAATAGTGACCGATTTCTGTGGCACCCTCTTTCCGCGAGGATAATTGATTGTGCCGGTTACACCTTCAAATCCCTTTGTTGCGGCGATGGCGTCACGAATCGCCTTGGGATCATCGCTGCCTGCCCGCTTGATTGCATCGACGATCAGGTTGAAGGCATCGTACCCCAGAGCGGCAAAGGCGTTTTCCGGTTCATGGCCGAACATCTTCTTGTACTTTGCCGAAAATGCCTTGGCCTTGGGAGAGTCAAAGGATATATGTGTGGTAAAGTACACATTATCCGCTGCGTCGGAACCGGCTACCTCAACGAGAAGGGGCGTGTCATACCCGTCACCGCCGACGATCGGTGCGTTGATTCCAAGCTCACGCACCTGTTTTATGATCGTCCCGATATCATCCGGTCCTGATGAAATAAAGAGTATATCGGGCTGGGGGCTCAGTGCCTTAAGGCGTGTAAGCTGAGCCCTGAAGTCGGTGTCACCCGTCTGATAGGTGTCGCTTGAAATAATTTTACCCCCCATTTGCTTGAAACGCTCGGCGAAGTACTTCTGAAGCAGGAGGGTATAGTCCATGGCCTTGTCGTAGAGAATCCACACGGTTCGTGCGCCCTGCTGGTAGGCGTATTCCGCAGCTGCCGCTGCCTGCACATTGTCACCGAACGGCTCCATGAACAAATAATCGCCAACCTCATCTGGAAGGGTGGGTGCTGTTGCGCCTGAGGTAACAAAGGGTATACCGGCTTTTTGAGCTGCAGGTGCAGCCGCGAGAACCATAGTTGTGTCACTGAGACCGGTAATTGCTACCACACCCTTTCTCACAAGGTCATCGGCAGCAACAGCGAGGGTTGCGGGATCGGACTTGCCGTCTCGAACCACGAGCTCGATTTTTTTACCAAGCACGCCGCCTGCATCATTGGCCTCCTTCAAGGCAAGCTTGACTCCGTTCAGAGATGGCGCATCAAGGGACGCCTGTGAACCGGTAAGGTTCTCGATGGCGCCGATCTTGATCGTGTTTCCCCCTTTTCCGGCAAAGGCGAACTGAGCGCCCAGAACCAGTGCTGCAACCAGAAAAAGAATAAATAACTTACGCATTGTACACCTCCGTATATGTGTATTTTTTAAACCTCTCTATTGCTCAGTTGATCTACGGTCGGCTTAATCGTGACCGTATGCTATTTCACTCTCACCTCCCTTCTTATGTACGGATTTTGCCTCGGCCTAAAAATCGGCGCATAAACTCCGATAGTTGCTCCCTGCTGATTTCTCTTGTTCCAAACAAGCCCTGGGGACGAAAAATAATAATCAGCATAAAAATCAGCGCAAACAGGATGTAGTGAATGCCGTAAACCGCAACCCTACTCTCGAAGTTTCGCAGCCACTCGAGAAGAATGGTGAAGCCGATTACTGAGACAACCGATCCCGTGATGCTCCCCATTCCGCCGACCACCATCATGATGATAATGAGAAGGGTAAGCCACAGGTAGAAACTGCCCGGCGATACAACACCGATGAGATTCGCCCAGAGAGATCCGGCAATGGAGGTAAAAAAGGCGCTCACCGTAAAGGACAAGAGCCGTATTTTCGGCGCATGGACGCCCACGCTCTGCGCGGCAAGGTCATGCTCCCGTATTGCCGTCATTTTTCGACCGTAGGGTGATTTTACCAGCCGCCATACGACATATATCGTTACAAGTGCAGCTCCCGTTGTCCACCAGAGATTCGTATAGCCGGGAAGCGTGGAGATTCCCCGCCCTCCCCTTGTGACACCGATCCAGTTTTCAGCCATAACCTTCACGATGACGAGAAAACCAAGGGTGGCCACCGCTATATATACACCGCGGAGACGCAGAATGACATACCCGACTCCCAGGGCAATAATAACCGACAGGATACCGCCTATGAGCATTGCAGGAAATAGATGCATGTGCACCGATTGCAGCCATTCAGGCAGCCCGATGAGCCACCTGTACTTGAGGCGGGGACTCAGGGTGAGTATGGCGGAAGTATACGCGCCGATAGACATGAAGCCTATCTGCCCGAGGGAAACGATGCCGGTAAATCCGGTCAAAAGGTTCAGGCTTACCGCAAGGATGATGTATATCATCATCAGGTTGGCAACACGTTTTATATAGCTGTTCGCAAAGGTGTTGACAAAAAAGACGATTATACCAAGCACGACAAGAGAGAGTATGATGAGTCCGACGGGTTTTTTGTCTGTCATATCAGATTCTCCTCTCCCGAGTTCGTGATCCGAGAATCCCCTGGGGTCGAACGAGCAGGATGAGGATAAGAAGAACAAAAACGAAGGCGTCCCTGTACCCCGAGTAGTTCGGAGGCAGAAATCCGGCGAATAAAACCTCGGCGAATCCCAGAACGTACCCTCCCAGAACAGCACCTGCAATGCTGCCGAACCCGCCGATAACTGCGGCTACGAACGCCTTTACAACGGGAATGAAACCCATCAGGGGGTCGATTTTCCCCGCCCGAGCTCCCCAGAACAATCCTGCAACACCTGCAAATAGTGAACCTATGAAAAATGCGGTAACCATGACCCTGTTCAGTTTTATTCCGACGAGCCTGCTTGCAGTCAGGTCATCAGCGACCGCTCTCATTGAGATGCCCAGCTTTGTCCGTTTGATGAAAAGGGCCAGTATTAAAAGTGTGCAGAGGGTCAGTATAACGGTGGCCAGATCGATTTTGCTTATCAGCGTGCCGTTGAGGTTGTAGGTCGGGACCGAGAACCGCAGTATGCTGAAAGGGCGGGTATTCGGGCCGAAGACGAGTATGGCTCCGTTTTCAAGCAGCACGACGACGGCAAAAGAGGTGAGTAGTGTTGTCATGTCCGCAGCGCCTCGAAGAGGCCTGTATGCAAAACGCTCCATTATCAATCCCATTACACCGCTTGCAACAACCCCTCCCACAATAGCGAGCCAGAAGGGGGCGCCGGCCTTCCACAGCACGAGAATACCGTATGCCCCAACCATCATTAAATCACCGTGCGCAAAATTTATCAATCGTAAAACACTGAACACCATCGCAAGGCCGATAGTAACGAGCGCATAGATACTTCCAAGGCTCAAGGCGTTGACAAACTGTTGAATGAGATATGAAGTGTATGACATTTACCCTCCCAGGTATGCGGCCTGAACTTTTTCATGATGTTTCAGATAATCACTTGTGCCCTCGAGGGATATGTATCCGGTTTCCATTACATACCCCCTGTCTGCGATATCGAGCGCCTGTTTTGCATTCTGCTCCACCAGAAGAACAGTTGTGCCGTTCTTTTTCAGATTGACGATCACCTCGAATATCTTTTTTACGAGAAACGGCGCAAGTCCCAGGGAGGGTTCGTCAAGGAGGAGCAGGGGCGGTCTGTTCATGAGAGCCCTGCTGATTGCAAGCATCTGCTGTTCGCCGCCGCTGAGCGTGCCGCCTATCTGGCCCAGCCTGTCCTTCAAGGCAGGAAAAAGGGAGAGAACCCAGTCGATATCCTTCAGCACACCTTTTTTATCCTTTCTTTGAACCGCTCCCATAATGAGGTTTTCCCGAACCGTGAGATTAGAAAATATCCGTCTGCCCTCCGGGCACATTGAAATGCCGGACCTGACGATTGTATAGGGGTCCAGCGTTGTAAGATCTTTTTCAAGATAGTCAATGCTCCCGCTGCTCGGCCGTATCAACCCGGCTATGGACATCAGTGTTGTCGATTTTCCGGCCCCGTTCGAGCCGATAACGGATACTATCTCTCCTTTTTTTATGTGAAAGGTTATACCTTTCAGGGCCCGAATATGTCCGTAATACACTTCGAGATCTTTAACCTGGAGCACTCTTATCCTCCCCCAGATACGCTTTTATCACCTCTTCATTCTGCTGGACCTCCTGAGGCGTGCCTTCGGCGATCTTTACACCGTAGTTGAGCACCTGAATGCGCTCGCAGAGCGGCATCACCAGGCTCATGTTATGCTCAATGAGAATAATGGTGAGGTTGAATTTCTTCTTAATAAAAAGTATCAGTTTCAGTAAATCACCGGTTTCTTTCGGATTCATGCCCGCAGCCGGCTCGTCAACGAGAAGCAGTCGGGGAGATGTCGCCAGCGCCCGGGCAATCTCGAGCCTTCTCCTGTCACCGTAGGAAAGACTCTTTGCCGTCTGGCTGCTGTATTTCTCGAGCCCGAAAAGGTGCAGCAGTTCAAATGCCCTTTCACGAAGGCTCGTCTCCTGTTTTTTGAACTGTGGAAGATTGAAGATGACACCGACGGGATTGACCCTTTCTCTCAGCTCCCCTCCGACGATGACGTTGTCGACAACCGACATGTTTTCAAAGAGGCAGATATTTTGAAAGGTTCGGGCTATACCGGCTCGTGCTATTGAGGAAGGCTCCAGCGCCGTAAGGTCCTGGGAATCAAACCTGATTGATCCGGCCGCCGGCTTTATGAATCCGGTGACTGTATTAAAGAGGGTTGTCTTGCCTGCGCCGTTTGGTCCGATGATACCGAGAATTTCCGATTGCCCGAGCTGCAGGCTGTATCCGTCCAATGCCATTAGTCCTTCGAAATGAACTGACAGGCCGCTGATGTTTAACAGATCTTTTAAAGCAACCACTGGGATGAATCCTTGTAAATCTCTGGAATTTAGAGTGAATATCGAGTTTTAGCAAACATGGTAAAATGCACTTAAAATGTCTTTTTAAGCAAAAGTTTCGCTGTAGTATTAATTAAAACGGTTTTTTCATGTTATCTATCAGATCTTCAACTTTTCGAATGTGAAGCTTCATCGCCTGCACAGCCTGCCCTCTTTTTTTTTCTTTTATCGCCTGAAAAATTTGCCTATGCTCGATAGTTGATTCTTTTTTCCTTCCGGATAATTCAAGGGTTTGCTCCCGTGTTGAATACAGAAGGTTTCCGATATTCTTCGTGAGCTTGAATATGATTTCATTGTGAGAAGCTGCAGCAATGAACAGGTGAAAGCGGATATCCGCTTCTATCCCGGAACCTGCGCCGGGGCTTTCCATCATTTTAATCGCTTCATCGATTCTCTGCAAATCCTGCTCTGTTGCTCGCCCTATTGCCAGTTCAGCCGCTTTGCTTTCTAGAACCTCACGCACCTCGAGAATATCCATAAACAGCTGTTTGTCTGATTTTGAAGATACAATACTGGTGATCAGATCATTGGAGCTGAACCTTCTGACATAACACCCCCCGCCCTTGCGGCGTTCGATGAAACCTGTTGACTCGAGGGCGGAAAGAGCTTCTCTCAACGCGGGCCTGCTTACCCCCAGCTCTTTTGCCATCTCCCGTTCGGGGAGGAGGCGGTCGCCTTTTTTTAATTTTCCGTCCAGCAGGAGCTGGTGGATCTGAGAGATTACCTCATCCGATACCCGTGTGATCTTAATGGAATTGAACATTTTATCTGAATACCTGGTCATACGGTCTGACCAATTGTAACAAACAGCCCCGCAATTGTCAAGAAGAAATTATCCGCATGTGCTTCGGCTGAGTAGAGGCTGATATTTTTATTTTGCAGGGAAAAGACTTCTCATATTTTGATTGACATTGTACAATTATACTGCAGTGATGCTGTTGGAGAATAACAAGGAGAAGGTCGTAATGCAGTTCGAGCTCCCTCCATACGAGCCGCCGGATTTCAGCGATAGACGCTTTCAGAAATCACCGGTTGTTATTTTTACGGAGGCCTCCAAAGATGGGGTCGCGCCTGATAACTACCACGCAACGTCCATATACCCGGAGTACTTTCAGATCAAGAAGGGGGAGTGGAGGCTTCTTCGTGAATCGAGGATGGACAGCGTGGTGGTTCTTGAAAATGACGGCAGGCTCGTGGTAAAGGAGTTCAGACATCTCAGGACCAGCGACCGGGTTGCCTGCGGCAGGGGAGAAAACGGGGAACAGGGGATATTCGTTCACACCGATGCGTTTCATTTTCCCGGACATGTGTCTGACAAATTCGTTTTTCGCTCCCGGCCGTCCAGGGAAACCTCTTTTTCCATCGATTACGATCAGCTGTACAGTCTTTTAATGTACGAGCGTCAGGAGGGATTTATCGTATGGGTTCTGGGACCGGCTGTGGTGTTCGACCGCGATGCCCGGGATGCGTTCATTCGGCTGATTGAAAAGGGGTATGTGCATGCGCTGTTCGCCGGTAACGCGCTTGCAACCCATGATATAGAGGGCGCCCTGTTCAGAACGGCGCTCGGGCAGGACCTGTATACGAAGCGCTTCGCCCATTTAGGGCATTACAACCACCTGGATGCGTTGAATATAGTGAGAAAATCAGGGTCGATGAAGAAAAGCATTGAGGATAGAACGATTTCGGATGGGATTATGAGGTCCGTTATCGAGCATAAAATCCCGTACGTGCTCGCCGGTTCGATTCGTGACGACGGACCGCTTCCTGAGGTGATCAGCGATGTATATGAAGCGCAGGACAGGATGCGTGAGCTTGCCCGAAAGGCAACCACGGTTATTGCCCTTGCTACTCAGCTTCATTCCATTGCAACAGGCAATATGGTTCCCTCGTATACGGTAACCGCAAATGGCGTAATTCGGCCTGTTTTTTTCTATATAGTCGACATGTCTGAGTTTGCAGTGAGCAAGCTTGCAAACCGGGGCTCTCTCACGGCCCGTTCGATTATCACCAACGTACAGGATTTCATCGTTACGGTCGAACGTGGACTGGCAATATAGTGCACATCACCACAATTTTTCCAGCCGCCTGACGAGGACCTCCTTCAGAGTCGGTCTCCCATGATCGTGATACTCGTAACGCACACGGCTGGCGGGCTTGTTTATGTTGAGAATTCTCGTGAGATGGATCGGGGTGGCGAAGAGCACCAGATCGCAGTGCGCGTTGTTGATTGTAGCCTCCAGGTCATGTACCTGTTCCTCATTGTATCCCATTGCGGGAAGCACCGCGTCGATATGAGGATACTTCCGGTACAACTCCTTTATCGTGCCTGAAGCATATTTTCTGGGGTCAATGATCTGTGCAGCTTTAAAGGTTTCGGCAGCGATTTTGGCAGCGCCGTACGGCATACCGCCGTGGGTGAGTGTCGGGCCGTCCTCAACGACAAGCACATTCTTGCCCTTGATCTCCTCAGGCCGGTTGACGATTACGCTCGATTCGGCCAGTATGACTTCGGCTTTTGAGTATCGTTCGATATTTCTGCGCACCTGCTCGACCTGCGCTATACCGGCGGAATCGACCTTGTTTATTATCGCGATATCCGCCATGATCATATTGCTCTCCCCGGGATAGTACAGGAGCTCATGCCCCGCCCGGTGCGGATCGAAGAGCACGATGTGCACGTCGGGAGAGTAGAAGGGGGTGTCGTTGTTGCCTCCGTCCCAGATAATTACATCAGCCTCCTTCTCAGCCTCCCTTAATATCAGCTCGTAGTCGATACCCGCGTATACTACGATTCCCATTTCAACGAGCGGCTCATACTCCTCCCTCTCTTCTATGGTACAGCGGTGTTTCGAAAAATCCTCGTAGGTAGAAAAACGCTGAACGGCCTGCTTCTTGAGCTCACCGTAGGGCATTGGATGTCTGACGACAACGGCCTTTTTCCCGAGACTCTCGACAATTTCGCTCACCTTGCGGGTGGTTTGGGATTTTCCGCACCCTGTTCTGACGGCGCATACGGCAACGACCTTTTTCTCAGACCTGAGCATCGTGTAGGTTGCACCGATGAGTATGAAATCTGCTCCCTCTGCCATAACTGCCGATGCCTTGTGCATGACCTCCACGTGTGGGACATCGCTGTACGAGAAAGCCACAAGGTCAATCCTGTTTTCACGTATGAGTTCGGTGAGCTGTTCCTCAGGATGGATGGGGATACCCTCTGGATACCTTTCACCGGCGAGCTCGGGCGGATAGAGGCGTCCCTCTATGTCGGGAATCTGCGCAGCCGTAAAGGCGATGACATGATATCGGGGATTGTTTCTGAAATAGACGTTGAAGTTGTGAAAATCACGGCCTGCGGCCCCCATTATGATGACCTTTTCAATCATGGCTCTCTCCTTTTACGTGCAGCCTTCTCTCATGTATACAGCTTAAAGTGCCGTGGAAAACAAGTCAAGGCAGGAATCAACAATACACCTTTTCCATGTCAGACCGATGGCATGCAGTAGAGGGCACCGCAAGGGGTTTACTCCGGCACACTATTTGGAGGGTCCCGATTTACCGCCACCAGCCGAAGAAGAACCCTTACCCCCTCCTCCGCTGGTACCTTCTCCGCCTCCTCCCGAGACGCTGCCTGACCTGGCACCCGGGCCTTCCTGGCGCCCGTTGAAACTTTTTGATGGAGCGGTGCCGTTTTCGACCTCCTTCAACAAACTGGCGATACTGTCTTCTTTCCGTATACCCTTTTGAATATCTCTGCTCACAATTATTGGGTACACCTGTATATCGGAAATCGAAAATCCCTGTTGAATGGATCTTTGCATGAGGTTCGTGATATACCCACTTTCAACTTCGTAGTACCGCAGTTCCATCATTATCTTCAATACATTGATGAAGAACAGGGCGTTTCGGTTGCTGCTCAAAAGGGCCGCCCCGATTGTTTCGAGCTGTGTTGCAGAGAATCCTGTATTCATAGAGTTGAAGAGGGTTTTAACGAGCAGGTTGTTACGATTTTTGCCTGTCCTGCTCCGAGTTTGAAAAAGCATGGCCGTATCCCGGCAAAACGAAAGTCTCTCCTCCTGGGGATCAAGGGCTGACAGTATGGCGACTTTCGGTATATTTCTCGCTATTCCTTCAATGATACTGTCTGTAATGATCTCCGTCGGCATGCCTTTTTTCTGAACACCGATCAAACGTATGAGAAAAGAGGACGCTTCTTCGGATGGCCTGCCTGTCTGAGCAGCCGCAGTTATCAGTGCGGCTATTTCCTCGGGAGGGATTCCTGAATTGAGCGCTCTTTGTGCGGTTTCGGGAAGGGTCCTGTCGGCTGCGGTATCGTAGAGGCCGAGCGCTTCATCTATTACCTTCTTTGTCCTTGTCTGCTCTGCAGCGGCAGGATAAGAAAGTGTCGATAGAACAGTTAAAAATGAAATGATAAAAAGAATACGTCTCATAGCTTTCGATCCGCATCCTCCCCTCCGAGGAGGACTATAAGGGAATTCTGGTGTCCATAATCGTCTGTCACTTTGATACTGGAAAGCGGATCGGCAATCCACATAGACCCGTTTACAAGAAAAACGTATTTGTATGCCCCTTCTGAAAGGGCGACGTCTGCTGTCCAGAAGGGGCTCTCGTGTATTCGATTCATTTCGATGGTTCTGTTTCCCCAGTTGTTGAAATCTCCGATTATATCGACGGATTGCGCATTCTCATCCTTATAGATGAATCGAACGATGTATTTAGTTTCTTGTGTACCGCTTGTCACCTGCTTCGTGACGAAAAATGTCGCGGGCACTGTCATGAGAAGTGTCAAAACCGCCGTCATTACCACTTTTCTGCTCATATACAGAAGCCGAAGCGCGCCGGGACTTCCTGCGGCGTGGGGGATAATGCCTTCCGAGATTCTTCTGTACAGGTTTATCACAGCCTTCTCAGGTGCGGGTATTCTCTTCAGAGTTTCAAAGCTTTTCTTGAGAGAATCGTCATGGAATTCGAATTGTTTCATGGCACACTCCTTATAAAGCTCTATGTAGAGTCTACACCGCTCGAGTAATATATTTCGCTTTTACCGGCACTCCCTTTTGGGTTCCTGGTGTTTTAAAGAGTATTTTTTTTAAGATATTTTCTTGCCCTGTACAGTGACACCTTTATATCGTTTTCAGTTCTTCCCGTTATAGACGATATCTCTCTGATAGACAATCCTTCCATATAATACAGCACAGTCGGAATTCTCAATGTATGTTTCATCGAGTCGAGATTTTTTTGCAGCGTTTCTTTTTCCTCTGTTTGTATTAAAATCTCCTCGGGAGTCGGGGCAGAGTCCGGTTGTGAATCAATGTTCTCCGGAAACATTCCACCGGTGAAAATAGCAAATCTTTTCTTCCTGTAATGCTCCCTGTACACATTTACCGCAATCGAGTAAATCCACGTAGATAACCTGGATTTTTCCCTGAAGCTCGAAAGTTTTTTATATACACGTAGAAAGACCTCCTGGAAAAGGTCCTCCGCCAGATGAAAATCACCGGTAAGACGAAAGAGGAGATTGAATACCATATTCTTGTTCTGATTTACTATACTGTCGAAACGGTGTGTCGATTTCAAATCTGCTCCGAATTCGTATACGAAGGCCGAAGACGGCCGAATAGCCGTCTTCGGAGTATGATTATTTTTCGTCAGCCCTCTCAGTTTTTCTCCCAGGGCCTGTTCTTAAGAGCCCATGAAACAAAGTCCTCAATTTCTTTGTCCTGCAGTCTGTACCTGTGCGCGATTCTCTGGAGGTATCTATTCATAGACTCACCGTCATTGGTTGATTCATACCGTTCGAGCCTTCTGTTATACCTGTTTCGCCATTCATAGACGTCACCGTTCGATGTAACGTAGCAGACATTTTTTTCTATTTTGTTTTCAAGCTGATGTTGGTTACCTATCATATTCTGTTTTTTTTCGGATATCCCGGCTTTTTCTCCGGCCCTTTCCCCGGAACGAACCGAAACCGAGCCAGCGTTGCTCTGTTCCGAACCCTTTCCGTTTCCTGCGTATGACAGCGCAAATATAAGGCAAAAACCCAGCATTAGTAACAGAATTTTCATCTTCTTCATTTTCTTCATTGGTATACTCCTCTGTATGTTTTTACCCAGTTAGATGCAATTGTTAAAAAAAGGTTACACATTACTTGTTCAGGGAGCCTGGTGTTATCAACGAACGTTAAGAAGTTTCTGAGAATCATGTGATTTCGTGACCAAGATGTGCAAGTAGCAAAGTGATCCTATAACCCATTGATGGAAGTTTTTGTTGCAAAAGGTTTTTCAATGGTCTACACTTGAGCTTCATACTACATACTGCTTAATGGAGGCATACTATACCAAACGGAGGGAAGTGTATGTGCAAGGTGAAGATTCTCTGTATTATCCTTTTATTGTTCGTTGCCGTCCAGCCGCTTATGGCGATGGACAACAGCAGCCGTCTTGAGGATCAGTTCAAGGAGTATATGAACGAGATCAGGATGAAGGTAAAAGAAATCGATGATCCGGTTGAAAAAAGGGCCATGCTCAACATGACGTTGAAGAAAATTCTGAAGGCTCTTGATACGGTTTCCGCACTGGAAAGTCTTTCGGAAAAAGACAAAAAAGCCATTGCTTCGGTAAGAAGCGGCTTTCAGGACAAGTACAGCGAACTGAACGGCCTGAACGGTTTTGAAAAGGTGGCGGATACCGACCTCAACAGCTTTGCTGACTATATATTGCAGGACCTCGAGCAGGCAAGGCGGATGGTTTCCATGAGTATTGCAGCATTTATCATAATAATTCTACTTATAATCTTAATCCTGTAATATATCAGATGAAACTGTGACAGTTGAGAAAAAAAGATTCCTCTTTTCATGCACCCGGGCAAAGCCGTTCGTCTTTGCAGCGCCGGCTGCCGCTGTTATTCTTTTCTCATTCCTGTTTCTTTTTTCATGCGAGACGCAGTCTGCCCTTAAAGCCGGTACGCCTTCAACTCAGGGCAGGACTCGCTACTCAATCATCTACGTTATAAACGGTGAGGGGTCGAATCTCTACCACGATGAGGAGGGAAGGCCCCTGTTTGCTGATGTCCAGATGCTGGACCAGGCGAAGGAAATAGCCCGTGAAGCTTCGGAAACGGAGGTTTTCATCTTCTACCTGAAACCTGCGGGGCTTCATCAGGCACGTGTAAAGTTATACTACTACAGAAACCCTATTTCGAAAAAGTCCGTTATGCGATATACACTGCATTCGGGGAGGTCAGAGGAGATTTCTTCCTGGCTCGAATTCTATAAAAAACATTCCCTCCGATTTCAGGAGCCGGGAGTAAATTCTCGGTGGAGGTCCTTCTTCTTCTACTTCGGGCATGAGCTTCAGGAAGGGAAAAACCCCGGCTCTCAGGGCCCCATGCACCTGTTCACTACGGATGACCTCGCCGATGCATTAAGCTGTTTGAGTGCCGATTTCGGGGTCGATGAGTATGGATTCGACCTTGTCATCGTATCAGCCTGCTACAGCGGCACCCCCGGTATAATAGGCCGGATAATACCCTACGCCCGATATATCATAGCCTCACCTGAGCCCCTGCACCTCTCCCATATCAGCACCGAGCCGTTCAAGAATGTGGGGGAAATAGAAAAAAAGGGAACGTTTCAGTTCGTGATGGGGGCAGCCCGGTACGCATTTGAAAGGCTCACACACATGACGAATACCGCAGTAACGGTGGCGGTGTATGATTCAGCGAGGGTCATCCCCTATATTGCAACAGTTGAAGCGCTCTGCATGCCGGGAAAGCGGGGAAATTACGGGGGAATGCCTCCTGAAAAAATCGATCAGAGCGCCTGTGGACCCGGGGAGGAGGGAAAAAACTTTACCGGTGCGACAATAGAAGCAAGCGGCGTCCCGGAATATTACGACTGTGCCGAAAACCCTGGATTCAGAGAAGATGTCATGGAGAAGGGCGTTACTGTTTTTTACAGACCGCCTCTTTTTGGACGGGAAAGGGGTAAAACAGAACACTCCGGTTGGGAATGTATTCGATTCAATGACGCCTCAAATTGAGCCGACTGAATAGCCTGCCTGATTGAAGGGGGAAAAGCTGAAGCCGGGTTTGGAATCGGAAACGCATTTATATAGAACGCTTGCCTGATATCGATTCTATAATAATCTTGATTATCATTACATTTTTCAGACTTCTTTCATCATAGCTCCATTCGTCCTGCCCGGATTGCTGTTTCATTATTACATCCAAAGCGTCTATCACTGATGATGTATCAGTTACCAGTTCCGCGTTTCCATACCCGATTATGCTTGTGTAGAGAGTGTCCCATCTGCACGCTGTATCCGCCTGGACAGTGTGTGCATCGTGTTCAATTTCAAAACAGACAATACTGTTCTTTTTGATCATCTCTATTTTTCTTCCTGCTTTTGCACAATGGATGTAGAGGGAGTTATCCCTGTAGCCATAATTTACCGGTACGATATATGGCGTTTTATCATCGGCGAAAGCGATACGGCAGATCTTTTCCATGGACAGTATTTCCAGGATTTCATTTCGATCTGTTATTGTTTTTTCTTTTCGCCTCATTTTTTTCGTCCCTTAGTGTATCAGGGGTATTACTGTTTGAGGGCCGTATATGCGATAAAAAAATCCCCGATAGTGAAAGATGTTTCAAATCGAAATCCCGCTTCTTCTATTGCACGGCGGACTTCAGTCGGATCCAGTTTATGTGTGATCGGCGGGCCGTCGGGTGTCTCTTTTTTCTGCCATTCAATTACCCCGAGCCTGCCTCCAGTGCAAAGAACCCTGTAAATTTCCATGAGCAGGCTTTTTCCATCCTCGACTTCATGCAAAACGCTCGATGCGAGGGCAAATGTTCCAGTGCAGTCTGGAATCGGAAGTTTATATTTTAGAGACTGCTTGACTGTTATATTTTTGATTTTATTCTCGGATATACTGCCATTCAATTCGTTGATCATTTCAACCGAGGTATCGAAGGCGAACACTTTACCCTTCGGACCGACGATTTTCGATGCAGGAATGGAGAAATAACCGGTGCCGCAGCCGATGTCTATAAAAACATTCCCCTTTTTAACATTCAGTTTGTTCAGTATCTCTTCCGGAGGCAGGATTTTTCTTCTTTCCGGCGAGTCCAGCTTATGCATATGCTTGGGGTCGAATTGCCTTTCCATACTGACGGCTCCTTTCTTCAGTGGCCTACTAATATTATTAATACTGGATTTATGTAACAGTAAAGTATCATTACCGGGAACGCAAGCTTTATCAATGTCTACAATATAACAGATGCGATAAAGTAAAGGTTTGAAATACTGTGTATGATTGTTTGCTGAACCGGCGAGGAAAATCCGGTTTTTATTACCGGAAAAAAACTGATTCAATTTTCGAAAACTATTTTTAACGGTTTGCACGCGAAAGCGTTGCATTTGCTTTCTTTAACAGGACAGGCGGATACTGCCACGATTACATCCATTTCAGCTTTCAGGGACACGTAATCGCCCGCTTTTGAATGCGGCTCGTCGACGTGTATAGTTCCATCCATTGAAACTCGAGTATTCATGAACAGGTTTATCGGGCCAGGTATTGCGTCAATACCGATTGAGTAATCACGAAGAGCGTTATACAGATTTTCAAGACAGTTTGGATGATATTCAGTGATGCCGTACTGGTAACGGTACATGTCCGGGCTGCACGCGGGGTATAAAAGATCGTGCTTGCCCACTGTGTCCTCCACAACAGTAAACATTTTGTTGTACAGATTGGAAAATGCGCTGTCTCCCTGTCGCAGAAAAATTGATGAGTTATTGTCGATTGTTACTGCTGAGGATAATTTTTCTTTGTTATTTAAAGTATTGAATGCGATAAGGTCTGCTACCTGCTTTCCTTCAATATCGACAACCTTGAATGTGCATCCTTTACGTATAACAAAACTTGCGCCCGTCTGAGGGCCGATAAGCAACTCTTTTTTGTTGTCCATAACGCTCTATACTATCCATTGGTTTAGACTACGGTATAATATACTATTCTCGCAGGCTGTTTCCCTAATCATTTTCTCCTGATTTTCAAAGGAAACAGCATCGGTACACCTGTTCTGTACTCTTCGTATGTAGTTCCGTATCTCTGCAGGAGGAGTTTTTCCTCATATTTTGATACGAGGTAATAGAATACGAAGATCAATACACATACTGCAGCGGAAGCAAGGGACAAAGTAATAAGCATAAGACCGAAAAAGAATAACCATGATCCGAAATACATTGGATGCCGAACGATTGAAAAGACGCCGCGTGTGATCAGACCTGGTTCCCGCACTATCTTACCGAAGACCGCCTTATGGGCTGATAAAACAAATAGAGCGGAAGCGGTCAAAAAAGCAAGTCCAGCCGGAAGTCGAACATACACCGGCACATAGGATTTGAGAAAATCTGAATAGTGAAAAAAGAATGAGTCTGTAATCCAGGCAACAAGAAAGATTACCAGCAGGATCAGCTGGCCGGTATCGGTGAACACATGTTCTCCGGCGAGATTGTTCCTGTTATTCAATGATTCGTCTAATTGTTGTTGGGTTATTGCCATAATAAAACTCCTCCTTATATCCTCACTATTACATTAAGACGAATCAGGGGTGAAAATATTTTATATATTTTCTAATTTCACAATTAAAAATAAAACTGCACTCACGTGCAGAGAAGCGGGTGGCACCGATATCATCGCCGACACCCCGGTTATATGTTTAAAAATCCCCGGACAGCCGAAGTAAAGCAGAACAGTTGCAGGAGATGACCGGGAAGAGTTAAAAAGCAATAACAAATGAAAGTTTACTTGCCTATTTTTCAAACCCAAAACCCCCAATCACCAGGCGGATGTACGGCATTGACCAGTTCCAGGTATTGCTGTATATCGTGAAAGTATACCCTGCACGCAATCCCAACAATACTCCGCTTCTATCTTTTCTGTATAACAGATAATCAAATCCAAGAGAAGGATTCAATAGAGCACATTTTGAAACGGAGTCATCTGCGTCCCTCGTCATAGCCCCTCCTCCAATACCAACAAGAGGGTAAATAACCACGGTGCCAGTTATAACAGGTGCGTACCCAATATCGAAGAAGCCATAGCCGCCCGCGTTATGGGGCCCGAAAGAACTGTACCCTTCCCCGCCTAGTACCAGCCTGTTCTTCAGGCTGTGTCCTCCCCCGCCTGCGGAATAGATTATGGAATTCCTGCCCGATTCGGAAAGCATGCCGACACCGCCCATAAAATATCCCATGCCACCTTTTTGCTGAGTAATTGAGGTTTTCTCCTTTCCATAAACAATGCCTGTTGAACACAAGAATGCAATTATTAAGCAAACCATAACGCCTGCTTTGATCTTTACAACCATGAATTTCCTCCTTATTTTGTACTATTCTATCAGGGCGCGGCTTTATCGTAAATAGTAATTTTTTCAATCTTTAGTGTATGAATCAAAGTTTATTGGCAAGTTATTTTGATTAAGGTAAAAGATTATGCCAATAGGAGTTAGCCATTTGGGGATTATGTCAATAGCAGTTCGCAATTTGGTTTTTAAATGCCATCATTCGCTCCAAGTTTATCACGCTACTCGCTTCAGTTTTGCCCTACAGGGCTCTATCGTTTCAGCACGGATATAAATCCTACCTGGCTTACAGACAGTCCCTCTATACCCAGCGATTTCGCCAACCGCTCAATCTTCTTCGTCGATACCCCGTTGATAAACGCTTCCTGTATCACCTGGGTCAACGCCTGCTCAGATCGCTTCCGCTCCACCACAAAACCGGTATGTACCCTCCCTTGCGAAGCTTTGGTTCCAGCAGATACAGTGACACCATACGTGTGTCAAAACGCTGAACCCGATATCCTGAAAAGTGGGTCCTTCTGCTTTGGGTGTGCTTCCCCTTAACTGCTCCTATTTTTTCTTCTGTCTCTAACTGCATCACCTACTCGGTTACCCACTGCAACATCGCCAACAATGGGTCTTGTTCGGTGATAAACTGCAGTAGCAATTTCTGAAAATAGGTGATAAGGTTTGTTCTGGCCATCGTTTGTTCCTTCTTGATGTTTTGTTTGCTGCAAATACATCTTGGACTTACGATGGCCTTTTTTTAAAGCACTAAATTGCGAATATTATTGTACACTGGTTTCTTCTTCTATGCTCAACTGGTCATTATTACATATTCCGCAGTAAAACTGCCACCAATGACAATTTATCTTACGGTAACTTCAACGTTGTGCCACTTTTTATTGTTCCACTCACTTTCAGGGTAGGTTGCTGCAAACCAGGTCTTAACTTCCTCATAATTATTCTTGAAATTGCATGAATTCTGAGTGGACCCAGTTATAGAGGTACCGCCTTTACTACCGCCTCCACTACCGTATGATTCATCTGTCTTGGCAAGATAAATTTCTTCCCAGTGTATATCACCGATGTTGTTTACAACATTCCTGAAAACAGTAAAACTTCTGCTCTTGTCATCCCCGAAGTAGAGGGTGGTTTTAGTATTTCCACCTCCAGTTTTAAAAGTTAATCGAGTTATTATGTATCTGCCTTCTTTGACAGGTAAGAAGAGCAGCCCTTCAGGACCTTTAGAAGTAATTTTCATTATCTCTTTTGTTGAAACATTCCTCAGATCAATTACGATTCCATTCGTGTGTTCTCCGTTGCAGTACCAGTACTGTGGAAAATATGAGCAAGTCAACTTGATGCGTCCCATTAAAGAAGTACTTACATCCTGAGATGGTTCTGTTATTTTACCCGTTGTCGCACATCCACCCAGCAGTATAATGCCTACAAAAATAGGAATGAACAATGCGAACATCACTTTCGTCTTCATCTTTTTGCCTCCTTTTTTATTATTTTTCCAATTCAGAGATGCCGAAGATGCCCCATATCTTCCAAAGGGATTGAACATCTGGTGTTCTATACCGCAAGATATTGGAAACTGGTAGTAGGTGTTGTAATCGCGGCCACGCGCCTGACTGTAGTCCTGGATTGTGGGAAACATGAAGATAAAAATTATGTGAGGAAGGGTACTTTTTGCACACAATCCAGGAGCTTTCGCACCCTCATTTAATAACAACCTGAATTGGCCTTATATTACTACATAATTGATAATATCACGAATTCAGTTAATTACAATAAATAATTTTCAGTAATTCTCGGTGAATAAACTAACTAATATTCAAAAAGTATTCTACCAGGACGCAACTTTATCGTAAATATTAATTGTTACCATTTTAAGGTATGAATTAAAGTGTATTGGGAGGTTGCTGTTATTAACCTACAGATTGTACTCTTCCAACCTGATTCAATTTCAGGGTTGGTGCTTTTAATATACCGAAATATTTTTGTGATAGTATTGTTCTGCTGTAGCTAATGCGATCGGCCACTATTATTGGTCTGCCTAGCATAAAAATCGGTGCATCCAATGGAGTATACCTGATATGATAGCTTTAAAACCCACCAGTGACTTTATACCGCTTCTCCATCTTCAAAGTTCATCCTCCTCTTTCTGTGGTGCACTGCTAAAAAATATGGGACAATATCCAAGCGTCTTTTAGTACGCTTTCTGATGTCTGGAGTGGCAATTTCCGGCGAGGTCTGTGTGTCATTATGCTATCTGCAACAAAACATACTGTCAGGAATAAAAATAATGTGGTTTCTTTTAATGCATTACAATATTTTGCTCTCTTAGTTTGAGTCCATCAGGCACTGCCGACGAGATACTGTACGTTCAGAGGGAGCTTGTTGAGCTGGCGTACCTCTTTGCCGTATTTGCCCAGGGTCTTTTCCACCACAACATAATCGAGCCCCGGGATAACTACTTCGTCCCACCTGTTGCCGATGCCTCTTACCGCAATATCGAGCATGTTCACAATCTGATGCCCGAGAGGTTCTTCTGATGCAAGTGTAATGGCGCCGTAAAACTCATAGGCCTCGGTGTACCCGGCATTGTGCACACCAGTGTACGGCTTCTGCCTGGCAAGATCAACAGATACCCCGTACCGTTTATTTACCTCATTCTCCCTGCTCCGGTAGTAGTTTACAATTGCTTCTTCGACTTTCTTTGCAGGCAGGTTATTCTTTGCAACCTCCGTGAAGGCTCTGAGTCCCACGCGGTAGGCCTCTTCCACGAACTTGATCCAGAATTTCTGGTCATCGGTTATCCTGCCGGGGTCGTCGACGGCCACAACAGAAACCCGGTTGCATCCGGTAAGGCCGTCCCTCCTCGGTGCGACCCCTATCGAGACAATGTCGCCTTCCTTTACCATGTAGTTCAATGCCTTTGATATAAGTGATCGGTTTGCCTCCCCGACCGTTACGATAATATCGAAGCTGAGCTCGTCAACGCCCAGCTCGTATGCCATCTCATAGCCCCACCCGGCTATCTGCGTATCGTACATGCCCGGTTTCACGACCCCGACCATGCCCTCTATCAGGGTGTCTGCAATCAGGCATGCCTCCTCGACAAGTTTCATCTCTATATCGGATTTCTCATACTTGACCTTATAGTATACCTCCTGCGCATCGATTATGCGGTCTCTCCCACCAAGATAGTTCTCAAGATATTCGTAGATGCTGACCGGGAATATTGCCCGTGGTGTGAGAAGGCCTATGGATTCGGGTTTTTTACCGCATGCCTGTTCGACCACATCCTCGAAATGTTCTGCATCTATCGGATAATCCTCGTCAGCGAGCTGAAGCATCTGTATCTTGTGGACATTTACGTTCGACCTGCCGGCGAGCTGCTCGGCGACATAGCCTCCTTCGAGGCCGGTGAGTATGTGAAAACCGTTCTTCCCGATAATCCCGGCGACGGATTCCACCGTTATGTTTGTGTTTCCTCCGAGGTACGGAACATCCCCGTTGTAGTGCTCGTTGGAGAATACGATCCCGCACTCGAGGCCCTGTTCCTGTAAACCCTTAAGCACCTTCTTCTGCCGTGCATCAAACTCCTCGGGTCCGATCCGGTACTCTCTGTCAAACGATGGTGCCTTCTTCATTACTTCGGCTATGTACCCTGCTTCCCGCATCCACTGCTTCGTCCTCATTAAAACCTCCTTTACAAATGGCACTGTATTATGTGCTTTATTTTACTATAAAACGCGATAGTTTCATAGCGGTAATAAAAATAAAGTAGTAGACATGGGCTGGAAGAATACTAATTAATCAGCAGCAAAAAAAATCAATGGAGGTAAAACTTGCGTGACGCCGATAAAAAGGTAATTATTTGCGAATTTCAGCGAAATGGGGATATCTGTCAGGAATCAATATAATATCTGAGTATTGGACGTTTATCCGATCGCCGTATTACTTCCTTGAAGCCTGCACGATAGAGTGTCCCGGCAAATCCCGTGAAGGCATCAATCGATGTATTCTTACCGTATTCTTTGTCTACTGGATACGCCTCGATTATCTCTGCTCCATTTTTCCGTGCATAATCAATAGCACCATTTATTAGTATCCGATTCAATCCTTTGCCTCTGAACGGCTTTGAGATGAAAAAGCAAACAATTGACCAGACAGGCTTATCGTCGAATCTCTTTAAAACAGGAGAACGATCCAGAACTGGAAATTGTTCACGTGGTGCAATAGAACACCAGGCAATCGGTATGCCGTCAAAGTATGCCAAGATTCCTGGAATTATTCCTGAGTTTCAGATATATTAACTCTACCACTTGCGTTATGGTTAAGGTGCCGGCGATAGATGATATAAGGTGTTTTTTAATTCGATTCATTGAGTTCGGGCGTTAAAAGTATGGTTTATTGTACAAGAATTTCATGTAAAATTGACTATCTATACTGTTACAATTGCATGTCATTACGTGCCGCAGGTATGCATTCTACAGGTAAAAACCACACGGTACAAGCTGTTTTAATTGTTAAATTTTTAATTTCACGTGCCTATTTGTTCCTACTTCAATTCCTCAAATTTACCTGTTTTTTTGTTTTTACGGCAATTGTCCCAACTGAGATAGCGCCCGTTCATTGCAATATATACACCTGCCGGTAAAATTTGAACAAAGGAAAGAGCGCTTCCTAAATTAAAAAGACCATCAGAACTACCGAATTTATACGGGATCATTGCTCCTGTTAAAACGATTGTTTTATCTTTGACTTTTTGGGCGAGTAATCGGGCGGTATCCACCATAGTATCGGTGCCGTGAGTTATAAGAATTCTGTATTCGTTTGTTTTAATACAATTTTCTGCAATAATTTCGCGGTCTGTCTCTGTCATATCTAAACTATCAATCATCATCAACGTTACAACATCGACTTCTATACTACACCGTCCCAGTGCGAGCAGTTCCGGCAGGTGCGTATCCTTAAAAAAGAGTTCCCCAGTTATTTCATTGTACTCTTTATCGAAAGTCCCACCTGTTACAAAGATTTTAATAGCCATATTTTCGCTCCCATTACTTTACAATTAAATAAAGGTTACTTGAACTACACAGAATTGCACATAACGTTTCCGGCATTTACGACGTTTGAAGCTAAGGAGTAGCAAAGACTATATGTTAATCAGGCAGCCATTAATCTGCGTTGCCCGGCTCAACCAGCCAAATGTCCCGAAGGGCAAGAGACCGGAGGGAGTGCAGCATGAATACCCTGTTATAGAAAGTTGGGGTGCATTTACTAATAAGCTCTCATAATATTGAACTTATTGCCAACACGTTAATAAACATTGCAATATTTCATAATTTAGCTTAGATCCTAAAAATGCAACACCAAAATAGCTTTAACTAAGGCATTCTACCGGCGGTGATAAATATGGTAATTAGCATAATTTGGGTCAATTGCAGCTGGATAATCATCAAAAGAATAAATGAATTCCCAATTCTGTCCTGAAGTACTGAACTTATCGAGTTCATAACGCGCCTGATCCGTATCTTTCCATTTCCAAATCATTCTATACCAAACATTTCCTTCAGAATCAATCCATTTGGCAGTTAAGGTGTACGAATTTTTATATGTGGGTACTAAATCCAATCTACCGATATAGTATTCATATATACCACCAGGTTTAATAGTTATTTTTTGAGGAAACCAAATCTTCGTATAGTTCGGGTTGACCCAGGTTCCGTAAATTTCTTCATTTTTAGTAGGCACATATTCGTTTTCACCAATTGCGTAGTTGCCTGTTGTAAAAAAGAAAACAGTCGAAATTAAAATAAATCCTGCAATTAAACTTTTTGTCTTCATAATATAGCCTCCTTTGATATTTAAACTCTTTTAATGACAAGGACGAAAAGATAAGCAGGTTCAATCAACACCAGAATAACCGTGTGTTTGACATTGTGAGTCGTGGATAGTAGTAATGCAATTTTCTCAACACTATTTTTCTGTACCAACCTCCTCTTTTATTACTCGAACATCACCTTTTATACATTTTATTGTGTTCTTCTTGTATAGAATGTCAAGTAACAAATTATTTATCAATAGGGTTTCTTTTCACGTTCCTATTTTAAATGCCTCTTTCGATACATCTTTTTTTATAAAATTCTGAATTTTTTTTCTTGACTTTCGGTTAATTTTCGGTTATTCTATTTTCGGTAGACTTTCGGTACGAAGAGGAGGGAATCGAGGGTGTATCTGACTGAAAAACAGAGGCAGGTCTACAGGTTTATAGAGCAGTATATCAATACCCACGACATTGCGCCGAGTTATGAGGAGATAAAGAATCACTTTGGATTCAGGTCGGTCAGCACCGTGTTCGATCATATCAAAACCCTCGAGAGGAAGGGGGCGCTCACGAAGGGGGGGGTGAACCAGAAACGGTCGCTGCAGCTCGTTACATTCGGGAAGAAAAGCGTTACGATCCCCCTTGTGGCGACAGTTGCCGCAGGGATGCCCCTCGAGGTGTATGAAATCGAAGAATCGATCGGGGTTCCGGAGGAAATACTTGGCGGAGGAGAGAATGTCGCGCTCAAGGTCAGGGGCGACTCCATGATCGACAGCGGTATTTTCGACGGTGATATAGTCATTGTCAAGCGTCAGAATACCGCTGAGAATGGGCAGATTGTGGTAGCGCTGGTCGATGGGGCTGCGACGATAAAACGGATCTACTACCACAAAAACCGTATCGAGCTGAGGGCGAGCAACCCTGAGGTGAAGCCGATCTTCGTGACGGAACCGCAGAGTTTTCAAATCTACGGTATTCTTGTGGGCCTTTACAGGAAGTTCAACCCCTAAGTATTAATAAGGGATCAATGGTCTGGTACTACAGCGATACTTACCGATTATATTGTATAAAATGTACCTTGTTTACACAAAAGTCGTATTTACTACAACTAAACGTATCTTAGTTGCTCTTTAGATGAAAAGTATCGCTGTGGCACTAGTAAAGTTGCACCCCTTCCCCCGACCCCATGGGGGAAGGGCCCCTCCCATTTTTTCGGGGAGAGGGAGTTGTGGGGAAGGTGTTACAAGGAGAAAAGCGGTTCTAATACACCTGCGGGGCAGGGTTTGCCGGGACCATGCACGAGTAAGGGGAGGTTTGATGGAATATGACGGGAGTATCGAAAAAGATCGTCTTTATTTCCACCCCTCATATGCTTTTGGAGTTAGAGGAGGCCAGGGGAGGCGGGGGGTACGGTACACCTCTCATCGTTGCTTCGAGAAATGTCTCGCGGGGTATTGTTCTCGATTATTCCAGGTCGCTCGAGGGTTCGTCTGTTCGAAAGGGCATTTTCCTGAAGGACCTCGGTCCTGTTCGTGAAAGAGCCAGAGTTCTTTCTGTGGATTACGAGCGCCTGGAAGAATTGAATGCCAGCATAATTACCAGCCTGAAACAGTACTCCCCGGCTGTCGAAAATCCTGCGCCGGGCGAGTATTTTATCGACCTCACCGGTACCAGAAGGCTCTTTGGAAGAGTGATAGAAACGTGCGGTCGAATTCTCCGCGAGCTTAAAACAGGCTTTGGCCTTACCGCTTCCTGCGGCATTGGAAGAACGACGCTTATCGCACGGATGGCCGCACGGGTCGCCGGAGAGGGTGGTGTATACGAAATATTCGATGCCGCGGAAAAAGTATTTTTTGCGCCACTCAGCGTCGACTTTCTTCCCGATCTCTCCCGGTCCGTGAAGTGTGCACTCCTGAACGATTACGGAATACAGCGCATGGGCGATCTCCGGCCGTTTTCAAGGGAAGACCTGGTGAGACTGTTCGGCGACGAAGGGAGGCTTTTGTACGATTATTCGCACGGTGCAGCACGACAGAACCTCATAGAGAAAAAGACAGAAAAGACTCTGAAACGGGAGTGCATCGTCAGCTCTGAAGACAATGACGACGAGGCGGTGCGACGAAGGTTCTTCAACCTGGTGCTCGAGCTCTGTTCCCTGATGAGGGAGGAGCACGTCGTTCCCCGGTTTGCGGAGATTACGGTCGTATACCAGGACAACTACCGCTACGTAACCGCAGGCAGGCTGAAACACCCCTCGTTTATAGAGGCGGCGCTCTACCGGGATCTGGTTTTTTACCTCGACCGGGCACTGAGGAGGAGGACGTGCGTCAAGAAGCTGAATCTCACGCTGTCACGCTTCGGCCCTGCGTCTCAGCAGCCGGATCTTTTCGGCGATGCCCCGCGCTCAAATGAACTTGCGCAGGCCTTCGATCAGATCAGAAAGAGGTTCGGGAAGAAATCGATCGGGTACGGGGCGGATCGCTTGTGACGCGGAGGGGTCAACTGGGTTGGAGCGAAATGCCTGAAAAGTGGGGTGTAAATGGGCAATGGATGTGATGTCTGTGAAGTGGGAAAACAAAGGGCAGTGGGTTGAATGCCTGTGAAATGACGGTGCAAAGACAATAGACAGGGTGAAAGATGCGTGAAGAGACGGTGTGAACGGATTCAGGCAGAACATGTTTGAAGAGGGAGGGAAGTGACGGGCAGTACCCGTGAAGAGACGGTGTGAGAGGGGGAGCAAAGCGGTCTTTCATGTGAAGGCGACATTGCGGACATGAGAGGAGAAGGGATGGTGTGGAGAACATGGGCGGACTTGTATTTCTTGAAAATCATTCCGTATATTCACTCTGTGAGGGGACCATATTCATCAGCGAGCTCATCGATCATGCCAAAGCACGCGGGGATAAGCTGCTTTCCCTCTGTGACACGAACGGTTTTTACGGTGTAGTGAATTTCGTCGAAAGATGCAGGGCAGAGGGGATTCAGCCGATCATCGGACTGCGTGTTCGAACCCCCTATTTCGACGGGCTTTTTATTGCGCGAAACATGCGCGGGTATTCGCAGATCAGTTCTCTTGTAAGCGGGGTGCACCTGCATGAGGGCTTTGATGTAAAGCGGGAAATCAGGAGAAGAGGTGCGAAAAACTTCTTTGTCATAACGCGTGACAGGGATCTCCTTTCTGAAAAAAGGGAGGGTGTTTTTGCGGAGGTTAATGTTCTCAGAAGCGACTACATGCAGGATTACTCTTTTGCGAAGAAGCGGCACGTGCCGCCTGTTTTCATCTCTCCCCTGTACTTTTTGAAGAAGGAGGACTACCGTCTGCACCGTCTCCTCAGGGCTGTTTTTCACAATAAAAAGCTCTCTTCTCTTGCTCCGGGGGAGGTGCAGAGTGAATTCGCCTATTACAGGGATACGGAAGAGATTGAAGGTGAGTACTCGTTCATGAAGGATGCGCTTCGGAATACCGAGCTGATTGCAAATAAGAGTCGGTTTGAGTTCGATATGGGAAAACCGATATTCCCCAGGTACTGCAGCGACAGCTTTTCCCGGCTGAAAAACCTCTGTTATGCCAACCTGAAGAAGCGCTATTCCGATCCCGGGCCGGAGGTTGTAAAAAGGCTCGAGAAGGAGCTTGCTGTTATCGAGGAGAAGGGCTTTGCCGATCATTTCCTCGTGGTCCACGATATCGTGAAGCGTTCTCCCTATACGTGCGGTCGCGGGTCGGCTGCGGCATCGATTGTATCGTATCTTCTGTTTATCACTCACGTGGACCCCATCAGGCACAACCTCTTTTTCGAGCGTTTTCTCAACGGGGCCAGGCCTGACCCGCCCGATATCGATATCGACTTCCCCTGGGACACGCGGGACGATATACTCAACTACATCTTCACGAAGTACACGGCAAAGCACGCCGCAATGGTGTCAAATCACATAACCTTCTCTTCCCGTTCATCGGTCAGAGAAGTGGCGAAGGTATGCGGCATTCCGGAAAACGAAATCAACAGGGTAACGAAGAACATCGGCCACTACTATAACCGGACATCCGACGAGTTCGAGGAGTACTCGAAAACGAGAGACGACCCGAACACGCTCACCTCGACGTTCAGGAAGATATTCCATGATGCGGTGAAGATTCACGGGAGGCCTCGCTACCTTTCCGTGCACTGTGGCGGTGTTGTGATCACCCCGAAACCGATTTACTACTACATTCCGGTCGAGCACGCCGCAAAGGGCGTGAATGTGATACAGCTCGAGAAGGACCAGGCTGAGGATTTCGGTTTCGTGAAGATCGATGTTCTCGGCAACAGGAGCCTTGCCGTGGTGCGGGACACCCTCGAACTCGTTGAGAAGCACTACAGAAAGAAGATACGGTACCAACACTTCAACCCCCTGAACGATAAAAAAACCGTTGAAATGCTCGCAACGGGAGAAACCATCGGTGTTTTCTATGTGGAATCGCCCGCGATGCGCCAGCTCCAGAAAAAAACCGGGAAGGGCGACTACGAGCACCTGGTCATACATTCCTCCATCATCCGGCCTGCAGCGAACATGTATATCAGGGAGTACATCGAACGGCTCCGGGGGAAGCCGTACACCCCCCTGCTCCCAGAAATGGGAGAAATCCTGAAAGAGACGTACGGCATCATGTGCTACCAGGAGGATATCACCAGGATCGCGTTGAAGATCGCCGGGTTTCCCATCGGCGAGGCGGATGAGATCCGGAAAGTAATTCTCAGGAAGAACAAAATTCGGCGAAAGCTCGAGCTCAAGGACAAGTTTTTCCAAAATCTCACAAGGCGGGGGGTCGCCCGCGAGATAACGGAAAAGCTCTGGCATATGATAGAGTCTTTTTCCGGGTACAGCTTCTGCAAGCCGCACAGCGCATCATACGCCCTGCTCTCGTTCAAATCCTGCTGGCTTAAGGCACGCTTCCCGGCGGAGTTCATGGGCGCTGTTCTGAAAAACCAGGGCGGATACTACAGCCCCCTCGCGTATATCTCGGAGGCACGGCGTATGGGGATCAAGATAGAGCTGCCGGACATCAACTGCAGTAGAAACGAGTACTACGGCAGAAGAGACGTCATATACATCGGGTTCATGCAGATAAAGGGCCTTTCGACGGACCTCGCAAAGGGACTCGTCAAGGAACGGGAAAAAAGAGGGCGCTTTTCAGGCCTCATCGATTTTATGCGCAGGACGGGCGCCGGGGTTAAAGACACGGTGCTTCTCATCAAGGCGTGCTGTTTCAGAAATGTCGAGACCTGCAACCAGCCGCAGCTTCTGTACATAGTAAAGAGCCTCAGGCGGCAGGAGGAAAAGGATACGGGTGATTTGCTGTGCCCTGTCACCCATTACGGCCCCCGTCCCACACCGCCACCTATGCGCGATATTTCGGTCGATCAGAAACTGAAGAACGAGCAGGAGCTGTTCGGGTTTATTACCTCGGTACACCCGATGTCGCACTACCGCCGGAGGGTGAAGGATAAGGAGATTATAGCTGCGAAAAAGCTTTCGGCGTTCGTGAATCAGAGAGTAAAGGTGGCGGGCATTTTTGTAACCGCTAAAACAGTAATGACAAAGAACGACGAGCTCATGCAGTTCGTGAGCTTTGAGGATGAGACCGCGATTTTCGAAACGGTGTTTTTTCCCGAAACATACAAGAAGTATGCCCTCAGGCTCGCTACACAGAGGCCGTATGTCCTGACGGGCCGGGTGGACGAGGAATTCGGCGTCATCAGCCTGAACGTGGAGGAAATCCGTCCGCTGCAACGTCGATAGATTTCTGGTGGTTTTTTTTCCCCGATGGATGTATAAACTCTATAGAGGAGGTGCCGGGCGGATGTGCGGGAGATTTACTCAGAAATCCGAGCGGAAGATCATCACTGAGGAGTTTTATATTCAGGAATTCCTGTCTGATGTGTATATAAGCTACAATATAGCTCCCGGGCAAAACGCAGGGGTTGTTATCAGCGATAGTGTTAAAAAATATGCCCAGTTCAGATGGGGCCTCGTTCCGTTCTGGGCCGATGATCCGAAAATCGGCTACAGGATGATAAACGCGCGCGCCGAAACCGTTGCCGAGAAGCCGAGTTTCAGGAGGGCGTTCGTCAAACGGCGCTGCCTTATCCCTGCTGATGGGTTTTATGAATGGAAGAAGGAAGGGGCATACAAAACCCCCTTCTTCATCACCCATCGCTCCGGGAGACCCATGAGCTTTGCCGGTCTGTGGGAGATGTGGAGGCCGAAGGAAACCCATGAAAAGGGAAAGTCTGCAGGAAATGAAGAGCCCGCGCGACTCGATACTCCGCCTCCGGATAACAGAAAAAGCAGGGGACTCAATGCAGCCGTCTATAATCAGAATACCGAAGCATGGGGGAAGGAGAGACAAAAAAAGGGGTTAAGCGCAACCGATTCTAACATGCAGGGAGACCTGTTTTCTGCAGAAACAGGGCCGACTTCAAACAAATCGCCTGATAGCACCTTGAATACCTCCCTGGATACTTTTACAATAATTACGACGAATGCAAATGACAAAATGCGGGAACTTCACGACCGGATGCCGGTTGTCATCCCGCCGGACAGGCGCAATGAGTGGCTCGACCCGGATAACGAAGATGCACCCCACCTTCTCGAGCTTCTCGTCCCCATTCCAAGCTGTGAGATCGACTTTTATGAGGTTTCCAGGATGGTGAATTCGCCGAAGAACAACAGCCCGGAGTGCATACAGCCTATATCTGAATAGGCTCATCGATACGAGGTTCGGTACATTTTCCTCATCAGTCGAAAAAAAATGCTGCGCTGGTTTAATCAGACAGCAATATCAGGAAGGTATATGTACAGATAACGAAGCATGGAGGAAAGAGGTATGGTTCACAAGGGAAGTGTTTTATTTGAAGAGACGCAGACAATGTGTGTGGTATGGATGAAGATACTGATCGCGGTAATTGCAGCATTTTTATGGTTTGCAACGATTCAGCAAGTGCTTTTCAAAAAACCCTTTGGTTTAAATCCGGCTCCGGATTCAATGCTCGTCATCCTCTGGGTGTTGATCGGTATTATCATGCCGCTTTTCTTTTACACACTCCGGCTCCATACAACTGTATTTAACGACAGTATCGAACTTCGATTCGGTCCTTTGAAAATCTGTAAACGTGAAATTAAGGTCGACGAGATTGTATCGTTTCAAAACAGGGTGTACAAGCCGATAAAGGAGTATGGCGGCTGGGGGATACGCATTGGTTTCAGAAAGCGTGCGGTGAGCATGAGTGGTAACAGAGGTGTGGAGCTTGTTCTAAAAAACGGGAGGAAGTTCATGATCGGCACGCAGAGGCCTGATGAGCTGTATGATGCAATTCAAACGTCAAAGGGAAAGACGGTTTGATTTTCGACTGAATAAGAGTGGATAATGGGCCTGATACTGGAAAACGAGAGAGGCAGGAGGCTGTTTGTAACTGAAAAGCAGTGGAGAAATGTGCTCCGCATTGCCAGAAGACATGGATGGGAACCCCTGGGCACCCGGCCGAGCATCGAATATCTGAAAAAGCGATCCAGGGACCCTGACGGAGGGTATGATACCGGTATGCTTGACGAGCTTGTGAAGAGCTGGAACGGATCCTACCTGACCGGTGAGAATCAAATCGTAACCTATGCGGATGCGTTGAATATTTCATTCGCACTTGAAGAAGCGACCAGGCAGGATGAATACAATGACAAAGATATTTCGAAAATGATATCCTTCTGTAAAATGGGTGGTTTTAGCCTTCACTGAAAATGTTATGCGTTTGAATGACATCTGTTTTGTTGATTCATCTTTCTCTGAATACGAACTGGTACTTTATCAGGGATGTCTCTGGAATTCCCGGAAGCACCCACCGGCATCTTCATGCGTAATTTATCCTTCTTTTTGTGCTTAAATTATGATATTGTAGGATGGATATTTATCCAGGGGAAAGGCTGATGCCAGTAGATAGAAGTCTTTTAATACGAAGGGCATCATGGATTGCCATCACAGGCAATATCGTACTTGCGCTTTTAAAGATACTTATCGGTCTTTTTTCGCACAGCCGCGCCCTGTTCAGCGACGGTATTGACAGCACCACCGATATTATTATTTCAACCGTCACACTTGCAGTCGCCGCCATCATAGTGAAACCTCCGGACAAGACGCATCCCTACGGCCACGGAAGAGCGGAGTCGATTGCAACCAAAGTGGTTGCTTTTTTTATTTTTTTTGCAGGGGCCCAGCTTGCGCTCAATACAACACTAAAGATCATACGGAAAAGCCCTATCGAAATACCATCGAGCATCGCCATGTACGCAGCAGCGGTATCGATAATCGGAAAGATACTTCTGTCAATCAGCCAGTTTAGAATCGGCAGGAAGGCTGAAAGTCCGATGATTATTGCGAACGGCAAAAATATGCTCAACGATATATTTATCTCATTGAGCGTCCTCTCCGGGCTTATATTTGTTCTTATTGTGAAAATACCTATTATCGATTCGATCATAGCCACTGCTGTAAGCTTCTGGATTATGAAGACCGCCGTTCAAATATTCATGGAAACTAATATCGAAGTTATGGATGGCGTGCGTGACCCTTCGGTCTATGACAGAATATTCGATGCGGTAAACAGGGTGGATGGTGCGCGTAATCCGCACAGAACGAGGATCAGACAGATAGGAAGCATGTATGTAATCGACCTGGATATTGAGGTTGACGGCAACTTGTCCGTGTCAGATGCGCACGACATCGCACTGAAGGTTGAGGAGGAAATAAAAAGGGCTATAACGAATGTTTACGACATCATTGTTCATATTGAACCGAAAGGCAATATTGAAATGGATGAGAAGTTCGGGGTTGCTGAATAGAATAAAGGGCTATTGAATAGGAGTAAATACCGCCAAAAAAATGGGGTATTGAGGGAGAGGAGGACGACCGAGGTGCCGTTAATTTTTGGGAATGTACGAGGTTGAAGAATATGCACAGTGACAAAAACGAACGCGGCGAAAAGAATGGTGAAAAATCTTCCAGGTCAATTGACTTTATCCGGAGTATTATCGCCGAGGACATCAGAACGAACAAGCACGGCGGCCGTGTTGTCACACGGTTTCCGCCGGAGCCGAACGGGTACCTGCATATAGGGCATGCAAAATCCATATGCCTGAATTTCGGGATTGCCCGGGAGCATGAAAACGGCGTCTGCCATCTTCGTTTCGACGATACCAACCCGCACAAGGAGGATATGGAGTATATAGAGTCCATTCAGGAAGATGTGCGCTGGCTCGGTTTCGACTGGGGTGAGCACCTGTACTATGCATCGGATTACTTCGACCAGCTCTATCAATGGGCGGTGCAGCTGGTAAAGGACGGCAAGGCGTATGTCGACAGCCTGAGCGCGGAAGAGATACGCAAATTCAGAGGGACACTCACCGAGCCGGGGAAGAATAGTCCGTACAGAGGCCGCCCAGTCGAGGAGAATATCGATCTTTTTGAACGTATGAAAAACGGTGAGTTCGAAGACGGGGCCCATGTGCTCAGGGCGAAGATCGATATAACCTCACCCAATATCAACCTGCGGGATCCGACTATCTACCGTATACGGCATGCGACACATCACCGGACCGGCAACCGATGGTGCATATATCCCATGTACGACTACACCCATCCTTTATCGGATGCGATCGAGGGTATCACGCATTCGATATGTACGCTGGAATTCGAGAACAACCGCCCTCTGTATGACTGGTTTCTCGACAACATCGATGTTCCCTGCCATCCCCGGCAGATAGAGTTTGCGCGTCTCAATCTCAGTTATACGGTAATGAGCAAGAGGAAACTGCTGGAGCTCGTGAAAGGTAGGTATGTGGACGGCTGGGATGATCCGAGAATGCCGACTATTTCCGGCCTGCGGAGAAGGGGATACACACCGGAAGCAATACGGGATTTTTGTGATAAAATCGGTGTGGCGAAGACGAACAGTGTCGTCGATATTGCGCTTCTGGAACACTGTCTCAGGGAGGATCTCAACAGGCGGGCGCAGCGTGTCATGGCAGTGCTTCGTCCGCTGAAGGTAATTATAACAAATTATCCTGAAGGGAAGGTGGAGATGCTCGAAGCTCAAAACAATCCGGAAGATCCCGGCATGGGTTCGAGGAAAATTCCGTTTTCGAACGTTTTATATATCGAGCGTGACGATTTCAGGGAGGATCCACCGAAAAAGTACTTTCGTCTCGCTCCGGGAAGGGAGGTTCGCCTCAAACACGCGTACTATGTTACCTGCGAGCGTGTCATAAAGAATGAAAAAACGGGAGAGGTAGTTGAGCTGCACTGCACTTACGACCCGGAGACCAGAGGAGGTTGGTCGCAAGATGGACGGAAAGTCAAGGGTACACTGCACTGGGTGTCGGCTGCGCATGCTGTCGGGTCGGAGGTTCGATTGTACGACCACCTGTTCATAAAGGAAAACCCGCTCGATGTGGCCGAGAGCGGTGACTTCAAGGATAACCTGCATCCGAGCTCTCTCGAGAAGCTCAACAGGTGCATGATGGAGCCGTTTCTTTCTGAAACAAAACCGGGGGGCAGGTTCCAGTTTCTGAGGCTGGGATACTTCTGTACCGACCGTCACAAAACATCCGATGGGCGGCCTGTTTTCAACAGGACGGTTACACTCCGCGATACATGGGCGAAAATAGAAAAATCTGTCAAAAAATCCGATTCATAAAACCGAGACGAAAAACCAGATCATCCTGGTTTCGAATCGTAAAACTGTTGCCGACGGTAAGCGGTATTATTCAGATGAGAGGCATCAGAGTATTTGTTTTAAGTGTTGACAGATGGGGCAGTGTATGGGTCTCAAACAGCTTATTTCAGATCTTCGATCCTGTGCAGATAAGGAAAAAGCTGCCTTTTTACCGCGTTTTTTCAAAACAGGACCCGGTGAGTACGGCGAAGGAGATAAATTCTTTGGCGTTAGTGTGCCTGATCAGCGGAAGATTGCAAAAAAGTATTCGGATATGCCGCTCGATTTTGTAGAGACACTTCTGAGCAGTGAATACCATGAGTGCCGATTAACCGGTCTTCTGATTCTGGTGCAAAAGTTCGAGAGAGGGAATACGCAGCTGAAAGGGGACATTACCAGGTTTTATCTCGAACATGTAGACAGGGTTAACAACTGGGACCTCGTTGATTTATCCGCCGCGAAGATACTCGGTATGTATCTTGTGGGAAGAGATGTATCGATTCTGTACGAACTTGCTGAATCAGGAGATCTGTGGAAACAGCGTATTGCAGTAGTAGCGACATTTTCATTCATCAGAATGGGTGAATTCGAACATACACTGCGCATCGCAGAAATTCTGCTCGACCATCCACATGATCTGATTCACAAAGCTGTGGGGTGGATGCTCCGTGAGGTGGGGAAACAGGATAGCGCAGCGGAAGAGGGGTTTTTAAAGCAGCATTGCAGAACGATGCCGCGCACCATGCTGCGCTATGCGATAGAACGGTTTGATGATAAAAAACGGAAAATGTATCTGAAGGGAGAGGCGGTTTGATGAGGGTCGTAATTATCGGCGGCACCGGGCATGTGGGCACCTACCTCGTGCCGAGATTAGTACTGAGAGATTACCAGGTGATTTGCGTGACAAGGGGGAAGAGCTCTCCATACAGTAAAAACAGTGCGTGGGACCAGGTGGAAATGGTGGAGATTGACCGGGAGGCCGAGGAGAAGTCTAAAACGTTTGGTCAGAAAATCGTAGATTTGAGACCGGATGTACTTATCGATATGATCTGTTTCAATAAGAAGAGCGCAAAGTCCCTGCTTGAGGCTGTACGAGGCCGGGTGCAGCAGCTTCTTGTCTGCGGTACGATCTGGACTCACGGACCGAGCACAACTGTACCAACGATGGAAAATGAAAACCTTCACCCCTTTGGCGAGTACGGTATAGGGAAGGCTGAAATGAGAGAGTACCTTCTCAGAGAGGCAGCGACGTCAGGCGTACCGATAACCATTCTGCACCCGGGACATATCGTTGGTCCGGGGTGGAATCCGGTCAATCCACTCGGGAACTTTAACCCGAAGGTCTTCGAATCGATCATCAGGGGGGAGGAGATCTGTTTTCCGACACTCGGGCTTGAAACTGTGCACCACGTACATGCTGATGATGTCGCCCAGGCGTTTGAAAGTGCAATAGACAACCGGGCACACGCGCCTGGTGAAGACTTTCATATTGTTTCGAAAACGGCGATCACACTCAGGGGTTACGCAGAGACAGTAGCTGCATGGTTCGGCGTTCAGGCGCGAATGAAGTTTTCTACAGCAGATGATTGGAAAAGAGGATTGACCGATTGGGATATCGAGATGACCTGGGACCATATTCTGCACAGCCCTTGCTGCAGCATTGCGAAAGCGAAACGGGACCTTGGCTATACACCCCGGTACACATCCATGCAAGCAGTGTACGAAGCACTTCTATGGCTCATTGATCAGGGTATTGTATCGGTATAGAGCGCGTTTAATCAGGATACGGGTGTTATTGTGAAAAAAATCGACATATGTGAAGAGATAAAACAGCTTCTCGATATAGCAGGGGTACGGTACCGCTCTGTGAGCCATATGCCGACGAAAACCTCCGAAGAATCGGCCAGGGCGCGCGGAGAACCGCTTTCGATCGGCGGCAAGGCGATTGTTCTCAAGATGAATGGGTCTTTCAAGCTCTTTGTGCTGAGCGCTGCACGGAAGTTGGATTCTTCAAAGATAAAAAAGTATTTTGGGGCGAAGGGCCTGAGATTTGCAACCAGGGATGAGCTTGTAGACCTTACGGGACTTGAACCGGGTTCGGTGCCTCCATTCGGAAGACCGATTACCGGGCTCGAGCTCTACGTCGACACATCAATTACAGAAAACAGCCGTATCGCGTTCAATGCAGGTTCATTGACCGAATCGATCATTATGGCTGTCGATGACTACATGCAAATCGCATCGCCTGCTGTTTTCAGTTTTTCAAAACCGTGAAAACCGGACGGCACACAGGAGCATACAGGAGAAAACAATCATGCCGCAGATGACACCTCGGGAACGGGTGCTTGCAGCAATAAACCATGAGGAGCCAGACCGGGTGCCGGTCGTCATCGGCGCCAACAACACGACAGGCATAAAAATGGGAGCCTACAAAAGGTTGAAAAAATATCTCAGGAACATGGCCGAGGATCGCTGGATATACGACTGGCCTGAGCTGGGGACCGCACGCATCGACGATGAAACACTCTGCAGGCTTCATAGTGATGTGCGCGGAGTGCTCGATAAATTTCCAGAAGAGGTCTATCGGCGGAATCGTATGCGGACGGATCACACTCCGTTTATAGATGACTGGGGAAGCGGACAAATAGAGGTGGAGCCCGGTGTGTGGATGCCGGGAGTGCATCCCCTGTCGAAAGCGAAGGCCATTAAGGATATCGAACGGTATACACACTGGCCGGACATGGATGATCCCTACAGGGTAGAACATATACATGACCGGTCGAGGGAACTGTTTGAAAAACATGAGTATGCGGTGATGGCGACACCATGGCTCCTTTTTCCGCTGGAACGTGCATTTGCCATGCAGGGAATGGATGTTTTTTTAATGAACCTGTCCCTCGATCCGGGTTTTGCAGTTGCCCTCCTTAAAAAAATCTCTGAGCTCTGTAAAAAGCTCATGAAGCATTTTCTTCAAGCATTCGGTGAGTATATCGACATCGTCTGTATCGGGGATGACCTGGGCACTCAGACCAGCCTTCTTCTGTCACCGGCGATGTACAGGAAACTGATAAAACCGATTCATGCGGATTATATTTCCTTTATAAAACAGCACACTCGTGCGAAGCTCTTTTTTCATACCGATGGTGACGTATTCGACCTTATCAATGATTTCATAGAAATCGGGGTAGATATACTAAACCCGGTACAGACTTCAGCCGGTCGAATGGCAGACCTAGTGGGTTTGAAAAAACGCTACGGGGAAGATATTGTTTTTTGCGGGGCGGTGGATACGCAGAAAATACTTCCCGGAGGAACTCCGGAAGAGGTGAACAGGGAGGTGCGGCGGGTGATACGCATTCTCGGTCCGAAAGGTGGCTATATGGCTGCTGCGGTTCACACCATAATGGATGAGGTGCCGCCGGAGAATATTCTTGCCATGACCGATGCAGTCGTGAAGTATGGAAATTATCCGCTTGCTGATTGATTACACGTGAAAAATGCACAGGTGTGTTTGAGGAAAGCGACAGGATATGAATATTCCTTTCTTTTATAAGGAAGTTTACACTCAGCTCGGGACAATGGGTATTGTATGGAGTGATGGAAATCATTCTTTGTTGGTAGAGCGAATACTCCTCCCGAACGAAGTCTCCGGTGGAAATCATGTGAGGGGTCGGATTCGGACGTTGAATGATAACAAAGTCATCTTGACGGCCAAACAGCAGGTGCCGAAAGCTATATCCGTAATAGAGAATATTCTCTATTGCTGTATCGAGGGGAAAGGGACCGGTGCCGACCTGGGAATTTTCAGCTTCACACAGTGTTCAGATTTTCAAAAGGCGGTGCTTTTTGAAGAGTACAGGGTTCCGCCCGGGTGGATCACTACCTACGGGAGAATAGCTGCCAGAATCGGAGCACCTGGTTCAGCCCGCGCGGTCGGAAGGGCGCTTGCCACTAATCCATTTCCACTCATCATACCCTGCCACAGGGCCGTACGTGCGAATGGTGGCCTCGGCGGCTACAGGGGAGGAGTACAGATGAAACGGACGCTTCTCGAGCGCGAGGGAGTTCGGTTTACGGAATACGGACGGGTGTTGATGAATAAAGTTTATTGAGAAATTAAATTAATTACAAGAAAGGAAGAAGGATATGACGGTAAATTATCTTGATAATCTCGTCGGCGTGTTCGGCTCGCCGGTAGCTGAAAATCCGACAGTTGTGATGATGGAAGCGGGATTCCGAGAACGGGGACTGAACTGGAAGTACCTGACCATCGAGGTGAGGAAGGGAGACCTGGAGGATGCCATACGCGGGCTCAGGGCCTTTAATATGCGAGGGATCAACCTCACTATTCCTCACAAGATAGAAGTGCTGAGGTATTTGGATGAAGTCGCAGACGATGCGCGTCTCATGGGCGCGGTCAATACAGTGCGGCGCGAGGGATCGAAACTGATTGGTGAAAACACGGACGGAAAGGGTTTTCTTCGCTCCTTGAAAGAGGACGGCGGTACAAATCCAGCGGGAAAAAAAATCGTTCTCCTCGGCGCGGGCGGCGCTGCGCGGGCGATAGGGGTTGAGCTTGCCCTGGCAGGTGCGCAGTATCTTCGTATTGTTAATAGAACACCTGCGCGCGGAAAGGAACTTGCCGAGCTGATCAACAGTAAAACGGCTGCATCTGCCGAATATATAGCGTGGGATGTCCGGTTTATTCTTCCTGAAGATACCGACATACTCGTTAACGCAACATCTATAGGGCTGTTTCCGGATATCGAAGCGAAACCGGATATCGATTACCGCAGTATTCGATCCGGGATGATCGTCTGTGATGTAATTCCTAATCCGCCCAGAACAGTTTTTCTGAAAGAGGCAGAGAACAACGGCGCAAAGACGCTGGACGGGCTTGGGATGCTCGTGTATCAGGGAACAATCGGTTTCAAGATGTGGACCGGAGTTGATGCGCCTGTTTCGGAGATGAAGGAGGCGCTCAAACAGGCGTTTGGTCTTTAAAGGAGGAATCTCGCGCCGGATTAAAAATGAGTGGTATTTATGGGGAAGACGCATAATTATTATCGGATATACTTTTGGGTTTGCATGTTTTGTTATATGTACGTGCGCTGCCCGGTTTCAGGCGGACTGATTGCGATCCGCCTCACCGGAAAAAAGCGGGAACTCGTTTTTCGTGTGCCACTTATCGAATGACTTCACATCCCTGAATTGCAAAATCCCCACTGCATCCCTCAAGTCAGACCACCGATGATATTTATCCTTCGCTGTGTGTAACTCCATCATTACACGTACAGACCGGCAACTTGCGGCTCTAATACTATTACCCTGGGTTATGGTTTTTCCGCTTTTCCCGATGCGGCGGCACTATGCAGGGCCAGCATGCTCCTGAGAAAATCACGGCTCTGTTCAAACGAGACAACCGGTTTCGCACCGTCTAATAGGCAAGCCTCCATCGATTCGACCTCAGATTGATATGGACTCACCCCGGGAAACCTGAACACCCGGCGTGTATCATTTTTATCCGTAATCGCTATCTGGGACTTTCTGCCGTCGAGTCCCGGCTTCCACGGAGAATCAATGGCGATAAAGCCATCAGTGCCCACGATATTGGTGCCCTGTCTGAAGGGGGATTTTATGCTTGCACATATCTGGGAGATAACGTTGTTTGAAAATCTCAAAGTTCCATAGGAAGAACTGTCAACTTCAGTTCCTTTATGTCTCGTTACCGCACGTACCTCGACCGGTGCGCCCGCCGAAGCCAAAGTGATGGCCATACTGTTGGGGTACACACCCACATCCCAGAGACTGCCGCCGTCAAGCTCTTTTTTCACCCGTATGTTGCCTTTTTCTTCATCGGGAAGGTAGTAGTCGAACCAGGAGCTAATATAAAGAAGCTCTCCAAGAGCCCTTTCCTGTACGAGTTCGACAACCTTACGCGTCTGAGGGTGATGGAGGTACATAAATGCCTCAAAAAGAACGACGCTGTTTTTTTGCAGTGCGTTTTCTATCAAACTGAAGTCTTCCATGGTCGTAACGAGCGGTTTTTCGCAAAGAACGTTTTTTTCCGCTTCAATCGCTTTGACCGCCAACTGGCTGTGCAGTGTATTCGGTACTGAAATATATACCACATCGATATCCGGATCTGTGAGAAGCTCATCATAGCTTCCATAGGCATTTGGAATGCCCTTTTCGGCCGCGTACTTTCTCGCTTTTTGCATATCCCGGCTTGCAACAGCTCGAAGCTCGCTTCGTTTCGCTTTTTTAATACCGTCGATGATCATATCGTTGATATTCGCGGTTGATAATAAACCCCATTTTACTTTTTGTGTCATTCTAAACCTCCTCACAATTCGAACGAAGTATTTGGTTGGAAGTAGTATGGGGATACGTCAACGCGAGCCTGCTCGTCCACTCCGCTGCAGGTACGAAAGCCCCATCTAATGGATTTTTCCCGTATAAAAATTAATATAATTTGTAATTGTAATATAATGCAGTCAGCATTCGGCGGAACAGAACAAATCGTGTGCCTGAGCAAGCGGCGCTATTCTGATGCATAGAGTTTTACTGCAGTGGTGTGGAGAGTCCGTTCAGCCGTCTGCAGATCAAATGGAAGAGAATTTTATTGATGGATAAAACCATAGGCAAGTGAGCTTTCTATCTTAATAAAGTACAAACAGCAACTTGCTGTATGGTTTTTTCCGACAGAATGTATACCTGCGGCATGTATACCTGCGGCATGTATACCTGCGGCATATAATAGTGGGCAATTGCAACGTAATAAATAGTTTAGCATAAAAATTCTGGTACCTGTGCCCTTGGTACAAAATATGATGTCCGCCTGATTGTATCCGTTGTTAGGCGGTCTTCAGCACGATGGGCTTCATTCAGTAGACCGAAGGTCGGATGAATCAGTTTTTAAATGGATAAAACCATAATTTCATGATACTTTTCAAGAAGCACATTTCATGTCGTCGGTTTGCGCACCGCTCACCGCTGGCACTATCCGAACACAAGGCGTCCGGATAACAGCCGGTTCACAAAAACCGGCTGGAAACTGTGACCGCAGATAGGACTGCCACAATGAAAAAGACGGTATCTCCACCGATTTCTGGCGGGCTGATACTCTCGTACAGATGCACCGCCGAGTGCAGACACTGCATGTATGCCTGTACGCCGCGCTGGAAAGGAGGCTGGATAACACCCGAAGATCTTGAAACGATTCTTACAGGGCTTTCAGGGAAAATACAGCCAAGCCCTTATGGACCGGATGCGATAAGCCTGAATCACGGGCTTCATATCACCGGTGGTGAACCGTTTATGAACTATGATTTGCTGACAGAGGCGGTTGAGATGAGCAGCAGGCTCAAAATTCCTTCCCTTTTCGTCGAAACGAACTGTTTCTGGTGCGTAGACGATGAAACCACGGAGCAAAAACTTCGAACACTGAAGGGAAAGGGACTACACGGTATACTTATATCGGTAAACCCCTTCTACCTTGAGTACGTACCCTTTGAACGGACAGAACGGGCGGTAAAAATATCCTATAATATATTTGGGGCCAATACCGCGGTGTATCAGCTTGAGTATCTCAGGCGTTTCAGAAATATGGGAATAAGGGGGAAAATGTCCTTTGAGCAGTATCTCGAACGTGAGGGGCAAGCTCAGTTTCTTCAAAATGTGGAGTTTTTTTTTACCGGGAGGGCTGTGTATAGGGTCGGGGATGTTATGCGTGACCCAGTTGGAACAAAAAAGGCACACTTTTTTTTCGACCAGTCGTGCAGGCCGCAGTTTTTAAGAAACTGGCATAACCATTTCGACAATTACGGGAATTTAATACCCGGCTACTGCGGCGGTATTTCTCTCGGCGATTGCCGGCGGCTTGATGCACTTCTGGAGGAGGGTATCGATACTGACGTGTATCCAATCCTCGGGTATTTGATGGAAGAGGATATGCAGGGACTTCTTGAATTCGCCTCCAGATTCGGGTTCGAAGAGAACAGCGAAGGGTATATCTCAAAATGCCACCTGTGTATCGATATACGAAGGCACCTTGCCGCCGAGAGAGGGTTCAGAGAGCTCCAACCGACGGAGTTTTACGAGCACCTGGAATAGTGCTTTGTGCATGCTGCCGACCAGGCAGGAAAGAATTGGCAGTGCCTCGCAGATGATGACCGGTGCGCGATGCCGATGGAAAACCAAATGAGTGATACAGAAATAATCAGGATTTGGTGTGACTCGTACAGGATCAACTGGTACGATGCAGGTGCAGACGGCAGAATAACCTTGACTGCTTTATGCAGGTTCATGCAGGAGTCGGCGTGGCGGCATGCAAAGCATATGAACCTGGGGTTTTTACACCTTGCGGAGAATGATGTATTCTGGGTTCTATCCCGAATACTGATTCGGGTGCACCGCTATCCGCTGTGGGACCGGGAGATTGCGGTGGAGACCTGGCCTACGGGAGTCGACCGGCTTTTTGCAATGCGGGATTTTCATGTATCTGATACCGAAGGAAACAGCATTTGTTCCGCATCCAGTGCATGGCTTGTACTCGATATTGATACACACAGGCCTCGACGAATAGCATCTCTCATAGACGAGAGGTTTCTGGTGCGGGACAGGCATGCGCTTGGAAGAAAGCCTGAAAAAATACTCGGAAGCAGACTCGGCGAGCCTTATTACCGCCGAAGTGTTTTATACAGCGATATCGATATACACAATCATGTAAATAATGTGAAATACATGGAGTGGATTTTCGACAGCCTACCCATCGAACGTATAGAGAGTCATGAGCTTGCAGAAATTGAAATCAATTTTTTGGCTGAGTCTTCGCATGGTGAGGAGGTGTGGCTGTACAATGAGCCCGCCTCAGGCAATTCACCCGTATTCATACACACTATTACAAAAAATAACGGAGACACTGCGCTGTGCAGGGCGCGTTCTGTATGGAAAAGCAAGGAAGGGTCTTTGCATTGAACTGTCGCTTCGATAAAATCGAGTTGCGGCCTGGTATGTTGAAATATTGTTCGACAGGGGAAAATAATGAGCAGGTTTTATTCTGAGATTAGGGAATTTATCGAGAAACAACATATTATCAATACCCACTGCCACCACAGAAAGTCAAGCGAGTTTAAAGACTTCAGTCTCGACAGGCTTATCGAAAACAGCTATGCCGGCTGGTGTAATGCCGAACCGGGCCAAACCCGTGAGCAGCGCCATCTTTTTCTGGAAAAAGTGCGAAACAGATCATATTTTATCTGGCTTCAGCGTTCTCTGAAGGAGTTGTACGATTTAGACGGACGGCTGACTGCAGACAACTGGGACGAATGGTCAGAGACAATTCGGACCGCACACAGGGATGCGGATTATCATATAACGGTCTTGAAAAAGCGATGCGGGTATAAAAAGATAATTCTTGATGCATACTGGGACCCGGGGAGTAATAACGGGTTTCCGGATCTATTTGTGCCGACATACAGGATAAACATGTACCTCTACGGCTACAGCCGGGAGTCGGAGGACCACAACGGGAACAACCCGCAGAGACTGTACAGCAGGCGTGTTTCCGATATCGATTCCTACACTGCCTTTATGAGAGAAATGGTCGTGAAGAAAAGGGATGAAGGGTGTGTGGCATTGAAGTCCGCGCTCGCCTATGACCGGAGCATCGACTTTCACGAAGTCGAAAAACTCAAAGCTCAAAAGGTGTTTGAAAAAGACGCTTCAGACCTGAATAATGGGGATATACAGAATTTCCAGGATTATATCTTCTTTGAGCTCTGTAAAATTGCAAGGGATTCGAAAATCCCATTTCAGTGCCACACAGGGCTGGGAGAGCTCGACCGAACCAACGCCATGCAGATGAGGGAAGCAATCGTTAAAAACCCGGATGTACGGTTTATTCTCTTTCACGGCAGCTACCCGTGGCTCGATGATCTCTGTGCGCTCATTCACCGCTATGGCAATGTATATGCAGACCTGTGCTGGCTCCCGATAATATCGCCGTCTGCCGCGAAGAGGCTGTTTCATGAGATACTTGAGGTTGGGAATGCAGACAGGATCGTATGGGGCTGCGATACCTGGACTTCGGAGGAGAGCTACGGTTCACTCCTCGCCTTTCGGTCGGTTCTGTCAGAAACACTTTCAGAAAAGGTGGAAAGCGGATACTTCGATATTGAGGAGGCCCGCAGAATCGCGGAGAATATCATGTTCAGGAATGCGATGGACCTGTACGGTTTGACGCTATCCTGATATGCTTTTTTTAAAAATAAGGAGCAAAACGGATAGGTTTGACACAACCTGGCGAGGATATAGGGTTGTATCCCTGAGAAATGCCGTACGCTGAACATCGGTATTATTTAGATCCAAAGCTTTTTGGCAACAGGAGAAAGGGAGGCATGTGATAAAAATAATTCCTCTATTGATTATGGTATTCGGCCTGATTTTATTGTCGGTACTGGTGTCGGGAACAAAAGCAGCAGGTGACTCTTCGTCGGGATTAAAAGGGGCCGATCAAGCTGGGTACAAAACTGATTTGAACTATGCGCAGGTGGTTTTTGTAAAAGCGCTAAAGGATAAAAACGGGCTCTGGCGGTTTGACGTTACCGTTCGTCATAATGACGAGGGGTGGGACCACTATGCGGATGCCTGGCAGATCGTTGATCCAGATTCGGGAAAGGTACTGGCCGAGCGGATTCTCGCCCATCCCCATGAAACAGAACAGCCGTTTACGAGAAGCCTCGGTGGTGTTAGAATACCAAAAGGCATTGAAGAGGTGACCGTGCGGGCAAAGTGCAATGTGCATGGATTCGGCGGCAGGGAAGTAACGATCAGGCTTTCGCCCGCAGGGACTATGAGGTGATTGTAAGTGAGTAGACGGTGAGAGAGAATGCTGGTGGTTTGGTAGAGATACACGCTGCGGTGTTCCTCTTCGGGTTTGCCGGGCTTTTCGGCAAATGGATCGCCCTGCCCGCTTTGATTATCGTTTTCGGACGTGTTGTTTTCGCCTCCATTTATCTGTTGTCGGCAGTTCTGCTCTTGCGCCTGCCTCTAAGGCTCGAAAGGAAAATAGACTATTTCTACACCGGTTTCCTGGGAGTTATACTGGCACTTCACTGGTTTTCCTTTTTTCGGTCTATCCAGATATCCACCGTTGCGATCGGCCTTCTCACCTATTCGACATTTCCGATTTTCGCAACTTTTTTAGAGCCGGCCTTTTTCCGCCACAGGCTGCGTTTCAGTAACGTTCTCCTCGCCCTTGTAACCTTCGGCGGTGTTGTACTCGTGCTTCCTTCTTTTGAGCTCGGTGACAGTATCACAAGAGGGGCTCTATGGGGGGTCGTTTCAGGCGCCAGCTTTGCCCTGCTTTCCATTCTCAACAGAAAAATGGTGAAAAGATACCCGAGCCTGAAGCTGGCATTGTATCAGGACGCTGCAGCAGCGCTGCTCCTCATTCCAGTATTCTTCAAGATCGGCCCGCAAATACAGGTGTATGACATTATGCTGCTTGCACTGCTCGGTATTGTCTTTACCGGCGTTGCGCACGCACTTTTTATAAAGGGGCTTGTCGGGGTGAGAGCGCACAGCGCAGGTGTCATTGCCTGCCTTGAACCGGTGTACGGAATTCTGTTCGCCTATTTTTTCCTCAGGGAGACTCCGACGGTGCGGGTTCTTGCAGGCGGAGCTGTCATACTGGGTGCTGCATTCATTGCGACGATCCGCTCACATGATGTTCGAGGTGCTGATGAAAACAAGCGGGAATAAAAAGGTAGTCTATAAATATAAAAAACAGAACGGTTTTTGCATGAAGTGTCATGCTGACGATATTCAGGTACTTTTCAAGATGTTTTTTAACCGGTTTGTAGACTTCCCCCGGGGATACTAGCGCTCAGAAGCAGTTAATCCCTTCAGTTTTCAAGGATTCATTATACAGATACTCAAGCCAACTTATAAGCGCTTCGTCATTAAAATCAGAGTGACTCTCGTCTTCGGATTCCCTCTGATAATTAACGTATTTCAATAGCATGAGAATACTTCTGAGGTCGCCGACAGTAATATCCATATTTATGATACTATCAAGAATTTCTAATCTTTTATCTTCTGAGTCCGTTTAACACTCCTCGTTATGGGTATGACTTTTTCGTAGAGCTTAAAGCCATCTATTATTTTGCAAATTGCATGCCACGTAAAAATGAGGATTAGTAAAACAAATGGGTCTAATTAACTTTAGTGATATAGAGAGTTATACATTGGGGTGATTTTTTTGGCTAGTTATATAGTTACAATAACGTATTACATGGATGTAAATGGTTCTTATATTTCTGTTCGTGCAAGGTTCTTCTCTTTAAATTTCAACAGGAGAGGGACTTCACATCAGTCCGCATGTTTGCAAGACGAGCCCTACCTTCCATGACGGAATCGTGTACAGTGTTGATGAAGAAAAGAAGATCGTTTATGTTAAGCGGGCAAGAACTCATTATTGAAAATGAGTGAGAAGCTGTAACTTTCCTCTTTTCCACCTTATTATGTCATTGCGGAGCAACCAGCATCCTGTACTTTAACTTCAATTACACCAACCGAAAATAAACTTGCGGACTCGAAACAAACGCTCTAAAATATTAAGAAACAAAACCTCTAGAATTAATTGATCTTTCACGATTTATTAGTCTATGGCAGGAATTCTATCTTTGTCCAAGCTGTAATCAAAAGAGGATTCAGCTCTTCGCGGAACACCTCTCAGAAAACCTGCTTCTAAAGCTTCCTCATCGTCAGTTCGTTTTTACCATCCCCAAGCTCCTGCGGGTCTATTTTAAAAATGATCGAAACCTCTTCGAAGAAATTTCAAAGATTATATTCGGCATTGTTACTGATTTAAAGGTTTATGAGGTGGACCCTCTAGTATGTCCAAAATGTGGGAGCGAAATGAAAGTCATTGCGATAATTACTGACCTTCAAGAGGTGGATAAAATACTTGAATGCCTTAAAAGAAACAATGCACCACCCTTCGATAAGGTGGTCACAAAAGTCTCCTCATTCTCTTAAATATCAATGAAAGAAGAAATACCAGGGGGTGAGGTATACCCGTTCGTATTTTCAGCAATGCCCTGGAAACTTCAACTTTTCTTTATTCTTGACAGAATGTTCTATTAAGGTAAAATATTTATAAGAAAGCTGTCGTTTTTCGGTTAGAAAAGTAATCATAAATCTTTCACGGGCAAATCGGGGGCTCTTCACGGTTTTTTTTGTATATTGGTGAATCTCGAATTATAAAAACTCCTATCTATAATAGGTGCAGCAAAACATCGATATAGAGTCCTACCGGATCCAGGAAACCAGTCGGGGAAAGATTTCACTCGAACGACGGACCGGACAGCTCGATCCGATCCGGACCAAGCCGCACTACGGCATCCAGGAAGAAGAGCTCGAGACCCTCTCCCGGATCATCGCCGAGCTGAATGAGCGTTTCGGCTTGAATCTTACTGATGAGCATCGGGTCACTCTCGAGCAGCTCCGCGATGCGCTGGATCAGGACGACGGCCTCGATGCAAGCGCCCGTGTGAACACCCGCGAAAACGTCCGGCTCACCTTCGACCCCAAGGTCGAGGACAAGATTCAGGAGATCGTCGAGACCAACTTCGAGCTCTATAAGCGTATTACGGACGACCCGGCTTTCGGTCAGGCCCTCAAGAACTTCCTTTTTGACGACTATATTCAACGCCACCGGCGGGCGGAGGAGCTTCTCAAGCTTCAGGAATCAAAAACACTGGAGTTCAAATCGAGCCTGCGCTGGAACCTCAAGGAGGACCGCAAGGACGACATGGTCGTCACGCATTCGGTGCTGAAGACGATCGCGGCCTTCCTGAACACCGAGGGAGGCGACCTCCTGATAGGTGTGGCCGACGACCGTACTGTCCTGGGAATCGATCATGACCGACTCGAGAATGACGATAGGTTCATGCTCCACCTGGCCCAGGTAGTCCGGAACGGCCTCGGCGACCGGGCCGGCACCTGCATCGATCCCAAAACCCAGATAGTACAGGGGAAGACCGTCTGCCTCGTTTCCTGTCAGCGCAGCCCGGAGCCGGTGTTCCTGCGGTGGAAGGGGATTGAGAGGGACCCATGCGGCGAATTTTTCGTGCGAAGCGGACCGGGTACCGTTCGGCTTAACAGCGAGGATACTGAAGAGTATATTAGAACAAGGTTCCACCAGAGTTCAGACATAAGTTAGGTAGATTGATGGAAGCTGTCGAACAACTGCATGCAGTTTAAACATAAAAGAGTTCTATAAAACCCCTATTCTCGGACAATATTTTCCGAGGCAACACTCATTACATTTTGGGCTTTGCTGTTCGCATAATTCTTTTCCTAATTTCCGTACCGGCAAGTCAAATATTCCAGGGTATTCTGGATTCAATTCTCTTGCATAGAACATAAGTTCATCATCTGTAGCGTTTTGATTTATCAGCCCGGTTTTCTTGAATACTCTTCGTGTGAAGTAATAACCCGACGATTTCATTCAGTCGACCGAAGGTCGGATGAACCAGCTTTCTCCGGCATGGAATGCCGGTTTTTTAATGGATAAAACCATAGTCAATAAATAAAGGTGTAGAATAATTTTTCGTATCTTTCAATTGACATGTTTAATGATTCGTGCAACAATATGCTTGATACGATCAATAAATTAATTTAATTAAACAAGTTTCTAAAAAAAGGAGTGGTTTTGGACAGGAGCTCCCTGGGTATAACTCATCCATGGTTCTCAAAAATAGTTTCGAGCCTTGGAGTAGTCCCTTTTTTCATATTTTGCCTTGCATTTGAAATTATTCCGATAGTTATTCTCATCAAAGACAGCTTCTTCAATCCGGACGGTGCTGTCACGCTGGCCAATTATACCGGTTTGGCACAACCAATATACATGCTTTCTTTCTGGAATAGTATCCGTATCTCTTTTATTACCGCTCTTCTCGGGACCATTTTTGGAACCTTTATCGGATACAATATGCTCAAGATAAAAACTCGATGGGTGAGAGATATCTTTCTTGCCCTGTCAAATGTCACCACCAACTTCGCAGGCGCTCCGTTAGCATTTGCATTTATTATTGTTCTCGGTGAGAATGGGATCATAACATTGGTACTGTTGAAGTTGTTGCATATTCATTTGTATCCCCATTTCCAGATATACTCGTACGCGGGACTTATTGTTGCGTATACATATTTCCAACTTCCTCTCAGTATACTGTTGATAATACCCTCATTTTCAGGTTTAAAAAAGGAATGGCGGGAAGCCGCAGTAAACAGTGGGGCGAACACCTGGCAGTACTGGCGTTATATCGGACTTCCTCTGCTCACCCCTTCACTCATTGCAAGCATGGTCCTTCTATTTGCGAATGCCTACGGCGCGTATGCGACTGCATATACGCTTGTTGGTTCAAACCTGATGCTGGTAACGACTCAAATTGCCTTTGTGGTAAGAGGAGAGGTAGTGCATGATATAGCTCTGGCGAAGGCTATGGCTACGGTGTCCTTGATAATAATGGGGGTATGTATTTTAATATATAAAATTGCTATTAATCGTGCTATCTGGGAGAAATGATGAAGGACAGCTTCATTTCAAAAATAATCTTTCTGGCCTTCTTTCTCGTTTATATGCTTGTGCCTATTTTAGCGACGTATTTATTTTCTATTGCTGTGCGCTGGGATCGGTCGATCATGCCTGAAGGGTATACGATTGAGTGGTATAAAAATATCATACGTCATCCCTATTTCATTTCCGCTCTCAGAAATTCGTTGCTCCTTGCAACGTACACAGTCATTGTGGACCTGGTATTGATTGTTCCGGCTGCGTATATTGCGTATACCCGTCTTCATATTGTAAAAATACAGATGGACCTGCTTACTACCCTTCCATTCGGTATACCGCGTGTTATTTTAGCGCTTGCTGTAATAACAACGTTTACAATGCCATTGATCGCGCGTTCTCCCCTCCTGCTGGTCTGTGCATGTGCAGTTTTTTCAATGCCCTATATGTATAGACCGGTTGCAAACAGCCTTGAGGCAATTGATTTAGAGATGCTGAATGATGCCGCTCAGGTTGAAGGAGCAAATTCCTGGCAAATTTTATTCTATATAATCGGCCCCAATATCCTGACAGGTATCGTAAACGGGATTTTGCTTGTTTTTTCTGCAATGTTTGCTGAGTATACACTGGCGGTTTTAATAACCGGGGCGCGTTTTAAAACTCTTCCCATGCTGCTTGTAGAATTTACCCGAAGAGATGGAAGAATCGCTTCGGCAATAGCCGTGGTGGCATTCACGGTAGCCATGATACTGTCGCTGCTTATCATTCTTGTTACAAGGGAGAGAAAAAGCACCAAAATCAAGCAGAGAGCATAGTACGTTCACAGTTTGAGCAACGTGAGGCCCTTCAATTTTAATGTACGGGAGGTGATAACAAGAGGTACATTGATTTTTTTATCAACAAAATAAAAAAGAAGGAGAGAAAAATGAAAAGGATTTTTTTGTTTGCAGTAATATCGCTTCTGGTTTTTGGGCTTTGCTCAGTCGGTTTTGCAGGGAGTAAAGAGGAAGTAGGGAAACCTTCCGAACTGCCGATAACGACGTCTTCTATGGATGATCTCATCGCCAAGGCGAAAGAGGAAGGGACCCTGGTCTCTTACGGTCTTCCCGATGACTGGGTGAATTATGGAGGAATACGGAAGATACTTGAAAACAAATATGGAATAAAAACGATGGATACGGATATGGGGAGCGGTACAATTATTTCTACATTAAAATCGGAGAGAAATAATCCAGTTGCCGATTCCACCGATCTCGGGTTTAATTTTGCCACGGTTATAACCGAAGAACAGTTATCACAACCCTATAAGAACAAGTACTGGGATGAGATACCAGATTTTGCAAAAGACCCGAACGGACTCTGGTCGGCCGCATACTGGGGAACCATTGCTTTTACAGTGAATACCGATATAGTGAAAAACATTCCGAGGTCATGGGCTGACCTTTTAAAGCCCGAATATAAGAACATGGTTTGCATAAAGGATCCAAGGGAGTCTGGAACGGCTAACATGATGGTTTTGGCTGCAGCATATGCAAACGGCGGTGATGTCAATAATATACAGCCGGGTATAGAGTATTTTAAAAAGCTAAAAGAAGCCGGTAACATCAAACCGGTAAGGCCGAGCACTTCTGCAATCCAGAAAGGCGAGGCTCCTATTTCGCTCTTCTGGGATTTTGACGGTCTGTCAAAAAAATATTCTCTCGGGATGGATTCACTGAAGATCGTTGTACCACAAGATGGGACAGTAGCCGGAATGTATATTCAGTTCATTGCTGCAGGTGCGCCGCATCCGTATGTAGCCAGGCTCTTAATTGAGACTGAATATTCCGATGAAGGACAGATAGAATACGCGAAGGGTTTTGTTCATCCGATTCGTAAAAGTGTTAAAATGCCTGCTGATTTGAAAGCGAAATTTCCGCCTGAAGAAGACTATAAGTCGGTACAATTTGTAAAAGATGCAACTGTTTTGGGAAAAGCTGCAAAAGAAATTGCCGAGGGGTGGAACGAGGTTGCAGCAATTCAGTAGGTTTGTTTCAGAGTGCTAGAGGTGGCAACATGATTTTTATACTGGATCCATGTTGCCACTTTTTGATTTTTACATGGTGAATGCTATGGTCGAAGAATTTATAGTAAAAAGTCCGGGGAGAGTATGCCTGCTTGGTGATAATACCGACCTGATCGAAAAACCGGCGATTACTGCGGCAATTTCCGCTTTCCTTACAATCAAACTGACCAGACGTGATGATAATAGAGTTGTTTTAATCGGCCATGATATTGATTTTTATGAAGAATTTAAGATTGATGGTCCCCTCAGCTATGATTCACCATTGAGATACGTAAAGGCTGTTTACAACAGGCTGAGAGATAGCGTTGACACGGGTTTTCGATTGGAAATACGCTCCGAAATACCTGTAGGTGCTGGATTATCATCATCCGCTGCACTCTGTATTGCTTCAATATATGCATTTAACAGGGCGTACAAAATAAAAATGACTAAAGCGGAGGTTGCTGAACTGGCATATATCGTTGAACATGATGATTTACAGGTTGAATGCGGCCGTATGGACCAATATGCAATAGCGTTTAGAGGTATTAACTATATTAACACGAGTTCCAGGGCAAGTATTGAGAAATTAGGCATCGACTATTTGCCGATTGTGGTTGCAGACTCTCGGGAACAGCACAACACAAAAGAAGTACAAATATGGCTTCGGGACCGAATACATAAAAAAGAAAAACTCTTAATCAATTCGCTTAATAGAGTGGTGGGCATTGTGGAAGAGGGCAAACGGGCACTGATGGGAAAAGACTTTAAAAAACTGGGATTTTTAATGGACAGGCAGCAGGAAGAAGAGAAATTAATGGGAACATCAACCGACAAACTGGAGTTCCTGTGTCGAAAAGCGAGGGAGGCCGGTGCTTTAGGGGCAAAACAAATGGGAGCGGGAGGGGGCGGTTGTATAATAGCACTTTGCCCGATCCATACTATTGAAATTGTTAGAAAAGCACTTCAAGCCTCAGGCGTACCTGCCTGGGCATTTAAAACCGTGTAACTATACCACAATGGTTATAAAACAATCATCCGGTTTTTTTTATACACCAGTACTGCCGGTCTGTAGTCAATAAATTGGTCAATTATGAAATAGCTCATTTTCACATTCCGGGAGTAGAGATTACTGATAATAAACAGTTGTTTTTTGGTGTATTGCTTCCACGATGAAATAATGAGCATTGAACCAGAATGTCTCAATAGAGCCTGAACAGCTCTTCTGGAAGGATCATACCGATCAATTCGGAAGACCCCTTCCCATCGGGTTTGAAAATGACGGAATTGCCTTCAGGCAAAGCACGGATATCGATTCTCCTGATCAGGTTGGGGGAATGTCCGACAAGCACGATATTCTGTCCAGGAGGCGGTACCTGCGCGAGCATTTCGTCAAGCCTGTCCCACAGGTACTGCATCTTTTTTCTTCCATCTTTGTTTCCCCGGTACGGTATATGCTGGAGGTCATCTTTAATCGTGTATGTTTTGAATGCGAGCTCTGCCGTGTCTTTGCACCTGCAGAAGGGGCTTGAAATGACCTCGGCAACTGGGATTCCAAGAGCCCTGTACGCTTCGCCGATTTTCATTGCCTGACTGCGGCCCTCTTCAGATAGATTCCGCTGTCCGGCACATGTCGTGAAATCAAAGGGCTCTATATCCTTCTGGGACCAGTCTGTTTTAGCATGGCGAAGAAAAATAACGTAGCCTCCATTCCGGAGATCTGCGATTATCTGGCGGTTCTTCTCATCCACATCCGTCCGTCTCTTTTGTACGAGCTCGTCTATTGATAGCTCTCGTTCATACGGGAGGCTTGAACAGGAGAAAATAAAAAGCACGTTGAAAAGCATGAGTGCAGCTACGGTAAAAAAATACACTTTTTTCAGGACTTTCTTTTTCATGATTGTTTTTCCCCTTGCCCTGTCAGTTTGAGATACACAATAAGAGAATAGGCAATGATCGTGCACCGGGCAAGATTTAAATTCAGAAATAGCACTGTCATTTGATTGTAAAAAACGTTTCGGCAGTATATCTTGGTACCATACAGTTTTGTCGGAAATTATGAAAAAATGAAAAAAATCAGATGTGCCGTGGTCGGGCTTGGAAGAATCGGCAGCCTGCTGGAGGACGACAGGCTGCGGGAAAAACCGTGCACGCACGCAGGCGCGATAACAGAGAACGATTCATGCGTGCTGGTTGGTGGGTGTGACATACGAGAAGATAGGTGCAAACTATTCGCAGAGCGCTGGGGCTGCGAAGTCTACACCGATGTAGACGAGACGCTTGACAAGACTGTGTCCGATATTGTTTGTGTTGCGACCCCACCGGAAACTCACCTGCAAATCGTGAAAAAGGCACTTCATCACGGCGTACTGCTCGTTATATGTGAAAAGCCTCTCGCGGATAACAGCGGCCAAGCGTTCGAGATTGCCGAAATGCACCGTTCCGGTCTGCTCAAGATCATTACCAATCACGAACGGCGGTATTCGCGCGACTATATTCGGGCCAGGAAAATGATACAGCAGAAAAAATTCGGCTCCCTGCTTTCGATCAGCTCAAAAATATATATGGGTAAATCAAGGCCCGTGTTCGATATCCTCCTTGAGGACGGCACACACCTCATCGATACACTGCAGTTTCTTGCCAATGTGCAAATGAAGGTGGAACATACCGCATTGCATGAAGGCAAAAACGAAGAATCGCTTTTTATCAACGGAAGCCTGGGAGATATACCTGTATTCACGGAAGTCGCATCCGGGAGGGACCACGTTGTGTTTGAGATCGATATGAGCTTTGCCTCCGGAAGGATCAGAATTGGAAACGGTCTCTACGAGGAGTATATAAGTGAAACCAGTCCGTTTTATGAGGGGTTCAGGTCTCTCAGAAGAGGGCCTGTAAGGCGCCCGCATATAACAGGCTATTTCAGGAATATGCTCAACGATGCAGTCCGCTGTGTTCGAGACCCTGCTGGAAAGCCTGTTTCAAGCGCACAGGATGGGTATACAGCGGTTCGATTGATAGAAACTGTAAAGGGTATGGTTGCTGAATGAATACCGCTTATTCTCTTGCTGAAAATATTAAGCGTATAATAAAAAGCATACCTCGCGGCAAAGTATGCACGTACGGGCAGATTGCAGCCTGTGCCGGCAATCATCGTGCTGCGCGCCAGGTGGCGTGGATACTTCACAGTTCATCAGAAAAAGACAGGCTCCCCTGGCACCGGGTGATCAATAGAAAGGGGCGTATTTCGCTGAAGGATTTAAATGGCTATGAGCTGCAGAAATTCCTGCTTGAGAAAGAGGGCGTTCGGTTCGACACACGTGATACGATAGATCTCGCGCAGTACCTCTGGCAACCGGGGAGCAAGGCGGCTGAATATCAGAATACCGAAAGGTGATATATGAATTTTATTTCGCAAAATGGGCGATTTACGACGCATACCGAGAAAGCATGGTGGTTTTTGTTTCGCGGTGATGATCTCCTAGTTGCCATGAATAATACCGGCGCGGAAGTGCCCGTTGTTAAAAACCCTGCACAGCTCGGGCTTGCTCAGGCACGTACTTTTTACCTGGGAATACTCGACAATCTCCCCTGTTTTGCAGGTGAGGTTGAGGAAGATGCAAACCCTCCTGAAAACCTGGGTTTTATACGGTTGAGAAAACTGATAGCGGATATCGATGAGGATATCTTTCCTGTTGCAGGGCGCGCCTTTCAGATTGTAAACTGGGCGAGGACCCATCAATACTGCGGCAGGTGCGGAAGCAAAACGAAGAGGAAGGAGTGCGAGCTTGCCATGGTCTGCGAGAAATGCGGTTTTGCCTCCTATCCGCGTATTTCACCGGCTGTTATTACGGCTGTTGTAAAAGATAATGCCATCCTGCTTGCACGAGCACACCGATTCCCGCCGGGTCTGTACAGTGTCATTGCCGGTTTCGTCGAACCGGGTGAAACACTCGAACAGTGTGTGAAGAGAGAGATACTTGAGGAAACGGGGATCGAGGTAAAAAATATCCGGTATTTCGGAAGCCAGCAGTGGCCGTTTCCAAATTCACTCATGGTCGGATTCACCGCGGAGTATGAAAGTGGTGAAATAAAAATTGATCCGGGAGAGATCGGAGACGCCCGCTGGTTCACCCCTGACAACTTCCCGGACCTCCCCCACAAAATTACAATCGCCCGGCGCCTCATCGAATGGTTCCTTGATGAAAAGGGGAATGGTATTTCATGATTGTGCGATCCATCCTGCACAAATTCCTTCATTGCTTTGACAATTCATCTGAGGTGAATTATTATAATCTTCATACTCAATGAATTATAAACCTTGTATCAATACCATGGTGCGGTTTTTCAGAGAATGGAATATACAAACGGGGGCAGGGACATTCTGTATGCGGGTATAGATGCGGGCTCGGTGAGCGTCAACTGCGTGGTAATCGACGGTGACAGGCGGCTTGTTCGTGATTACCCGTATGCGCGGCATATGGGCAGGGTCGAGCAGACCGTGCAGACCCTCATACGAAACCTGTACAAAGATTTCGGTGAAAAAAAACTCCGATCGATCTCCTTTACCGGTACTCACGGCAAGATGCTGAGTGAGGAGTTTGGGGTATTTTACGAATTTGAAACGATCAGCCAGGTAATCGGGGCTGTTTTTTTTGTTCCGCACGTAAGAACAATCATCAGTATGGGCGGTCAGCATACCGCTCTGTTTCAGATTTCACATAAAACCGGAGATGACCATCACTGGGAGCTCGAATACTTCAATACAAACGGGCCGTGCGCATCGGGCACCGGTTCATTCATCGATCAACAGGCCCAGAGGCTTGCCACTTCGATTTATGGTATTGAAATAGATGCAGCAGATGAAGATATCGATCGTATTTTAGGTGATTTCATAGAGCTCGGCCTCAGGAGTGAAACACCCGCGAATGTGGCCTGCAGGTGTACAGTTTTCACGAAAACCGATATGATACACCTGCAGAATAAAGGTGAAAAACTCGAAGACATTATTTACGGCCTTCATGTTGGAAACGCAAGAAATTACATGAGTACCATCGTATCGAACCGCACCCTCCAGAAACCGATTATTTTTATCGGCGGGCTTTCACTGAATAGCCTCCAGGAGCAGGCATTCAAAAACTACTTTCCCGAACTCATCGTACCCGGCCACAGTAGTTCTTTCGGCGCTCTCGGCGTTGCGCTGCAGTCACTGGAATCAGGCGCCGGTGTCGACCAGGAAAGCCTGAAAGACTCTGGAGCGGTGCATAGTTTTTCGGTGACGACGGCTCCGAGACTGGAATTGAAAAAATCAGTGTTTCACGAATCGAATGAACCGTCTACTACCGTGACAGGTCCCGTCATGCGGGTGTTTTTAGGTATCGACATCGGTTCGACAACAACGAAATACGCACTCATGGATGATGCGTGTTCAATTATTCATAAGAATTATGTACCCACCAGGGGCAGGCCTATCGAGGTGACACAGGGTCTCTTACAGGGAATCATGGATAACCTGGGAAAAAAAATCGAAATTGCCGGGGCTGCCACAACGGGGTCCGGCAGGGGTGTGGTGGGTGATTTCCTCAATGCCGATCTCATTATAGACGAGATTACTGCGCACGCCCGTGGTGCTGTGGAGGTGGATCCGGAGGTCGATACCGTATTTGAGATCGGCGGCCAGGATTCGAAGTACATCCTGATACGAAACGGCAATCCGACTGATTTCGACATGAACAAGGTGTGCGCTGCAGGCACCGGCAGCTTTCTGCACGAGCTTGCGAATAAATACGAGATAAATATAGTCGAAGAGTTTCAGGAGATAGCGCTTTCATCGGAATCCCCGGTGAAGCTCACCGATCGATGCACCGTGTTCATGGAATCGGACCTCGAATCCTACCACCAGAAGGGAGCGAAAACCAGAGACCTTATTGCCGGGCTGTGCTACGCAATTGTGTACAACTACCTGAACAGAGTTGTGGGAAAAAGAAAGATCGGAGAAAGGCTCATGTTTTTAGGCGGACCTTCGCTCAACAAAGGGGTGGTGGCTGCCTTTGAAAATGTTCTCAGCCGTGAAATCGTCGTGCCGAGACACCGGGAGGTCCTCGGTGCATACGGCGCCGCACTTGCGGTGAGGGAAAAGATGATGCTGGAGGAGCGGACGGAATCACTGTTCAGGGGTCTTGAAAACACAGTCAACGACACGATGCACTGCGTGGAAAGGATATGCCGTGCCGACCCCCACTGCCACAACCAGTGCAAGCTGAAGATATACGACTTCGACGGACGGAAAAGTATCTGGGGGGGCGAGTGCGGGAGGTATGAGCTTATCAGGAGCCGTGATAAGCGATCAAATAATCTTTTCGAGATCAGGAAAATTATCTGGGACAGGTACATAAAAGGGGTGAGCGTTCAGCTTGAGGATAAATCCCTGATGGAAATCGATGGAAGACCGACTGTCGGAATGCAGCGGATGCTCTACGGTCTTCACTTCGGTGTTCTATGGGCTCACTTTTTCGATCAGCTCGGGTACAGGCTTGTTCTCACACCCCAGACGGACAATGAAATTTCGAGGATCGGTACGGAGCTCATGCAGGGTGAAGCGTGCTACCCGGTAAAGGTATCCCACGGGCATGTTGAAAGAATGAAAGGGAAAACGAAGTACCTGTTTTTGCCGAGCATCATCGACATACCGGTGTCTGCGGAACAGGAGATGGGTTTTTACTGTCCGATGGTCCAGGGAAATTCGTACATGACGCGTATGGCCCTCGGCCTTGATCCGCAGTACGTACTGCATCCAGTCGTTCACCTGAGGCATGATCCTGATCGGCTTTCTCTCGAGCTTACCGAGCAGGTTGGAGAAAAGCTCGGTGTATCCGGCAGCCGGATAAAACGCGCGCTGAAATACGCTATGAAGAAAAACAAGGAGTTTGGAGAGGAGTTGCGCCGTGAAGGTGCATCGGTTATCCAGATAAGAAATCCTGAAGAACCGTTTGTTGTGGTCACCGGGAGGCCGTACAATCTGTATGATGAAAAACTCAACCTTCGGCTCGGCCGGAACCTGGCTGGTATCGGGATAACGGCGGTTCCCATGGATTTTATCGACACCGATACGGTGGATCTCTCCGATTTTCCATCCATGTACTGGGGCCTCGGCGCCCAGATACTGCGGGCTGCCCGATTCGTAAGGGCCAGGGAAGGGTTTTTCGGGATACATCTCACCAACTTCAGCTGCGGGGCCGATTCCTTTCTGGAGCACTTCTACAGGCAGATCATGGGTGAAAAGGCATACCTTATCCTGGAGCTGGACGAGCACACGGCGGAGGCCGGTGTCATGACGAGGATTGAGGCTTTTAAAAACGTAATGGAAAATTCCATGCGGAGAACGGATACCTTTTACATTCGCTCTTCGCAGGCTGGAAAAGATGGACGTATCAACATTTCAATCGCTGAATAGCGGAATCGGTGTTTTCAACGCTGAAAACAAGACCTTTTTAATCCCGCAGATGAACGGGACAGGTGCATACCTGCTTGCCGCTGCGCTGCGGAGTTTCGGTATACAGGCACAGGCCCTCGATACGTACAACGCGCTCGACCTGGGCAAGGAGTACACCTCGGGAAAAGAATGCCTACCCTGCCTGATAACGACCGGCGATATTCTCAAGTTTTTAAATGATGAGAAGGAAAAAGAGGGACCGCTGTTCAAACCTGACAACTATATCTTTTTTATGCCCGAGTCGGATGGGCCATGCCGTTTCGGTATGTATAATAAGTATCAGCGTATTGTGCTCGATTCTTTTCCCGAATTCAGGAGTGTAAAGATCGGGTCGCTCACCTCCCGTGACGGTTACTCCCTGGATGGGCTCGTTGGGTATGACGTGCGTGTATTGAGGAAGGCGGCGTACCTTTCCGTGCTTATTACCGATATTCTCAACAGGCTTGTATGGCGTATCCGTCCCTATGAGCGGACTGAAGGGGAAACTGACCGGTTTATCGGGAAAGCGGTGGCGATCATGGAGGAGGCCTTTGAGAGATACGGCGCCCAAAACGCTTTCGGGTCGATTCTCGACCTGCTTGACGAAACTGTCGAACAGGCTGGGAGGATACCTGATCCCTCCATTGAACAAAAACCGCTTGTGGGGATTGTCGGTGAAATATTTCTGCGTGTGCATGACCAGGCGAATCAGGATCTTGTTAAGATGCTCGAACGATACGGCGCCGAGGTGGTGAACGCTTCTCTCATCGAGTGGATAAATTATACCTCTTACAACAGGATGCGGGACGCGAAGATGCAGTTCAGACTCGATTTAAAGCAGTTTCGCATCGGTGATGCGAAGGAAGATTTGAAGGATATACTGACTCATGCAGTGGACTTTTTTTATCAGCAGTATACGCAGAGGCGGATATATAAAAGAGTGCAGAACAACCTGCCTATTGCGGGGGATCACAGGGTAGCTCATCTGGAACGTATTTTAAAGAGGGATGACGTTTTCAGTTTCGATGTCGGGACTGAGGCATGCCTGAGCATATCGGGAATCATGGCGTATGCCGAAAACGGCTTCAATGGAGTGGTAAACGTATATCCGTTTACCTGCATGCCGAGCTCAATCACTTCCTCTATTGCAAAACCGCTCATGAACAAACAGGGTGTTCCCTATATGGACGTGCCGTGCGATGCGAGCCAGCAGCCTGGAAGGGAAACGGACATTCGTACTTTTATGTATCAGGTCTACCAGCATCACAGGGGAAACCGGGATAATGGTAGAGGATAATACCTGCTGCAGATGATGTATGATACTATTCTTTATCCTGTGGAGGAAAAAATGTTTGTTCAAAATATTTCACCTGTAATCGTAAAACTCGGCCCATTCTCGATCAGGTACTACAGCCTGCTTTTTGTCTGCGCATTCCTGCTGGGACTCTATCTGATCAAGAAGGTCTTTCAGGAAAAGGGGATCGATACCGAGCTCGTGTACCCGCTCTTCATTACGGTGGTAATATGTGTGATTATCGGGGCAAGGCTGGGACATGTTTTTTTCTACCATCCCCGCTATTACCTGTCGCACCCGTTACGAATATTGATGATATGGAAGGGCGGGCTTGCCAGTCACGGCGCTGCGATTGCGCTCCTTATCGGTATGGTTATCTTTACCCGAATGTACCCCATCACCTTCTACCAGATCAGCGATGCACTTTCTATTCCCGTATCGATCGGAACGAGCTTTATCAGGCTCGGGAATTTCTTTAATTCTGAGATCGTCGGCAGAAAGACGAGCGTTCCCTGGGCAGTAAAGTTCATGCGTTTTCAGGAGCCGGACGGCGGGCCGCCCGCGTTCCGTCATCCCACTCAGCTCTATGAGATGGTAATGGGCATTGTAATCTTCGTCGTGCTATGGACCGTTTTCAAAAAGAAGAAGGACCGGCTGCAGGATGGTGCGATCTTCTACCTGTTTTTATTCCTCTACTTTACCCTCAGGTTTCTCGTCGAGTTTACCAAGGAGTATACGCGGCCGCACCACGAAATCTTTCTTACCACGGGACAATTTTTAAGCATACCTTTTATTCTGTTTGCGGGAATCATGCTTTTTGCGGTCGGTAAAATACGGACAAAGCCGAAGGTGTGAATCGGCGGTTTGTTCTCGAGACTATTTATAAGATGGGTTTGTCGGCTGGACAGCCTCAGACGATATCTGTGAGATATTGTCCTCAGTAATACCAGTCAACTCGATTACATCGATCGAGCCGTCGGGGTTTCTACGCTCGATTTTTACAATGTGCCCCGGCACTCTGCTGGATATCCAGTAGTCGTTCATTGATCCGACCTCTTTTCCCCTGTCTCTGATATGAACTGCGGCAAACTCCCCGGCACCGGTTGAAACCGTCTCTTCCCCGATTGCGATGGGGTTCTGGAACAGCTTTTGATACTCCTCTTCTATCAATATCTGCCGGTCTTCCATCATCATTTGTTTGAGCTCATCCCTGGAAAACTCCTTCAAAGACTCCTCGAGCTCTGCTGCAAAGAGCGGGACTGTTTTATATTTTTTTCCCGTATCCGGATTGATGTATCGTATCTCGAGTGGTGCATTCAGGTCTGATATGAGCAGTTCGCAGAATACCCATTTATCTGTGATATTCATCTGAATCTGCCACCACTGTGAGCCGTCGGTATTCTGCTTCAGAAGCGATCGGTCGACTGTTACGTATATAGCGCCGTTTTTTCGGAATGAGGTAAGTACGATGCCCTGCCCCTCTTCGAATCCATCTTTTTGAAGTGTGAAGATACGGTATATATAGTCGGAAAAAGAGCCGCTGCCATTTTCGACGAACTCGGCAAAGGAATCGGCGCTTGAAATCAGTAATTTATACTGAATGACAGGTACAAGGAGCGCATGCAGGTCGTATTCCTTGCGCGGGGATGTGGCTTTAGGGCTTTCAAGGCCTTTTACTGCTGGCGCCGGTTCAGGCTTCACCGGTCGGCCTCGCTGTTTTTTGAGCGTGGTGCAGCCAAAAACAGCGATAGACAGGGCGATTAATAAAAGTGCGACTACAGCACCCTTGAATGGGTTCATTACGGTTTTTCCTTCCATTGTGTTCCACCTGGTTTCAACAGACTCCCGCTTGCCTTTCGCGAGGAACATATCGCGCTACGGCGGTTCTAATACGTGTGATACTCTGTTGCCACATCCTCTTTTTTGTGACATGCAACGAAATGACCGCCGCCTGCATCCTCGAGCAGCGGCTCTTCCATCCTGCAGCGCTCGTCTGCAAGCCAGCAGCGCGGGTGGAATCTGCATCCCTTCGGCGGGTCTACGGGATTCGGCACATCACCTGTCAGTATGATTCTCTTTCGCCTGATATCCGGGTCGGGATAGGGAATGGCGGAGAGAAGGGCGATTGTGTACGGGTGGAGTGCGCCGTCGAACAGGGTTTTTGTCTTTGCAATCTCGACGATTTTTCCAAGATACATTACGGCAACCCGGTCGCTTATATGTTCTACAACGAGCAGGTGATGGGTAATGAAGAGATAGGTGAGATTGTACTCGTTTTTGAGATCGATGAGAAGGTTGAGAATTTGCGCCTGTACGGAAACATCGAGCGCCGATGTCGGCTCATCGAGAATAATGAAATCAGGTCTTGTGGACAGGGCGCGTGCAATCGCTATTCTCTGCCGCTGTCCACCGGAAAATTCATGCGGATACCGAATCATGTGGTCCCTGTTCAGTCCAACCGAATTGAGAAGCTCAGCAACCCTGTCGATTTTCTCCTTTCCCCGCGCCAGGTTATGTATAGTGAGGCCCTCGCCGATTGTGTTCTTGATGAGCATTCTCGGATTGAGCGAGGTTGTCGGGTCCTGAAAAACGATCTGCATCCTTTTTCTGAGTTGTTTCAGCTTATTTTCGCTGAAGGTTGTTATATCCTGGAGTTTTTTCCCTCCGTTTTCTTCGCTACTGAAATAGACGGCGCCTGCGCTTGCTTTCTCGAGTCTGAGGATAGTCTTGCCGAGTGTTGTTTTGCCGCATCCCGATTCGCCGACGAGCCCGAGGCATTCTCCCTTTTTTAGTATCAGAGACACATCGTCAACTGCTCTGACGTAGTTTTTCGTCGTCTGTATCACACCACTTCTGATTGGATAATAGGTCTTCAGATTCCGTATTTCAAGAAGTTTAGACAATACTCGACCCTCCGTTTAGTCATAGGTCAATCTCTGTACAGGAAACAGGACACCATGTGTTCTTCCCCATCCCAACCCTTTTTTACGTACAGTGCGGGTTTATGCTGCGTGCAGATTTTCATCACCTCCGGACACCGGGGATGAAAGCGGCAACCGGAAGGCGGATTAACGAGATTCGGCACGTTTCCCCGTATCCTTTCCAGCCGTCCACTCTTGCCCGGGGTGGGCACTGAGCGCAGCAGGGCCCTGGTATAGGGATGGAGAGGATTTTTGAACAGCTCCCTCACACGTGCGAACTCAACCAGGGTCCCGGCATATAGCACGATGACCCTGTTCGCTATCTCTGAAACGACGCCGAGGTCATGGGTTATGAACAGTATGGACGACCGGTACTTAATTTTAAGCTCTTCGATAAGGGCGAGAATCTGTGCCTGTATGGTGACATCGAGGTTCGATGTCGGCTCATCTGCTATTAGAATTGACGGATTACAGGCCAGTGCCATCGAGATAACCACTCTCTGCTGCATACCCCCCGAGAGCTCGTGCGGGTACCGGTGAATAAAAGACGACGGATTCGGTATGCCGAGGCTTTCCAGAAGTTTAATCGAAAGTTCAGTGGCCTGACGTTTCAGACGACGCCCGTAGCGGCCGTATTGTAAATTGTTTCTGCATGCTTTTTGCAGTTTCCCTCTGTACTTCGCTTTCTGATACCGAAGAAGCAGGCCGGGTCCCCTCTTTTTTTGCAGGTTTTTTTCAATATTTTCGAGCACGAGCGTGCAGAGCTCCTCCTGCCTGTGGAGAAGAAAGCTTTCGCTGACCTGCCTGTTTATACTGAGAACCGGATTCAGAGTATTACCTGCTTCCTGGAAAATCATCGATATTTCATTACCTCTGATCGTTCGCATGAATTCATCGCTCTGCTCGACCAGGTTGACTGAATATCCCCCTTGTTGGTAGGTAATGGTTCCGTTTTCTATCCTTCCCGGCGGGAGAATGAGGTTTAAAATCGACAGGACGGTAACACTCTTGCCGCACCCTGTTTCTCCGACGATTCCAAGCGTATCGCCGTTTGCAAGACTGAAGCTGATTTCCTCAATCGCCCTAACAACCCCCTCATAGGTGTAAAAATTCACCTTTAATTTATCAACATCGAGAATCGAGTCTGTTGTGTGCAGTTCAGCCATACACCTACTTCCTTCTCAGTTTCGGGTCGAAAATATCCCTGAGTGCATCGCCCAGAAGATTCCAGCCGAGAACAAAAAAAAGTATGAAAAGACCGGGTATGGTGACGACGTACCAGAACAGGAAAGGCTGGCCCTGAGGGCCGACTATATAGTTTCTCGCAAGGCTTACCATTTGACCCCAATCTGCATATCCCTCCTGCGCGCCGAGACCGAGGAAACTGAGCGCGGCTGCAGTGAGCACCATGGCCCCTATATCAAGAGACGCGAGTATGAGAGCAGGATAGATGGCGTTGGGGAGTATATGTTTGAAAATTATTTTAAAGGTGCCTGCGCCGAGCGCTTTTGCGGCCTTAATGAAGTCCTCCTCCCTGATGGTCAGGATGCTGCTTCGTATAGTCCGTGCATAGATGGGCCAGCCTACGATGATGAGTGATCTCATGATATTATCCAGGCTTCGTCCGAGCGCAGTAACTATTGCCATGGCGAGTATGAAAAGGGGAAGCGACATGAAAATATCGACCACACGCATGAGAATTTCATCAACTATACCCCCAAAATAGCCGGAGACGCTGCCTACGGCGATACCGATAATCAGTATGCTTCCAACGACCATGAATCCGATGCGAAAGGCGGTTCTGGCGCCCCAGATCACACCGTAAAAAATATCGTACTGCTTGGTCGTTGTACCGAACGGGTGGCCGGGTCCAGGCGGGTTCGGAATGATGGAGTACCCCTCATGCGGAATTCTGAAGGGCTCGTGCTCGTACTTGGGAGGTGATATAACCGGCGCGAATACGGCAATCATGAAGAAAATAAAAATAAGGGAGAGCCCGGTAACCGAGAGCGGATTTTTAACTATTTTGCCAAAGCTGAACCGAAACTCTTTGAGCCTTGGGTGCTGTTCGAATTCACGAACGACCCTTCGTTTCTTCAGAAAGTACATACAGTTATTCCTCACCCTGCTCTTAGCCCAGCCGCACACGCGGGTCGATGTACGCGTAGAGAATATCCACCACGAGGTTGGTCACTACGAACAGAACACCGTTAAACAAAACCGCCATGAGAACTGCCGGGATGTCGAGCTGTGTAGCCGCATGTGCCCACCACCACCCGAGTCCCTTTCTATTAAAAATTGTTTCGGTAATGACCACTCCCGCCATGAGCTGCGCGAACAGCCAGCCTGACACGGTTACCACCGGTAGCAGGGCATTTCTCCTCGCATGCTTCTTGATGACAACCTTCTGCGATGCACCTTTGGCCCTTGCAGTAAGCACGTACCCTTTACCCATAGCCTCGAGCATGCTCGAGCGCATAATTCTCATTACGAGCGCTATCTGTACGACGGTGAGTGTGATTACCGGAAGCACGAGGTGCCGAACCGCATCGACGAAAATCCACAGCTTTCCATTCAAAAGGGCATCGATTGTATTTATCCTGGTGTACTGCACGAAATCTGCAGAGTTCACGTATGCCTGCGCTTTGTAGCCAAGAATTTCAGGCGGGAAGAGGCCGCGGAAGTATCCGTAAAAAACCATGAGCAGCACGAGTCCGAACCAGAAAGTCGGTAAAGACCAGCCTATGATCGCCAGGAAACGGGTGAAGTGATCAACCGGTTTATCCCTGTGCACGGCGGAAATAGAACCGAGCCATATACCAACAAGAATGATAAGAGGCGCGGAGTAGAGGGCAAGCTCGACCGTATTCGGGAGAAAGAATTTGAACGCATCCATAACTGTCCGTGAAACCGTTGTCGACCACCCGAAATTACCGCTCAATACCTGGCGGATCCAGTAATAGTACTGAACATACACCGGTCTGTCGAGGCCGTAGGTCTTTATGATGCTGTTTATATCACTGAGCTGTTTTATATCCCGGATAAAGGCCGAAGCACGCTGTTCGGGGGAAAACAGAGTGAGAATGGCGAATATAATGAGTGTCACGCCTATGAGCACGACGACAAGAAGCAGGATTCTCCTGATGATATAGTTCAGAAAATTCATGCTGTACCCGACATTTCTATTGATTGATCAACTATCCGGGAAACTCTGCCTGTACAAGGCGGAAAATCCCTCCCGTCAATGCAGCGCCGTTCTCATAAACATAAAACGGCCATGCAGCTGCTGCACAGCCGTTTTATAATCGAGCACTATCAGTACCCTTTCTTCAGCGGGTAGAAGTAGTGCATATGATCGAGGACCGGATTCCACTGGTATCCGGAGATCCAGTCTCTCATAAAAATCCTGTATATCGATTGAGAGATCTGAAATCCCGGGATATCTTTATAGTACAGACCGGCAAGCTTGTAATAGATATCCTTTCTCTTATTCGGATCTACGGTTTTGATGCCCTCTGAAATCAGTCTGTCGACCTCGGGATCGTAAAAACTCTGCCATGACGCAAAATCACCCTGTGAATGCATGTAGGGGTGGACGAAGTTGTGAGGGTCCGGAAAATCTGCAACCCAGCCGATGACAAACAGCGGACACTTTTTCGCGACCATCATGTTCAGGTAATTGCCCCAGTCGACATTCATTATCTCTATCTGAAACTTTGGATTGAGCGACTCAACATTCTCCTCGATCATCTGACAGGCTATCTGCCGCTGTTCGTTGCCGGAATTGTACAGTATGGTAAGTTTGAATCCCTTATCCCAAACCTGCCCGTCCCAGGCCTTCATGAAGAGCTCTTTCGCCTTATCAAGGTTGAAATCATACTTCGGCGTATTCGGGTCTCTGAACGGGAGACCTTCCACGATCGGGCTTGCCGGGGTCGTGGCATACCCGAGGTATGCATCTCGAATATATGTTTCGTGATCGAAGGAATACGCAAACGCCTTTCTCACATTGATGTCTGAGAAGAAATCGGGAGGGATACCCTGACCATCGAGTTTCCCACTCCAGATCGTCTGATTCGCTTCAGGGTTTATGTTGAAATTGAAGAAAACCGCGGTGTTGGAAAGCCTCGGAAGGTCCTTGTAGACCTTTATGCCCTCGACGTTTTCCATCTCCGGCCAGTACATGGTATCGACCTCTATAGAATCGGCGTCGCCTGCGGTAAACATGAGTTTTCTGGTTGTCCACTCCTCTACGCTTTTGACAAGGACATTTTTAATGGAGGCGGGCTTTCTGAAATATCCGTCGAAACGGGTGAATGATATCTCAACGCCCGGCTCCCACTTGTTGAGCATGTACGGGCCGGTGCCGTTCTCTCTGTTGTAGAGTGCCTCTGTGCCCTGCTCCGGGTTGTTGTACTTTTCCCATCCTGCCTTTTTTCCGTCCCATGCGCCGTTTTCGATCATGTACTTCTTGTCTATGATGCCCGACCAGTACTGGGCGAGTATACCAAGAAACGGCGGGTAGGGGTCTTTGAGATGGAAAACGACATTCTGCCCGTCGACTTCGACGGCGTTCATGATATCGTCAATACTGACGACGATGTTCCCGTCTCTGTCACGCGAGCTTGATATGCCCAGAAAGGGATCAAAAAACATCCATATTGGTCCTCCGTCCTGGTCGGTTACCATCGCCCTCTCGAAGGTATACTCCACATCCTCCGGTGTGAGAGTGTCGCCGTTGTGAAACTTCACGCCCTTTCGGATTGGAAATATGTAGGTTCTACCGCCGTCCGTGATAAGCCCATTATCAGCGCTTGGAACTTTTTCCGCTATTAGCGGAATGAACCGGTCTGTCGCAGGCCCGTCAAAGCCGATAAGCGGATCGTACATATTCATCAGCGCCTGGCCGGACGAGGTGTCGTAGGCGCGGTGCGGGTCGAGGCTCTGAATTGTTCCGTACTCCGCTCTGATGAAAGTATCAGGATTTTTGACTGCCTTCTGAGTGGGTGCTTCCTCCTTTTTCTCCGGGGCCGGAGCTTTTTTCATCTCTTTTGTTCCCTCGGTTTTTTTCCCGCCGGCGGTGAGAAATACACTGCTCGTAGTAATAAAAAGAAGACTCAAACACAGGACTAGAATTTTTTTTCGCATCGCGAATACCTCCTCCTATATTGGTGATCTTTGTTACAGCCGACAGTCTTTCATGATATACCCGGCTTTTACAATGTCAATAAATATTTTGGAGAGGTATTATGCCGGGTGTTCGAGGGAAATTGTCCCGGCCGCTATGGTTTTATCCATTAGAATACCGGCATTCCATGCCGGAGAAAGCTGGTATTTTGTACCAAGGGCACAGGTACCAAGGGCACAGGTACCA
>CAYSRJ010000002.1:125921-142421 GCA_964433545.1 uncultured Spirochaetota bacterium | reverse complement strand
TCCTTTCAGGATTTGTCCATCTATTCAAGACTTACAGTCCTTTCAGGATTTTCAGCCCTTGACAGCACCGAAGGTGAGTCCACGCACCATGTATCTCTGGGCAAGGAGAGCGATAAGCACCGGAGGCGACATGGCAATCAGGGTACGAACGGCAACGAACCAGAACTGAATGCCTCTCGTATCCACAGCACCTGCCATAAGAACGGGAATAACCGTTGTTTTTACACCTGAAATCATGAGAGCGAATAAAAACTCATTCCAGGTGAAAGCGACGATAATCAGAACTGCCGCCGCAAGGCTTGGTGCCGCGAGCCGCAGGGATATCTTCCAGAAAATACGCAGATAATTCGCACCGTCGACAAGCGCTGCCTCCTCAAGCTCTATCGGAAGATCGATAAAAGCCTGCCGCATGATAACCACCACGAAGGGAAGGTTGAACGTGGTGTTCACCATAATCAACGCAGTCCTCGTATCGAGCAGGCCTAAAAACCGTATGATAAGAAAAAAGGGTATTGCGGTTGCAATTGGGGGCAGCACTCTCTGTGAAAGAAACCAGACTGTAATATCCTGGTTTGTGGGGCGTTTAAAGCGAAACCTGGCGATCGCGTACGCTGCCGGTGTCCCAAGGACAAGAACAGCAAGGGCGGTGCAGACCGCGATAATCGTACTGTTAAAAAGCGCTTTTTGCGTCTCTCCGGTTGCCAGCTCAGTTTTCCAGTTGTTAAGTGTGGGTTTGTACTGTACAAAGGGTACGGCAAGCCCCGCCACGGTGAACGCCTCTATCGGGTTTCGAATGCTCAGACTGATAGCCCAGTAGAAAGGCAGAAAAGTGATGCCGGCAACAACGAGCGCAAGGATAAAATACCCCCAGAGGCTTATCTTTCGTCTTTTAATTCTTCCTACAAAGCTCATGGCCATCCCTCTTTAATATTTTATACCCAATAGGGCAACGTACCCAATAGGGCAACGTACCCAGTAGGGCATACACGTGATTCCCCCGACTAATCCCTCTTACTGATACGTCTGCCGTATACGCTTGAAAAGCGTCATAATGATCACCATAACTATGATAAATAGTATAAACGATATTGCTGAAGAGTACCCGAAATTGAAAAACCTGAATCCGACACGATACGCAAACATGGTCAGCACCTGGGTCGCAGTGCCCGGCCCTCCGGTTGTCAATGTGTAGGGTATATCAAAAACCTTGAACGCCTCGGTTATTCGCAGGAGCAGAACCAGGATAATAGTCGGCTGTATTACCGGAAAAGTAATGTATCGGAATATCTGCCACTGGCTTTTTGTTTCAATAGCGGCGGCATCGTAGTAATCATCGGGGATGCCCTGCAGGGAGGCCAGAAAAACAAGAAAACAGAACGGCGTCCACTGCCAGATATCGACCGCTATAACCGAAACAAGCGCCCAGTGGGGATTTGAGAGCCATGGTATTTTGAGATGCAGAATACCGTTTACCAATCCCCCTTCCTCGTAAAAAATAGTAAAGAACAGAAATCCCACGGCAATCGGTGTGGCGAATAGGGGCATTGTCATCAGTGTTCTCAATACCCCGCGACCAGGCATCGGCCGATTGAAGAGCAGCGCGAACAGCATACCGAGAATCATCTCCACGGTCACACCGCACACAACGAATATAATAGTGATAATGGTTGAATTGAGCGCATACGGGTCTTTGAAAAAATGCAGAAAATTCCCAAGGCCAATAAATTCGTCCGGGCTTCCTATTTTCACGTTGAACAGGGAAAGCCTGAGCCCGTAAATGAGCGGGAATATGGTAAACCCTAGCACCCAGAGGGCAGCAGGCAGGAGGAACATAAACTTTATACGGTTGTCCTGATGCATAAGATCGATCCTGATCGGTTATTTTGCTGAATACTGTCAAAAGAAAAACGAATGCTCTTTTACTGTAAGGCACTATTTTAGAACAATTTTACATTTTAATCCATTAAAATTTAAAATTTTATGCAGGGCCCGTAATTATCGGACCCTGCATTTTATTCATTCTTACTTTTTATAACCGATTGATTCCTGATACTGCTTGAGCTGATCCTCACGCCCGAGCCTGTTGGTAATTTCATCCCACTCTTTTGCAGTTCTGTCGAGCGCCTCCTTCGGAGAGAGCTGGCCGATCATGGTCTTTGACAGATTCTGATCGAGTGATCTCCAGTACTCATCCGCTCCGTTGATTCTGAGGTAGGGCTCCATTGTCTTTGCAAAGAAGTTTTGGTGATAGGCTTCGAGATAGAACTTGACATCGTTTTCGTTCCAACCCTGATCGAGATAACCCTGTAATGAGGCTGTTCCTTCGGGCGGGAGAAAGTGGATGCTGCAGCCCGGGTCGACACCTGTCCAGCCGCGGTTTACGTTCCAGAGGCTTACCGGTTCCGTGGCCATGAGCGCCAGAAAGCTGTACACCACTTCGGGGTTCTTGGACTTAGAAGAAATAACACCCTGCCACGATCCGCCGGTCGTATTGCCAACGACATTGGGTTTGTCAAAATGCACCCATTTGTTGGTGTCTAAATCATACACATCGTTCGATCCCGGGAGAATCGAAGCGCCGAGTTTGCCCTTGATCTTTGAACGTGATGTGTCCTGAACGAGTGATCCGACATCACCCCAGGAGAAGACGAAGATCGCCTTTCCTCGGAGAAACCAGTCCCATGCGGTTCCCAGGTCCCAGGATGCCTGCGCAGCCGGCCCGTACTTCTGGAGTTTGTTGAGCACCTCCAAGGCGCGCACGTGACCGGGCTTGTTGATAAGCGGCTCCATTGTAGCTGGATCAAACCAATACGCGGTGCTTTTATCAACCTTGTTTCTCGGCATAACGACATAGGGTGCGGAAAGTGACATGTAGTGGAACATGCCCTGCTCGTTCACCTTGAAGTGCATGACGATGCCGTTGTCGGGATCAGGATCATTGTTGTCCCAGTTTTTCCCGTTGAAGAACGCTGCAATATCCATAACATCATCCCATGTCTTCGGCGGGTACGGCATAGCCTTGCCGGTCGCTGCCTTGAACTTCGCCTGCCACGAGGGGTCTGTCAGGATGTCGTTTCTCCAGTAGAGCACCTGGCCGTCACTATCATTCAGCACGGCATAATACTTGCCCTGCCAGGTATAGATCTTTTTAAGAGACGGGGGCTGCCAGCTGGGATCCCAGTGCGAGAATTTTTTGTCGGCAATGTACTTGTCGACCGGAATGATGTACCCGCCCGTTACATAGGTCCCCATATACCAGGCACCTTCGATGAATCCGTCGTACTGCCCTGCTCCAAGCCTGAGATCGTTCAGAGTTTTGCTCAGCTGATCCGCAAGCGGCATCTCCGCGATGTCGAGCTTCGCACCGGTCAGCTCCTCCCAGGCCGGTCTCAGCCTGTACATGGGGCCTGAAATCCCGCCCTTGGGCCCGCTGTTGTTGACCGTAATGGCGATGTGCTTGCCCGCATACGGCTGCTTGCCTTTACCATACATTGTACCGAGCTGATCCTTTGTCAGGTGAATAACTTCCTGATCCTCGAAGGTGATGATGTCGATACTCCCATCATCATACCACTTCACATACTTGTACTCTGCGGGAGCCGCTGCCTTCCCCGCTTCTTCCTTTCCTGCTCCTGCAAATAGAAACGCCATGGGAAAGAAAATCAGCAGAGCTGCTACAATGCTCCCTTTCAACAGTTTGTTTCTCATCTCAAACCTCCTCCTGTATAGATTTTTTATTAAAACACCGCAGAACTACGCGCCCTGTGCGATATTTTCTTTCAAACATGACTCGCGCTTTATGAGCTCCGTGTCGAGCAGAACCTCCTTGAAATCATCTTCACCTTTTCTCACTATTCTGTCTATCAAGAGCTGAACCGCCGTCTTTCCAATTTCCCATGTCGGTTGTCGTATTGCAGTAACCGGATTTTTCAACAGGCTGAACCACATCGAGTCGTCAAATGAGATCACTCCGATATCTGAAGGGATCTTTTTACCAAGCATGTTTATGGCCGAAAGCGTTTCATGGCAGATATTATCGTTTCCGCAGATTACTGCATCGATGCCTTCTGCGCTGATCCATTCACCGATCACCTCTTTTACGTCGCTCTCATCGCAGGATATGGATCTTACTGCTGCACCGGCATGTTTCAGGCTGACCGCACTTTTGTATCCCGCAATCCGTTGTTCCATGGTGAAAATTCTTTCATTGTATCCGATGAAACCGATCGATCGATATCCCTGATCGTACATATACAGGGTGGCCTCCCGGGCGCTCTTGAAGTTATCGATACCAACAAAGTCTGATTTAAAGTTTTTCAGCCGCCGATCGATCTGCACCGTGTGTATTCTGTATGCGGTTAAATCCTTGAATATTGAATTACTGTTCACCGGCGCGAAGATGAGTCCGTCTATCCCCTTTCGAATCAATACATCGATGTAATGTTTTTCTTTTTCCGCGGACTCTTCTGAATCGCAGAGCATAACGGTATAGCCCTTTTTGTAGGCGTGAAACTCGATAGATTTGCTGATCTCAGAGAAGTACCCCTCCCTGATATCTGAAATGATAAAACCGATTGTATTGGTCCCCTTGCCCTTGAGAGAGCGGGCTATATAGTTCGGTCTGTAGTCAAGCATCTCGACCGCCTTCATGACCTTCCGCTTTGTGGTTTCTTCAACAAACCTGGTACTGTTGATTACATGAGAGACTGTTGAAACGGAAAACCCCGAAAGCCTGGCTACATCCTTGATTGTAACTTTTTTACTTTTCATATCCCCGGTCGCGTACAAACGTTTACGCAAACGTTTGTATCATAATATACTTTACACTCCATCCTGTCAAGAAAAAATCAAGAAATACGAAATAAATGTTTTTGAGGACGGAGCTTATTACCATGAATAAAACTCATTTCAGAGAATTGAGCGAATGCTGTATCTTCATATTGAGCGCCTTCAAATCATCGATGAGCTGAGCGTACACATCATACATCCCGGCAAGCTTCTCCTCAAGAACGGCCACGGGATGATACTCTCTATCCAGCCTGAAGGTTCTGCTAAACGCTTCATCTTCATCCCGGTACACACCGCTTCCGATTCCGGCCAGCAGAGCGGCTCCTTTCGCGCTTCCCTCCCTGTCTTCAGGAACTTCTATGCTGTGACCGAGCACCGTGGCCTTCATCTCCATCCAGTACCGGTTGTTTGAGCCCCCGCCTGCATTAACTACTCTTGTAACCGGCATGTTGAGTGCATGCACCATATCCTCCCACACAAAACGCATTTCAAAACACAGTCCCGCAATCGTCCCCTGCAAGAGATTCTCCCTGTCCATTGTTCCGTCCAGGTTGAGTAATGCTCCTCGAGATTCCGGATACTCCCCTCCTCTGAGATAGGGTATAAAAAAGGGTATATGTGAATCCTGAGGCATGGAGCACCGGTTAAACACGTCGTAGTTTTCGTTCAGTGTTTTCAGAAGCCAATCAACGGTGTACCCGCCGCTGTAAATGCCGTTTAAGGCATACAGACGGCCTGAAGCAGTGTGATGCCCCCACCAGAACGGCCTTTTCATCGATTCTATATGCACATCAGGTATTTGATCAAGCGACATTGTGATCGATTCGGTTGTGCCCGTTGAAATGAGCATGTTGCCCGTCCGAAAAACACCGGTGGCAAGAGCAGCGCATATGTGGTCATGCCCGCCTGTAACGATTTTCACCTCCGGACGCAATCCGGTACTACCGGCGTAGCTCTTTTTCACCCTGCCAAGAACAGTTCCCGACGGCACAACCTCCGCCATTCTTTCCTTCGGGATACCGACAATATCGATCATCTGTTCCCACCAGGACCTTTTGTGCTGGTTGAAAAACATCGTCCTCGAGGCAAGAGAATAATCAAACGACATCTTTCCGCTCAGTGCATACAGTATATACCCTGAAATGGATGTCCAGCAGTGCACCCGGTTAAAATCACTTTTCCTGTGTTCCCGGTGCCAGAGCAGTTTGTAGAATGAATAGATGTGATGGGGCATAAGACCAGTGAGGGAATAGACCTCATGAGGATTGAGAATAGACTGCATTCTTCTAAACTGAGCTTCAGTACGCGTATCGAACCAGGCGAGGCCTCCGCATATCACCGCACCCGCGCTATCAATACCCACCATTGTCTCTGCAAAACTTGATACACTTAATCCGGCAACACCCAGTTTAATTGTATCATTAAACCCGGTGATAGCATCCGTAATACTGTTCAGAATATTATCAGGATTGTACATCCCGCCCGTTTTATCGGGATAGAACGGTGTGGGGCATATCTTTTCTTCTAAAATATCTCCGTTTTCGCGGTAAACACCGATCTTGATGTTCGTTGTTCCCACATCAATTCCCACAAGATGAGCCACCGGCTGCCTCCCTCACCGAAGCCATACGTAATAACCGGACTACTGCCTGAGTTACGAAGAAGAATCACGTGTGGAAGAGGTGCGCAGAGATACAAAGAGTCGTATCTTTTTTTGTACCATCTTTTCAACGCCGGCCTGCGCCCGGCGCATGATATCGTGAGCCCGCACACCGTTGTGCTCCCCCAGTGCGTTCCTCACACCGTCTACATAGGTATTCATCAGTTCTGTCCCGACATTTATCTTTGCCACGCCCATGTTTATGAGTCGTTTAATTTCTTCTTCTTTGATGTAGGAGCCACCGTGAATAACCACCGGCACCCGAACAACCCTGATAAGTTGTTCAAGCAGGTCATAATCAATCACAGGCCCATACACATACTCTCCGTGCGCAGTCCCGACCGATACCGCAAGCGCGTCGATTGCTGTCTCCCCAACAAACTCCGCAGCGCGCTCCGGCTCGGTAAGCGCAGATGTCTGCGTTTCAATCGTATTTTCACCACCGTAGATCCTGCCAAGCTCCGCTTCAACAGACACATTGCCTGCATGTGCTTCCCGAACGACCTCTTTTGTGTGTTCGAGATTATCTGAAAAACTCGCAGAGGAGAGATCGATCATAACAGAAGAAAATCCCCAACGGATACATGAGCGCACCTGTTCGATATTCTGCCCATGGTCGAGCTGCAGTGCGATGGGAAGGCTAGACTCCTGTGCAGCCACCTGAGCGGCAGCACCGGCATAGCTTCCGCCGATAAGGTCCAGGTCTCCATGCCAAACCTGCAGAATGACCGGTGATCGCTGTACTTTTGCTGCAGAAACAATTGCCCGAAGCATCTCAAGGTTAATAATATTAAACGCACCAACAGCATACCTGTGCTTTCGCGCATCTTCAAGCATTTCGACAATTGGCACAAGTTTCATACAAGCACTCCTGTGAATAAATATTTTCACCCGCTGATCTTAATACTGAATAATGCTCCGAACCTTGCAGCTGCAGAATCATTCAAGACTGCCACACAATTTCTTTATCTCTAAGAAAAAAGGCAGTCGTCGCAACCTCCTGCAGAAATTCGCGGTCATGAGAAATGATAATATACGGACGTTTCATCTCTTTGAGAATACAAATAAACTTTTCCCGGTGCTCATCATCAAGGCCGATAACCGGTTCATCGAGCAGAAGCGCCTCTGGATCCATGGCAATGACGGTACCAAGCGCTACGAGGCGCTTTTCTCCGCCGGATAGCCTGAATGTTATCCGGTGTTCAAAACCGTCGAGCCCGAGAATATGCAGGGTTTCGCGTACAATATCCTGTACCTCTTCACGATTTTTTCCGAGATTGAGCGGCCCGAATGCAATATCCTCCGCCACCGTAGGGCTGAAGAGCTGATCGTCGGAATCCTGGAAAAGAAGCCCGATCCTCCGTCGAACATCAGCAAAGTCAGCACTGCTTTTCCGATCCTGGCCGAAAATGCGAAGCGTCCCGGATTTCGGTTTGAGAAGCCCCATAATAATATGAAACAGGGTGGTTTTCCCACTCCCGTTCGCACCGTACAGCCCCGCCTGCATGCCGGGTCCGAATTTGAAATTCACGTTTTCAAGCACATCAATACCGTTGCCGTATGTAAAGCAGAGACCCTCTATCTCTACAATAAAATCCTTGTGCCCCACTCCAGCCATATCACCCCCGCAAGTATCACAGTCATAATTGATGCAAACCGTATATCCGATCTTCTGAGCGTAAAATGATCGAGCAGATAGAACCTTCCCTGAAATCCCCTGCAGAGCATAGCATGGTATATTCTCTCAGAGCGCTCAAAACTCCGAATCAGGAGCATCCCGATGAGATACCCGTACGTTTTATAGGTATGGATATTCGTCCCCGCTTTGAAGCCCCGTATCCGCATGGCATCCTTCAGTCGTGCATACTCGACGTACAGCACATGAATATAACGATAACTTAAAAAGGCAAGGTATAAAAGTTTTTTCGGCAAATGAAAATGGCTCATTGCATGAACAAGCGAGAAAACGGTTGACGTGGCAAGGAGGGATACAATAATAAAAACTATTGCCACCGATTTCAGTGTAATTGACAGCGCCTTCATAATTCCTTCCCTGCTGACTACCAGAGCCCCGCGCGCATATAGCGGCATGCCGGGCATACTCAGAGGGAGAAAAATCCAGAGCAGAATGATAAACACGAGTAAAACCTTGAGACTTTTCAGGACATTCGAAATTTTGAGCTTCGCATAGAGGAGCAGCACGAACGCGATGCACAGACACAAAACGGCGACAGGTATTTTTTGAGAGAGAGCAATAACACACGCGTAGGGAAATACTATGCTTATTTTAACGCGTGGATCGAGGGAGTGGAGAAACGAGTTGCCTTCTGAAAACCTTTCATTGATCATCTTTCAGAGCTTTTTTCCGCCGTATGCTGTAAACGAACAGAGCTGTTCCCATAAGACCGAGTATATACCCGATGCCGGAGAAGATATCATGAACGGAGACTTTTTCCTTTTTCTCCAAATCAATGACGCTCCTCCGAATGGGTTCAATCTGACCGGCCAACTCCTCTCTCACCATTTTTCTTATATCTTCGGCAGTCAGATCCCCGGATGTAAGGTGGGGGTCTACTTCCTGCAAACCAGCGCTCTTCGAATCCGGTTCGCCCTGCCCTGTAATCTGCCCCACAGCCGCGCCCGATGTTTTTTCACCTGCCAGCTCATCGGATTTCATAGAGTACTCCGCCCTGTGTCCCATCGATGCATCAAGAACTATGGTGAGGTCTTCAATCGCCGGGATTTTAAATTTGAAATTCCCGTCTTCATCGGTGCGTCCCTCCTGTATCAACTGTCCTTCGCTGTTGTACACCTCTACCCGACCATTCACAGCCGGTTTCCCGTCGGGAAAATAGCTTTCGGTATAGATCGTACCGTTTTCCACGTAGGCGAATATGCTCACTTTATGCGCAAATGCGGGTGAAGCGCCGAGTATAAAAAAAAGAGATACACATAGCAGAAAAACCCCGGGCCCGATACGTAGTAGGATGCGTGATGAAGTCCTGCCTGCACCGTTACACACTATGAGAAAGGGCATAGGGGACCTCCAATATTTCAGGTTTTACTTTTTTCAGAAGAGAGACCACAAAAACACTCACCACTCCTTCAATAAGCATAATAGGAAGGTGCGCCACAATAAGAAGTCTGGCTATAGAAATGAACTCATCTCCTGAAAATACAAGAGTAAAGGCTGTCATAACGGCTGATAGAAACACCGCAAGCGCACCTGAAAGAAAAGAACAGACCATAGAAGCTGTGCCGGTTTTATTTTTAACAATTCTGTTGAAGAGAAAAAATACCAAAAGACCCGGCAGGGCCATATTGACAGTATTAACTCCCAAAACGGTAAGCCCGCCGTACTGAAAAAGCAGTGCCTGGAGAAGCAGGCCGATAAGTATTGCCGGAAAGCTCGCCCACCCCAGCAATAGACCCGTGATACCGTTTAAGAGCAGATGGACGCTCGAAGGACCAAGCGGTACATGAATCAGTGATGCAACGAAGAATGCAGAAGAGAGCACCGCAACCCTCGGCATCTTTTCCATATCGATCTTTTTCAATCCGACGGCGGTGCCGCCTGCTGCAACAGCAGCCCCCGTAAGGAGCACTTTTGCCGATAAAACGCCATCCGATATATGCATCAGTTCACCCCTGCATTATACAAAATAGGCAATGGTATACCCTTGTTTTTACGAAAATACCGACACGAATACTCATGCGCATCTGGTAACACAATAGTGTAATTTCGTGTTATTTTCAACAAATTTTTTACACACTTCAGTACTGTGGTCAAGGCATCCCCTTGATCAGTAAATAGTCTCGGTCAAGGCATGTCATACACCCGTATCCAGAAAACCGCGCCTATTTCAACCGGGTACATCTTGCCGTCGGTATAGGCCATCTTCACCCTGTCTTCACCGAGAGCGGCAAAACTCCACCAGCCCGCTTTCGGACAGGCATACGTGAATACACCGTTCGCATCAGCCTTAACAACCTGTGTAACAAACGGATCGGCGGGGGCCTTTACAGCTCCGTTTGCGAGATACTCGACTTCGACCTCGGCAAAAGGAACGGGTTTACCGAATGCCTTCACAACCCCCTGAAAAACGTTTCCCGTCCATAATCCATATGGCCGGGTCAAGGGTATTATTTCTGTCTTCAGCCCGAGCTCAGCATCCCACCCCTCTTCCAGACCGAATGCATGCACAACAGTTTTTGTGTAATGAATAATAAAGGTATCTTCAGCCGGTTCAAAGTAGGGTGCCGGTTCGACATAAAAGACGTAATCGCCTGGACGCTTGATTGTATACTCCGTGTACCACGCATCCGATCCATGCACCTTTTGATGTACAAGTGTATCCAGGAGATTGGTATCCCTGCCCCTGACACGCATTCCGAATCGAACCGGCTTCTTCATTTCCAGATAGTTACCCTCGAAAGGATGCCCGAACATCAGGTCCAGCCTGATCGTTCTGCTCTCTCCTGCTGTTACTATTTCGTCGGAAGGCAGGATGTACTGGAAGTGGGCCTGCGCAGTACTGAACATACCCAATATGGCACCGATAGTGAGAATTAAAATAACCCCTCTTTTCTTCATTAACGTTTTCTCCTCGAAATAATTTCGTTTATCGATAATAGTAGCACGAATATAATATATAGTAACACGAATATTATTTGTGTCAAGTAAATAAGTATTATGTCCCCATAATTGCGGCCGCGAAACAGAGGATTCAAAACATACGGGAAGGGTCAGTTTTTTTCAGTATGTGCAGTCTCTCATGCAGCATCGGGAGGGGGGGGTTCACGGTAGTCTACAGACCAGACGAGGGTAAGTTCAGGTTGTCTGGTTTTTTCAGTGCTCGTTTGCCGTACTTCCTGTATTGAGTGTAGAATATGAGGTATCCGGGGAGTTCTGGAATCGGAAAAATCACATTTTCCTGCTCTGCTCGGTTTTGTTCTTTCATCGCCTGCATTCATGTTGTTTTTCCTATATAGAATATAAAAAACCGATTCGCTTATTTTTCCACCCTATGCAATCATCTCTTTTTCATTCGAACTACTACTGCCTGTGCTGAATTTAACCCGTGGTATTTTCCTGAATACCTTCACCAGGTCCGGATCAAAGTGCGTCCCGGTGCAGCGAGCGATTTCCTCCACAATTTCTTCAAAGGGCATGGCTTTCCGATACGGCCTGTCAACAACCATGGCATCGAACGCATCGGCGATGGCAAATATTCGAGCATGGAGCGGTATGTCATTTCCCGTTCGGGCGTACGGATATCCGCTGCCATCGAACTTCTCATGATGGTAGAGCACCACATCACCCGCTCCTGTAAGAAAATCTATATGCTTTACCATGGAGTACCCGAACAGAGAGTGTTTCTTGACAAGCCCCATCTCGGCATCGTCAAGAGGGCCATTTTTGAGCAGGACTCGTTCAGGCACGCCGATTTTCCCGATATCATGCAAATAGGCCCCCCATTCTAGGTCTTTGAGCTCCTGCCCTCGAATCCCAAGCTTTTCACCAATCAGCATGCTGTTCTCTGAGACCCGTCTGCAGTGCTCTTCGGTTTCCGGGTCCTTCAAGTCAAGCGCGGCACCGAGCGCGCGAACCGTCATATCGTATGCATGATCGATCTGCTGCTCAGTTTTACGACGCTGTTCTTCACCCTGTTCTATAAGCTTCTTTAAAACATCCTTATACGCACGGGTAAAAATCCTCTCCTTCCATTCGTCAACAACGGTATTGAGTCTTTCACGAAACAGGGCGACCGAAAATGGCTTTGTGATATAATCAAATGCACCCTTTCTGATGCAATCAACCGCTATATTGAGATCATGCACACCGGTTATCATTATAACAATTGTTTCAGGCCTCCTGCTTCGAACCTCTTCCAGCACCTCGAACCCGGACCCGTCCGGAAGACCGAGATCAAGAAATACGATATCAGATGCCTCACTTGCAAACTTTTTACGAGCATCCTTTACACTCCCGGTTGTCCGGCAGCGCAGCCCGTTTGTCGCTAAAATCGATGCGATAAGCTCACGAAGACCTGCCTCATCTTCAACTACAAGTATGGCGGGTACAGAAGGGAGATGAAGAGTAGATGGAAAACCGCCGATGGGCGTGCCAGCCCACTCAGGCTGTTTCCCATGATCTAATTCATGCATGTATTTCCCCTCTGATGTGTATCGATCGATTTTACAAGCCTGTTGAACCTTGCACCATGAACAAATGTCTGCAACCTTTATACCAGCACCACTTGATTATTTCATAAAACATCACACCGTATGTACAATCTTGCTAAATTATTTAATCAAAGAAATTACACGATAATGTATAAAACAATTCTCCGTTTCCCGATGATTCGCCGGTCGGTCGGCAGGGTAATATTGCAGATGGATCTGTCACAAAATGAGAAATCTGTCATTGTAATATGACAGTTGCGAAAGCAGGACATTTTTCAGGTTCGAAATCTGTCCGGATCAATGCTGTATTTTTTAATCTTTTCGTAAATATTCTGTCTGGGAATCGAGGTAAGGCGTGAAGCGAGGGCGACATTGCCTGCGGCATGTTCAAGCGCCGTCTCTATGTAGTTTTGCTCGAACTGTCTCTTTGCCACATCAAAAGGTTTAAGAACAGACTCCTTGTTCCGGTCGATATGGCTATCAATCAGATAATCGGGAAGGTCCGATACGGTGATTTCATCTCCTTCAGCCATTGCAATTGCGTGTTCCATGACGTTCTCAAGCTCCCTGACATTGCCATCCCAGCGACAGCTCATCAGGGTACTCATAACTTTCGGGGATATCGACTTCTGCCGTTTATTGAACTCTTCAGTGTATTTTTTGAGGAAATGGTAGCTCAGGATGGGTATATCCTCCTTGCGCTCTCTCAGCGGCGGCACGTGTATCTTGATAACATTTATCCGATAGTAGAGGTCTTTTCGAAACTTATTATTTTTCACCTCTCTATCCAGATTTCTGTTCGTGGATGCAATAATTCGCACATCGGTCGCTATCTCTTCAGTACCGCCGACATGCTGAAATTTCCTCTCCTGAATCACCCTGAGCAGCTTCACCTGAAGGTCAAGGCTCATTTCGCTTATTTCATCAAGAAAAACGGTGCCACCGTCCGCAACCTCAAAATACCCATCTTTCCTGCTTATCGCCCCGGTGAATGCTCCCCTTTCATACCCGAAAAGCTCGCTTTCGAGAAGATTTGCCGGAATCGCCCCGCAGTTGAGTACGACAAGCCGCTTATGCCCCCGATTGCTGTTCTCGTGCATCGCCCGTGCGATAAGTTCCTTGCCAGTGCCGCTTTCACCCTCGATGAGAACCGTGCTTCCGAGCGGTGCCACCTTCTTTATAAGTTGATATATCTCGGCCATCTTTTTACTTCTGCCGATGATCCTGCTGTCGCTTACTGCACTGTCAAGCTGCGCCTTGAGGTATGAACACTCCTCCCGCAGGTCCCGGTACTCTTTTATCCTCCTGACAGCCATACCGAGCACATCCATGGATTTAAAGGGCTTGAGCAAATAATCATCGGCGCCCGACTTCATCGCTTCAACGGCAGTTTCTACTTTTGCATACCCGGTCATCATTAAAACCGATGTATCCAGGCTTACCTGTTTGATCTCTTTCAATACCTGCAGGCCGTTGATATCAGGCAGCCTGATATCGATAATAACAAGATCGTACTTCTTCTGCCTGATCTTTTCCAACGCCCGAATGCCGCTTAGCGTCGTTTCTGTTGAATACCCGGTATCCGAAAGATATTTGCCTGTTACATTGAGAATAACTTCATCATCATCGACAATAAGTATCGAAAACTCCTTTATCGCAATACCGTTCTTGTCCATAAACAATCTTCTCTCCCAGTAAGCTCCTGCTGTTTTGAATTCACCGAGCATATGTACAATACGTAAAGCTGTCCGTGACATAAAGCTTTAACAGAATGCGGCGCGAGCATCATTCTACAGCCGCTGAATTATATCAATTATAATGTGGAAATTTCACCATTTCCAATGAGATTGCGCTAATTTTTTATTTTGAGAGAGCAAAACCGAGTGTCCGAAGGCTTATCCCGGTTTCCATCAGAGGTCGGTGCATTCAGACAGGATTTTCAAGGTGTCGGAGGAAAATCAATGAATAACACCTTTCCAGAACTTGTTTTTCCTGATAAACGAACGGTACATCTTTGCTGCGTTGTAGTAATCGTGCATTGCATGAAACCCACTTTCGATATCCGCCCTGTAGAGCTCGAGGAGATTGGGGAAGTACGGTGAAGAAAATATTTCCCTTCGCCTTTTATCCGGTAAGCTATGTATACCACTGATAATCATGTGGTTTCCCACAAGAAAAAGAATCTCCTCCATATCTCGGTTATCAAAATTGAAACGCCTCAATACTTTCCGAGCTATCATTTTACTCTCTCCCGCATGGTTGGGAAACGGACTGCCGTTTCTTCTGCTATATGTGCTTGCTTTACCAGTGTCGTGAAGGAGAACGGCCATCATAAGGTTTTTATCCTGTCTCTTGACACACTGCAGGCATCTAAGTGTGTGTCGAAACCCATCCCCTTCGGGGTGATGATCTTTGTCATGTTCCACATTTTTCAAACTCGCCACCTCGGGAAGGAGCACCTCGAGCACGCCCCATTCATCAAGCAAGTACAATGCATCAAATGAACGTTTTGAAACGAGTATTTCCAGTAAGGCTTCGATAATTTCCTCACTGCCTTTTCTATATACGTCCAAGCCAGGCCTCTTTCTCAGAAAAGAGACGAGGTCTCTGTCAATTTTAAAACCGGTATCACTGTATATCTTCGCGACTTTCAGAGCAATCGAGGGGTCGATTTCTGCAGCATGGGACGGAGTGTATATTGTGCTGATATACCCCTGCTTGAGCTGAGTGAACGAACCGAGGGGATCATAAAACTTCTGCGCTTCCAGGTCATAGAAAAAACCATTTATCGTGAAGAGCTCCGGTTCAAGCGCATTCAGAAACATTTCACTATGTTTTTCCAGAAGGCCGGGGATACGCACCGTGTTCGAAGGAAATTCCAAAACAAAGAAATAAACAGGCGTTCCGGAGTTTCGGAGAAAGGCATGCTCTCGCCTCGTTTTCCTGAACTGCAAATCTGGAAAAAGCCGTGAAAGCTGGGACAAGTCAGCAGTGGTTACAATATTTATTTCTTGCGGGTATCTATAGAGAAGCATATCTCTTGCTGTCTTAAAGGCATAAAAGGCTTCAAACCCAGTCTCAAGAATTCTTTCTGCGCAGTATTCAGAACTGAACTCCATTGAAAAAGACCATCCTATCTGCAGAGAAAAAGCGGCGGATACAACTCCTATCCTGTACAGCAGCCCTCAATGTCTGAAATGTCTCATGCCTGCATACACCATTGCAATGCCTGCCCTGTCGCATGCAGCAACAACATCATCATCCCGGATCGAACCACCAGGTTGAATAACTGCGGTAATACCGTGTTTCGCTATGAGCTCGATTGCATCCGGGTTAGGAAAGAAAGCATCCGATGCAAGGACAGCCCCGCTTGCCCTATCACCCGCCTTAGAAACGGCCAGAAAGGCTGCGTCGACCCTGCTCATCTGACCGGCTCCTATCCCCACCGTTTTTACGCCGGCATCCGAGGGCTGAGCAAGGACGATCGCGTTGGATTTAACATACTTTGCAATTTTCCAGGCGAATAGCAGAGTATCGAGCTGCTCTTCGGTTACCTTCTTAACAGTCGCTGCGACAATTTCCCCTCCCGAGACATCTTGCCTATCTCTTGATTGTATCAGCACACCGCCGATAACCCTTTTCATATCGTAGTCGTAAACCTCATGTTCCTTTACGAAATGACCGGTCTGCAGTATACGGAGATTTTTTTTTACAGAAAAAGCCTTCATTGCAGATTCATCGAATGCAGGGGCGATAACACACTCCATGAACCCTGCGGCCAGCATCGCACGGGCAGTGTCGCCGTCTACTTTTCTGTTGCACCCAATTATGCTTCCAAACGCAGAAAGCGGATCGCATGCATGGGC
>CAYSRJ010000002.1:109676-125821 GCA_964433545.1 uncultured Spirochaetota bacterium | reverse complement strand
CGCAAGTCCTGCTTCTTTTTGAAATAAAAACTCACGGAATCAGGAAATACATCCACCCCCCTGTGTACTATCTCGCTATGCATATAGCTTCCAATAAGACCGTCGTAATAGGAAGTTTTATCGAACACAGCCATGGCAAGCTGCGCCCTGGTGGCATAGGAAATAGATCCCTTGTCCTCAAGCTCTTTCAGCACCTGATCATAGTACCCGGGATCCGGGACAACACATACATATTTGTAATTCTTTGCGGATGACCTGAGCATTGACGGACCGCCGATATCTATATTTTCTATTGCTTCTTCGACGGTTGTAACCGGTTTTTTAATTACTTCCTCGAAAGGATATAGATTGATCACTACCAGATCGAAAGGGATAATGCCGTTTTTCTCCATCTGCTTCAGATGTTCAGGGTCATCCTTTCTGGCAAGTATGCCGCCGTGTATCTTCGGATGGAGGCTTTTGACTCTTCCGTCTAATATTTCCGGGAATCCGGTATAGTCTGAGATCTTTGTAACCGGAACACCGGCTTCAGTCAACACACGAGAGGTCCCGCCTGTTGAAAATATACGCACACCCTGCGCATGGAGTCCCTTTGCCAGCTTCTCAAGGCCCGTTTTATCAGAAACACTGATTATTGCGTTTTTAACTTTCAGTTCAGACATCTAACCCCCTGTTATGCCGCCGGTCAAACAGGCTGATTATATGGGTACTCCAAAAGGTCCGTACAGGCGTCTGTATCATCCTCCGAACAGTTTGTCGAACCTGTCGCGAGCCCCGTTTTTCTTCTTTTGCATTCGGTCCGAACCCTTTGCTGCTGACTCCCGGAATACAAAAAAATCGCAGAAGTTTGCGGTTCGCTTGTCACCAACGAACTCAGCCTGTGGTTCCATACAGTCGTTGTGACGGCCCGGGCTGTAGAATTTACAGTTCGTACAGCTGTGAAGATATGCCCTGCAGTGCGGACAAATACTTTCCCGCATCACTTTACCGCTTAAAACAACCTCCTTACCGCAATGAGCACATATATTCACGACTCACCCCCCCTTGCCTCCATGAAGATACGGAGAATCATGAAAAAAGGCGAACACAATCTCGTGCAACAACATCTATATCGCCCGCTCCCATAAAAACAAGCACTGCATCCCCGAACTGCATCCGCTTGATAAAACCGGGAATATCCTCCTTCTCCTCCACGAACCACACCGACCCCCCCCTGCTCTTCTTCAGACCCGTATAAAGGTCCCTTCCGGAAACAGAGGCTGCATACTGCTCATTGTCGCGCTGTCTGTATATATCGGTGAGCAGAATCCCGTCGGCAGTGTTGAGTGCGCTGACGAATCCATCGAACAGCAGCCGGGTTCGAGAGTACTGGTGGGGTTGAAAGACGGTGATGATTTTCTTCGATGGGTACATCTGACGCAATGTTGCAATCGTTACCCTGATTTCCGTTGGATGATGGGCATAATCACTGTACACGGGACATCCGTATATCTGTCCCAGAAGCTCGAATCTTCTCTCAATACCTTTAAACGTTTTGAGTGCCTGACAGATGCACTCAGCATCAATCCCGATACGGAATGAGCATACAGAGGCAAGAGCTGCATTCATACAGTTGAACCGCCCCGGCATCGAAAGATCAATCGACAGTAAAGTTTGCCTGTTTTCGGTAAGGTCGAAAGAGTAACGGCCGTTTGTACTCCTGATACGGGAGATTCTGAATTCGTTCGATTCGGCTTCCCCCACATTGATACAGCGGCCTATTGCATCCGGTTCAGCCTTCAAAATATCTGTCACATTCAGATCATCTCCATTTATAACGGAAAAGCCCCTGCTGTCTGTGCTGTATAGAAAATCACCAAAGGCGGTCTTTATATCATCAATATCGCGGTAATAGTCAAGGTGGTCAGGTTCAATATTCGTTACAATCGAGTACCGCTTCTTCAGATGAAGGAAGGAGCGGTTGAACTCACACGCCTCAGCAATAAAGTATTCACCCCCGCCGTGCAGAGCATTTGATGAAAAATCACTCATTACACCTCCGCACACTACAGCGGGGTTTAAACCTGCGTCTGAAAATATCCTGGCAAGCATTGCAGTTGTCGTTGTTTTACCGTGAGTCCCGGCTACGGCTATTCCCTGCCGTACGCTCATAAGCATTCCAAGATACTGAGAGTACAGGTAGACCGGGATTCCGCGTTTTCTGGCCTCTTTCACCTCCGGGTTGCTTTCCGGAACAGCGGCGCTCTTTACAACCGCATCCGGATTGCCGAGGTATTCCGGTTTATGCCCGAGGTGAAACGCCATTCCCCGCTTCTGAAGCCCGGCTGTGAGCTCGTTTTCCTCGATTGCAGAGCCGCTTATGTACATGCCGGACTCCATCGCTATTCGGGCCACTGCGCTGACCCCGATACCGCTTACTCCTATGAAATGTATATTCTTCATCAGAAACTTGGGGCCCTTTCGGTTACATATATGATCTCTGCACGTATTCACGTACCCGTCAATACACAAAATACTAACAGGCCTACACGGTTTCCAAGAAAATAGCGTAAAGACATACAGGTTGAACCATGAAAGCTTCAGGCCAGGGCACTTAATACGGGCCTGATTTTATAGTACCCGGGAGGCTGGCATGCATTAAATTTATATGCAAGTAAACTGTCAATCCTAAAAAATAGAAACCAACACTTGCCGTATGGTTTTTACCTGTAGAATGTATTGGCTTTTGTATTATAATAAACCAGTTGGTCATAAAATTCTGCTACATAATATAGGGATCGCCGATGCCATGCTACTGTTCAGATGAATCAATATACAAATTGCATTTTGATTGGTCCTATTCAGTAAGGATACAGGTCGGATGAAGAAGTATTTTAATGGGTAAACCCATAAGTACACCGGGTATCAGAATCCAAATTGGGAGGAAAACGTTTTATGAAAAACGGCAGGACGATTTCAAAAATAATGAAAAGCACACCGACTGTCGAAGGTGCGGGCGTCCGTCTGAAACGGGCCTTCGGTTACCACGAAACAGCCATTCTCGACCCTTTTCTGCTCCTTGATGATTTTCATTCTGACAATCCCAAGGACTATATTGCCGGGTTCCCATGGCATCCGCACAGGGGGATAGAAACGGTGACCTATATGATCGAGGGGAGCGTGGAGCACCAGGATAGTATGGGAAACAGGGGAATTATAAAAAGCGGCGACATTCAGTGGATGACTGCAGGAAGCGGCATCATTCATCAAGAAATGCCGAAAACCGCAGACGGCATGCTCTGGGGTTTTCAACTCTGGGTGAACCTCCCTTCGAGCAGCAAAATGATGGCCCCCCGTTATCAGGAGGTTGCGGCGGATGAAATTCCCGTATATTCAGCGCAAAACGGGGTGGAAATACGTGTTGTCTGCGGTTCGGCAAACGGTGTTGAGGGACCGGTGCGAGATATAGTCGCAGACCCGCAGTACCTCGATATAAATATCGGCCCGAACACAGAGTACGTACATCTGGTGGAACCAGGACATACAGTATTTACCTACACACTTACCGGCAGTGCTTTTTTCGGCGAGGAAATGACTCACCCCGTCGGTTCCGAGAACCTCATCGTGTATGAAAACGGCGACGGGGTTCGTATATCTACTGCAGAAGACCCTGTGCGTTTTCTGCTTGTTTCAGGAAAACCGGTTAGAGAACCAATAGCGTGGCGCGGCCCAATTGTCATGAACACTGATGAAGAACTGCGGACGGCCTTTGAAGAGTACCGAACAGGTCGCTTCATTAAATAGGCGTCGTATTCTGGAGAAGCACTGTCGGCGACAGCGTTGAATTCTTTCATGCCCCCGCAATACCGCTTGAATTTTCAAGGATGTATGATACCATTTTATCAACCAGCCGCAGGTGAGCTGAACCGGTGTTTGAATTTGTATTCAATATTTTCGCTGTCCGGAGAAAAATAATGAAAATGACATACGCGTTACTATTCATTCCAGTACTCCTTTTACTGCTTATCCCCGGTACACTTCTCGCAAAGGAGGTATCACCGACATATACCCTCACACTCGGCGCAAGGGCAGGGTATATAATGCCCATGGGCACGCAGGCCGATGTACTGAATGGGGGAATAAACGCAAACATCTTTATGAACTACAACCCGAAGCTCATCAACAACTTACTCCTGCAGCCCGAGTTTTCCTTTTCAGGATTTCGCCTGAAAACGAACAAAGATATGCTGTCCTCCTTCTACGGAATAGGTGTGAATGCCTCCTACAACATTCCTGTCTTCAAGTTTATCGAGCTCAACACAATCGCAGGAGGCGGTTATTATTTCAACAGGCTCGTCAACCAAAATGCAAACGAGCTCGTTGCAAAGGCGAGCAATCCGTATATAAAGGGGGCGGTCGGCCTCGACTTCGTGATAACCTATAACTTCAACATGAACGCATCGGTCAGCTATATCAACTATCTTTCAAAAGATGAAAAGACACCCGCCCTCTCTTTTCTGGGGGCAGTCAACTACCGTTTCGGCAAAAACCCGGAGGAGCGGGGTTATGACAGGAGCATAGAAATAGGGGAAATTACGATCAAACCTCTCTTTTCCGCCCTGTATAAGTACTACGAAACCCATACCGCCGGCACTATCAAGATCAGCAATATATCGAAAAAAGAGGTGAAAAAGGTGAAGGCATCGGTAATGGTGAAGGACTTCATGGACTTTCCAACCACCAGTAAAACGGTCGATATCATTAAACCCGGTGAAACGGCCGAAATCGACCTGAACATCCTCTTTAACAACAAGGTCCTCTCGGTCACGGAGGACACACCGCTCTCTGCGAATGTAAGTGTCAACTACCTGGTAACGGAGCGGGATTTCACAAAAGAGGCAAATGTCACTTTTGACCTGTACAACAGGAACGCAATGACATGGGACGACACGAGAAAGCTTGCCTCATTTATCACGCCCAAGGACACCCCGGTCAAAGTGTTTGCGAGAAGCGTTATACAGCAGTACCAGGATGAAAGGATAAACGTGCTCAACCAGAACCTCCAGTCCGCCATCGAACTGTTCGACTCGCTCGGCAGCTACGGCCTGGCCTATGTTCCGGACCCGAAAACACCTTTTACCAAGTTTTCAGAGAACAAGGAAGCCGTTGACTACATCCAGTACCCACGGGAAACACTCAGGTTCAAAACCGGCGATTGCGACGACATGACTGCACTGTACTGCTCACTCCTTGAAAACATCGGCATCAGTACAGCGCTTATAACTATCCCCGGCCATATATTTATGATGTTCGATACAGGTGTCTCACGCTACGACTACCGTGAGATTACCGATGACAGGAGCCTCTTCGTCGAAAAGAATAAAAATGTGTGGGTTCCGGTCGAGATAACTCTTGCAGGCGGACCGTTCGTACAGGCATGGAAGGAGGCCGCAAAGGAGCTGAACGCCACGCTTTCAAACAATCAGGAGGTTGGATTCTACCTCTCCGCCGAAGCCTGGAACGAGTACGTACCGGTAACACTGGAAGAGTTCGGCTGGGAGCCCGACGTCCCCGGAAAGGGACAAATGGCCGAACTCTACGAAAAGGACATCAAAAACCTGGTCGGAAGCGAAATGGAACAGAAGATTGCCGCCATACAGAATGAAATGAGCACAAACCCCAAAAGTGCAAAACTCTACAATAAATTAGGTGTTACCTACGCCCGGTACGGCAAATATAAAGAAGCCTTGAAGAACCTGCAAAAGGCCGTGACCCTTGACAGAAGATACTTCTCTGCCTATAACAATATCGGCAATGTATACTACCTGACGGGTCAATACGAACAGGCGCTCAGCTACTATAAAAAGGCGCTCGATTACAGCGACAACGCTCTCATCCTCATCAATATCGCCAAGGCAATGTACAAACTCGGCAACTACGAGGATGCGAAGGTGTACTACCTGAGCGCCGTAAAGAAGAAAAACTCTTTCAAGAATAAATACGCCTATCTGGAGATGGGCTCCAAGAAGACCGAGATCAGGGCATCAGACAGAGCGAAAATCGATACAATGGTCGAGTGGGATTACGAATAACAGCTGTCAGCCTCAGGTATTATCCGGACTTTTTATTAATATGGGGGATTTTCATTTTATTCCAACCAGGGACAATCCGTGCGATTTATCGGTGATTTTCATATACATTCCCATTACTCGATTGCAACGAGTAAAAAACTCACTCCCGAATATATCGACTACTGGGCCCGGATAAAGGGCATCACAGCAGTCGGAACCGGGGATTTCACTCATCCGGGATGGCTTGCCGAGCTCGAGGGAAAGCTGTATCCTGCAGAGCCGGGACTCTATGCTCTCAAATCAGAGTACAGAAGGCGGGCCGATGTGCACCTGCCCGAACATGATGTCCGCTTTCTTCTTACCGCTGAGATCAGCAGCATCTATAAAAAGGGAGACAGGGTTCGTAAGGTGCACAACCTTATATTTGCACCGGATTTTTCAACCGTAAAAAAGATACAGGGTAGACTGGGTAATATCGGCAACATAACGTCCGACGGCAGACCAATACTCGGACTAGATTCTCGTGACATGCTCGAAATCGCACTCGAAAGCTCAGAACAATGCTTCTTTGTCCCATCCCATATCTGGACACCATGGTTCTCCGCACTTGGGGCTCAATCTGGGTTCGATTCAATCGAGGAATGTTACGGTGATCTCTCCAACCATATCCATGCGGTTGAAACCGGACTCTCATCCGACCCGCCCATGAACCGGCTGTGCAGTTTTCTCGACAGGTATACGCTCGTTTCCAACTCCGACGCCCATTCACCGGAAAAGCTCGGCCGCGAGGCAAACCTGTTCGACACCGCTTTGAACTATGACGCAATAATCGGTGCAATGAAGGAGAAAGGCCGGGGATTCAAAGGGACCGTTGAATTCTTTCCGCAGGAGGGAAAGTACCATTACGATGGGCATAGAAAATGCGGGGTAAGAATGTCCCCGTCCGAATCTCTGGAAACGGGATTCAAATGCCCCGTGTGCGGCAAGAGGATGACGGTCGGGGTAATGAGCCGCGTTGTTCAGCTCGCAGATAGAAGAGAACCGGGCGGGGATAAAACGCCCTTTTACTCACTGATACCGCTCAAGGAGATACTGTCTGAAATAACCGGTGTCGGCCCCGGATCAAAAAAGATTCAGACCATGTATGATTCCCTCATGTACCGGGGAGGCCCGGAACTTGGGATTCTTCTCTATATTCCTGTCGATGACATTCGATCGTTCGGTGGGGATCTGCTTGCTGAAGGAATAGGACGCATGCGCGCGGGGGATGTGTTTATTTCGGAGGGTTATGACGGAGAATTCGGAAAAATACAGGTATTCGGGAAGGCCAAGGGCAAATCATTTACACCTGAACATCTGCTGTTTTCACAGGAGATACCTCCAACGGCAGCCCTTTCCAAACGTTTACAGGATACAACTGCAGAAACAGGGGAGCCGGACCCGGATAATAATCCGGATGCGCCAACTTTTCACTATGGGAGTGATGTTGACGGGGATTCTATCTTTGACCAGTATGCACACGAAACGGCAAGTGGTAAAGAAGAAGTGGCCAGAGAGATTTTTGGAAAAGAACAACCTGAAAATAAAAAAGCAATCGATCGTATGTTCCCTGGCCTCGACCCGCAGCAGCTTGAGGCAGTGCAGCACAAAACCGGCCCCGCGCTGATCATCGCTGGGCCCGGAACGGGTAAAACAAGGGTGCTCACGGGAAGGATAGCCCGCCTTATCCAGAACGGCACCGACCCAGAATCAATTCTTGCTGTTACATTTACTAACAGGGCATGTGATGAAATGAAACGGCGTCTCGTTGTGCTGCTTGATGGCGGTTCTTCCCCCGAAATATGTACGTTTCATTCTATCGGCCTGGATATTGTAAGCAGGAATATCGGAAAAACAGGCAGATCAATGCCGTTAACCATTCTCGATGAAGACGGCAGGAAAGAGCTCATCGCCCAAGCGGCAGACAAAAAGGAAATTTCAGATATTTCCTTCGCAATTGCGAAGGCGAAAAGAAACCTCCTTCTGCCGGATTATATGAAGGATAAAACCGCTGCACGCGTGTATTCCCGGTACGAGGAGCTGCTGAGGGAGTATAATGCCTTCGATTTTGACGATCTCGTCTCCCTTGCCGTGCTGCTCTTCAACAGCGATGCTGAAATCCTTTCAGCGTACCGGCAAAAATACCGCTGGATGCTCGTTGATGAGTACCAGGACATAAACTGTGCACAGTACCGGTTGATACGGATGCTCATGCCCTTCACCGGTTCAAATCTTTTTGTAATCGGTGATCCCGATCAGGCAATATATGGTTTCAGAGGAGCTGACGCAGGGCTTATACACCGTTTCATGCAGGATTACCCGGACGCAGTCCTTTACAATCTTAAAACCAGCTATCGATGCTCCGATTTTATACTCGGTGCATCCACGTCTATACTACAAAAAAGAGGCAAAAGCAAGCGTCTTCTCAATGGCGTGGACACCGGGGTAAAGCTGCATATTGTCGAGCACAACTCAGACCGGAGTGAGGCGGAATGGGCTGCGCGAACCGTTGAACGGATGATTGGAGGGCTTCGTTTCTTTTCCATGGACAGCAGTATTTCTCAGGGGAAGGGAGAAAGAGAGATTGAAAGCCTCTCAGATTTTGCGGTGCTCTGCAGGATCAAAGAGCAGATGAAGGAGGTGGAGATTGCTTTCAACAACCACAGCATACCTTTTCAGAGTGTGAAAAACGTACCCTTCTACCGGGAAGAACCGATTCGCTCCGTAATCGATCTGTTGAAGCTCGCAGTGCACCCGGAACAACCCCTGCTTCAGAAACGCCTCAAAAAACGAGGTATACTCAAAGAAGCAGACCAACTTACCGACCTGTTCGAACCGGGCAGCTCTGTGCAGAAAGCAGCCTCCCGTACGGCTGATCTTTATTCCAAAACGCCTGTAAAACAAAACCGGCAGGTTTTTACCCTGCTCTACGACCTGTGCGGGGAGTTCAAAAATGACTTCGACGCCTTTTTTCAGTTCACCGACCTGGTGGAGGGCTCTGACCTGTATCGAAAAAATTCAGAGAGAGTCTCCATCCTGACCCTTCACGCCGCAAAGGGACTCGAGTTCCAATGCGTGATAATTATTGGATGTGAGGACGGCCTTCTCCCTTATTCAATATTCAGTAGCCAGGAAAGCAACCCGGATGAGGAGAAGAGACTTCTCTATGTGGGAATGACGAGGGCGAAAAAATTCCTCTTCCTCAGCCATGCAAATAAACGCCGCCTGTTCGGCAGAGAGCTGCATCTTAAAAGAAGTCCCTTTATAGATGCCATCGAGGACGAGCTGTTCGAAAAGAACAAAATTACCTTCAACCGCAGGCAGCAAAAGGTTGACGGCCAGCTCAATCTGTTCTAACTGACACGAGGCTACATCAGCGGATCAAACCTCATTCCGCTCATCCCAAAATTTTAAAAAAAGCCCCCTTTCGGGGGCTTTGTATCGTCTTCTAAGTAACTTCGAGCACGTTACGTTTTGATACTCGGCCGCGAAGCGGCCAACGCCGCTTTTAAACGCTTACTGGCTTTTTCGTTGCTTCTTCAATCTCTCACATAGCTTTTCAGTTTCTGGCTACGTGAAGGATGCCGCAGCCTGCTTATAGCCTTCTTTTCAATCTGCCTGATACGTTCCTTGGTCAGATTGTACTTATCACCGATCTCCTTCAGAGAGTGCGGCCGCTCCCCATTGAGTCCGAACCGGTACTTAATAACATCCGATTCCTTTGCTGTAAGGGTCGACAGGACCTGCTCAATCGATTCCTGCAACGTTCTGTCAATAAGGACCTCTTCCGGGTCTGCGCCTTTGGTATCTTCCATGAGGTCCGATATGGTATTTGCGTCTTTGTCTGAGGAAAGTGGTGTCTCGAGAGAGACAAACTCCTTGGATGCATTGATAAGGTCCGTAATCCTGCTCTTGTCCATATCGAGAAAATCCGCGATTTCGTCGATATCGGCTTCACCGTCCTTATTGCTGCTGATCTCTCTCTTCACTTTTTCTATCTGCAGAAGCTCATTAGCCCTGTTGAGCGGAAGACGGATCATCCTGGACTTCTCGCAAATCGCCTTTAAAATTGACTGCTTGATCCACCACACCGCATATGAGATAAAATGATATCCTTTATCGACGTCGAACTTATCGACCGCGGTAATAAGGCCGAGATTTCCCTCACTGATCAGATCGCTTAGGGTTAGGCCCTGGTTCTGATACTTCTTCGCCACGTTCACCACGAACCGAAGATTCGCCTGAATAAGCTTGTCCTTCGCATCCTGGCTGCCGTCCCTCGCATCTTGCGCAAGATGAACTTCCTCATCCCTGGTAAGAAGAGGTATTTTGTTGATCTCCCGCAAATAAACCGACAGCGAGCTTACATCGAGACTCGAGCCGAAATCTGCATACTGTCTCTCAACTGACAATAGAATTTCCTCCCTTTTGGCCGTACAATACTTTTATTGATTTTTAAAACGGGCATTATTGAGTTCTTCCCAATAATACTGCAATTATCATACCACGAAAGGAAAAATAGGATGGTTTAAATGATTAATATATAAGAAATAATAATAACACGTTTACCGCTTTTTATTGTTCGGAAATATTTGTGTCAAAATGATACTATATTACAATTTTCGCATAAAACTGTATACATATAACACGATTTTCAAGCAATTCCATATTCCGCGAGCTTTCTGTGCAGAGTTTTCCGCCCAATTTTCAGAATTTCCGAGGCCTTTGTCTTGTTTCCTCCCGCGTTCTGCAGTGTAAACAGTATATACCGCTTCTCCGTCTCTGCGAGACTCATTCCCGCCAGCACCTTCAGAGCGGACTGCTCATCCTTATCAAGAATATACGGCGGAAGATCCTCTTCGGAAATGGTTTTTCTTTTTGTCAGCACCACGATACTCTCGATTACATTCCTCAATTCCCGGACATTCCCCGGCCATCGGTATCCCATCAAGGCCTGCAGTGCGCCGTTGGTGATGCCCTCAATTTCCTTGTTGTTTTCCTTTGCGAATTCTTCCATGAATTTGTGAACCATAAGCGGGATATCATCCCTGCGTTCTCTAAGCGGCGGCACCAGTATCGACACCACGTCGAGCCGATAGTAGAGGTCCTCCCTGAAATTTCCTTCCGCAATTTCCTCTTTCAGGTTCTTGTTTGTCGCTGAAATAATCCGTACATCGACCTTGATAGGCTCCTCTCCTCCGACACGCTCGAATTCACGCTGCTGAATGACTCGAAGCAGCTTCACCTGCATCTGCAGGCTGATTTCACCGATTTCATCGAGAAAGATGGACCCGAGATTTGCAAGCTCGAACCGCCCCCTTTTTCTCGAAACAGCACCGGTGAACGCTCCCCTTTCATGTCCGAAGAGCTCGCTTTCCAGCAGGGTTTCCGGAAGCGCCGCACAGTGGACTTTTATATAGGGCTTGTCTCTCCTCGGACTGTTGTGATGAATGGCGTCCGCAATCATCTCCTTCCCTGTCCCGCTCTCGCCGTATATCAGAACATTCGCACGGGAAGGAGCAACGAGCTCGATGATCTCGAACACCTTCTTCATCGGCGCGCTCTTTCCGATTATATTTTCGTAGGAGTATTTCTTTCCAAGCTGCTTGAGCAACTCGACATTCTGCTGTTTGAGCGATGAATTTTCCAGAGCCCGCTTTACAATAAGAGAGAGTTTGTCGATATTAAGCGGTTTGGTGAGAAAATCATAGGCTCCAGTCCGCATCGCTTCCACTGCATTCTCTATCGTTCCGTGTCCTGTCAGAATGATTATTGGCACATTGGGATAAAGTCCCTGTATCTCTTTTATGAGCTCCTCGCCCGATAAGCGTGGCATCTTCAGATCAGAGATTATCAGGTCTATATCATTTCCTTCGAGTTTTTCGAGCGCTTCCTGCCCGTCGGAGGCAAGGACAACATCGAAGCCTTCCGGCCTGAGCGCCTTTTCGAGCCCCTCACGAATATGTTTTTCATCATCAACGATTAACAGCCTGGCTTTCATCTCTCTCCTCATAGGTCAGTAGCTTTTTCTTCTTCTCGAGAACCGGCAGCGTTATGGTGAAAACTGTACCCCTGCCCTCCTCACTTTTAACCTTTATATCTCCGCCGAACTCTTTGATTATCTTGTATACGATAACGAGTCCGAGGCCGGTTCCGAACTTTCGCGTGGTGAAATAGGGTTCGAATATCTTCCCGATGTTACTTTCGGAAATGCCCCCTCCGTTGTCAAACACCTGAACAACAACATCATCGTCACTGTTGACCTGTGTATTTATGCGTATCTCACCATTTTTCTGTATCGCTTCAATAGAGTTTTTTATGATATTCAACAGAGCCTGTTTCAGATACTTCTGATCCACTATTACGAGAGGAAGGTCCTTTTCAAGCTCGAGCACGAGTTTGATCTCCTTTTCTATCAGCTCATATTTGAGAAACTCCGCGAGCTCCTCGATAATCGCATTAATATCCTCACGCTCAAAGCTCATACTCATAGGCCGTACCGCAAAGAGAAAATCCTGAACAATTGAGTTTAGACGATCGATCTCTTCCTTGACAATGACAAGCAGGTTCTTCATATCCCTCGACTGCTCTTCATCGAGTTTCGCTATCTCCTTTTTTAAAAGCTGTATATGTATATCGATCGAGGTGAGCGGATTCTTGATTTCATGGGCGACTCCGGCGGACAGAGTAGTCAATGCAGCGAGGCTCTCCGCCTGTCGGAGCTGAATCTCCTTAGTTTTTTTCTCCGTGATATCGACGAATATGATGATATGCCCTTCAGGTTCACCGTTGCTCAAAAGCGGCAGCACACTCATTGAAAAAGTCTTGTCCGTCCTGTTCAGATGGATCTCCCTCTCGAGCACCTTTTCTTTACTGGAAAGCGCACTGTCGAGAACACCCCTGATCTCCGGATCGAAATGCCAGTCGGAGATATCCTGAGAGTACAACCGTCCTTTTGGAACAGAAATAAACTCCTCCATCGCACGGTTGATGAGAAGCACCTTTCCCTCGCTGTTGGTTACGATAACACCCTCGATCATGGAGTCGAATACCAGCTTATACAACTCCTTCTCGGTTGAAAGCTTGGCAATGATACCCCTTATCTTCGTATGATCGAGTTTGTCTATCTTTTCATAGACCTTCTGAATGAATCCGGAATTACGCATCGTTTTTTCCTGAATAGTGTTTTTCTATTATACAATATTCTTAATGAATTAAATCATTTTTCGCCTATCCGGCAAGACCGTTCTCCTGCCTTCATCTCCTTTTCCTGACCTAACAATAACCATATTCTGCTCCAGGTCAACATCCTTTATTCGGAGACTCATACACTCATTCAGGCGAAGCGATGTACGGGTCTCGCCTTCCAGTTCGTCCCACGTATGATAAATAAGCTTGAAATGCCTGTAACATAAATATTTTCCAATTAAACTTCCATAAAATAATAATACTATTTTAATAATTAGGCTGCAATACTCTGAGCTATGTCAAGTAATTTTTCTAAATCTTGACATAAATTGAATTATTCTATAAAGTTTTATGTAAACCGGTTGTAGTAGCACAGCTGCAGCCGCTGTTGCTCGTAGGCTTGGCATTTGTGATTCAGATTTTTCATGTTCAACTGGCTTATTATGTTACAATCACCCATTATTATATACCGCAGGTATACATGTTCTGCGCTTGTCTGCTGACATGTGAGCACACTTCACCAGCCGTGCGCAGGAGATAAAGTTGCCGGCTTTTGTGAAGCGGTAGATGTCGTGGATTTCGTAGAAGATTATAAATAGAAGATTACCGTCGGAAGCTAATTCCACTTGACAATGTTTTTTTCAGGAAATAGCCTTTTTATACTTGGCAACGTATTCGAGCTGATTCGGAGGCAACGTAGCCTCCCAGCTCAACGCAACCTTATATTCTTTAAGGAAAAAGAATGGAACTATCACTATACCAGATAGATGCATTTGCATCGAAATTATTTGAAGGCAACCCGGCAGCTATTTGTCCACTAAAAAAATGGTTGCCTGATGAGTTAATGCAATCAATTTCATCAGAAAATAATTTGTCGGAAACGGCGTTTTTTATTCCAAAGGGTGACGGTCCGACCCCTGAAACACACGTTAGGCGTCTAACTCCAATATTTATAAGAATAATGAAAAGAGAACAAAAGGAATGAAATTCCATTGGGATGCGAGTGATTATGCCAAACATTCAAACGCTCAACAGAAATGGGCTAAGGAATTAATCTCCAGGATCAACTTGAGGGGCAGTGAATCTTTACTCGATATTGGTTGCGGCGATGGCAAAATCACCGCCGAAATAGCATCTTGTCTTAAAGCAGGCACTGTGGTGGGCATTGATAACTCTGCGGAAATGATTTCTCTCGCTAAGGAAAAATTTCCCAATAGCACACACCCGAATCTTTCATTTCTCAAGCAGGACGCGAGAGAATTGTCATTCTGTCAGGAATTTGACGTTATTTTTTCCAATGCAGTTCTTCACTGGGTGCTTGACCACAGGCCTGTCCTGAAAGGAATATATCGATCTCTAAAAAAAAGTGGACGGGTTGTTATCCAGATGGGAGGCAAAGGCAATGCATCTCAGGTTATCGAGGCCGTTAATGAAATTATGAAAAAAGATGAATGGAAAAGATATTTTATAAATTTTTCCTTTCCATATAGTTTCTATTCACCGGAAGAATACGAGCCTTTGCTCCAAAATGCAGGATTTATTATTGCTAGCCTGGAACTCAAGAAAAAAAGTATGATTCACGAAAATGAAGAAAAATTTAAAGGATGGTTTCGTACCACATGGTTGCCATATATCCATTGTATCCCCATAGAATTACGAGAAAAATTCATTAGTTCAATAACTGAAAAGTATCTTCAGATAAATCCCCCTGACCAAGAGGGTAAAATTAATACCGGGATGAAACGTTTGGAGTTTGTTGTATCGAAGTGACAAAAAAGCATATAATAAGTCATTCCGGGTGACAGAAAGCATTGTAGCGGCGCTGACTCAGCAAACCTAGTTTTTTTAAGCACAAGTTTAATAAAGGGGCCGGTAAAGCGGGTGAAAAAGCACCGGCACCAGTGGGCAAGGCACTCACACGAAGACGGTCTATATGCGAGTTTGGGACATCAACCCGGGTTACTTGAATCGACAGAGCCTCCTTGGCGAGCATCGTGAACTCCATGGAATCGTATCGATACTTGTAAACAGGAAAAAAGGTTATTCCAGGCATCCGGAAACAGTTCGCTGGATTGGTTATGGATGGGCGCTCGGGAAACGTCATCAGCTTCTTTCGGCTGAAATGTCCCTGAGAGGCTACGTTGAACAGTCACCCGTAAGACTCCGCGCTAAAAACGGCCTATGGCCTGAAAGATATATTGATGAGCCCTTCCGGCAGTTTGAACTACTCGAAGCCAAGTACCGCCATAAGAAACAGGGCCGTATCCCTTTGCCAAAAAATGCACAGCAGTTATGGGGCCAACATAAATACTCTGTTCTTGCCCGCGATGTAAACCTATACAGAGATTTGGGCAAGGCCGTCTCAAGTTTGAAGGCTCATGAGAACTTTTCTGAATTGGCAAAGCTTCTTACTGAACTGCTGAGAAAGCCCCCTACTGTTGGGGGCCTTCGGAATGCATTACAGCACATGTGGGGGCACGTTTCTGACAATCCGTCCATGCGGAAAGATAAAGTCGAGTTATGGTCGCTACACAGGCTGCTTGAACAGATACAGCACAGATTCCAGGTACATGAAGACACGTATCTAACCTCATCAACCGCGCTGACTGAGTTAAAGGTGTGGATACCAAACGTTTAATCATGCGCCATGCCGTATGGCTATGTTGCTGTATTCCATGGTCACAGTTGAGCAAAACCTGTACATGGTTGATCAAAATTGGCCAGCAGTGTGCTATAATATGAAAATAGATCAAAAAAGAACAAAAAAGAAGATATCTTTTCTTTAAAATGGAAAAAGGAATAATAAATGCGAGAAATCAAAAAAGTAGCAATCCTTGGCGCAGGAGCAATGGGTGCTTATTTTTCCAG
>CAYSRJ010000002.1:0-109576 GCA_964433545.1 uncultured Spirochaetota bacterium | reverse complement strand
AAATCAAAAAAGTAGCAATCCTTGGCGCAGGAGCAATGGGTGCTTATTTTTCCAGAATGAATGGTCTTGAGAGTGAAGAGTATATCGGCTCCATCTATGGAATGGACAAGATGTTATATGCCGTTACTGTCGGGATCGATGCTGCAGGATATTGAGGCGGGACGAAAAACCGAAGTGGATCTCAGGAATAAACGGCAGCGTATATCCGGCTGAACATCAGTAAAATAATTGGTCGAACCTGGTTCAACTGTTATAACTGAGACGCAATGATATCGGGAATGTCATTCAACAGGAAATCAGTAAGTGCAAGCTGAACGTTCATGTGATGCACAAACACTCCCTTTTTAAGAAATGATGCCCTATTGAGGTGACGTAGAATCGCATCGAGCTGTGCGATATCTATATCCTTCCGGGAGCGAACCTGCTCTGCAAGCAGACCGATAATAAAGTCGAAAAATATGCCTGCATCCCCGTTATCCGATATCTCCCTTATCACTCCTAACCCGGCATGCATGTCGGATGCAGCAAGTTTTGCATAATAGGATTCCATTCTCATTTTGGTATCATCGGGCCTTTTTTCTGCGCACATCGGAAAAATATGCTTTCTTATGGCCGCGGCGGTATTCTCGGCAAGAGAAACAAATCTATATACTCGGCATCTGGAGAGGATCGTTTCCTTCAGATATTCTTTTTTCAGAGCCGTAAGCACTATCACCGCATGTTCCGGAGTATCTTCAGAAATCTTCAGAAAGCTGTTGGCCGCTTCCTCGGTCATGTACTCCGCCCCATCGAGTATGACAAATTTTGCTTTTTCCTCACCTCGCAGAGACAGATACTTCTGAACTTCCCGTATTCTATCGATACCAATCACCCGCTTTTTTGAGCTGTTCAGCATGGAAAGGGCGGTTTCGATTATTTTTTCCGGATCATCGACAAGCGCATCCGGATGCAGAAGAGCATCGCCCAGGGACTGTATCTCTTTTTGGTACCTCGTTTCATCTGCAAAGCTGAGGGTGAGACGTCTGATATCTCTTAGAAAATAGGGCAGGTTTCTCTCTTCAACGCCACAATTACACCACAGATGAAATATATTTGTCAGATTGGCACGCGAAATGATAAAAAGGTTTTTAGATATGAGATTTTTAATCGTTGTACAGGACCGGCAGGCGCACACCGCTGAACCGTCTTCTTCACAATTCACGACGCGCGCAAGCTCGACTGCAGTAAGAAATTTACCGGCACCGTCGGGACCGTAAAAAAGAAGCGTTCCGGGAAGCCTGTTCCCCTGAAGTTCATGGGTGAGCATCTGTACGGCTATTTTTTGATCTTTTACCCTTTCGAACAAATCCGCCTGCCCTCTGCCTTTTTTTTCCCGGTTCTGTAACCCTCTCAATATTCGGGTCGCGAAGACCTTTTTTCCTCAACTTGCTCAGTGCAGCTTCAGCAGCGCCCTGTTCGGCCTTTTTCTTGCTTTCCCCGACACCGGGTCCGAAGGTACGGTCTTGTACATACACATTCACATAGAACTTACGTTTATGATCCGGACCCTCAGTGTTCATTACCCGGTACCGGGGCACGGTCTTATGCTTTTTCTGCGTATATTCCTGCAGGATGGATTTATAATCCTTCTCATGCTTGTTCTCCTCGACCCACAGTATTTCCTTGAGAAAATACCGGTCAACTAGCCTTCGTGCCTGTTTGAAACCGGCATCCAGATAGTACGCACCAAGAACCGCCTCGACACCGTCTCCGATTAGAGAGGTTCTGGACCTGCCGCCGGATTTTTCTTCTCCTTTCCCCAGAAGAATATATTTCTCGATACCCATCTCCCTGCCGACCCTGTTAAGGGTCGACTCACTCACGACATAGGACTTAATCCTGGCAAGCGATCCCTCTTTGAAATAGAGTTTCTGATTGTATAGTGTGTCGCTTATCACCATACCGAGGAACGCATCCCCGAGAAACTCCAGTTTTTCATTGTTTTCCAGGTTTTCTTCAAGCTCATTGACGTAGGACTTGTGCGACAGTGCCGTATTCAGAAGGGCAAGGTTTTTGAAGCGTATACCTATCTTTGCCTGAAACTCCGATAGGGCTTCAATCCTCTCTCGGGAAATGCCTTTTTTACTTCTCGTCATACCGAGTGATGACAAGCGATGCATTGTGACCGCCGAAACCAAAGGAATTATTTATCGCGAAGCTGACATCCCGGTGAACACTCTCGTTGGGTACGAAATCAAGATCGAATTCCGGATCGTCGAGATTTATGGTGGGCGGGATAACACCCTCGCGCAGGGTAAGTATTGTGGCAATTGTCTCAGCTCCGCCGGCTGCGCCCAAAAGATGCCCGATCATTGATTTGTTTGAGCTTATCTTCACTTTGTAGGCATGTTCACCGAACAGGTTCTTTACTGCGGCAACCTCAGATCTATCTCCGACGGGAGTCGACGTACCGTGGGCGTTTATATATTCAATATCGGTCGCATCAAGCCCGGCATCGTCAATGGCGTTCTTCATACATCTATACGCTCCTTTACCTGAAGCTGCAGGGGCGGCAATATGATACGCATCGGCACTGGCGCCGTATCCGGCAAGCCGGGCGTAAATGCGAGCCCCCCGGCTGAGTGCATGCTCCTCGCTCTCGATAACCATAATCGCCGACCCTTCTCCTATGACGAAACCGTCCCTGCCCCTATCGAACGGTCGAGAGGCCTTTTCAGGCTCATCATTACGTGTCGATACGGCTTTCATCGATATAAACCCTGCGATACCTAGATCGACAATCGGCGCTTCCGCGCCGCCGCAGAGCATGACATCGGCATCACCGCGCTCTATATACTTGAAGGCCTCGCCGATCGAATGGTTAGATGATGCACAGGCACTCACAACACACATATTGGGGCCGTGAAGCTGGTGCTTGATGGATACGACTCCACTCGCCATGTTGGCTATCATGTTCGGAATTAAAAAGGGGCTTACTCTTTTCGGCCCCTTGTTAACGTACAGATCACGCTGTGTAATAAGCGTTTTGAGACCACCAATACCGGACCCGATAATAACGCCGACACGGTAGCGATCGATTTTATCAAAGTCGATACCGGAATCTTTTACCGCCTGATCGCTCGCAACCATTGCAAACTGGGTGAACCGGTCGTTTCTCCTGGCCTCCTGCCTGTCCATATAGTCGAGCGGATCAAAATCGGTAACCTCCCCGGCTATCTGTACGTCGAGAACACTTGCATCGAACAGTGTAATTTTGGAGATGCCGGTTTTCCCCTGCACGAGATTCTGCCAGAACGCTTCGATTCCGATACCAACGGGGGAAACAACCCCCATTCCGGTTATTACTACTTTTCTTCTTTCTCTTACCACATCCACTCCCTACTTGTGTGATTCGATATATTTCACCGCATCGCCCACAGTTGCTATCTTCTCCGCTTCTTCATCCGGAATCTCGAGGCCGAACTCCTCTTCGAGAGCCATAACAAGCTCAACCGTATCCAGCGAATCGGCCCCCAGATCGTCTATGAAAGACGCACCTTCAACAACGTCCTTTTCGTCAACGCTCAGACGTTCAACAATAATCTCTTTTACTTTGTCAAGTGTACTCATTGATACGAAATCCCCCTTGCTCATTTCCAAATTTTTAAAAGTACTTCACATTACCATACCACCGTCAACGACGATAACCTGCCCCGTGATATAGGACGAGTAATCTGATGCAAGAAAAAGTGCTGCATGTGCAACATCCCGAGGAGTACCGCCTCTTCTCAGCGGGATAACCTCGAGGTACTTCTTTTGCACCTCTTCGGGAAGCTCCCCGGTCATCTCGGTCTGAATAAAACCAGGTGCGATTGCATTGACTGTTATGTTTCGAGACGCGAACTCCTTCGCAGATGATTTTGTCAGCCCGATAAGCCCTGCCTTCGAGGCTGCATAATTCGCCTGGCCGGCATTTCCAATGATTCCTATGACAGAAGCTATGTTTATAATCCGTCCCGCACGTTTTTTCATCATGACTCGGGATACTATCTTCGTGCAGTTAAACGCTCCTTTAAGGTTAATAGATATAACCCGATCGAAGTCATCAACAGACATCCGGATGATCAGGTTGTCCCTGGTAATGCCGGCATTATTCACGAGTATATCCAGGCTGCCGAATTTGTCAACGATATTTCCTACTGTCTCTTCAACCGATTCAAGGCTGCTTACGTCAAGATAATACCCCTGTGTACGAACATTGAATTTTTTAATATCTTCAGATGCCGCTTTCACACCTTCCCTGTCAACGTCACCGAGAACAATATCGGCACCTGCATCGGCGAAGACATCGGCAATTTCCTTGCCAATTCCACGGGCACCACCTGTAATCAGAACCACCCTGTCTTTGAGGTCCATAGCGCTCCTCGATTTTATCCGGACGAATAATGCCGTTTACCGGCGGTTTTACTCACTCCTTTAATGTAACAATGTCATCAGGTTTTGCAACCGAAAAGACCCTGGCATCTTTATCGATCGCCCTGAAGAGGCCCCTGAGAACCGAACCGGGTCCTGCTTCAATATAATGAATATAACCGGCAGACACAAGTCTTTGCATGGATTGCATCCACAGCACCGGATGGAACAGCTGTGTGACGAGGTTGTTTCGTATTTCATCCGGATCATCAGTCAGCTGGGCTGTTGCATTGGATATGACCTTTCCACTGCCTGCACGCCACTGAACCTTGCCGAGCTCCTCTTTCAATTCTTCAGCCGCATTTTTCATCGAAGGAGAGTGGAAGGGACCACCGACGTTTAGCATAACGGCCTTTTTTGCCCCTTTTTCCTTCAGCCGGTCCATAGCCGTTTGAACCCGGTCCTTCACACCCGATATAACAACCTGCGATGGGCTGTTCATGTTCGCCGGAAAAACATCACCCACCTCTTCGCACACCCCGGCGATCGTATCTGTATCGATCCCGATAATCGCGGCCATACCACCCTTCTGCCCCGGGTCACAGTCGCGCATTAAAAAGCCCCTTTTGCGAACGATTCTGAGAGCGTCTTCAAAGCTCAGGAAACCGGCCGCATACACCGCGGTGTATTCTCCGAGCGAATGGCCGGCAAAAACCGTACCATTGAATCCCTCTTCTGCAAGAACCCTGTATACTGCGGATGAAGCAGTAAAAAGAGCAGGCTGCGTATTTTCGGTTTTTTTCAGTTCATCAGCATCCGATTCGAAACAGAGCTGAGTGACTGAACAATCATCAAGCGCCTTATCGGCACGTTCAAAAATTTTACGCGCCGATTCATGAGTTTCGTAGAATTCCCTGCCCATACCGGGTTTTTGAGAACCCTGGCCGGGAAACAGATACGCAAATTTCTCCATAGAAAAAATACCCTATATCAATGCAGGCATGAGCTCACTGTTTGTACGCTCCAGTGTCTCGACATATTTTTCAGAATTGGAAATGTAACAGTATTTCCACAACAAACCAAAGAAAATCGAGCCTTCCGGCATCTTAGATAATCCCCATACAACGTCAGATTAAACAGGCTTTTTCAATATTCGATGATTGCAGAGGCCCAGGTCAGCCCTCCGCCGAAAGCGGCGAAACCGATGATATCTCCCCGCTTGATGAGTCCCTGCTGCTCAGCTTCAGAAAACGCAATTGGTATACTCGCGGAAGAGGTGTTTCCATACTTGTCTATATTAATAAAGACTTTCTCCTTCGGAAGCTTTAAAAAGCTGCGAAGCGCCTCGATGATCCTGACATTTGCCTGATGCGGAATGACCAGAGATATGTCTTCCACGGAAAGCCCCGCCTTTTTCATGGAAATATTGAAAGTCTCCCGCATTTTATTTACCGCGACCTTAAATATCGCGTTTCCATTCATCTTTATACTGTGCAGTCTTTTTCTGACTGTTTCTTCCGAAGCCGGAAGTGCCGATGCTCCTGCAGGCACATTGAGCTGATCACCCCATGAACCGTCAACCCCCATATCGAACGCAAGAAGTTTGCTGCTGCCGTCCGAAGGCAGCACCACACTCGCGCCTGCTCCATCGGCAAAAATAACACAGGTTGTTCTATCCTCCCAATTGAGAAAGCTCGAGAGTTTTTCCGCTCCAATAATCAGAACATTCTTATAACTTCCATTTTTAAGAAACTGTGATGCTATAACCAGTGCGTAGATATAGCCTGAACACGCTGCATTGAGATCAAATGCCGCGGCATGATCGGCACCAAGCTTGCTCTGCACAAGACATGCTGTGCTTGGAAAGAACATATCCGGAGACACGGTTCCCACAATAATTAAATCCAGGTCCTGCACTTTCAGATCGGCCTTTTTCAGCGCGATCTTTGCCGCCTCTGTTGCCATATCGGATGTAGCCTGGTCATCGGCGGCAATATGGCGCGTTCGTATCCCGGTTCTCGTTGTTATCCACTCATCCGATGTTTCGACCATCTTTTCAAGATCATGATTTGACAGCACCCGTTCCGGGACATACATTCCAGTGCTCTTTATCATAATATTCGCAACGCTCATGTATCACCTTTCCTGTATGTGCTTTTAAGTTATTTCGATTAAGTTATGGTTTAATACCTAGTCCTGCCAAGGATACATCCTGCCAAGGACTTTCGCCGCTTTCAAAAAATAACTGTCTTAATATGATAAAATCCTTCTTTGAGAGCAAGTATATTTTTAAAACGGGATGTTCAGGGATTTACCTCTGATGAGGGATTTTTAATGCGGCATGTGTTAATCCGGGAGACTCTTTCGGAGTTTTTTCAGGTATCCTGCTGGACACCCGGTTTTTTGTCCAATCCAAACTTCGTCAGACGGCGTTCAATAAGATCACTCACCTTGTTTTTTACAAGGTTATTTACCATCTGTACGCCGTTATACGCAGCAAGTGCATCCGACGCACCATGTCCGATGACGAGGCTTCCGTTCAATCCGAGCAGGGGAGCGCCCCCATATTCACGCGGATCGGTTCTTTTACTCAGTTTTCTGACCGCAGGGTAGGCCAGTGCAAAACCTATCCTCTGCAGCAGGTGATTCCCCATCTCCTGCCAGACAAATTCGAACGTGAGCTTAAAAACCCGTTCCGTTACCTTCAACGCAATGTTTCCCGTAAATCCATCACATACAATGACATCTACGTCACCATCAGATATATCGTACCCTTCGATGTTGCCTACGAAATTGAAATCCAGGCTTTTTAATATATCGTAGGTTTTCAGTGTAAGTTCATTTCCTTTTGACTTTTCAGCACCGATGCTGAGCAGGCCCACCGCCGGCTTGCTCTTCCCCTGGACTTTATTGGCAAAAACTTCGCCCATAATCGCAAACTGGGCGAGGTAATCCGGTGTACAGTCCATATTGACACCGGCATCAATGAGCATACTGTGGCCTTTTACCGTCGGGATGTAGGAGGCGAGGGCCGGTCTATATATACCTCCGATCTTCTTCATGTTCATAATTGCCGAAACAAGAGTTGCGCCAGAATTCCCGGCTGACCAGACACCATATGCCTTGCCATCCCTGACAAGACGTGTACACACCATAATCGAGGCGTCCTTCTTTTTTTTGCATGCAACCGAGGGAATTTCATGCATCCGTATTACTTCACTGGCGTGAAAAACCTTTACCAACCGGCTCTTTTCAAACTTCAGCTTTTTAAGACTCGTTTCAATAAGCTCACTGTCACCAACGAGACCTATTCTTATATTATCTTCATCAGCTGCCTTCAGTGCCCCCTTTATATAGGCTTCAGGCGGGCTTTCACCGCTCATGGTATCAACTGCAATCATTCCAGTTTACTCTTCCTCTCGCGCAATAATCTCCCTGTCCTTGTAATACCCGCAGTTGGGGCATACACGATGAGGTCGCATGAGCTCTCCGCAGTGCGGGCACTCTACAAGCTTCATTATTGTGACTTTATCATTATGTGAGCGTCTTATCCTCGTTTTTGATTTCGACTTCCTCTGTTTTGGTACCGCCATACACACCACTCCTTATCCGCTTCTGAATTCAGCATCAAGATATCAGCCACAGCTAATATACCCGTAAATCATCCCACTGAAAATATAATAGTTTTCATAAAAATATTAAAGGGCTAAGATCAGAACCTGCCGAATAAAAAGAACCTCGGGGCTGGAGATACTCTTCGCTGCTCCAAATTACGTGTCTGAATTGCCGTAATCTAACAGTTCTCAGAATGAAAGCGGAAAATTCAGGAAAATCGCTGGTTTAAATATCTTTCGACCACTGGAGGAACCTTGTCGGAGATATTTCCACCGAGACGGGCAACCTCACGGACGAGAGAGCTTCTCACAAATGAGTAATGCTCGTCGGTCATCATAAAGATGGTATCCACCTTCTCACTGAGGTGCCTGTTCATGAGTGAAAGTTCGAATTCGTATTCAAAATCCGAAAGGGCCCGCAATCCCCTGATGATTGTAAGTGCATTTACCTTACTGGCGTATTCGACAAGCAGTCCTTCAAAGTGGCCCACGGTGATATGGTCATAATCATGGACGATCTCTTCGAGCATGGCTACCCGTTCCTCTACTGTGAAGAAACTTTCTTTAAACGGGTTTTTTGCAACTGCGACAATCAAATGATCAAAAAGTTTTGCGGCCCGATATATAATATCGCAGTGCCCGTTTGTTGGAGGGTCAAAACTTCCGGGGTACAGTGCTGTTCTCATTCACTCTTCCATTTTTTATTTTAATATCCGGTATGCACAGGCACACTTCATTAATATTCAACCATGCAAACCGCTTATTACACTCATTCAGGCCTTTTCATGCAAGGCTGCAGAGAATAGGCTTGTAAATGCATTAATCGAAAAAGTTAAGCCCTAACACCTGCTTAACGATTGTGATCTAATAAAACTATACGCGGGTTTGTAAGATAAGAAGTACTATCAACCTGCCGATACATAAAATAAACGATCCTAAAACACGATACAAGCCATGCGTTAGGGCCGAAAAAAATGCTCCACCCGTATTTGTGTAAAGCTTCACATAAAAGGATAGCCCTCTGCATGAACATGGAGCGCATAGAAGCCGTGTAGCATAGTATACTATGTGATGGGGGAAGATTCAATATATTGCCGATGCCAAGCAGCATGTTCTCTGCAATATTAAGGTGGATATTCTATCCGCTCGCCCGGAGTTGTGAAAAAATCCAGGTATTTACGACAGTACTTTATACGGATAAAGACCGAAAACTGACTGCATTCATATGGACCATGACTACTGCGATTGAAAGGAGAGGGCATGTTTGAAAAGGTGTTCATTGTCGCGGAGGCGGGCTCGAACCACAACGGAAATCTCGATACCGCCCTGAAAATGGTTAAGAGTGCAAAAGATACGGGTGCGGATGCGATAAAGTTTCAGAGCTTCACACTAAAAGGACTCTTCTCCACTCTTCACTATGCAAAGGCGCTCAATATTTCTGATTCTACCTGGATAAATAAAATTGAGCACATCTCTTTCAAGCCGGGTTGGATTCGTCCAATCAGCGAAGAGGCAACCCGTGTGGGTATTCACTGGTTTTCGACACCCTTTTCAGTGAAAGCGGTGGCAATGCTGGACCCCTTTGTACCTTTCTATAAAATATCTTCCGGCGATATCACCCATACGACTCTCCTCAGAGCAATAGCTGAAACGAAAAAGGGTATATTCATTTCAACAGGGGCGTCTACACTGCATGAAATAGACCGGGCAGTACAGCTACTTGCCTCCTATCATCCTCCTTTTATTTGCATTATGCACTGTGTCATGCTGTATCCCCCTCCTGACAGACTGTTGAACCTTGATTTCATCGATACCCTGAAAAGCCGGTATAAACTTCCTATTGGTTTTTCCGACCATACCATGGAATCAGAGGCATCGATAATTTGTATTGGCAAGGGAATCGCGGCTATTGAAAAACATTTTACCCTCAACAGTACCCAGGAGGGGCAGGATCATAGAAATTCCCTCGATCCGCCTCATTTCAAACAATTCGTTGAAAGAATTCGAACCGGTGAAAAAATGAGCGGAAGTAAAAAAAGGGAGGTGAGCCCCAGGGAGGCACGTGAAAGGGTCTTTGCGAGGAGAGGCGTATATGCAGCAAGAAACATTACACGCGGAGAAAAATTTACCCTGAGAAAATTGTCTTTCTTACGGCCGAACACGGGCATCGGTGCAGAGGAGGTCGATACACTGCTTTGTATGAGAGCAGCAACAGATATTAAGAAGGGAACGGCACTGGACGCTTCAATGCTCAAACCGAGTGCTGGGTAAAAATACCCAATATATGATGTAAAAGTACATGCCGGAGTGAACAGAATGTATTATTTTGAACTGCATATCTTCTAAGTAACTTCTCGCGAAGTTACTTTGCGATATTCGATCCCCCAGGGATACATCCTGTCAAGGATGTAGACCGCTTCTATGTAACATCGATCAAGATACTGTTTGATACACCTCCCTTATTCGCAGGAGGAGAAAGATATTGAAAAAAAAGGAGAAGTTGTTAAAATTCCTTATATAATGATGAATAAATTTCAGAATATACGAGGGTGCCTTCTGCTCACCGCATGTGCGGTACTTTTTATAACCGGCTGTTCAGGAAAAAAATCTGTGCAGTTTGATTACCAGCAACAGGGGCCGTCAGGTGTTGAAGAGAAGCCTTCAGAACATAAATCCACCCGGGAGCCTTTGGAACAAACTCAGGTTGAAATAAAGCAGAAAGAACCCGCCGGGACTGAAGTTGCCGCCGATAATACCAACATGGAAAACACGGAAGAATTAACCATCTCAGTCCCCGAACAGGATTCGAAAATAGAAGTCGTACTGCCCGAAAGTGATAATGTCTCTACTGCAATTGACGCTGGAGAAGCAAAACATGAAGCAGAGAACATACTCGAGATTATCAACAAGCTCGAGGAAATGTATGAAAAGGATGACTTTGAAGGGTGGAAGGGCATGTTAACCCCGGATTACAGAAAGAAGTACGGCAATCCCGAAAACCTGCACAATGACGGGTGGGATGCAGCAGACCTCCATTCTTTTTTCAACCTTCTTGTTGAAACGAGGAGAAAAGGGCAGATAAAGACTTTGAAAATATCACGGGTGGTTTTCGCCAACCAGAATAAAGCCTATGTTTATGTATTTTTTGAGGGCCGGGAATTCCCCGAGCCGCAGCATACTTTTATCAGAATCAACGGCACATGGTTGAAAGGCCTGCGAGAGGAGGAGGGATAGAATGAGAAAAATAGTTATAATCGTTGCAGTACTCTTTGTGCTCGGCGCAGGAGTGCTTCAAGCACAGGAAAGCATCGAACAGTTTCTTCGTGATCTGGAAAAACCCGGCAAAGAGGACTATGTAAAGCTCATTTATGAGGGGTCTCATGAGAACAAGCTGTGGGCGATAAACAAGCTGGTTGAAATGGGCGCAAAGGATCAGGACGTTATTGATGCACTCGTGTTCGGACTGCAGCAGGGAACTCTTTATGTAGAGAGGCAGAACGGCAGGGTGGTTAACGACTTCTGGGATGTAAGAGCGGCAAGTGCAGTTGCACTCGGAAATATCGGAGATACACGAGTTCTTCCCAAGCTCTACCAGGCTCTCAGATACGACACTGATGTATTTGTGAGGAGCTCAGTGGTTATCGGTATCGGCAAAATGGGACAGCGGAAATCAATCCCGGAAATAACCCGTACTATTGAAACATCCAGTCCATCAGGACCTGACGACCAGCTCGTTCTGGCCTGCGTACAGGCACTCGGTGATATAGGGCACAGGGACGGATTTGTGCCTCTTATTGAAGTAATGCGGGGGAAATTCAGACGGAGTATAAAGATAGCAGCCCGTGACGCCCTGAAAAAAATACAGTGGTAATCAAAACCTGCGCACGGGAGGGCTGTTATCGGCGAAGAGGAAATACTGTCAGTAACTGAAGGGTTTCTTGCGTTCGGTGAAGAAACGCTCTAATTCCATAATCTCTTTTTTAAGAGAACCTACATCGGGCCGTTCAGAGTGAAGGTTTGCCGATATCTTACCGATCTTTTCCTGAATCAGTCTGTAGCTCGACCTGACCTCGCCGACATTCCGCCGCATATAATCGATAAGAGCATTCATCTTGTCAGCGAGATATTTGAATTCATCGTGCTTTCTCAGCGTAATAATAAAATCCATATCCCCACTGAGCAGTAAATCCAGGCTCTGCTCGAGCCGGTATATAGGTCCCGCTATTTTATGTGAATAAAACAGGGAAAAGGGAACGATGATACACAGTACGAATAGATTTGCCGCAATAAGCGGGGTGAGGACAACCTGAAAAAGACCGGTCACATCCGTTTGTCCCTCGCTCGTGACCATAATGACAATATTCTCGAAATTTGCACCGCCGTACTGATATTTAAAATAAAAAAGTCCAAGAATTGCGGCAGTAGAAAGAAGCGTCGCTCCAACAACAACAAGAATAAAGCGAAGAATAAAGCGTGTTTGAAAGTTACCTTCAATAATAAAATGTCTTCTTCTGTGCATTATTTTTCACTCCTGTAATTGAGTTGTGGTAAAAAACCTGCACATGATACTGTCATGGTTCCGCAAACCCTTGGCCGGCTGAACCCTCTATAAACGATAAACAGCCAAATCCTGTTTCACCGTCCTAATTCGAATTGTAATTCATTTTTTCAGTGCATACAAGACTGAATTACTGTGAAAAATCCTATTCTATACGCTGAACATCTGTTCTGATGCTTGTATTCTTTTCTCAATCTGTCCGATAATCTTGAGAGTTATATCAAGGGTCTTGATATCGTCTTCTCCGCTTACAATGGGCTCTGTTCGTTCATAGATACAATCGATAAAGTGCTGCAGCTCATCCTTCAAGGCATTTTCCTTCTGGACGAGGACACGTTCGACGAATGAATCATGCTTATAGGTTATTTCAACCGGTGAAACAAAGAACCGTGCGGACGAACCTCTGTATATATTTATATCGTTCGCTTCAAAATCAAGCACAATGTATGCCTTGTCCTGGGATATTGCCATGGTTCGGATTCGGGTCTCACTTAATCTGCTTGAAGTTATGGTCGCAATTGCACCGTTCTCAAACTGCAGGACCGCAGATGCAATATCCTCAAAGCTGCTTTTAACCCGGTTGCCGATACTGTCTATGTGAACAACGCCGCTGTTTATCAGAGACAGAACAATATCAATATCATGAATCATCAAATCGAGAACGACGCCTGTATCCCAATCCCTGTCCTTCCAGGGCCCGATTCTTCTTGCCTCTACGAGATACGGATCCGCCACAATCTTTTTCAATTCAGCGACCGCACCTTTAAACCGCTCAATATGCCCCACCTGGAAGATGAGTTTATTGGTGGTAGCCGTATTGACAAGATCGGTTGCCTCTTCAATAGTTCTTGAAATCGGCTTTTCCACAAGCGTATGAACACCTGCATCAAGAGCCTTCTTGGAAATATCGTAGTGGATGCCTGTAGGAACAGCCACACATACTCCGTCTGCTTCACCGAGCAGGTCTTCCATATTCTCGTATGCGCGGATTTTGTATTTTTTGGATATTTCCTGAGCCCGACGGTCGTCAATGTCGTACACGCCGATAAATTCAATTTCATCGTCCATGGTGGAAAGCACATTGGCATGATATGTTCCCATTTTCCCTACACCGATTATCCCTATCCTGATTCTTTTGTCCAGTTCGATTCGTCTCTCCCTCTTCATAACTCCATTCCTCTATTTATTTGTACTTTACAGCATACGTACGAAGTATAGAAGTACAACATACATTACAAAATATCCCCTGTGACTGCATTTGTCCAAAAAAAATGGAATTTTGTTAACAGCTTTGCAGATAATAGTGATGTACGTTACTTGACAGCAGCAATAATTTCATGCACCTGAAGTTTCAGGCAGGAAAAACAGTGCGTGTTACTTGAAGTCATTGACACGAAGAAGAGAAGGTGTGTCGGTATCTTTTCTAACCGTGTTAAGCTCGTGTAAAACTTTTTTTTCTTTTAATGAAAGGTTCTTCGGTATCTGAACGATAACCTTGACGAGCTGATCACCCTTTCCCCATCGTTTGAAATAGGGAATTCCCTCCTTTTTCAGCCGGAACACTTTTCCGCTCTCAGTTCCGGAAGGAATATTGATCTTTACAATCTTCTCGTCAAGAGTGGGAACCTTGATCTCCGCTCCTAGTATGGCTTGAAAAACACTGATCGGTACTTCACAGATAACGTCATTCCCCTTTCTGAGGAAAAAGGGATGGGGTTTCTGATGAACAACAACGATCAGGTCACCATGCGGACCACCTTGTTGACCGGCATTTCCTTCTCCATGGAGACGCAAAACGGTGCCGTCTTCAACGCCGGGCTCAATATCAAGCACGATCTTCCTGCTCTTTTTCACCTGCCCGCTACCCTTGCAGACAGTGCAGTAATCTTTGATGACCTTTCCCGTTCCTCTACATGTGGGGCATGTGGAGGCAATGGTAAAAAAACCCTGGGACCGGGTTATTTGCCCGGTGCCGCCACACTTTGGACAGTTTACGTAGCCGCTTCCCTCTTTTGAGCCCGTGCCTCCACACTCCCGACAATGCTCCAACCTATTGAGCTGTATCTCAATTTTTTTGCCGAATGCAGCCTCTTCAAGATTCAGATTAACATCGTAGCGAATGTCAGATCCCCGTGCGGCACGTTGCCGCGCGGCACGCTGTTGTGAAGAGCCTTCCCGCGACCTGCCGAAAGCATTTCCGAACCCGAAAAACGACTCGAAAAAATCAGATCCGAAAATATCAGAAAATCCGCTAAACAGGTCCTCAAAATCAGAACTGCTCCTGAATCCTCGGAATCCACCGGCCTGGGCATTGACCCCTTCATGACCGAACTGGTCGTACATTTTTCGCCGCTCTTGATCTCCCAGAACTTCATAGGCTTCAGTTGCTTCCTTGAACTTCTCTTCCGCAGATTTATCGTCTGGATTTTTATCGGGATGATATCTTACAGCGAGTTTTCTGTAGGCTTTCTTGATCTCGTCTTTTGATGCGTTTCTGTCAATGCCAAGAATTTCATAGTAGTCTCTTTTTGGTGCCATTTTGAGCGATTCTCCAAAACTGAACAGGAGGCGGACTTTCGCCCACCTCCTTGGTCCGGGGTCATGAGGCTAGAAATTTTGATAGTTAATTGTTTGTATTCTTGTCATCATCAACTACTTCGTACTCGGCGTCAACCACGTCTTCTTCCTTCTGCTGTGACCCAGCCTCTCCCTCCGGTCCTGACTCTGAGGTATCTGCGGTTTGTCCCTGCTGCGACGCCTGTTGGCTCGCCGCTTCCCTATACATCGATTCGGAGATTTTATAAGAAGCCTGTGTCAAAGATTCGACAGCCTGTTTTATGGCATCGGCATCGCCTTCACTCATGGCCTTTCTGGTGTTCTCAATTTCATTCTCTATGTTCGATCGATCATCCGGAGAAATCTTGTCACCGTAATCTTTCAGCATCTTTTCAGTCTGGTAGATAAGGCTGTCAGCTTGATTCACTGATTCAGCCTTCTCCTTTGCCTTCCTGTCCTCTTCAGCATGGGTTTCGGCATCCCTTACCATTTTTTTAATTTCATCCTCGCTGAGACCGCTCGATGACTCGATTCTGATCTTCTGTTCTTTCCCGGTGGCAAGGTCTTTCGCGGATACGTGAACGATACCGTTTGCATCGATATCAAATGTAACCTCAATCTGCGGAATACCCCTCGGTGCGGGTGGAATACCGACAAGGTCAAATCTACCGAGCGTTCTGTTATGTGCTGCCATTTCACGCTCACCCTGCAGCACATGTATGCTTACCGCCGTTTGATTGTCCGCAGCGGTTGAAAAAATCTGGCTCTTGCGAGTCGGTATTGTCGTATTCTTCTCGATAAGTCTGGTCATTACACTGCCAAGGGTTTCAATACCAAGCGAAAGCGGTGTAACATCGAGGAGAAGAACATCTTTCACATCACCGGCAAGAATACCACCTTGAATCGCAGCGCCGATTGCGACCGCCTCATCAGGGTTTACGCCTTTGTTCGGCTCTTTCTTGAATATTTTTTTAACCACTTCAACGACAGCTGGCATGCGAGTAGAACCCCCGACGAGAATAACCTCATCGATATCATTTGCGGTCAAGCCTGCATCCTTGAGCGCATTTTCGCAGGGTCCCCTCGTGGACTCCACCAGATCTCCAAGAAGCTGTTCCAATTTGGCGCGTGTCAACGTATAGTTCAAATGCTTCGGACCCCCCGAGTCAGCCGTAATAAAGGGGAGATTGATGTCTGTCGACATGGCGCTTGATAACTCAACTTTGGCCTTCTCAGCCGATTCTTTGAGCCTTTGGAGCGCCATTTTATCCTGTGAGAGGTCGATACTGTAATCTTTTTTGAATTCATCGATCAGCCAGTCCATAACACGTTTGTCAAAGTCATCTCCGCCGAGATGAGTATTGCCGTTGGTCGATTTGACCTCGAATACACCGTCACCAAGCTCAAGAATCGATATATCGAATGTTCCACCGCCGAGATCATAGACGGCAATCTTTTCATCCTTCTTTTTCTCCAGGCCGTAAGCAAGCGAGGCAGCAGTCGGCTCGTTGATTATGCGCTTCACGTCGAGGCCGGCAATTCTTCCTGCATCCTTTGTTGCCTGTCTCTGAGAATCGTTAAAATACGCCGGTACGGTAACGACTGCCTCGATCACCTTCTCACCGAGATAATCCTCAGCTGTCTGCCTCATTTTCTGAAGTACACGGGCTGAAATTTCAGGCGGCGAGAACTCACCGGCATTTACTTTGACGCGTGCATCGCCGTTTTTCCCCTGAATAACCTGATATGGAACCATCCCCTTCTCTTTTGATACTTCTGAATAACGCCGCCCCATAAATCTCTTTATGGAGTAGACAGTATTTTCCGAGTTTGTGATGATCTGATTCTTCGCCGGTTGCCCGACCAACACTTCATCCTTCTTTGTAAAAGCAACGACAGAAGGGGTCGTTCTCTGCCCTTCCGCATTGGTAATTACCTTTGCTTCACTGCCCTCCATTACGGCAACACAGGAATTGGTAGTACCAAGATCAATTCCTATTATCTTTCCCATTTTTAATCTCCTTTCCCGGAGGATTCCGCTACTTCATCGGTTTTTTCGTCTGACGCACTGTTCGAAGATACAGCTTTCGCAACCTTAACCTTGGCAGGTCTCAAAACTCTATCATGGAGTTTATATCCCTTCTGGAAATCCTCTACCACTGTATCTTCACTGTATTGCTCTGATTCTTCCATCATGATTGCATCATGGACCATTGGGTCAAATTCTCTGCCGACAGTTTCAATAGGCTCGATATCGTACTTGCTCTCGAGAAGGTTCCGGAGATGTTTTTCCACAAGCAGGATGCCTTCGAGAAGCGTGTCGAAATCCTTTGACGACCGTGCAGAATCGATAGCCCGTTCAAAATCGTCTATAACGTTCAGGATGTCGAGAACAAGATCAGAGGTTGCATATTTTTTAAAATCATCGAATTCCCGCTGGACTCTCTTACGATAATTTTCAAAATCCGCCTGTTTGCGCTTAAGCAGGTCCTCATATTCGGAAAGGAGGCTCTTCTTCTCTTCCAGAATTTTCGACTGTTCGTCAAGTTTCTCTCTGACGCTGAGAAGTTCCTGCAGTTCATCTTCACAGAGGGTTTGCAAAAGCGTCTTTGCGGGTGAACATTCTTGGGTTGTATTTTGCCCGTTTTTCTTCTTTTCAGCCGAAATCTCCTGATTATTCGTCGCATCGAGTTTGTCTATCGAAATCTCCTGTTCATCGCCCTTTTTATCGTATCCTCTACTGGCTTCAGTGTTTTTTTTACGCTTTGAATTCTCTTTATCTTTTCTATCCATATTTTCTATTTTTATGATTCTATCCACTTAGAATACCGACATTCCATGCCGGAGAAGGCTGGTGTTTTGTACCAGTATTCCCCGGTATCCTTAATACCGGTTTTTTTAATAGACAATAACTCTTTTCCTGTCCACGGCCTATTAAGCATTGACAAATTTCGCTAAAAACCCTTAGGCAAGCGTTCTTCCGACCTTCTACCGTCAGAATGGGTTCGCCTGTGTAGTTGTAACGAAAAACATTTATCAACGAGCCCGATCGGTTTGGTCTTCTACAATTGAAAGTTTACTTGCCTATAGTATTATTCAAAGAAGATTTAGCCATTTTCCGGATAGGAAAAAGATAACGATAAAAAAATTCAACGTCAACTAAAACGTATTCGAGAATCCTTAATTATCCCCTCCGCCCCTGAGTGTCAGCAGCTGATAAACCGCAGAAGCCTTGCAATGATATAATTTGAGCGGAAGAATCCGGCAGATGTAAGGCACAAGCGGTCTGTTTTCTTTTCCGCATAACCGAGATTTTGAAGCTCATTGATGTACCTGTCTAAGTGAACCTTATATTTTACATTGGCCATACACTCCAATTCTGACAGCTTGATACCGCCGGTCATTCGCAGGGCGAGTATTATCCTTTCATACAACAGTTCCCGTTTGCCGAGCACTTCTGTCTCCGCTATCGGTTTCAACCCTTTTTCGGCAACTTCAATATATTTCCCGAGATCCTGTGTATTTTTCTCACGAATACCGTTTCTTGTCGTTACCGCACCGAGCCCCACGCCAATGTATTGGCCTGACCTCCAGTAATTTATATTATGTTTTGACCGGAAGCCCTTTTTTGCAAAGTTTGAAACCTCATACTGGCTGTACCCGAAAGACGACAAAAATCTGACTGTACGGTAATACAGCTTCTCATAGGTGCTATCATCGAACAGAAGGGCTTCCGATGAAAGTGCAAAACCACCCCCCTCGTGAATGGAAAGCATATATACCGATATATGCGCGGGTTTAAGAGCTGCGGCCTCTGCAAGATCTTTTTTAAACAGACCCACACCTGCCGCAACATCCCTCCCTGCCTGTAGCCCGAGTATAAGGTCGATGTTGAAATTATTAATATTCTCTTCAGAAAGAATTTCAACAGCTCTTATAGAATCCGCCCTTCGTGTTTTCCGCGCCCATTGTTCCAGCACCGAATCTTCGAAGCTCTGCACCCCAAGTGACACCCGGTTTATTCCGGAGGATTTCCAGGCCCGAACCTTCTGCCGGTCAACTGATTCTGGATTCGCCTCCAGTGTAAATTCAGCATCCTGAATGATGTTAAAACTGCTGTACAACTTCTCAGTAATAAAACCAAACTGCCGGGTTGTAAGAATAGAGGGAGTACCCCCCCCTATGTACACAGTATTGATCCGTTCTCCCCTATAGAGGGCCATTTCACAGTTGAGTGCATGTAGATAGCGGAAGACCTCATCATCATCCGGTGAGGCGAAGGAGAGAAAATCGCAGTACGCACATTTGCTCGTGCAGAACGGTATGTGAATATAAAGAGAAATCATAATACCGCCTTCAGTTTTTAAAAGCCGACCGGTAAAATACATGCTCACCGGTTGACTGTTGAGATACCGTCATAGTATGTTATGTGTATGCCTGAGAAAAGCACTGAAGAAAAAGTACTTGTTACCAATAAAAAAGCCTACCATGATTTTACCATAATCCAGAAAATAGAGGCGGGAATATCTCTACTCGGCACCGAGGTTAAATCCATACGGGATAGGAACATCAGCCTCAAGGACGGTTTTGCATTTATCAGGTCAGGAGAGATCTTTTTAAAGAACGTGCATATCAGCCAGTATCCGTTTGGAAACAGGATGAATCACGATCCTGTTCGCGAGAGGAAACTGCTTCTTCATAAAAGTGAAATACAAAAACTCCGTTCAAAGATTCGTGAAAAGGGATACACACTCGTGCCTCTCAGGGTATACCTCAAAGACGGCAGGGTTAAAGTGGAGCTCGGACTGGTCAGAGGGAAAAAACTGTATAATAAAAAAGAAGACATCAGAAAAAGGGACGAATCACGGGAGCTAAAGCGGCATTTCAAGGCCTCGAACCTATCAGGCCAGCTTAAATAAATTTCAATCCTCCAGCTCGAATTAGGGCTTTTTCCTCATATTCTGCAAAGAGTCAAGTATATCAACGAGCTCATCCTCCTCTACCTTCTTCCCCTCCGAGGCAAGGATCTCATTTATCCTTTTTATGACCCCGTTTATATCGTCAAGAGAGCCGTGTAGCAGCTTAATTCTTTTCAGCTCTTTTACAATACGGTCCAGATCGGCCTGAGAAAGGAGAGAGAGGTCTTCATGCTTCTGCTGAAACTCGGGAGGCTTCTTTTCACCTTCGTTTTTTACGATTTTGACAACCGTTTCAGAGGTTTCGAGTGTGAAATCCTCAATGCCGCAGAGGCCCAGCACGCTGTTGACCTCCCGCACGCCGCCGGGATCAACGGGAACTGGTTTGAAGTACAGGGCTACGGCACTGTCATCCTTGGAAAAGGGCAGATTATCGAACCTTCTTTTACGTTTAGTATCAGGAACGACCCAGCCGAATTCCAGATGATCCTGTAATGTTTTAAAATTTGCAAAATTTATTTTATAGGGAACCGTCACGATACCGCCCTTCAGCAAACCACTCAGACAGAGAGCTGGATTTTTTTCGGATTGAGAACGCCAGAACGTGGGTAATGATTTGTTTTCAAGGGTTGTCTCAAATGATATCCGTCTCCTACCTGAAAGCTCGAAATGGTACTGACCCTTTTCACCGAGATAGGTGTCGTACAGTATCCGAAAACCTATCGACCGCTTTTTTTTTGATTTGTTCTCTACCCGATATTGGATAAGCGCGCCTTCTTCCTTGCCTGTACCCTTTCTCTGCACAAAAGTAACAATCTGCCGGACACGCACCAGGTCGTTTTCCCACACAGCCTCAATCGAGGAGTTTCTGTTTACGGGGAGTAGAGAAAACACGCCTTCGGTACTGCCGAAAACAAAAAGCTCATCATCGACATATACGATCGTATAACTTGTCGGCGGCTCATCGTAAAAAAGCAGATTACTGTTTTCGTCCCCCTCTACATCATCTTTTCCGTTCACTGTTGAAAGAAACAATCTGCCGGTGGTGTCGTCAATATCGACAAGAATAGAACTGCTTCGTAAAACTGCGGGAAAGACCGGCTGTACAGTGAAAATGAAAATCATCGATAGAAAAATGATAGAAGCAGTCTTAATCATTGTTTTCGAGCTCGGCGGTGATTTTTTGTAGTCTCTCATATTCCTCGTCCAGCATCTGTTCCTTGTCGTCAAGAGCCTCCTCTTTCACTTTCAAAACGTTTTCCCAGGACACAAGTGCTTTTATCTTTTCCTCGATCTGTTTTTCCCTCTCATCATTCGTCCCCTTTCCGATTTCTTTCAGGTTCGTTATCTCCGATTGCAATGTCTCTATCTGATTATTCAGCCTGGTGATCTCATCCTTGCATTGTGCTTCCTTCTCCTTCATTCGCGTCAGCTCCTCCTGCGCCTGCGCAAGCTCCTTTTTCAGACCCTCATCAGAAGACACGGGACTTATTTGTGCAGTTTCCTTTTTTTCAAGCTGCTCCAGATCGAGAAGGCGCAGCTTGAACGATGCGGCATCCGCCTTGTTTCCATTCGGGTATCTTTTTAAAATTTCAACAAGCGTCTTTCGTGCCTGTGAGCGTGAGCCCAGGTTGAGCAGACTCTCCGCCTTCCAGTAGAGAGCGTTGTCCGCATATTCCTGTGAGGGGTATAAACTGACATAGGTGTCAAATGCGGTGATTGCGACCTTGTATTCTTTCTGCAGATATTGGCACCTTCCAAGATAATACAGTGATGCGCCGTGATACCTGCTATTTTCCATCGTATTAACGACAATTTCCAGGTTCTTTTTTGCCCTGATGTAATTTTTCATGTACAAATAGCAGCGGGCAACGTAGTAGTATCCGGCATCTCTGTACTTGACGGTTTTCATATCGAAGAGAAGCCGACGGAATTCAGTAGTTGCAGCCGTATAATTTCCTCTCCTGAACAGGGTAAGTGCTAAATCGAACTGGGCGTCTTCAAGAGTTAAAGCTCGAGACAAACTGGCGGCTGGGAAAAAGGTTATAATAAATATCACACTCAGTATAACAATAATTATTATCTGTTTTTTTTTCATGCACTGCTCCACACCTTGTATTCAGTCTGCATGCCGGCTTGGTGCCCTCGACAGTCTATCACAGTCCTTTAATTAATCAGTATGCATCGCTGGAGTATTATTTGAGCAGCAATACTCTCATTATAATACTAGTCGACACCTATACAGGCGCAATTAAGAGTTTTAAAAGTGACGTAGATCCCCCTGGGAGAATCCACCCAGAGAACGTTACTTCACGGCAGATCCCCGGCAGGATGAAGTATCACAGATAACGTATTTTAAGTTGCCCAGAAGGATTTAAACCATTTGACAGATTTTTACAGAATATGTTACTATGACTGCAGGGCATACGGAAATTTAAAATCGCGCGGGGTAATTTACACGGGGTACCTGCTGCGGAAGCCTTCCCACTTTGTGCACTGAAAAATAGAAATGAAAAAAAACAACTTTCCTTGCTAACGGAATGCATGTCAATGGAAAACGACGGTCAGCTCACATTTGAGGATGATCCTCTGTATATCAAGCAGAACAGGGCTCACAAACTGCTGGAAGATGGCAATTTCAGCGAAGCAATTGCCCTTTTCGAAAATATCATTCGTGAAAACAGCAATTATCCGGGAGTTGTCGACGGAGTCAAGGCAACCAGGTTCTGGATCAGCAGGAAAAAGGCCAAAAGATTCAACAGTCCATACGACAAGGCGCGGGTGCTCTTGAAAGAATGGAGGGATTTTGAAAAATATATGGTAAAAAATAATCTCCGGCATGGGAGATCCACCGCGGCTATTCAAAAGTATATTTTCGGGGACATTATCGAATCATTTACCGATGCATATAATGAGGGAGCAGCACCGGATACCGGCATCCTCATCCAGATAGGGGACTGTTTTAAAAAATTAGGCAATTACGAGCGTGCTATCGACATATACGAGTATGCGAGAAGCTTCAACATAAACGACCCTGACCTGATGTCCAAGCTCGGAGACTGTTACTTCAGCATAGATGAAACATCAAAGGCCAAGGTTCTTTTCAGAGAAGCCTTTTTTATCGATCCCGGCCAGATTGAGCTTGATAGCATCGAGTCACCGTTCATCCACATGCTCTATAAAAAGACAATAGAAAAGGCGCCAGACCCGGAAGTATCTATTTACTGGCTGCCCGTGATTGCGGAAATAAACAGGGCATTCAATGTCAAACGCGAGCCAAAAAAAGGGGAGCTTGAAAAGCTGCGTCTGGAAATAGAGGTGCTCGAAAAGGAGTATGAAACAAACCGTAAAAAGCGTTCCTTTATCGAGCCAAAACTGCTTAACCATTATTTCTGGCTGATAGACACACTGAAGATCATCGGTGGGAGCAGAAAAGAGATAGAGCAATCTCTGCAGAGGATCAATGAGATTGATACAGAAATCTTCTCCCGTTACCTGGAATAAACCGGTTTTTCACTCTTCTGTGCCCTTGGTACCTGTGCCCTTGGTACCTGTGCCCTTGGTACCTGTGCCCTTGGTATACATGCAAGCAGTATTTCAAATAATGATTGATTTTCCGTAACACTTTTTTTACTTTATTAGTATCCCGGAAAAAAACTTGCACACAGAATAATTGAAAAAATAGGTACGTTAGCTTGTTAATTCTAAAAGATACAATTTATCACTTGCCTAATGGTTTTTACCTTAATTTCCCAATGCTTAACGAGCCAAGGAAAAGTGGCGACTTCGCAGCCGATCTCTGTCACGACTAGTCCTTGGCAGGACTAGGTATCAAAACGTAACTTAATCGAGGTTACTTGGAAGTGGTCTACGTCCTTGACAGGATGTATCCCCGAAGGACCGAATATCATAAAGTAACTTCGCGAGAAGTGACTTAGAAGTAAAAGACCATTGTATATTGTAAATCTTTATACATACTATTAGACTTTTAATGGATAAAACCATATATGGAGATACATATGGCAGTCGAGACAGTTCAACAGTTGTCCGATCTTTTAAACGAGGAAAAATGGACCCGGGCGACTCTCAACAATTACACAATTAAAAATTTTACCGATTTAGACACCCTTCTGACAGAAGCAAAAAAAACAGGAAAGCATCCTGCAGTGCGCAGTCTTACCGAGGAACACCTGACGCACACACCAAACAGTATAATTGCGCTCTACATAATGGGAAAGATCAACTTCGAAGAACAGGCTCTCGATGAAGGGCATATTCAGAAACTCATAAACCTTTTTATCGACAATAAACGTTTTAACATTGTTGAGTTCCTCGCAAAAGAGACTCTTAAATACGGAGAAAACAAGTATGCCCTCGAGGCACTCTCACAATGTCTTTCAAACGACAACAGGGAAGACCAGCTAATAAGAGTATGGGAACGCCTTGTCAAAATCGACTACGACGAAGCGGAATTAACACGGAAGCTTGCAACAATTAAAGAGAAAAAAGGCGCTATCGAAGAAGCGGTCGATTACTATAAAAAAGCGCTACTCAGATATCTGAAAAAAGGGATTAATAATCCCGTCGAAGAGATATGGCTGAAACTCGTGGACCTGATCCCGGAAGACCTCAATTTTTTCCTGAGCACGGAAAAGAGAATTGCAGATACAATAGGAACAGACAAATCTGCATTTCTTCTGTCTTTTATACTCCCCTACTTCAAAGACAAGGGCGAGTTCGATACCGCCATCGACATTCTGAAGAAAATTCTGAGATACAACGCACGGGACAGAGAATCACGTGAGGAACTCATTGATTGTTATACAAATAAATACAGCACACATTCCTACCTTGATGAATATATAGAAATGTCGGGCTTAAAAGACCCGGCAACTGACAGTATCAAAGCAATCGAAACCTTTGAAAAACACATAATCTTCGATGTCGGCAGCTACGTATTTCACCGAACCTGGGGTATTGGCAGGTGCACCGATATAAAAGATGAATCTCTAATCATTGACTTTACGGACAAGAAAAACCACAGTATGACGCTGCAGATGGCTCTCAGCTGCCTTCAGATTCTCCCTGATGATCATATATGGCTTCTCAAGGCAAAGGACCTTGATAAATTACGGGAATTGATTTTGAACAATGTTGAGGAAGGATTGAGGATAGTAATAAAGAGCAAAAATAATACAGCATCGGTTAAAGATTTCAAAGAAGAGCTTCTCAAAGGTGTACTCACAAAAAAAGAATGGTCGAAATGGTGGAACAGGGCAAAAACAATACTTAAAAAGAATCCTTATTTTGGTACTTCACCTGAAAACAACGATATATACTTCATAAGAAAAAAGCCGATTTCATATAACGAAGATATATATAATAAATTTAAAACCGAGAAGAATTTCAATAAAAGATTCGAGCTCTTCAATGATTACATTTCCAACGGCGATATCGACTCCGAATATTTCGAAGAAATGCTCCACTACTTTACCGGATTTATTACATCATCCGGGAACATGAACGAAAATACACTAAAGAGCTTTCTGCTCCTGAAAACCCTGAAGAAATCGTACAGCTACCTCCCGTTTGATTTTTCTTTCGATTTCAGTGCGATACTCGAAAACCTCAAGGACATTCACACATATCTCTCGATTATACCGGATAACGATCTTAGAAAAATCTTCTTACTGAATATCAAAAAGGAATCCAACGCATGGCCAGAGTTGTTTGTAAAGAGTTTTTATATACACCCCATGAAATTCATAATCGATGAGCTAATTGCATCCGGAGAAACTGCCCGCGTGGATGAAATTATATCCAATATCACCTCCCATTACAGGGAGTACAGCAAACTTTTTATCTGGATCAGCAAGAATCTCATCAGAAAACAGGATGAATATGACTTCAAGATAAATTTCGATAAGGTCATGATCGGCCTTACCCATTTACTCGAGATTGCGAGCAGGGAACTCATTAATGAACGGAATGTGGTATACAACAGGAAAATATTCAACACCATTGTCGACATCCTGTTCAAAGACGATCTTCTTGTCGAGTATATCAAAACTGCTGATGAAGCCAGAGTCCGACGGCTGATGCCGACCATTCTGAATATCGAAGAGTTAAAGGATGAATATATCATTAAAACCCGTTTCGCTATCAAAACAACCTACCCGAGTATTGTATTCGATGATGAAGTAGAGAGTGTAGACAACTCGAAACAGCTCCTCGTCACACAGCGATCGTTCGAATTGAAACAGAACGAATTGAAATACCTGATGGACGTGGCAATCCCCTCAAACAGCAAAGAGATCGGTGTCGCCATGGAAAAAGGCGATCTTCGGGAGAATGCGGAATACAAGTTCGCACTTGAAAAGCAGGAATTCCTGAAACAGCAGGTTAAAAACCTCAGGGAAAGTCTGAACAGGGCGAAGATTCTCAAAGGTGAAGATATCAAGACAAATGTTATCTCAGTCGGGACGGTGATTAGTTTGAACTGCATTGAGGACGAAAAAAAAGAAAAATTTACCGTTCTCGGTCCGTGGGAATCGGAACCTGCAAAGAACATTATATCCTATACATCACCAATCGGAGAAAACCTCTTGAACAAGTCTGTTGGAGATGTAATCGAACTTGGCAGGAGCACTAGAAAAAAGCAGTATAAAATATTGAAAATAGAAAAGGCGCTGTTTTAGGGCGGGAAATATTTCGGGTGTGCATTTAATATATTGTAACAATCTCACCTGTTGTTTTCTTCTTTTCTACACCGACTATTCGTACACTGCATCTCTTTTTCTGCATTCCACGGGTTGGTGCCAATTGAACTCGAATATAGTTGTCTGTAATGCCTTCATATTTGTTTCCATGCTGCTGAACAATTGTATCCCGCGCCGCTCCCAAAAACCTCTTTCTGTATATATAGTTGAGCGTGCTGCCCAGTTCCATCAACCGCCTGCTTCTCTCAGATTTCTCCTGATATGAAACATCATCCTGCAGGGCTGCTGCTGTAGTTTCTTTTCGAGGTGAGTATCTGAACACATGCAAAGATGCACATTCGGATTTCTTAATAACACGCTCGGTTGCTTTGAAATCATCGATGGTTTCCGTTGGGAACCCGACCATAACGTCCATTGCAATATGGCTTTCAGGTCTTGCGCTTCGGAGTCTGTAAACAGTATCAAGGTAGACATCCGATGTATAGGGCCTTTTCATCAGCCTGAGCAGCCTGTCCGAGCCGCTCTGAAGAGGTATATGAAAATGCGGTACGATATTCGGGTTCTGTGCAATCAGGTCAACGAGCATATCGGTGAAGAGCACCGGTTCAATCGATGAAAGGCGTATCCGGTAATCTCCCTGAACCTTTTCAAATATACGAGAAATCAATGTGTGAAGCCTCGCCCCACCGTAATTATAAGCGCCAAGGTTGACTCCGGTAAGCACCACTTCATGGTATCCGTTTGCAACAAGTTCCCTCACCGCAGCGAACACATCACGATCACTTCTACTCTGGGACGTACCTCGCGCAAAGGGCACCTTGCAGTAGGAGCAGCGCATATCGCATCCGTCCTGAACCTTCACAAATGCCCGTGAACGGTTCGGCTCAGGATCATGAAAATCAAAGACGGATACATCGGATTTAACAGGAGAACTTTTGCCGTACTTGTTGCGCAAAATGCCGGGAATCGACGCTTTATTTCTTTGCCCGATAACAAGATCGACTCTCTCTATTTTCTGCAGATCATCGGGATCTGTCTCTGCATAACAGCCTGTTACAACAAGAATCCCGTCTTCTGCAAGGCGCCGGGCCGCATGTAGCACGGAATGCCTGGACTTCCTGTCGCTCTTCCCGGTAACCGTGCACGAGTTGATAATGATGATATCGGGCTTCCTGCAGCTGTTATGAACAGCTCTGCCACGTAGACGCCCATCCCCTTCATTATCACCATGGCCTCCCGAAGGCGTACCTCCGGCTTCCATTCCGATGACTTCAAAACCCGCTCGCTCAAGAGAATACGCTATGGATTCCCCTTCAAACTGATTTAATTTACAGCCGTGGTTGATCACGGCAACTGTCGGGGTCTTCCCGACACCTGTCGGTTTATTCACGATAAGAATCCCTCTTTCCCCGTTAATATCCCAGGTACACCGTACCCATAATGTATATAGGCAAGTTAACTTTCAATCAAAAAAGGTTCAAACCAATCGGGCTCGCTGATAAGTGTTTTTCCGTTGCAACTGAATAGCAAGCCCATTCTGACGGCCGAAGGCCGGATGAACCAGCCTTCTCCGACATGGAATGCCGGTATTCCAATGGATAAAACCATAATTGCGGATTGTCGGACCATCGATTGTAAGGAAAAAAGCACCTTCTGCTGATCTTTTTTACATGGGCTACTTGGGGTGAGTATGGGAGCTACTCTTCTATCCCTGTCGTTTGCTCTGTTTGCTTGCTTATAACGCGTATAAGCGACTCTTTCAAACGGGGGTCGTTCGGCTTTAGCGTCAGGGCCTGTTTGTAGTCTTCTTCTGCAGCTTTGTAGTTTGCCATTTTTTCATACACCTCGCCGCGTAAGCGATAGAAGATATACCTGTCATTTCTCAGTTTTATGGCTGCCGAAAAGGCAGTCTCTGCAAGTATATACTTACCCTGACTGAGATATGCACGCCCGACATAGAAGTAGTTATACTCGTAATTAGGATTCAGAGAAATGGCTCGTTGTAAATAGGAAAGAGCCTCATTGAATCGCTTCAATTCAAGATATGACCTTCCGAGTGTGGTTAAAAACCTGGCATCCCCGGCATTCAGTTTCAGGCCCTCATTGCTGATATCTATGGCATTCTTATACCTTCCGGTATTTAAATAGCACCAGCCTAAAACTGCATAGACATCGAGGTTTCCTGGTGAGAGTTCTTTTTCACGAAGGAGCACCTCTTCGGCGTCGTAGTATTTACCTTTTCTGTACAGGTCATATCCCTGCTGGAAACTGGCAAAAATTGAGACTGCGGGGAGGATGGAAATAAGAAACACTATAATAGCCAGAAAAAAAATATGCACATATTTATTCATTACGCTTTTCACGCCCCCAGGTATGTACAGTGGGTACTGCTTATCGATTTTAAACACTTATTGGAAGTATTCCGGGTACTAAATATGCCGGTAACATACGGAGTAAATTCACTATTCTTTCAGGGATTGGGCCGGAGACCCGGAAGATTTTTCCTTTGAGTCATAGTGTCCGGACACGATATCGACGGGCCCCATGGTGCATTTCCCGTTGAAGGAGCAGCCGCTCTCTATAATAAGGTCGGGCGTCTTGACATCACCGTTTAATTCCGCACCCTTCAACAATTCCAGTTTTTTAATAGTTTCTACATTTCCGATTATCTTCCCGTAATTCGTTACTACTCCGGCCCGTATCGTTGCTTTCACGACCGCATTGGGACCGAGGATAAGATGCCCCACTGCATCGATTTGCCCGTCAAATTTACCTTTGATCATAAGCGAGTTCTGGAACTTCATTGTGCCTGTAAAATCGATATCTTCCGCAAGTACCGTATCAATATCCTTTTCTTCAATCAACTTCACGTCGTTGGGTTTCACCATTCCTATAACTCCTTACTCTAAAAATTACTATACTTGAAAATACTGTATAGATAATTATCGACACACGTGAACTGCGGTGTACATTTAAATCTTTTTCATCTTTTCCGGCCGCCATCTGTGCCAATCCACTACAAGAGCCGATGCAATGAATATTGAGGAATAGGTTCCGGCAATGATGCCGACAATAAGAGCAAATGCGAAATCTTTCATTGTATTCCCTCCGAATATAAAGAGGGAAAAAACGGCAAGCAGAGTCGTCAAAGAGGTTATAACGGTACGTGAAAGAGACTGGTTAATACTGCGGTTCACCGTCTTGATGTATTCCTCATACGCTTTTGATGATTTAAGGTTTTCCCGTACCCTGTCAAAAACAACAATTGTGTCGTTCAGTGAGTATCCGATAATTGTCAATACCGCCGCGAGGACAAAGGTATCCATCTCCTTGCCGAAAAAGGAGATAAAACTGAGCACAATTAAGACATCATGAAGGAGAGCAATAATTGCAGTAACACCAAACCGGAATTTGAACCTGAATGTCGTATACAGCAGAATCAACACAAGCGCAACTACTCCAATGATATATGAGCTCCTTAACAGGTACTTGCTGATTCTCGGACCGACGATATCAGCCTTCTCTATTACAACCGCATCTCTGCCGAATTTCCGATACAGCGCATCTGTTATTTCTGTTATGATTTTGTCGTTATCTCTTTCCCTGGCGAGAGTTTTAAGGATAAACAGGTTTTTTGCAGGATCATCGATTTTCTGCACATTGTTTCCGTAACCGGTTCCGATAAGCACAGTGCGCACTTCGCCGATTGTGATATTCGGATCGGCAAGCTGCACCTGCACAACGTTGCCGCCGGCAAAATCGATACCCATCTTGAGTCCATGATGGATCGTCATATTCACGATACCCGCCAGAATAATTACGGCAGACACCGTATAGGTAAATTTTCTGATGTGCAGGATTTTAATATTTTTCATGCTTTCCTCTTATCTATTCCGCAAAAACCGGCATCAGATCGAAAGCTTTTTTACCCTGAACGCATCGATACCCATCGTAAACAAAAGTCGTGTTACGAAAATCGATGTAAACATATTGATGACAATACCGATGCTCAGTGTCACTGCAAAACCTTTGATCGGGCCCGAGCCAAACTGGGACAGCACGAACGTTGCAATCAGGGTTGTCATATTCGCATCCAGTATGGTTCGAAACGCCTTCTCATACCCGGATTGCACAGCTGCTGATACGGTTTTCCCGCTTCTTAGTTCTTCTTTGATTCTTTCAAAGATAATGACATTTGCGTCTACCGCCATACCGACCGTCAAAATCATGCCTGCAATTCCGGGGAGGGTCAGTGTGAAATTCAGCCATGCGAGAATACCGAGGAGCAGATAAATATTGAGCATAAGAGCAATATTTGCGACAATACCCGAAAGCTTGTAATAAACCAGCATAAAGAGAATCACGAGTGCAGCGCCTATTAATGCAGCCTTTATTCCTGCCCGTATCGAATCTTCTCCGAGAGAAGGGCCGACAATTCTCTGTTCGGCGATCTGCAGGGGGACGGGAAAAGCACCCGCCCTCAACACAAGCGCCTGATCCTGCGCATCCTTCATGGTGAAATCACCGGTTATGCGAACACGACCGGATGGGATTCTCTCGCGAATAGAAGGCATGGAGAGGATTTTGTTGTCCAGTATAATTGCAAGACGCTTACCCACATTTGCCCCGGTAATGCTGGCGAACTCCTTGGCACCATCAGAGCTGAGCTCAAAGATGACTTCCGGCTTGCCAAACTGATCGGTCTGCACCTGCGCACGCTTGATTGCGCCTCCCTCGAGGAGGACCTTCTTGTACACGACAACGGCCCGTTGCCTCTCGAGAATATCAAACCTGTTCTTCACCCAGAGATAGAGCAGCTCCGACCCCTCCGGGATTATGGATCGGTCGATCAGGGTCCCGGTGTCGTCGAACATGTCCCGTGTCAGCTTGGCCGTGGTCTCCTCATCAACAAGACGAAACTCCAAAAGGCCCCGTCCCATTACCACGTTTCTGGCCCTGTTGGGATCCTTTGAGCCCGGCAGCTCTACGACTATCCTGTCCTCGCCCTGTGTCCTGATAGAGGGTTCCGAGACACCGAATTTATCTATACGGTTTCTCAGAATTTCCATAACCCGTCTCATCGCATCCTTCATCTCATCGGGAGTGAGCGCACTCCCCTGCCGTTTTTCGAGCTCCTGGTAATCCGGCTCTAAAACCATGTAGATACCACCCTGGAGGTCGAGGCCGAGATTTATTATCCGGGATCGAAGTTTCTTTATCTCTTTTATGTGGAGCCTCTTCTTCTCCGGATACCGGACAAGTTCTTCCGCGGTGAGATTGGTCAGGGCCCGATCCTCTTTTGTGTACCTGAAGTACCAGATAAACGTATAGGAAAAACCCCATGTAGCGATTCCGACGGCGACAAGTACTATCAGAAGTCTGAATGCTTTGTTCATTGATCTCTCTGGTTAGGATTCTCCGCTTACGTCAGCAGATGTTATGTTAACCGATGCATTACGCAATAAGAAAATCTGAATTGTGAGATGTTTGCTATTCCTGATTTTTGGTCTTTTGGCTCTTCTCTTCAGCCTTCTGCGGGCCCTTGGGCTGTGTTTTTGAGGCCCTGGAAGAAACAATCTGGCCGACCGAAGCTCTGTTTATCTCTACTTTCACGTTATCGGCAATTTTCAGGATGACGAGATTATCCTTTACACCGGCGACAGTACCATGTATCCCGCCCGTGGTGACAACCTTATCACCTTTGGAGAGCTGACTCATCATATCCGCATGCTGTTTTTTCTGCCTTTGCTGAGGGCGTATCATGAGGAAATACATAACTGCAAAAATCGCTATAATCATGAAAATAAGTGACATGGGGCTTCCGCCTCCGGAACTCTGGCCTCCTGCGCCCCCCTGCGGTCCGTATGCTGCAAACAACTGAGTAATCATAATTCCTAATCCTTTCTTCAAAACGTGATAAACGCGCAAAACTTATCACCACAAACAGGGTCTGTCAAGGTTTTTTTGTTTTTGTTGACTAAAATGGGCGCCGCTGATAATGTAAAAAAAAAGGAAGTATGCCGATGAAAAAGAGTTTACAATTGCGCATCATGGCGATTCTTATCCTGATTGCAGTTGCAATTGTTGATGCCTTTTCAATATTCGTTCCCATCGCTGCAGTTCTAGGTATAGCTTTGCTTCTCTTTAGGCCTAAATGGCTCTTTACTTTTTTTGAAAAGGTATACGATAAAAAAAGTTCGCCGTAAAGGCTTTCCGAAGCAGCCCGCACAGTGTGTTGTTTTTCACATTTTCATCCTCAGGCAAATAGTAGTATACTATGAGAGTCGGCCTTGCTCCCGTGCAGGGCGGATTAACCGTAATCCAATTACACCTGATATAATTATCAGAACTGATCAAGGAGAAATACAATGCGCAGTGTGTTCAACTTTTCCCCCGGCCCCTCTACACTCCCAGAAAAAGTGCTGGAGCACGCTCAAAACCAGCTTCTCGACTACAACGGATCCGGCATGTCGATTATGGAGCTCAGCCACAGGTCTGATCTTTTCGGGGAGGTTATACAGGGCGCCGAGTCTCTTTCTCGCGAGATTATGAATGTTCCGCCCACCCATACAGTGCTCTTCCTCCAGGGCGGTGCATCGACGCAGTTTGCCATGGTTCCTCTCAACCTCTTCAAAAAGAGCAGAAAGGCCGACTATGTCAACACGGGGAACTGGTCGAAAAAAGCGATAGCCGAAGCATCACGGTACGGAGCGGTACGGGTGATTGCATCTTCAGAGGATAAAAATTATACCTGTATACCGGACCTTGACAGCTCACAGTTCGATCCTGATGCGGATTATTTTCATATTACCACAAACAACACGATCTACGGCACACGCTTCAGTGCCATCCCCGATACAGGAAAAACACCGCTTGTTGCGGACATGTCCTCGAACATACTTTCTGAAGTCTACGATGTATCGAAATTCGGACTCATATATGCAGGGGCACAGAAGAATATTGCGCCGGCGGGATTGACAATCGTCATAGTACGTAACGACCTTATCGGCAATGCGCTTGACATAACGCCGACCATGCTCGATTACAAAACACATGCGGAAAAAAAATCGGTATACAACACCCCGCCCTGCTGGAATATTTACATGGCGAAACTCATGTTCGAATGGGTCGTGGCACAGGGGGGTGTGCCCTCACTCGAGAAAATCAACAGAGAAAAAGCGGGGTTGCTGTACGATTTCCTCGATAGCTCCACGCTCTTTCGAGGGACAGCAGAAAAGAGGGACCGCTCGCGTATGAATGTCACTTTCGCTCTTCCCACCGATGAGCTCACCGTGAAGTGTGTTCGTGAAGCGGAACAAAAAGGTCTTTTAAATCTCAAGGGTCACCGTTCTGTGGGAGGGCTCAGGGCAAGTATCTTCAATGCAATGCCGATGGCGGGAGTGCAAAAGCTCGTGTCTTTCCTCAAGGAATTTGAAACTGAAAACAAGTAACATAGGTCTCACGTACAAGAATTAAGGATTACGACATGTTCAGAATTCAAACATTCAACAGAATCTCCACAGCAGGACTTGAACGTTTCCCTATGGAAGAATATGAAATTGCTTCGGAAATACCAAATCCCGATGCTGTGCTGGTTAGAAGCCAGAACATGCATGACATAGAACTTCCGTCATCGCTGAAGGCCATTGTGCGTGCCGGTGTGGGTGTGAACAATATTCCTGTTGAACAATGCTCGAAACGGGGAATCGTTGTTTTGAATACACCGGGGGCAAATGCGAACAGTGTTAAAGAGCTTGTATTGATGGGACTGTTTATCGCATCAAGAAAGGTTGTTCAGGGAATCACGTGGGCGAAAACACTGACCGGTGAAGATGTTCCGCGAATCATAGAAAAAAACAAATCGCAGTTTGCAGGTCCCGAAATAAAGGGTAAAACACTGGGGGTCATCGGCCTTGGGGCAATAGGCGTAATGGTCGCAAACGATGCAGTCGCGCTGGGCATGAATGTACTGGGGCACGACCCCTTCATCTCTGTTGATGCAGCATGGGGACTTTCACGGAACATTCGAAAGGCTCGTAACTTCGAGAGCCTTCTGTCACAATCCGACTATGTTACCCTGCATATACCGCTAACCGAGGAGACGGAAAATATTCTCAATGAGAGCAGGTTTGGCCTGATGAAAAGAGGCGTCCGCATCCTCAACTATGCCCGGGGTGGCCTCGTCAACAGGAATGATTTAAAAAAGGCTATTGCGGATGGTATCGTCTCAGTCTATATATCCGATTTCCCGGACGAAGACCTCCTGACAATGGACAGGGTGATCGCTATTCCCCATCTCGGGGCTTCGACACCTGAGGCAGAGGAGAACTGCGTGGTGATGGCGGTTGAACAGGTCCGAAATCTGCTTGAAAGAGGAAACATAAAAAATTCCGTAAACTTCCCAGACTGCGACCTGGATATTTCCGGCAAGCAGAGATTAGTGGTTGCAAATCAGAACATTCCGACAATGGTCGGACAGATTACCGCGGTACTCGCAGAAGAGGGCATTAATATATCAGATATGCTCAACCGGTCAAAAGGCGACAATGCGTACAACATTATCGATACAGACACGGAAATTAGTGAAACCAGTGTGAAGAGGATACGGTCTATTAAAGGAGTAACAATTGTACGCGTGATAAGCTGCAGCTGATTTGTCCGGCCGGTTCTATTGGAAATACCTGCGGCACAGCATCCACCCGGCGATGCTCATGCCATCGATAATTTTTCCCTTTGTGATCATTGAATCAACTTCTTTGGGAGGGGCCTTCATAACCTCTATCTGCTCCGTTTCATCGGGTCTGGATCCGACAAATGAAAGTTTCTTTGCAATAAAAACCGCGCAAAATTCGTCCGACAGCCCGTTATAAGGAATAAAGCGGCAGACTTTTTTCAGACGCTCGCAGTCATATCCGGTTTCCTCAACGAGTTCCGTACGTGCCGCGTCGTTTTCATCCTGCCCATCCTTGATTCCGCCGCAGGGCAGCTCAATTGACGCCTTATTCATCAGATAGCGGTACTGTTTAACAAGGATTATCTCTTTCTCATCGGTTACCGGGATGACGAGAGCGCTCCCCCTCGTGTGCATATAAAAGTAGTTTCCCTTTTTCCCATCGGGCATTTCAAACTGGTCATGATAGATACTCATCCAGGGGGTTGAAAACACCTCTTCGGAAAAAAGAGACTTCCATGCTAAAAACCTTTTTGCCATTCCCCATCCATTCGCCTGCACTTTTTTCATACCCATCCGCCCTCCCTTTTCACGAAAAAAAAGGGCTTCATCGACCGCACAGCGATACGCCCGTCCTGTTCGATGGACAAGACGCTTCACCTCTCTCCTGTACCAACCGGACGATACATATACCGGAGCACCCGGTGATGGAATAATGTTTATGTTATCAAATATAAAGGAGGAGAAAGGTCCTCGGCTCTCCTCCGCAGTTCCATAAGGGCATATAGATGCAATTAATCGTGCCCGAAACCGAACCTGACTGCACGGTTATTATGAAACGAGGCTATTGATAACCTCAACAGCGGTCGCTGCATCCGGCGCATAACCGTCAGCACCGATTTCATTGGCGTAATTTTGCGTAAGGGGCGCTCCACCGACAACAATTTTTGATTTGCAGTCTTTATTCTTGGCAAGCTCGATTACCTGCTTCATATTTACCATGGTCGTTGTAAGCAATGCGCTCAGTCCGATTACATCCGCATTTTCGTCAATGGCCGTTTGAACAAACTTCTCAGCATCAACATCAACGCCGGCATCCACAACCTTCCATCCTGCCCCCTTCAGCATCATGGCAACCAGGTTTTTCCCTATGTCGTGCAGGTCGCCTTTGACCGTTCCCACAACAAAAATACCACGGGATTTTGCACCGGCTTTTGCAAGAAGTGGTTCCAGTATTTCCATACCCGCAGACATAGCTCTTGCACTGACCAGTACCTCAGGCACGTAAATTTCACAATTCTTGAAACGCACACCAACAACCTCCATGCCGGAAATCAGGCCTTCATCAAGTATCTTCTGCGGTCCAACACTCTCATCAACAGCCGCCTGTACGAGCTCTTTTACCTTTCCGGCATTCCCCTCAATAAGGGCTTCTGCCATACCTTTAAAATCCGCCATTAATATACCTCCCTCTGCATTTATGTTTTATCAAAATATACCGGAATTGAAATTCAGTCAATTATTAAATTGCCGGCTGTGCGTACTTCTAAGTAACTTCTCGCGAAGTTACTTCATGATATTCGGTCCCTCAGGAGGTAGGCCGCTTCCAAGTAACTTCGCACAAGTTACTGTTTGATACTCAGTCCCCGGAGGATGTATCCCCGGAGGATGTATCCCGGGGGGATGTTTCCCGGGAGGATGTATCCCGGGGGGATGTATCCCGGGGGGATGTATCCTGTCAAGGCTCGGCCGCGAAGCGACATTCCCAGGGGGATTCACGTCGCTTTTAACATGTACTTACAATCAGCAGATTACGCTGAGCATCATGAATAAACAACTCCATTCCAATACGCTATTAGTATAAAAATAATTGACGTTATACGCTTATACGTATACAATACAATAACGGGTTATGCCAAGGTGAAAGCCATCCAGACCCTCACGGTCCGGATGGCTTTTTTTAATTACTCGTAATCATGAGCTCGCTGTTCCGAAATCCGGGTGACCCTGACGTTTCAACAAATTCAGTAATTTGTTGTCTTTGACCGGTATATACCAAATTTCGAGGAGGGAACAATGATTACACAACTTTCCATTGTACTGGTTTATCTTCTCGCAACGCTCGGTATCGGTGTGCTGTTTCGAAAAAGCGCACGGATCAGTTCTGTCGAATTCTTTCTTGCAGGCCGTAATTTGAACCGCATGCTCCTTTTCTTTACAATGGCTGCGACTAACTTCAGTGCCTTTACGATATTCGGCTTTTCCGGCGCCGGCTACAGAATCGGTTACTCATTCTATCCGGTTATGGGCTTCGGAACGGCATTCATGGCGCTTTCATTCATCGTTATCGGAGAAAAAATCCTTATCCTTTCAAAAAAGAGGAACTACATAATTCCCTCGGATTTTATCCAGGACCGGTACAACTCACCCTTCCTGAAAAAACTCTTCTCCATGATAATGATTATTTTCACACTGCCCTACATTTCCCTGCAGGCCATCGCGAGCGGGAAATCGCTCAATTCGCTTATCGGTATTCCCTACCTCGCTGGAGCACTTCTTATTACCGGATTTGTGGTAACCTATGTGGTGCTCGGCGGACTCCGATCAATTGTGTGGACGGACTTTTTCCAGGGAGTGTTGATGATTGTATTCACACTCACCGCATTTATAATTATTGCCCGGAAAAGCGGAGGGTTTATTCACGTGCATGAAACTATTTTTTCCAATGCACCTTCACTCTTTTCAAGACCGGGAATGAACGGTTCGATGGGCTTTGGAATCTGGATTGGTTACATGGTGCTCTGGTTCTTTGCGGACCCAATGTTTCCACAGCTCTTTCAGCGTTTCATGGTTGCAAAGGACCGCGAGACCCTCCACACGACGGTGATCCTCTACCCTATCATAACCACGTTTCTTTTTTTCCTAACCGTATCGATAGGTGTTATGGGAAGATCGGCATTTCCCGCTTTAGAGGCAGGCAGATCGGATACCATTTTCCCGCTATTGCTTGGAAACTATACGAGCACCTTCCTGAGCACCCTCCTGTTGACCGGAGCCATCGCAGCGCTCATGTCGACAATGGACTCCCAGCTCTTGACTCTTACTTCGATGATCACCATCGATTTTCTCAAAGTAGAGAAGAATGAAATATTAAAGGAAAAAACCACCATTATTGTGATCGGCGCAGTCAGCTTATTAATTGCCTTGAAACCGCCGAATACTATTCTTGCATTTATCAGCAGGACGACCTTCAACGGTCTGAGTGTACTCGGTCCCTGTGTTTTAGGCGGCCTGTACTGGAAAAAAGCAAACAAGTTCGGCGCAATCGCAAGCATATTCACCGGCGAATTCATGGTGGTAGCCTATTATTTCGAAAAAATACAGATATCCGGCTTGCACCCGGTCATTCCCATACTGAGCGCAACCGGCGTTGTGTTTATATTCGTAAGCGCCCTGACGAGCGTCAGTAACGAAAATACAAATATTGTATTTCGGATAAAAAGGGGATCACTTTTCTTTATACCGATTTTCGTCCTAATTTTTATTCTGGGAAACGATTTCTGGAACTGGGGGAAGACTCCGGTACTGGCAGCGGGTCTTCCTCTGTGGGTATGGTACTATATTGCACTCGGTATTCTCCTGACCGCTGTGTATAAATTATGGTTTTATCTATTAAAAGACTGATATTTTGTACCAGATTTTTAAAAAAACAATGGTCCTTTAATTTTCCATGGCTTTTAAAGTAATTGATAAATTAAGGTAAAAACCATTAGGCAAGTGTTCTTCCGGCCTTCGGCCGTCAGAATGGGCTCGCTATGCAGTTGCAACGGAAAAACACTTATTCGCGAGCCCGATTGGCTTGAACCTATTAAGGTTGAAGGCTCACCTGCTTATTTCTAAGAAAAACAGAATCATGACACGCCAAGATACGCAGCATAAAATAACACTGTAATGCAGAACGCATCAACTAATTGGAAAATTGCAACCATACTAACTATATACTATTGATTTTATATCTTTTGGATATTATTTTATATAGCAGAGAGGTGCTAAAATGATAAAGACACTGGTTTTTACAGTGCTTACTGCCTTGCTTGTACTTTCAATCTCATGCAGCAGCATCGCTCCCTCAAATAAAAATGATCACCTGAGAACCGAAACGGCCCTGAACAATAAAAACCTGGGGAGGGTACGCTGGTTGTCTGACTACAACACAGCTTTGCTGAAAATGGCGGAAGAAAACAAACCGATGCTCGTGTATATACTGGGTAATACCGGAAACGATGTGCTTTCCGTGCGACGGAACGAGATTTTAAGTCATCCTCTTATCGTTGAAGCAATAGAGTCGAATTTCATCCCGGTTGCTGTTTCTCCTGCCGTTGCCGCTGAACATAGCATCCTCTCTTTACCCGGGGACACCAAAACGGGCACGGCAATGAGTATAGTCGGCACCGATGGACATCCAAAAAGTAAAAACTCAGACGATGCGGCGTGGATGAAGCATTTGACCGGGATTATGCTCGATGCTCTTCAACAGGAGGGAATGGCTGCACCCGTATACCTTAAGCTGGTGAATGAGGAATTCAACGCGGCCGAAAAGCGTGAATCAGCAGTAATAACATTGCACTGCTTCTGGTCGGGTGAAGTCGAGCTTGGTATCGAACATGGAATCGTCTATACCGAACCCGGTTATATCGGTGATAAGGAGGCTCTGTACCTGGAATTCAACGGTTCGGCAATCAGCTACGAAGACATCTTGAAATCATCGCTCGATCTCAATCTGATCAATGAAGCTTTTCCCATGAATGAACAACAGAGCACCGCTGCTCATGGCATCATGCCAGATAAAAAAGTCGTCGATACTACTGCGGATGCGTTCGTCCCGGCACCCAGGAAGGCCAGCTACAAACGGTATCTCTCAAAATCGATCTATAGATTCGTTCCTATGACCGAAAAACAGGCTATTATGGTGAACAACGCCCTCTTTCTGGATGAGGACCCCAGTGAATTCCTCTCTCCAAGACAGCTTCAGATGTACCGGTATATCAAACGAAAACAGTACATTGAATGGCAAAGCCGCGTACACGACCCCGATTTTCCTGCAGGATGGCAGGAGACCACGAGTCTCATTAATAGCAGCAGCAGGGGGAAGATACAGATACAGTAGTAAACCCGGGGCCAACGGTCTCCTAACTCTCGTTTTTATTTCTTTTTACGCCCCATACATTGTATCTTTGCAAGATGTATCTTTTCAAGATGTATCTTTTCAAGATGTATCTTTGCAAGATGTATCTTAATTGGAGCCGTACTGCACATGCGGAAAAAACATATTCTTGAAAGGGACCTGAACATGACAGCCTGTACAAACTCTCAGAACATACGGAAACGACAACGTGCAGGAAAATTCATTGGTTTTACAGTAGTTTTATCGGGTCTCCTCTTGCTTCAGCTCGCGGGATGCGCCAATGTCAAATCAACAAAACACTATGAGGACGGAAAACGCTACGTAAAATCCCAACAGTACGATAAGGCAGTGGAGGAATTCGAGCTCACCCTGAAGTACAGCCCGAATCATGATCAGGCTCTTGAAGCCCTGGGGCTTGTGTATGGAAATCTCGGTATGTATGAAAAAGCTCTTCCCTACTTCGAGAAGGCGTATCTTCTTAAACCGGAAGACAAGCTCTACATCACAAATCTTGCCGTTACCTATGAAAAGACACAGCATTTTACTGAAGCAAAAAAGGCATATATGCATCTCCTGGCCGTCGACAAGGACAATGAGCTTGCAAAAAAACACTTCAATGAGCTGAAAGAAAAGGGCTACTGACCATGACAGTATCCATTATCGTTGCAATGACACAGACAGGAGTCATTGGAAAGAACGGAAAACTCCCCTGGCATATCCCCGAGGATTTTCAGTGGTTCCGGCGCCACACCCTCGATCATACTGTCATTATGGGTAGAAAAACATTTGAATCAATAGGCCGGGGCCTGCCACAGCGTGAAAACATCATCCTCACACGGCAAAAAAACTACAGAGCAGACGGGGCGATTGTCTTTCATTCGTTTGAAGGGGCCCTCTCATATGCAAAAGAGATGAAGAGAAACGACGTTTTTATTATAGGCGGGAAAGAGGTGTTCCAAAAGGCCATTCCTGTTGCCCACAGGATCTATCAGACACTTATCAGGAGTGATTTCGAGGGGGATGTCTACTTCCCCTCCTATCCTGAGAAACAGTTCAAGGTTTCTTTCAGGGAAGAACATGAGGGATCAATTCCTTTTACCTTTTTTATCCTTGAGCGAACATAACCAATAGTCGTTTATGCTATTCCTCTGAAATATTTGATTACAACCATTCCCTTTAACCGCGCGAAGCACGAAAATCTTCAATGCCGCTCACGTATGGTGTCTCCTTATACCGAACCAGGTGATTGTTGCCGCAATAAGAAAACGAAAGCGTACAAGCCTGGCAAGGCCTGCATCTTTAACAGCCGATAGCATTAGAGGCGATATGTCAGCGCCTTCCGGCTTTACAGCTATCTGTTGAAGCAGTTTTTCTGCAAGCATTGAAAATTGAGATGGACCGGTTATTGGGAGGCTCGCATACAATTTTTCAATCTGGTCGACAATCTGCTTCTGAGGCCGATTATCTGACAGAAAATCGATTAAATGAGAAATTCCGGTTGTGCTGTTTTCAAGAAAAGAAATATAGACCGGATAGAACCATTTTTCGAATCCAAGGATACCCGCAATAGATAGTATTATTTCGTCCCGCATATAGGGTTGGTTTTTTTCTTTTAATTTGGCAAAAAGTGTTTGAACCGACGCCGGATCATGGAATATTGACAGAGCTGCAGCACCATGCACAATTAAACCCGGATTCCTGGTTTTCCTGATAATATCTTCGATAGCCCCAAGACTTTTCCTGTCATTCAAATTCGCAAGAGCTACCATACACTTACCGCCCAAAATGTAGTCCTTTGAGTAAAGCTGTTTTCTGAGTACGGCTTTAGATTCTTTGATTTTTCTCTTCCCGATAATATCTGCTGCAATATATGCTGTTGTAAATGCGTGGTTTTTAACCTCTGATATAAGAGCGTTGATAACGGTTTTATCAACCGGCAGAGTGCTGAGTGCTGAAAGAGCCTCTTTCCGTATTGTAAACAGCGGAGATGTAAGCTTGTTCAGAATATCGTCTATTGACAGCTCCGACTTCGATCCGCCAAGTGCCCTGATTACGCTCTTTTCTTCCGAAACTGTCTGTGACCGGTCCAGCCTGTTCAGCAGGCTGACTGTACGTATTTCCCTTGGAGAGAAGATTATTGCCATTGCATTACGGATGGGATAGGCCCCCAGGTTTTCCATCCTGGCAATGAGTATCATGATAAACCCGAACATCAGGGCAACAAACCCGAAGTATATCCTGAAAACGTCAGCAGTGCCAATGGATTGAAACTTTTGGAGCCATTCGAGGATAATACCTCCTGACAATGCCCCGATCCCGCTTGCAAGCCCTCTGATCAGAAAGAACATAACCCCCAGGTTGAGGCTCTCTTCAGCCCTGATGGCTGAGAAAAAATATGTCTGGCCAGCATTAAAAACGCCAAAATTTCCCATATTGTGAAAGAAAAATACCGCGGATGCGAATATCCATATAAATTCGGGCTGTATTGTTCCAGGTGATAGAATAGTCGGGATTACGGCAAGCAGGATTATGCCTGAAAAGATAAAATAAAGAGGTTTGGCGCCGAGCCTGTCGATCATAAATCCGCTGATAAGTGCCATGAGAATAGCACCCAGGCTCCCGAAAACAGTGTAAAAAAGAATAAAGTTGTCGGGTTGATTGAATATCTTTTTTATATAAACAATGAGAAAAGGAAAGACCATGAATGTTGCAAAGGAGATTAAAAAGTGGATAACAATGAACTTTCTGAACGAAGCTCTTTTAAGCGCCTGAAAAAAGCCCGTCCATAAATTTTCCGATATATTTTCCCTGATATTATCCGGTTCGGGTATTTTCATAAAGACGAAAGAGGCGAATGAGCCACAGATGATTCCTGTAATAATGAAGAGCACATACCTGTAGAGAGGAGCCTGCTTTCCCAGAACCAGGGCCATAATGATGCTGACCACAAGAGTGGCTGCATGCTGTATTTTCTGAAGCTGCGAAAGCAGATAGCCGCGTTGTTTTTCTGTTGTCACCTCACCGATTACCGGATTGTATCCTGTAATTGCAATTCCGCGGGATACACTGAAACCGAGCACGCTGAAAATGATTACCGCATAAACAGCGGTGTAGTAGCCCTTCCCGGCTATCAGCGGAGTGATAAGCATCGGCAGCATCATCAAATGACGTGCGAACCAGAATCTCCCCATTAAACCGACAACACCGAATTTCTTAACAAGAGACCGCCCAATAAGCATACAGAGGTAACTTATGTAGGTAAAAAATGAGAGCATCCCAATTAAAAAACTGTCTGCGCCAAGTCGCAAAGAAAATAGAGTGATAAGGTTTCCACTGAGCAGGGTAAAGGCGATGATGTTTAAAAAAGTAAAATAGTATAACTTCTTCCGTGCATCCGACAATGCGCTGGGTGTGATATTTAGCTTTTTCATTGATTTTTAATTTTATTTTATTCTACGTAAATATGAAGGTGATGACAAGCATAAAACCAGTTCTCTGAGAGGTGATGAATGCAAAAACATATTCTCGTAATCAACCGGGAATCTTTTGCATAGAGGTAATCTTAATAATACCTTCCACTGCTTCCTGTATATAATCGGAGTTCGGACATTCCTGTAAAAGCATCCTGTAATACTCGAGTGCATCTGCGTCCTTGCCCTCCCTTCCAAGAATACGGGCACTGTTAATGTACTTTATCGCCCGCGTATTCTCCTCCCGCCTCTGCTTTTCTTGTTCGAGAGCAAGCCAGATTGAATGGAGCTTTCCGATTATCATTTCACGGTCATAGCTATTCGTTCTGAAGACAAGCAGGTTTTCATATATATCAAGGGCTTTTTTATACTCGTATTTTTTCTCATACATCCGGGCTCTCTGAACGAGATCCACAAGTTGCCCGCTCTGCCTGATTTCAGAGTCAATCGCATCCCGGTTCGTGCTGTTTTCGAAAAGACTTCCGTCTATTCCACTGAGAATAGGCTTTAAAAATCCTTCTTTTTGAAGATTACCGATTTTCTTTTCAACTGCATTGTAGTCTTCATTCAAATATGCAAGATTTATTTCCTCAAATGGCGAATGTCTGGTCAGCAGTTCCATCCGTCTGTCATATTCTTTCAACAGAAGAACCAGGCGATGAATCAGCTTCATCGTCATATCTTCCCCCCTCGGGGACAGGGGCTTGAGGAATCTCAGGGCGGAAAGCGCCCCGTCATAATCCTCGTGTTCGACAGAGTACATAAATTTACTTAGATAACCGGACCGCAAGGTATCGACAAGAAACGCACTATCGAAACTTTGATCTTTAACAGGGCGGATACGGTCAACCGTCTTCTGGTATGCAGTCAGGTTACCAATAGATTTTTCATACTCTGTCTTTTGCGCAAGAAGGGACTGCCTTTTTTTATTGTACTGCTGTAGATATATCTGTATGCGGCGTTTCTTTTCCCCTCTGAACTCTACATCCGATCTGACGAGGTCGGCTATAGACCGCAGGTTCTTCTCTTTTCCCGTCAATCCGAATATAGACCTGCTCTGAAAATAAATTTTATCCTTACCTTCTATTCCTTTAATGAAATCGTTTTTGTTCTCTTCGAGTGTTTCGAGCTCATGCTGGAGTGATGCGAGCCGTGCTCCATTCTTTCTCAATAGATCAAGGGCGCTGCTTGACATATTCTGTTTTGTAGAATACGAGAGGTAGCTCGAGACATATTCTGTACGGGGCGGCGAAAAATGAAGAGCGGGTAATGTACTGAAATCATCAGCATGAAAGAGATAATACAAACACAGCACAAATATAATAACCGAGCAGCAAAAAAAGGCATACACATGAATGTGCATGCTTTTCCCCGGTGTATGTTTTTCTTTTTCCAGGGAGGCATTTTCAGCAGTATCTGGATGGGATTCCTCAGTTTCCTCAGAAAGAACGGGCTCCGGTATTTGTCCTGCTAATTTTTTCGAATTGGAGGTATGGGACGTGGGAGCCGCCCCATTGGGGTCGCCATTAAAAAGTTCCGAGTACCAATCGCCTGGATCAACAAGCAATTCTTTTTCTTTCTTTTCCATATACTCTTCATACTGTTCGGACGTAATGCCGTGTTTTCCTTTAATTTATCGGTACAGAAAGCGTTCCTATTAATCTTAAGTATCTTCATCATAGGCATGCCGGCAGTAGTAAAAACAGCGATAAATTAATTCTTGATAATGGAGATGCCTGTCCGTATATTTAACACGATTATCAATCTTTGAAGAGAACAGGAGGCATATAATGTCTGCAATCGAGAGCATCGTCGGAAGAGAGATACTCGATTCAAGGGGAAATCCAACCGTTGAAGTGGATGTACTGCTTGAAACCGGTGCAATCGGAAGGGCAGCGGTCCCATCCGGGGCTTCGACCGGAGAGAGGGAAGCTGTTGAGCTTCGCGATCAGGATGTAAAGAGATATCTCGGCAAAGGTGTGCTGAAAGCGGTGGAAAATATAAACGATGAAATAACTCCGGAGTTGCTCAGCTACGAGGCCTCACTTCAGGTTGATATCGACGAGATTATGATCGAGCTGGACGGCACGAAGAACAAGGGAAGGCTCGGTGCAAATGCAATACTTGCGGTCTCGATGGCCTGTGCAAAAGCAGCAGCACAGGATGCAGGCCTCCCCCTGTATCGATACCTCGGCGGTGTTAATGCAAAGGAACTGCCAGTTCCGATGATGAACATCCTCAACGGGGGAAAGCATGCCGATAACAATGTAGATATTCAGGAATTCATGATAGCGCCGGCCGGTGCGCCGAATTTTCGTGAAGCTCTGAGAATGGGAGCCGAGGTCTTCCATAATCTGAAGGCGATACTCCACAGCATGGGACTCAACACTTCCGTCGGCGATGAAGGCGGATATGCGCCCAACCTCAAATCGAATGAAGAGGCGCTGCAGGTTATTATGAAGGCAATTGAAAAGGCCGGCTACAAACCGGGCGAAGATATCCTAATCTGCCTCGATCCTGCTGCAAGCTCATTCTTCGAAAACGGGAAGTACAATCTTGCAGCGGAGAAAGACCCTATCAGGGATTCTACCGGTATGGTTGAATTCTACGAGGACCTTGTAAAGAGGTATCCAATCATCTCCATTGAAGACGGCCTGGATGAAAACGACTGGGAAGGGTTTAAGCTTCTTACAGATCGCCTTGGAAACCGAATTCAGATCGTAGGAGATGATATCTTCGTTACGAATACTGAGCTTCTTAAGCGGGGTATCGAGGAGAAGGCAGCCAATTCAATACTCATCAAGCTCAATCAGATCGGCACGGTAACCGAAACAATAGATGCGATCGAAATGGCCAAAAGAGCCGGTTTCACTGCAGTGGTATCTCACAGGTCGGGAGAAACCGAGGATTCCTTTATTGCGGATTTTGTGGTGGCCATGAGCACCGGACAGATAAAAACCGGTTCCGCTTCCCGCTCGGACAGGATTGCGAAGTACAACGAACTCCTCAGGATAGAAGAGGAGCTCGGTGATTCAGCCCGGTTCAACGGAGAGACTGTGTACTACAGCATAGAAGGCTGAATATCGGGTATGTAGATTAAGGTGCTTCAGGGGCATAAACAGAAACGCAGTGTAACAGGCAATTACACAATCCTTCGGGCTTTTTTAATTAACTTCAATTATAAAGTTACTCGTCGATACTCAGTCCCACAGGGACGAACACCGCTTCTAAGTAACTTCGAGCAAGTTACTGTCTGATACTCAGTCCCGGGGGGATGTATCCCAGGGGGATGTATCCTGTCAAGGAATTACGACGCTTTTTTCCTAGTATAATTGGTTTTCAAGCGGCTGCCCCCTGCAATCAACATATGCGGGGGAGCTGGTTCCCTACCGGCATGGTGATGATCCTGCTCGTCCCGTATGGTGTTTTCATAACGAGACGTCCTGGTCCTTTTTGGACCTCTCCGATTTTCACACTGTTCCTTCCAACGTCGAGGGTTTTCATCGCTTCGAGAACTATCTGCGCCATTCTACCGGGCACAATCACGATCATCTTTCCCTCATTCGCCATCTGCAATGGATCGAGACCGAGTATGTCGCAGAGGCCCTGCACATCTTCATTGACCGGAATTGCCTCTTCATCAAGTGTTATAGTGCATCCGGCGCTTTCAGCAAGCTCACAGAGAACTGCTGTAACCCCTCCCCTGGTCGGGTCACGCGCACATTTGGCTTCCGGCGCGGCTTCGAGAACTGTCTGCATGAGATCGCCTAGAGGAGCGCAATCTGATTCTATTTTCGCTCCCAGTGAAAGTTCGTTTCTCGCACTCAGTATAGAGGCCTCATGGTTGCCTATGGAACCGTTGATAAGTACCGTGTCTCCCTCCTCAATCCGCGCCGGCGAAAGTTCGATACCGGGCCGCACAACCCCGACTCCAGCGGTCGAGATGTAAACACCGTCACCCCTGCCCTTCTCTACAACCTTCGTATCTCCCGTTATGAGTGGGACGGGTACACTGTCTGCGGTTTCCTTCATCGATGTGAGCACTCGCTCGAGGTCCCGAACAGGAAAGCCCTCCTCGATTATCAGCCCTACAGACAGGGCGGCGGGAACCGCGCCGGCAGTAGCGAGGTCGTTTACTGTTCCGCATACAGAAAGCTTACCGATGTCTCCGCCGGGGAAAAAGAGTGGGGTCACGACAAAGCTGTCGGTCGTCATGACAATTCTCGGCTGCTGTTCTGCAGTGTCGCCCGCTGACTTTTTTTCATGCTCAGGAATGTAAATCGGCGATGCATCCTCCATCCGGCTCAAAGCCGTATTGTCGAATGTTGAAACGATGCTCTCGATGAGCCTTCTCGCCATGCGTCCGCCGCCTCCATGGATAAGAAGGACTCTCTCAATGCTCATGCCCCACCTCCATCATCTCGAAGATTTCTAACTGAATTATACATCACAGCTGCAAAATGAGGAATCGGGTAGTTACCCACTTTTTGGGTACTTACTCGCTTTTTGGGTACCTGTAGTAGGCTGCACAGGATCCTTCAGAAGAAACCATGCACGGCCCGACAGGATTCTCGGGGGTGCATCTCTTTCCGAACAACGCACACTCAGGCGGAATTATCACCCCCTTGAGAACATCACCGCATCGGCACCCCTTCGGGTCGGGGCTTTCGATGAGATGAACCCTAAAATGAGACAGCGCCTCGAGGTGGGCAAACTCATCACGAAGCTTTAGGCCGCTTTTTGGGATTGTACCTATACCGCGCCAGGCGGCATCCGCCGGCTCGAACACCCTGTCCATCACTTCAAGGGCGCGCGCATTTCCTTTCTCGGAAACCGCTCTTTTATAGGTATTGGCGACGCCAGCCTCTCCCTTTGACACCCGCCGGACGATTTCGTAGACAGCCGTCAATATATCAACCGGCTCGAAACCGCCGACAACGCACGGCACATGAAACCGGTCTGCAATCGGCCGGTACGCGTCCCAGCCGATAATAACGCTGACATGGCCGGGGCATAAAAAACCGTCTATCAGCGTGTTCTCACTGATGCAGAGTGCCTCAAGCGCCGGTATCACCAGACGGTTTGCAGCTATGAAAAACAGGTTTTTTATACCCCGTTTTTCCGCCTCCAGAATTGCAAGCGCAATCCCAGGGGTAGTAGTCTCGAATCCGACACTGACGAAAACGAACTCCCTGTCCTTTTCGGATGATGCCATGTCGATCAGTTCATACGCCGAATAGACAATGCGAACATCGGCACCTTCGGCTTTTAACTGTTCGAGATTTTTATCAGAGCCCGGAACACGAATCATATCGCCGAATGTCGCAACAGTGACATTCGGAAGCACTGCCAGTTCGAGCACCGCGTTTATGATAGATGAAGGTGTGACACAAACCGGGCATCCAGGGCCGGAGATGAGCGAAAGTCCGTCCGGGAGAAGGCTTCTGAGGCCGTATTTGGCGATCGCCATTGTGTGTGTGCCGCAGACTTCCATGATCTTGACCGCGTCGCCCGGATAGACATCGTGTATTTTCCGTGTAACCGTCTTTACCAGCTCCCTGTCCCTGTACGGTTCATTCACCGGATTTCCTCCGGATGAAGAAGCTCATCGAGCAGGGCGTTCGTTTCAAGCGCTTCCTGCTCGTCAATGATCTGTATGGCAAACCCGGCATGAAGCAAAACGTAGTCGCCCACTTTTGCTTCCGGAACAAGATGAAAACCGGTATTGACCCTGATCCCACTCATGTCCACTACGCCGGTCAAGCCCTCTTTAGTTATTATCTTTCCTGTTACCGCAAGACACATTATTCCACACCCCTTCCGCACCGCCGACGGGCAACAATTCCCTGCCCGAAGGAAATACCGCCGTCATTCGGTGGCATCAATCTGTGAAAAAGCACTGAAAAATTATTCTCCGACAGCAGGCGTCGGATGAGCTTTAAAATAATTCGGTTCTGGAATACACCGCCGCTCAGGGCAATGGTGTTTATTCCTGTTTTTTTCCGAAGGCGCCTGCATACATCAACACCAGATAATATAACAGCTGCATGAAACTTTTGTGAGATAAAATTGCGGGAACTCCCCCCTTGCATATCGCTGACGATTTCTCTGATTGCAGGCTCGAAATGCAGGTTCATCCCGTCATCGATACTATATGAATAAGCATTCTCCGGTGACAGGGACAGTGCTTCCGGAGGACCTGCCGCCGTTTCAAGAAGCACGGCCGGCTGTGCATCATATGACGGCTGAACACAGAGGCCTATCAGAGCCGACACCGCATCAAACAACCTGCCGCAGGAGGAGGTACGCGGGCAGTTAATCCCCGAATGTATCATCTTTTCAAAAAGTGCCAGCTTTTTTTTATCGTATTTTACAATAAACGGGAAATCCGGAATTCCCGATGCTGACCCAAAGGCATGAAGCAAGTAAGAAACCGCCATGCGGTCAGTTTCGATAATCGCCTTTTCACCTCCAGGCATGGGAACGGGGAAATACCGCGCGGCCCTGGTAAAATCCTTCTGTGTTGCAATAAGAAACTCACCACCCCATATCGTCTCGTCAGTCCCGTATCCTGTTCCGTCAAGTGCAACACCAATCACGGCGTCATTAACATCTGCTTCACCGAGAACACTGGCTATATGCGCATGATGATGCTGAACGCGCTCAAGGTGTATTCCCCGATCCGAGGCCATCCTTTCTGCAATGCGTGTGCTTATATAATCGGGGTGTATGTCACAGACGAGTATTTCAGGCTCCACCCTCAGCATACTCAAAAAATCCTGAATACCCGCTGTATAGGCGTCGATACTCTTGGTGTTGTTCAGATCCCCTATGTGGTGGCTCACATAGGCCATTTCTTCCCGAAAAACACAGAAGGTGTTTTTTTCGTTCGGGCCGAACGCCAGCAGTGTCCTTTCAGGCGGGCCGACGGGTATAGCCTTCGGCACATACCCACGTGACCTTCGCACCGGTACAGGAACCCCATCACTCACAAAAAAAACCGAATCGTCGCAGGGGCGCTGTATCTTCCTGTTATGCACGAGAAATGCATCAGCAATACCGGTGAGCTCTTCTGACGCCTCGTCGTCCCGGTAGACAAGCGGTTCCTCGGATACATTCGCGCTCGTCATTATAAGTATTTCAGGCCCTTCTCTTAGAAGAATATGATGCAGAGGAGTGTAGGGCAGCATAATACCGATACAATCTGTATCAGGGGCGATTTCATTGGGAAGTTTGCCTTTCCTTCCCCGAAGCAGGACGATGGGCCGTTCAAAGCCTGCAAGCAGGTCCTCTGCCCGTTCCCCGACGATGCAGTACTTCCTTATCGTCGGCATATCCCGGGCCATCAAGGCAAACGGTTTTGCGGGCCTCCGCTTCATTTTCCGTAGACGCATTACCCACTCAGGCCTCTGCGGTGAAACTGCCAGATGATAGCCGCCGAGCCCTTTGACTGCAACAATAGCCCCCTGTTCGAGCAGCGAGACCGCATTATCCAGCGCGTCTTTTTCGATAACAGATCCGTCCGGGGCCCTCAATTCGAGTGAAGGCCCGCATACGGGACATGCATTCGGCTGAGCATGATACCGGCGGTCAAGGGGATTTTCATATTCGGCCCTGCAGTCGGAGCACATGACGAATTCACTCATCGTCGTATTTTTTCTATCATATGGAACTGACTGGATTATTGTAAATCGCGGTCCGCAGTCGGTACAGTTGGTAAAAGGGTAGAGATATCTTCTGTTATTCGGATCGAATACTTCCTCGAGGCAGTTGTCACAGGTGGCAATATCCGGGGAGATCGGTGTAAACCCCTCTCCTTCTGCGGTGCTCCCGGCAATCCTGAGTTTTGTAAACCCGTGCGGTTTCGTGTATTCGATCGAGCTTGTATGTATTTCAGCGAGAACCGGTGGATTTTTCAGAACGTCCCTGTAGAATTGTTCGATGCTCCGCCTTGAGCCGTCCAGCTCAATGTGCACACCGGTTTCGGTGTTTCTGATGGTTCCTCTGAGGCGATAAAGGTGGGCCCTTCTGTACGCGAGCGGCCGAAACCCCACCCCCTGCACGATGCCTTTGTACCATATAACGGCACCGGTTGTACCGGCATTTTCCATTTGTTACTGCCTGTCAAGTATCCATCCGAGGAGATTGTCAAAGCCTTCTCCGGTTACAGAGGAAACGGGAACAATATCAGATGAAGGGTTGATCATTTTAAGCCCTTTTTCGAAGTTCTCGATCTTGAAATTCGAGTTCTCCTGCATATCCATCTTATTGACCACCACCAGGTCCGCAGTCTTATACATCGAGGGATATTTCTCCGGCTTGTCATCGCCCTCTGTAATACCGGCGACAATTATTCTTCCCTTCTCACCGAGATCGAAACCCGACGGGCAGACGAGGTTTCCGACATTTTCGATAAACAGCAGGGAAATATCGTCGAGCTCGATCGTATCGAGAGCCGATCTCACCATCGCGGCATCCAGATGGCATGCGCCGTTCGTATTGATTTGCGCGGACTGCACGCCGGTTTTCGAAATCCTCTCGGCATCACGCGATGTTGCGAGATCACCCTCTATCACGGCCGCTTTTATCTCCGCGGGCAACATCGGCACAAGCCGTTCAAGCATTGCGGTCTTTCCGGCACCGGGCGATCCCATGACATTCCAGCATGCGATCTTCTTGTCATGAAGTATATTCCTGATATCCTGCGCAAGAAGGTCATTCGCCTGCAGAATATCGGTCATAACATTTACCTTCATGGATTCATCCTTTCAAGATGTAGTTGATATGATTCCGCCGTTAAGCGGCATTATTCAGACGCGAAGCGTCCGAATAACTATTGAAATCTCCTGTAAACCGAGGATTTTACCCGTCAGTCTCCCTCAAACGAAAGAACCTGGAGTTCAGACCCTCCTGTCTCTTCTATACTGATGTGAGCCCCCTCGGAAATTGTGTCCTTCGAGAGCACGTCGAATGCAAAGAGAAGCGCATCGGTGAACACACCGGAGTACTTTCCGATTTTCAGGTTGATTTTCGAAATCTTCTGTATGCCCTCCTCTCCAGCACGCCGGTGTATTATCATAAGCAGCTCTTCCGTGATTGAAAGCTCGTGCATGATCTGTGCCCGTGGTCGCCTCTATGAAGGTTATGTATTCACCTGAACAATGTTTATCATGCTGAGGGCGTTCTTCAAATATTTAAATATTTCCCCGGGCTTGCAATAATTATTACCTCACCCGATATTTATTCACTTCTGAAAGAAAATATCCTTGACAATTTCATAAAAGCAGAATAGATATATAAGGATTTGTCTCACTAAAATAATAGTTAATTTTTTAACATAGTCCCGTAATACGACGAAACTTTTGTGTATTACCCGCTGTTTCCTGCTGCGGCAATGAATTTAACAGCGGCAGTGCACCGGGTCAAGTAAAACAAAGTGGCGCAAGTCCCCCTAGGGGAAAGCCACTTCGCGGCCGAGTATCAAAAAGCAACTTGTTCTAAGTTACTTAGAAGCCGGTACAATCCTCAAAGGATAGCTTCAATGCATCGCTGTTTAATCTTGTATGTCTAACTGATTTGGCACACATCGAGGCAATTTAGAGGAATGTATCCATACCAATTTTAAAAAAGGGGGCGCAACGATAAAAAAACGTGAGATTATAATCGAAAACACACTATACATGCAGCATCAGCGTTACCATCACACTAAAAAATTATTGTAAAATTCATCAACACTTGTGACTGATTATTCAATCGGAGGTACAGTAATGGCAAATGATCAAAGTAAAGCCATCAAGGAAATTGTCGAGGAGTGCTGCAGCGACCGCAGCAACTTGATGGATATTGCACAAAAGGTACAAAATCGATTCGGATATATTTCCGAGGAGAGCATGGGGCACATTGCAAGGGCACTGGGTATCCCCCTCGTCGAAGTTCGTGACATGGTGAGTTTTTATACCTTCTTTTCTCGTGAACCGACAGGAAAGAGCGTGGTCCGTCTCTGCAATGCTGTTGTCGAGAGATTGCATGGGGCCGACCTTGTCGCGGATACCTTCGAAAAAGAAGTGGGTGTTCCCTTCGGCAGCACGAGCACGGACGGTTCGATTTCACTTGAGTACACTTCATGTATCGGGATGAGTGATCAGCCTCCGTCTGCTCTCATCAACGGCATCCCCGTTACAAAAATATGTCCGGAAGATGTGCCGGGCATAGTAAAAGAGCTCAAAGGCGGTTCGAAGTACAGCCCTGAAAAAGCAGCGACGGTTCTTCCTGCCACCCTGGTGGAGAACAATCTCAATAAAACAGGTCCCGTTGTTTTCTCCCCTCAGGAACCGGGGAGCGGAATCAGGGCCGCACTCAACATGTCACCGGAGGATGTGATAAATACAATTACCGAATCACGCCTTCGCGGCCGCGGCGGTGCCGGTTTTCCGACGGGCATGAAGTGGAACTTCTGCAGAAAATCGGAGGGAAAAGAGCACTATGTGATCTGCAATGCGGATGAAGGAGAACCCGGCACCTTTAAAGACAGGGTCATCCTCACCGAAGCTGCAGATCTCGCTTTTGAAGGAATGACGATTGCAGGATATGCAATAGGCGCATCGCAGGGATTCATGTACCTGAGAGGAGAATTTAAATACCTTCTCAGCTCACTCGAGCAGGTTCTTAATCGTAGGAGACATCTTGGCCTTCTCGGCAAAAATATCGCAGGCAGGCAGGGATTCGACTTCGATATTCGAATTCAGGTCGGTGCAGGGGCCTATGTGTGCGGCGAAGAATCCGCACTCATTGAATCGCTCGAAGGAAAACGGGGCGCGCCGCGCGACAGACCGCCGTTTCCCGTTACCCGTGGCTATATGAACCAGCCGAGTTCCGTCAACAATGTCGAAACATTCTGCTGCGCCGCCCGTATCATGGAGAAGGGCGCCGAATGGTTTTCGAAAATCGGCACGAAAGATTCAACAGGTACAAAATGCCTGAGCGTGTCAGGCGATTGTGCGCACCCAGGGGTGTATGAGGTCGAATATGGAATTACAATCGACGATCTGCTCGATCTTGTGGGAGCAAAAGACACACAGGCGGTTCAGGTCGGCGGACCATCCGGACGATGCGTTGCACCGAAGGATTTTGGAAGAAGTATCAGTTTTGAAGACCTTCCAACCGGCGGCTCAATAATCGTTTTCAGCAAAGAACGGGACCTTCTTGAAATTGTCAGGCAGTTCACCGAATTCTTTGTTGAAGAATCGTGCGGGTGGTGTGCACCATGCAGGGTCGGAACGACACTCCTTTTGCAGAAGCTCGAGAAAATTCTTGAAGGAAGAGGATCGAAACTGGACCTGCAGGAGATCGAGAGCCTCGGAAACACGGTGGAGAAGATGAGCCGCTGCGGCCTCGGCCAAACTGCGGCAAATCCGATTCTGACGACGCTCAGAAATTTTCACTCGCTGTATACGGCAAAGGCAAAAACTGACGAGTTTATTCCGCCGTTTGACTATGAAAAAGCGCTTGCTGTGGGAATCCAGATCGCTGGAAGAGAACCTGTGGTGGAAGAGGAGGAATGATGAAAGAGCAAAAAATAACAATAATCATTGACGGTAAAGAAATCAAGGCGGCTTCCGGCCAGTCGATCATGCAGGCAGCCGATGAAGCGGGAATCTATATCCCACGCCTCTGCTATCACAAGGACCTGATTCCGGCCGGACATTGCCGTGTCTGCACGGTAAAAGTCAACGGAAAACCGACTAACGCCTGTTCAATGCCTGCCGCAGACGGTATGGTCATCGAAAATGAAACTCCGGAATTAACAGAAGAGCGCCGGAATATAATTGAGATGCTTTTTGTCGAGGGGAATCACTTCTGTCCGTTCTGTGAAAAAAGCGGCGACTGCGAACTGCAGGCGCTTGCATACCGTTTCGGCATGCTCACCCCGACATACACCTACCAGTACAAACATGTCGAGGTCGATGCGACACATCCGGATGTGTATATAGACCGTGAGCGGTGTGTTCTCTGCGGAAGGTGTGTGCGGGCATCGCGTGACCTCGATGGGAAAAGCGTGTTCGGGTTTGTCGGGCGCGGCATAAACAAGCGAATCGCGGTTAATTCACAAGGCGACCGATTATCCGATACAGAGCTTGCAGCAGCCGACAAGGCGGCTTCAATCTGCCCGACCGGCTGTATTGTCATCAAACGTATCGGCTATGCAAAGCCATTCGGCACCCGCCTGTACGACAAGCAACCCATTGGTTCGGATATTCAAAAGGCTCCGTAAAAAAACTTTATTTTGAGGAAGGAAAAATGGCCAAACCAAAAGTAGCGACAACTCATATGACGGGGTGCTTTGGCTGTCACATGTCTCTGCTCGACATCGATGAGAAGATACTCGACCTGATCGAGCTTGTGGATTTCGACAAATCACCCATAGACGATATAAAGAAGTTTACAGGCCCTGTAGATATCGGCCTGATAGAGGGAGGATGCTCGACGCAGGAGAATGTCGAGGTGCTTCGTTCTTTTCGCAAGCACTGCAAAATTCTCATTTCAGTCGGAGAATGCGCCAATACCGGGGGGGTTCCCCACCTGAGAAACACGATTCCCCTCAGAGAATGCATGGAGGAAGCGTATCTCAAAGGCCCGTCCGTCGTCGACGGCGTCATCCCGAACGACCCCGATATTCCGCTTATCCTGGACAAGGTCTACCCTATCCACGAGGTGGTGAAGATCGATTACTGGCTGCCCGGCTGTCCTCCCAGAGCGGAAACTTTCTGGGCTGCGTTAACGGCTCTGCTTAAAGGCGAAGAACCCAAGCTGCCGTACGAGTTAATCAAATACGACTAATTTCATGGAGGCGTTTTAATATGGCTTCTGAGACAAAAGCAAGAAAAATTGTCATCAACCCGGTGACACGGATTGAAGGACATGCCAAGGTAACGATCAGACTCGATGAAAACGGGAAGATCGACAAGGCAAGGATGCATATTGTGGAGTTTCGTGGTTTCGAACGCTTTGTGCGCGGCCGCCTGTACTGGGAAGCACCGGTTATAGTGCAGCGCCTGTGCGGGATATGTCCTGTCAGCCACCTGCTCTGCGCATCCAAGGCAATGGATGTCATTATCGGCGCAGACAAGCTCACGTCGACCGCCGAGAAGATGAGGAGGCTCCTGCACATGGGGCAGGTATACCAGTCCCATTCACTGCACTTCTTCCACCTCAGTGCACCCGATCTTTTACTGGGATACGATGCGGACCCCGCAATCAGGAACGTCATCGGGCTCGCAAAGAAAAACACGGATCTTGCAGTGCAGGCGGTAATGATGCGAAAGTACGGTCAGGAGGTTATCAAGGCAACCGCAGGCAAAAAGATACACGGAAACGGTTCGATTCCCGGCGGCGTCAATAAGAACCTGTCGATCGAAGAACGGGATGCCCTGCTCAAGGATGTCGACCAGATGATCGACTGGGCACAGGGGGGTCTTGATCTGTACAAAAAACTCTACCGCGACGATATCGCCCGCCTGGGCAAACTCGGATCCTTTGAATCGAATTTTGTCAGCATTGTGCGTGAGGATGGGGCGCTCGATATGTATGACGGAAAACTCAGGGCGAAAGACCCGGACGGCAAACTGATTTTCGATATGGTCGAGCCGAAAGACTACCTGAAGTATATTCGGGAAGGGGTGAGAAACTGGAGCTACATGAAATTCCCGTTCATCTACTCACTCGGCCAGGAGAAGGGCTGGTATCGCGTCGGCCCGCTCGCACGGCTGAACAACTGTGATTTTATCACAACGCCGAAGGCAGAGAAGGAGCGCCAGGAGTTTATGGAGCTCGGGGGCGGCAGGCCCGTTCATTCGACCATGGCCTATCACTGGGCGCGGCTGATCGAAACCCTGTATGCTGCTGAGAGGATTAAAGAACTTCTGAATGATCCCGATCTACAGGGGGAGGACCTCGTTGTATCGGGCGAGAAAAGAAACGAGGGAATTGCCATTATCGAGGCGCCGAGGGGTACCCTGTTTCATCACTATCAGGTCGACGACAAAGACCAGGTTACCATGGCAAACCTCATCGTTTCAACAACGAGCAACAATCAGCCGATGAATGAGGCTGTGCGCGTTGTTGCAGAGGATTATATTGTCGGCAAGGAGGTTACAGAACCTATTCTGAACCTGGTTGAAGTTGCAATACGGGCCTATGACCCCTGCCTGAGCTGTGCCACCCATGCAATAGGTCAGATGCCCCTTATCGTGACCCTGGAAGACAAAAACGGCGCAGTGCTCGATGAAAAGGTTCGTGATTGAAGGGGCTGGACGGCAAACCTGTGCTCATATTCGGATACGGGAACCCGGGTCGCCAGGACGACGGCCTTGGCCCGGCCATGATCGAGGAGATAGAATGTCTCGGTTACAGCTTTGTCGAAACGGATGCGAACTACCAGCTGAGTATCGAGGATGCCGCAGAAATGGCGGAGCATGATTTTATCATCCTCATCGATACGACGGTTCAGGATGTCGACTGCTTTTCAATTCGGAAGGTGTTGCCGTCTTCCACCATCACCTTCACGAGTCACCTGGTCAACCCTGAATCTGTCGTGGCCCTGTGTGAGGATGCATTCGGCAGGGTACCCGATGTATGGATCATCGGCATCAGGGGATACGAGTTCGAGTTTGCGGAGGGTTTCACCGAAAGGGCACGGGAGAACTACCGAGAGACGTTTCATTTTATAACTCAACTATTACGTACATATGAGGAAAGAACTATGGCAACCACGCAAAATGAGGAAAAAACAGTATTAATCATTGATGACGATGCCGATATCAGGGCTTCCATGCGCATAGTGTTAGAGGCAGCCGGATTTTCAATCGGAGAGGCGGGTGACGGTGAAGAGGGCTTGAAAGTCGCCCAGAAAGTGAATCCTGATGCCGTCATTGTCGACCTGATGATGGAAACGGTCGATGCCGGCAGCAAGGTATCGGCGAAGCTGAAAGAATCGGGGTTCAAGGGCCCAATCTACCTGCTCAGCGCTGCAGGAGATACGGTTCGCTACAACATCGATGCGAAGGAGCTCGGTCTTGACGGTATTTTTCAGAAGCCGATCAACCACGAGATCCTCATAAGCACGCTGAAGACTAAGCTCAACATTAAATAACCCATTACTACGGAACACGGGGTTTTGGAAAACAGCGCTTTGAAAAATCAGACAATCGATTGAGTTTCCTGTATATCAGGGGCCGGGGATGTTTTGTGAAACATCAACCCGGCTCTTTTTTATATACTCGGTATTAATACTTCAGTTCAGAAAACCTGTACGTGCGTTTGACACTCGCTTTCTGTAAATACACACCCCGCAAAACTATATAAAAATAGCCCCGTTTCTTAAATTAATTTTCTTGTATTTATTTTATAACTGCGTACAATTATTAGTAATCATTCTTTTCAAGGAGGTTCACCATGAAGTTCAAAACATTCATCGTCATTTTTATTGCACTGGCTATGCTTTTTTCAGTGCAGGCCGTCTTTGCCGGCGGCAAGAAGAAGGAGGCTGCTCCAGCAGCAGCACCTGCAGAGGAGAAAGAGAAAGCTCCGGCTCCCGAGAAAAAGGAGGCTCCTGCTCAGATTATGGTGTTTGGCAGCAGCGGAGATGCGTCTCGATTGGACCCTGGAGATGTGACCGACGGAGAGTCCATACAGAGAATGGACAACATTTTTGAAGGCCTGGTTGAATATAAGAAGGGTTCGACAGAAATACAACCTGCCCTGGCCACATCTTGGGAAACATCCGCAGACGGCAAAGAAATTACCTTTCACTTGAGAAAGGGAGTAAAATTCCACGATGGAACGGATTTTAATGCCGATGCCGTTGTATTTTCCTTTGCCAGACAGTACGATACGAACCATCCCTTTCATCAGTACGGAGAATGGGCATACTGGGGATACATGTTCTATGATGTGGACAGAATGGAGAAGATCGACGACTATACGGTGAAACTGGTCCTTAAAAATGTCAATGCTTCCATCATGACAAGCCTTGCGATGTTCACAACGGCTATTGTAAGCCCGACCAATGCCGAGAAATACAAGGGCGATGCCTTCAAGCATCCCTGCGGGACCGGCCCCTTCAAATTCGTCGAGTGGGTAAAGGATGACCACATTACTCTCGAGGCAAACGACAACTACTGGCGCAAAAGGCCCAAACTGGACAAGTTGATCTTCAAGGTTATCCCCGATCCTTCTGCACGGCTTTTAGCCCTGGAGGTCGGTGAAGTTCAGGGTATCGAATACCCGAACCCTGCCGACTTTGATAGAATTAAATCCAATAAAGATCTGAAACTACTCTCAGCGCCTGGAATGAATATTGGATATATGGCCATGAATGCCGGGTACGGATATAATGATGCCAATGGAAACGGCATACGTGACGCGGATGAACCGCTTGTCAAGACTCCCGGATATTATGAACCCCTCACCAAGAAAAAGGTGAGACAGGCCATCAACTACGCTATTGATAAAAAGTCTATTGTGGATAATATCTACATGGGGACCGCAATAGTGGCAAAGAACGGAATGCCGCCGTTTATGCTTGGATACAACAATGATATCAAAGATTATCCCTACGATCCGGAGATGGCAAAGAAGCTTCTTGCAGAAGCAGGATATCCTGATGGATTTGAGGTTACCCTGTACGTCATGCCGGTATCACGGCCCTACATGTTCGATCCTCCGAAGATCGGCGAGGCAATCCAGAGTTATCTGGCCGCTGTCGGCATCAAGGTGAAGTTCTACCAGGTCGACTGGGGTACCTACCTGCAGGAAACCGAGGCCGGAAAGCATCAGATGTGTCTTCTCGGGTGGACAGGCGACAACGGCGACCCGGACAATTTTATGAACGTCCTGTACGGCGCAAATGCCTGTTCGATAGGTAAAGCCGGCAACTACGGCTTCTATAACGACGAAAAAACACAGGAGCTTCTTACCGCAGCGCTGCAGACCTACGATGTGAAAAAACGTGCAGAATACTACAAGGAAGCACAGGTGAGAATTCATGAAAGTGCAAACTGGGTATATATTGCTCATTCCAATCAGAATATCGTGTTCAGGTCAAATGTAGAGGGATACACGCTGCATCCCACATCGAGAAAGTTTTTCTACCCTGTGTGGATAAAGTAAGATAGCGTATTGTGTATAATTTTTAACCGGCAAAGGGGATTTCACTCCTTTGCCGGTTAAATAATAGACAAATGAACTTTCAATCATAAAAGGTGCAAACCAACACGCGTCATATGGTTTTTCCCCACAAAACCGAAGAGTACTGCATCTCGCCCAAGATTTTTCTGGGAAAGCATGTTTTTTTTCCTGTGCGGGCGATAAAAGGTTGTAATAAAGTAAGGTTCAGGGTTACATATTCTTCGTCATGCCGGAGAAAAAAGGTACCAATAAATGAAATGGTATATCACCAAGCGCCTTCTCATGCTCGTACCCGTATTGCTGGGTGTTTCAATGCTTTCATTTGCGTTAATACAGCTAGCACCGGGAGACCCCGCAATAACGATGGCGGGTGAGCATGCATCCGTGCAGACAATCAATGCAATAAGAGAAAAATACGGACTTGATAAACCGCTTACAACGCAGTACTGGATCTGGCTGAAAAGAGTCCTGCATGGTGATATGGGACGCTCTATTGTTTCAAATGAATACGTTACAAAGGAAATATTTCACAGGTTTCCCAATACTGTTGAGCTCACCTTCTGTGCAATGGCGATCGCCATTCTTGTCGGTTCATTCGCGGGGATCATCTCGGCTTCCAGGCAGTACTCTATTCTCGATTATTCCACCATGGGAGTCGCGCTTTTCGGGGTCTCTATGCCAGTTTTCTGGCTTGGTATTATGCTCATGATGGTTTTTGGCGTGTTTTTACGGTGGCTTCCCATAAGCGGGCGTATCGATTCACTTATTCCCTTCAGGCATATCACCGGCTTCTACCTTCTTGACAGCATCATTACCTGGAATGGTCCGGCTCTCATAAGCACTATCCGCTATTTAATCCTTCCCTCCGTCGCCCTCGGCACCATCCCCATGGCAACGATCGCCAGAGTGACCCGGTCGAGTATGCTGGAGGTATTGAGACAGGATTACATCCGCACGGAACGCGCAAAAGGCCTATCGGAACGGCTTGTCATCTATAAACACGCGGCGAAAAACGCAATGCTTCCTGTAATTACGGTTATAGGATTGAACTTCGGTTTGCTTCTGGCAGGCGCAATCCTCACAGAAACAGTTTTCTCCTGGCCAGGAATAGGGAGATACGTTATAAATGCGGTGCGCATGCGAGATTACCCCGCCGTACAGGGGTGTGTGCTGTTTTTTGCTTTTATGTTCGTTATCGTAAATCTGATTACAGATATCCTCTATGTGTTCATCGATCCGAGGATTAAATACAAGTAAGCAGGATACAAATGGAGAAGAAGAAAGAAACCAGAGCCGCAGAAGTAATAAGACGGCTGAAATACAACAAGTCCGCGACGTTCGGTCTTGTAATTCTCATTATTTTAATCCTCTGTGCAATTTTCGCAAACATCATTGCGCCCAATGATCCCATTCCCTCACCGCCCGATCTTGCCAATAAATTAAAACCAGGTTTCTGGAGCGCAGAAGGCCTGAAGGGCAAGCCGCTTGGAACCGATGCCCTCGGACGGTGTGTTCTCAGCAGAATCATATACGGAACCAGGGTCAGTTTGAGTGCAGGTTTTGTTGCCGTTGGCATTGCAATGATACTCGGCATTACCTTTGGAATAATCGCGGGCTATTTCGGGGGATGGGTCGATGCAACAATTATGAGATTCGTCGACATTATGTTTGCATTCCCTGCGCTGCTTCTTGCAATCGTCATCGTGACCATCATAGGCCAGGGGCTGAGTAAAGCAATGATAGCTATCGGTATTGTATACACACCGCAGATGGCGAGAATTATAAGGAGCTCGGTACTCTACATCAAGGAAATGGAGTATATAGAGGTGCAGACTGCGCTCGGTTCACGAAACCTGCGGATTATTTTCCGTCATGTTCTACCGAACAGCGTTGCACCGGTGATTGTATACGGAACCCTGATGCTGGCGACGGCAATTCTTGACTGTGCAGCGCTGGGTTTTCTGGGCCTGGGAGCCCAGCCCCCAACTCCTGAATGGGGAGCGATGCTCTCTAAAAGTTACTCCTACATAGTGAGCGGCGCATGGTGGGTGGCTACTTTTCCCGGTATTGCCATTCTTTTTTCGGTGTTAGGCCTCAACCTGCTGGGAGACGGCCTGCGGGATATTCTTGACCCAAGATTGAAAACATAGGGCGGAATATGAAAGAGTTGCTGAATTTAAAAAACCTGCAAACTTCATTTTATATGTATGAGGGAACAGCAAAAGCTGTTGATGGAATAAGTCTAACCATAAACCAGGGCAAGACACTGGGGCTCGTCGGAGAATCCGGATGCGGCAAGAGTATTACGGCTCTTTCCATCTTGAGGCTGGTTCCGTATCCTCCCGGAAAGATTGTGGGAGGAGAAATAATCTTTAAGGGAAAGAACCTCCTGAATCTGACTGAAAGGGAAATGAGAAAGATTCGAGGGTGCGAAATATCAATGATTTTTCAGGAGCCAATGACATCACTTGACCCCGTATTCACCATCGGCCATGAAATAATGGAATCAATCACCCTGCATCAGGGATTGAATAAGACAGAGGCAAAAAAAGCAGCAATAGGAGCACTTGCGATTGTCGGGATTCCTGATGCAGAAAAGAGGTTAAACAACTACCCTCATGAGCTTTCCGGCGGAATGAGACAAAGAGTAATGATCGCAATGGCGTTGTCCTGCCACCCTGCGCTGCTCATCGCCGATGAACCTACAACCGCACTTGATGTAACCATCCAGGCCCAGATCCTGAGATTGATCAATGAAATGAAGGCTAAAATCAACGCTTCGGTACTGCTGATAACCCATGATCTCGGTGTGATTGCAGAAATGTGTGACGATGTTGCAGTGATGTATGCAGGACACATCGTTGAGTATGCCGATATTGATGCACTGTTCAGCAACCCGCTCCACCCCTATACGATGGGACTCAATAAATCCATACCTCGGCTGGACAAAAACGTGAAACGTCTCGATACAATAAAAGGTCTGGTCCCGAATCTTTTAGCCATGCCCTCAGGATGTTCATTTCATCCACGGTGCAATTTTTGCTTCGAAAAATGTGTCACCGAATCTCCGGAATTAAAGGAAATCGATACCAATCATTTCGTAAAATGCCACTTATATTAAGAAAAACTCCAGGGGGACAGTCAGGTTGGAGAAAACGGTTGAAGTTAAAAATCTGAGAAAATGGTTCTGGACAGGGAAGAGGGGCCCTATGGGAAAAGAGGCCGTGAGGGCTGTGGATGATGTGAGCTTCTTTATTAAACAGAAAGAAGTCCTCGGGCTTGTCGGAGAATCGGGCTGCGGCAAAACAACGTGCGGGAAGGTTATCCTGAAGATACTGGATCCTACCGAAGGCAGCATCTATTTTGGTGGCAGAGAAATCACTCATTTGAAAAAAAAGGAGATGATGCCGATCAGGCGCAGGATGATGATCATTTACCAGGACCCGTTTGGCTCCCTTGATCCGAGAATGACCGTGAAATCAGCAATTGCCGAACCTCTGGCAGTGCATAGAACCGTACCGAAAAAAGAACGAGATGAGAAGGTAATAGAAATAATGGAAAAGGTGGGGCTCACAGCCGATCAGAGGTTTCGCTATCCCCATGAGTTCAGTGGGGGACAGAGGCAGCGAATCGGAATCGCACGGGCTCTGGCGATAAACCCGGAATTTATCGTTGCAGATGAGTCAGTCTCCGCTCTGGATGTTTCAATTCAGGCCCAGATCATCAATTTATTGCAGGATTTGCAGGAGGAATTCGGGATAACCCTTCTCTTCATCGCTCACGATCTGAGTATCATAAAACACATCAGCGACCGCGTTGCAGTCATGTACCTGGGCAAAATTGTTGAAATGGCACCTAAAAAAATTCTCTTTGACGACCCAAAGCACCCATACACTGAAGCGCTTCTATCAGCAATACCCATTCCCAACCCGAGGCGCAGAAAAAAGGGGGAAATTCTAATGGGAGATGTTCCGAGCCCTGTCAACCCTCCTTCAGGATGCAGGTTCCATCCACGATGTCCTTATAAGATGGACGTATGCGATAAAGAAGTACCGGAATTGAAGGAAAATAAACCCGGGCAGTTCGTCGCCTGCTTCCTTCACGCGTAAACCGGGCCAAACCAGGCCTGGATTCTGTGTAATGCCGCTTGGCATTAATCGGACGCGAACATGAGAGATTTTCGGCAAATAGTCATTCCCGCACGAGCATCGGGGCTGCAACTTCATCAGCCTTTTCTTTACTGAAGAGAAGCTCCACCAGTGTGAGGGCGAACTCGATTGCCGTGCCTGGCCCGCGGCTTGTCACGCAGTTGCCGTCCACCACAACACGGGAGCCGACACTCTCCCTGTTCTCAAAGACATCGCTGAAATCCGGATGGCCTGTTGCCCTCCGCCTTCCCAAAAGCCCGTGATTCTTGAGCACAACCACCGGTGCAGCGCAGATCGCGGCAAACAGCCTGCCCTCGTCCGCCTGTCGCTTCAACAGGCCAAGGAGCTCTTCAGAGTCCCTCAGATGCTCGGCTCCCGGCATACCGCCCGGGAGGGCAATGCAGTCGTAGGTTTTATCCGTACACTCCGCTATACGCGTGTCGGCGACAAGTTTGACTCCGCGAGAGGCTGTTATCTGAAGCTCACCGACTGATGCAACGGTAACTTCCGCTCCTGCTCTTCGGAGCACATCAATAATACATACAGCCTCTATTTCCTCACTGCCGTCGGCAATCGGCACAAGAACCTTTTTCGTCATCCGTCTCTCCTCTCCGAAGTAGATTCATACCACTATTCCAATACTGTTTCCTCTATTTGCTTCAGCTGGTCCCTGTACAGCAGGGCGATGTTTGCCCCGTAATCTGCCACGAGCCGCAGGATATTCCTCGGGCTACCGGCTTCATCGTACCCGTTAATCCTGTCCCCTGCATCGCCGAGTCCTGGCAGTATGTATGCAAGCCTGTTCAGGACAGGATCCATCCATAGTGTATACACATGGACATTTTCGACAGCCCGGACAATACGAAGCGCGCCCTTCAACACCGAGATGACGTTGAAAAAACTAATCGAACGCGGCTTCACACCCTGATCCAGAAGATACTTTACGATCGTCACCATACTTCCACCCGTTGCGTTCATCGGATCTGCAAAAAAGAGGTCCTTTCCGTCGAGTTCTTCTATGCTGAAGTATGATCGCTGGAGATTGAGAATATACTCCATATTGTGTTCTTCCTTTGTGTCGTCTCTCGCTATCTTGAAGAGAGCAAATGGCGTGAGGTAGTTATGGGAAGAATATTCCTGGATCTCTTTCGACATGATCATCGAGGGCAGAAGCGCTCCCCTGAGCATGACGCACATTACACTCTTTTCGACACGGTCATCGATGTCCGGAATTTTATGGACTGCGTAATTTTCAACCGGGACATCCACCGGAGTCTTCACCACGATATAGTTCTTTTTCTTGTGCTTCACGTTACCAAATGCAAAGTTGAACAGGAGCTCATAGGCGCGTTGAATATAGTAGATAAATTCTGGACGTTCGGTCTTCTCGTCGCGAAGCTTTGCAATAAGACGTGATGCCTCACCGTGTATGGACTCATGCGTCTCAAATGAGTACACGTGTATTCCGTTTTCCCTGCTGATTATCTCCTGCATCATGTCGCCCACTTTATTATACAGGTCGATGAGCTCGTTGATCGATTTCTCTCTTCTCTGCAATACCCGAACATCGGAAAGAACCTGGAAAACGGCAATCGCCTTATCATACATCCTGTTTACCCGTTCGATATTTCCCCTGTCATTTTCGGTGAGATACCCGTCCAGATCTTTTGCCTTGAGAATCACCTGGTCCACATTTTCCTCCCCCTATTTTTAAGATTGTACAGGAGAAACGAAGTACGGTCAATCGGAAAGCACACATGCACAGAAACCCCTATTTTTCGGACGCTTTGAATCCGAATAGTGCCGCCGGTGCAAACCCTGGATTTGTTATACAATACGTCGCGCGTATACACCTCACCCGGCCCCCATAAAAAACATCAATTGTACTTGCATATTTTTTATATTTGGTATACTGTGATTCATCATAAAAGGCTGTACAAAAAACTAATTCCTGAAAGGAGGCTGGTACATGAATATCAAACAAAAGTCATTGATGTGCGCCGTTGTGGCAGTACTATTTGTTTTTGGTTTGTTAGTCGCACCTGGAACAGCGCATGCGAAGCTCAAAGGCAATGTTGCCGTTGTGCTCGATGTCGGCGGACGAGGCGACCTGGCCTTTAACGACATGGGGTTCATGGGTACCGACAGGGCGGCTGCCGATTTCGGTTTAAAGATGGTTGAAATTCAGAGCGCTTCCGCAGCCGATTACCTTCCTAATGTACGAAATGCAGCCAGGTCGGGCAGATTCGATCTTATCATTGCGGTCGGGTTCCTGCTTACCGATGCTGTTTCAACAGTCGCGAAGGAGTTTCCCGATCAGAAGTTTATGATAATCGATTCTGTAGTCGATTCACCGAATGTGATGTCCATCGTTTTCAAGGAAAATGAATGCTCGGCGCTCGTCGGAGCTCTATCAGCGATGACCGCGGCCTATTACGGCTATCCCAATGTGGGGTGTGTGCTCGGAATTGAAATCCCAGTGTTGTACCATTTCGAAGCAGGGTTCCGATACGGCATCGACTGGGGAAACAAACGGTATGCAAAGGTAAAGGGAAAGAACCCGAATATTGGGCTTCTGTACACCTATACGGGAACTTTCTCCGATATCGCTAAAGGAAAAGAAGCATCCAAAGCGATGCTCGCCCAGGGGGCCGGGCTTATCTACAATGTCGCCGGCCCGCTTGGAATAGGCGACCTGCAGGCCGTTACCGAAGCAATCGAGGCAAAGGGAAAAGAAGCGGGCCCGCCCTTTATGATCGGTGTGGATGCAGATCAGGACTGGATGGGAGACGGGCATCGGGTTCTTGCCAGTGCGCTGAAGCGTGTGGATAACGGCTGCTATAATGCAGTCAAGGCCGTTGTCAACGGCACATTCAAAGGAGGACTCGTTGTTATGGGTCTTGATTCAAAAGGTGTTGCCATAAGCAAGTATGAAGACCTCAGCACCTTCATGGAGTTCGGTATTGAATCGAAAAAGATCACCGCACAGGACAAGGGAAGAATAATTGCAAACTGGAAACGTATGCGAAACGATATTCCGGAATTCATCTGGCGGGCGGTTGACGACCTGGAGAAGCAGATAATTTCCGGCCAGGTCAGCGTTCCAACAGCGAACACACTCAAGGAGATGAAAGCAGTCAGATCGAAATACCCGCTGACACGCTAAGTTTTCAAAACTACAGGGGACAGCCGGTGCTGTCCCCTTTCTTTGTTTCAGAAAACGTCCTGTGTGAAATTGATTTCCCAACACGTTAAATGAACAAACTGGACATTCGAAAACCCTACCTTTCACCATGCAGGGCGCCTAACTGAGAGAAGTATAATGGGTAAATATACAGTGAAGGAAAAATAACTCTAAATGAAGGACTGGAAAAAAACCGCGCGTGACCGAACGGAAGAGCTGAGAAAATCGATCACTGCAGGAGTTATCGGGTTTTGCGTTGGTGCACTCATCATACTGGCATACGGATATAATCCGATAGCAGCGTATCAGGCCCTTCTCAGCGGCGCATTCGGTGACCTGTACGGGTTTTCAGAGTCAGTCGCAAACGCCACGCCACTGATACTTACCGCACTTACCTTTGCTGTCGGATTTCGGGGCGGCATGTTCAATATCGGTGCCGAGGGCCAGCTGTATCTGGGGGCGCTTGCTGCTGTTTCAATAACCCTGCTGAGACTCCCGCCTGCACTTTCCTTTGTTTTGAGTATTATTGCAGCGGCACTTGCCGGAATAATCTGGAGTATGCCTGTTGCCGTTTTGAAAGCCACCAGGGGAGTCCATGAAGTAATATCCACAATTATGCTCAACTGGGTCGCGCATTTTTTATCATTCTACCTCATCTCAAAAGTACTCGTCGACCCTCAGAGGGCCGAGAAAACCGTCAGCATTGCCAGAGGCGCACGTTTCGCCCTGCTCGTGCCGGGAACAAGCCTCAGCTACGGTATTTTTCTCTCTGTTGCTGCAGCCGCCCTTGTATGGCTTTTTATCTGGCGGACAGTCATCGGTTTTGACTTGCGGGCCATGGGCTACAACCAGGATGCAGCCAGGTATGCGGGCATTGAAAAATGGAGGGTGATACTTTCCGTATTCGTGATGGGCGGGATAACCGCCGGACTCGGAGGTGCAGTGCACGTCATGGGCCGCCCCCCCACATACGCGGTGTTCGGCGGTCTGCCCGCCATACAGAACCTCGGTTTCGACGGCCTCGCTGTAGCGATGATCGGAAGAAACCATCCGGCAGGGATTATCTTTGCCGCGATTTTTTTCGGCGGCCTGTTAGCCGGGGGTAGGATGATGCAGCTCTTAGCCCAGGTCCCCCTCGAGATGGTCCGTGTACTGGAGGGGGTCGTCGTGCTTTTTCTCGCAATTCCCGAGCTGTCACGTATCTTTTCCATCTTTAAAAGAAAAAAGGATCAAACCCTGTAAAACAGGTACCCCGGCAATACAGAGCCGGGTATCGGAGGAATGAATGAGCCTGGCCTACCTTTTTATCGGAATATTCACGGGGTCGCTCCATGCAATGGTCCCGATCACACTCACCGCCACGGGAGAAACCGTCGGTGAATCCGCGGGACTGTTCAATATCGGGCTTGAAGGCATAATCCTTCTCAGCGCAATGACCGGTGCTCTCGGGGCAGAAGCATGGGGCGCTTTCATGGGCCTTGTAACCGGCCTTGCGACCGGGTTTGCCATGGGCCTCATATTCGGGCTGATCAACACCTACTTCAAAGGCGTACAGCTTATTACGGGGGTTGGAATCAATCTCGCCGCCATCGGCATGGTAGCGTTCTGGCTCATACACCTCGGCGTCCCCGGGCACCATGCAGTACCCAAGGAGAGTCAACTGGTCAATATTTCCACTGCAATTGGCAACATAAGCCCCATGATTCTGGTGACCATTGCACTGCCGGTTATTGTCTGGATCCTGCTCTTCAGAACAAAACTCGGTCTCAAAATCAGGGCTGTAGGAGAGAATCCGCAGGCCGCGGATGTCGCTGGCATTAATGTTCATCTGCTCAGACTTTTTTCTACTGCTGCCGGGGCATCCCTCGCCGGCCTTGCTGGTGCCTATATCAGCGTGGCATGGATGGGCTCTGTAACGAAGGAAATATCGGCTGGTAGAGGCTTTATCGCATTGGCAACCGTTGTTTTCAGCGGACTGAACCCGCTTCTGGTTCTGTTAGGAGGTTTTATTTTCGGATTCTTCGAAAATCTTGCGGTATGGATATCCACGATGCCCGCAGTTCAGAGTGTTGTTCCGTGGCAGCTTATTTCCATGGCCCCCTATATTGTAACACTGCTTATCGTGGCCGGTGTCATCGGCAGGGTCAGGTTTCCAGCTGCAATGGGAACACCATACATGCGTGAATGAGACAGAAAAGGAGCAGGACAGCTATGAGTAACGACACCGGACCGGATGATACCAGAGTCATTTTACAGGGAGAGGGAATCTGCAAGGGATTTCCCGGCGTATGGGAGCATCTCATCCTCGATCATATCAACATCGATGTACGAGTGGGTGAAATACATACCCTCCTTGGAGAAAATGGTGCCGGAAAGACCGTAATTGCAAACTGCCTTTCAGGATTTTACAGCCTCACAGAGGGACAGATATATGTAAAAGGCCAACCGGTGTATCTGAAATCTCCAAAGGACGGTCTCAGTCACCGCATCGGGATGGTACACCAGGAGCTGGCTCTTGTAAAACCATTTACGGTAGCCGAGAATATCGCGATCGGGCTGTCGGGATATAATTTCTCCTTTCCCCTCCGCGAAGTAGAAAACAGGGTTCGCGAATTGTCGAAGAGATATAATATGCATATCGATCCCACGGCGCGGATCGAGGACCTTTCCGCCGGAGAACAGCAGCGGGCCGAAATCATCAAGGTCCTGTACCATGATCCGGAGATTCTTATTCTCGATGAGCCTACATCGCTTATATCCGTTGATGCCCAACATCTGTTTGAAGTGCTCCACAATATGGCGAAAATGGGGTACGGCATCCTATTCATAACTCATAAAATCGAGGAAGCCCTCGAGATGGGCGACCGCGTTACCGTACTTCGACTCGGAAAGCTCATGGGCACCAGAAAATCATCCGAGACAGACAAAGATGAGCTGGTCAGACTCATGTTCGGAGAACACGAGCCGGCACAGCTAAAGCGAAAAACCGTGCGTTCAGAGCGGATCGTATTCGAGGTGCAAAACCTCGAGGCAGCGGGAATGGATGAGGAGCCTGCGCTTTGTGGTGTGTCTTTTTCTATCAGAGAGGGGGAAATCTTCGGTATTGCAGGAGTCTCCGGAAACGGTCAGAGTGAGCTCGCCGAGGTGGTAACCGGGCTGCGGCACGCTTCAGGCGGAAGGGTGCTCATCGAGGGAAAAGATTTTACGAACAGCTCACCACAAAAAATAATCAAGGCGGGAATAGCGCATATTCCCGAAATGAGGCGTGAGGTCGGTGTGATTGAAGCAATGACCGTCGCAGAGAACGTCATCTTGAAGGATGTCAGAATTCCACCATTTTCGAAACGTTCGTTTCTCAATATTCCCTATATTACAAACCATACAGAAAAAATTGTCGCGAGTTTCGGCGCTATTGTGTCGGACCTGTGGAAAACACCTACCAGAATCCTATCGGGAGGGAACATACAGCGTCTCATACTGGGGAGGGAAACCTGGCGCAGGCCCCGCTTCATCGTCGCTGCATATCCGACACAGGGACTCGACGCAAAAGCGATTGAACACACCTGGGAACTATTCATGGAACTGAGGGAAACAGGCACATCCTTCCTGTTGATTTCCGAAGACCTGGATGAGATAATGGCGCTGGGCGACCGCATCGCCGTTATGTCTCAGGGAAATATTATTAAAGTACTCGATGGTGTTGACGCGAAAAGAGAAGAGATCGGAATGCTGATAACCACAGGCCATTGATAACCTCAGGTCGTTGATAACCTAAGGCCTTTGGTAGTCTTCGGTCATTTATAGCTCAAGGTCATTAATAACCTTCGGTCATTAATAGCCATAGGCGGTTACTCACGCACCATTTGAAAAGGCCACATCTTGAGCCCGCCTTCAAGTATACGGATATTCTTAAAACCCTGCGCCTTGAGAATAAGAGAAGCCTGATACGACCTGCTTCCCGTTTCATCGATCAGTATAATACCCCGGTCGCGGGGTATCTCATCTACTCTCCTCCTCAGGCTTTCCAGGGGAATGAGCTCCACACCGGGAATTCTTACCTCTTCGAATTCACGTGGCAGCCGAACATCGATACAGGTGCAGGTCTTTTTTGCCTCTATAACCTCCTGGGCATCTATTGCCATGATACCCTCGAACACACCATCGAGCTTATTCTGCATGACATGGGCAGCGACAATGATATTGTCGATGGCCTTAGAGTATGCAGGCGCATACCCGAGATCGAGAGACGCAATATCATCAATTGTACCGCCATGGGCAATAACAGTCGATGCAACGTCAATCCTCTTTGCCACATCACCCTTGCCGACAATCTGAACCCCGAGGAGCTTCCTCGTTTTTTTATCAGCGATCATCTTTACATATATCATCTTTGATTCAGGTATGAACTCATCCCTGTCAAAGTCGGGAACATACACCGTCACCGGGTTAAACCCTGCTTTATGAGCCTCGCTCTCGCTCAACCCTGTCTTTGCGATATGGAATTCAAAAACCCGTATGATTATCGTACCGGTAACAGCCGGAAAAACCGCTTTTTTCCCCGCCGCGTTCGTACCTGCAACCCTTCCCTGCTTGTTTGCGACCGAACCGAGAGGAAGGTAGAAGGGCTTTTTTGATACCACATGAACAACCTCACAGCAGTCACCGGCTGCATAGATGGATGCATCGCTCGTCTGCAACAGCTCATTAACGGCAATCGCTCCCGTGGAGCCGATTTTCAGCCCGGCCTTTTCGGCAAGCGCAACATTGGGCACGAACCCCGTTGCAATGATAACGAGGTCAACCGGAAGGCGGACCTCGTTAAGCAGGACTGACTCGACACCTTCAGTTCCAATGAATTCCTTGACTTCTGTATTCGTTAAAATACGCACACCGTTGAGCTCAAGATGGTTACGCACGAGGGCTCCCATTTCACGGTCGAGAAAGGGCAGAATCTCATGATCCTTCTCAATAATTGTTACACGCGCTCCGGATGCGGTCAGCGCTTCCGCAGCTTCAATGCCGATATTGCCACCTCCAAGCACAACGATATCCTTTGCAAAGTTATTGGTGAGAAACCGTTTTATTCTTTCTGAATCGGTTACCCCGTGCAGCACGAAGATATTCTGCAATTCAACCCCCCTGATATCGGGAATAGAGGGTCTGCTTCCCGTTGCAATAATAAGAATGTCGTAAGGTTCTGTGAAAACCCGTTCAGTGGGAATATCACGATAATGTATTATCTTTTCTTCACTGTCTATCTCTATTACTTCTGAAAGGTTTTTTATCTCTATACCCTTCACATTTCTGAAAAACTCGGTCGCATTCTCAAAGCCCGAGTGAAACTTGAACAGCTCACGCTGGTGCTTCAGCTTCCCGGCAATATAGTAGGGAAGCGCACACCCTGCATAGGCGAGAAAATTTCCCTTTTCGAAAACGGTAATCTTTGCCTCCGGATCAAGCCTTCGGGCCCGTGAAGCTGCTTTCGGTCCTGCTGCGACACCGCCTATGACAACGATTCTCTTCCTGAATCGTTTTTCCGATTCATCTTTCTTTTCCATTTCTGCCACACGAGCCAGCGGCAGTAAAAAGGTGAAAACAGTCCCCTTGTTCATCTTGCTTTCAACACGTATCGACCCGCCGCATATTTCTATAATTTTTTTAACGATGGTAAGGCCAAATCCCGTTCCTTTCTTGTCAAAAAGGCGGGCATTTTCAGCTCTAAAGAATTCATCGAAAATTTTGTCGAGCACTTCTCCAGGTATACCGATCCCGCTGTCTTCTACACGTGTAACAATTTCGCTCGTATCTTCGCCGTACTGCACAGTGAGTATAACAGTACCTTCTCGGGGTGTGTATTTCACCGCATTCTCAAGGAGGTTGTACACGGCATGTTTCAATCCAACTTTGCTCCCCGAAACGATTAGAGATTTTCTGGGAATATCACTGACAAAATTGATCCCTTTTTCCCTGATTTTTTCTCTCAACTCGTCCACTGCTTCGATGCAAACTTCTGAAAAATCAACCTCCATAAATTCGACCTCGCCGCTTCGAAACCGTTCGAGCTCGAGGATGTCCATAATAAGATCCTGAATGTCCCTGCTCCTCCTCTTTATCGACTCAACAACACGAAGCTGTTTGTTGTTCAGCTTTCCTGCATACTCACCAAGCAGGGTTTCAGCACTGAAAATGATAGTCGCAAGCGGAGATTTTAGCTGATGGGCGCTGATTCTGAGGTACTCCCTGCGGTCCCGAAGAAGCCGTTCGACCTCCTCCCTGTGCTGCTGAACCTGCTTTTCAAGATCTTTTATTCTCTTTTCAGCATCAGACATGTCATTGTTTCCCCGGAAAAAGCGGTTTTTTCTCCTCTTTCTATTATTGTTTTCAAAAACTCTCAATTTCAGTCATGCAGTCATTTTTTCAACCCCATATATATGTTTGTCATGACAACAGGTTCTTATCATGAATCTCTTTAATGAGCTCTTCTCCTGTGACCACGGCTTACCTAAATGCCCCTTTATTACATATATCTTAATCGAGATCGAACGAAAAAAATGAGGGAAGAGCCATATACACGCCCTTCTGCCCCCCTATTCGGTTCGTCAGGTCGCGCAATACCCTCTCCTCCCCCCGCACGACAATAACCTCCATGCAGTAGTCGTGGGTTATATGCACATGATTTGCGAAGTGTATATAGTTCTGAAAGCGATGCTGAATATCCGTCAACGCCTCCGAAAGATTATGCATATGATGATTGTAGATGATAGTAATCGACCCCATTACCTGTCCCGTCTTTTCACTTTTTTCGAGGGAGAGCTTTTCCCGTATGAGATCGCGAATAGCCTCGCTTCGGTTGTGAAATCCGTGCGCTGCTATAAAATCATCAAACGATGAAAGCAGGTTTTTTTCCATCGAAACCCCAAACCGAATAAGCTCAGACAAGAGATCACTCCGTAACCTGTAGTTGTGCTATACGACAGCAGCAGGAGCAGCCGCCGTACACTCAATAATATCCAATTACGCATTTTTGGCAAGCCAAGATTGTATTTCAACAGCATTTTATACTGAAGAATTAACACCTCGTGAACCGATAAAGATAGTGGTGAAGCCCAGGCATTGAGGGAATCCGAAATGCTTCACGGTATCCTTCATGCGTTCTGCATAACAATTATTATTGATATTTTTTCTATTTTAAGATATAATTATTACTGATTTTACATCTTAAAATAAGATAAAGATTATGAAGAACATTTTTTCCTTTATATTGCCTTTTATTGTTATATCGATAATTATACCAGCCAGCTGCGGAAACAGAGATTCACTTCTTGATAATGCGAAACTCAATCAGTCGGATATTCCAGTTGTCCTTACCGCCGATCCTTCCTCCGACTGCCCGAACGTGCCGGCAAACCTGGTAGTAAGCGCCCGATTCTCAGAACCCATGGATACAGCATCCGTTGAAAGTGCGTTCACCATTACGGTTGACGGTGAAGCATACACCGCAAGCGGTGCTTTCGAGTGGCTCGATGGAAACAGGATGTTCATATACTATCCCCCGTCAGGAAGCCTTCCCTCCGGCTCACTGATAACCGCAACAATCGATGTTACAGCAGAGTCAATATTCGGCATTCACCTGTCGACCGAATATGTATGGTCATTTACTCCCGGATGCGACTTCTATTCAGGAACCCCGAGCATACTGAGTATTATGCCGACGGCTCTCCAGGCCGTCTTGCCGACTGATTTGAAGATTGAAATTGAATTCGACCGCCTGATGCTTCATTCTACGGTTGAGTCGTCCTTTCTACTCGTGTCCGACAGCGCAAACGAAGATTCTCGTACATCGAATAACGGCAGTTTCACCTGGGAAAACACGGTATCCGGCGAAAAGGTTTCGTACATGCCCGATGAAGCGCCGGGGAACAATAATACGTACACCCTGTATCTTAACAACCGGGGTATCACATGCCGTGACCTGAGCGGGAATGCATTGACGAACTTTCAAACCACCTTTTACACCGCAGATACGGCGATCTACGTTTCCAACGACGACGGCAATGACGCAAATAAGGGCTTCCACAAGAGTGTGCCCGTGCAGACCATAGGTAAAGCCCTCGAGAACGCAGTACTATACGGCATCGCACTTATAAAAGTCGAGGGGGAAGGCCCTAACACGACCTACATCGGACAGTTCAGTATTCCGAGTGGGATTACAATCGAGGGCGGCTGGAATCGGAGTTTCAACGAAAAAAATAGATCCACCTATTCTACCAGCATCAATTCAGGTTCTTCACAGCATACATTTATTTTATCGGGCGTTTCAGGATGCACTCTCGACAGCCTCAGTATCTGGGGAGGAGAGAGCACCGGAACAGAAGATACCGCCGTTTTTATTAAAAACAGCTCTAATATCTCAGTACAATACTGCAACATTCTGGGACCCAATCAATCTGCTGCAACTCAGGGCCTTGGTATCAAAATCGAAAACTCGTCGGATGTTATTCTTGACAGTAACGATGGTATATCCGGCGGGAGCACTCCATACAATGCTGGTGTATATGTGCTCGGCAGCTCGAAGAACATTACAATTAAAAACAACAAAAAGATCATTGGAATCACAGGTGGGGCAACCGGAATATCATACGGTATACTGCTGGGCAACGGTACAGGCCCCATTGCCATAGAAAACAACAACCAAATATCAGGAAACTCTACATCGAACAGTGTGACATTCGGGATCTATATCAGGCCCAATGCCGTTGCTACAATACGCGGAAACAACATAGACGGTGGGAGTACTACGAATAACCCGACATACGGCATATACGTCGACACGGGTGCCGACGTCGAAATTTCTGATAACGCTCCCATATCAGGCGGAACGACATCAAACGGCGATACCTACGGGATATTTATCGGTAGCAGCGCCGATGTGAGAATGTTCAGGAATACAATAGAGGGTGGTAAAGAAAGTACAAGTACTATACATACAAATTACGGTTTATTTGTCGACAGTGCAAGTGCGTGCTCTATTTTTAATAATTTTATTTCAGGGAGTTCAATTTCGACCAATAACTCCAATATTTCACACAGTATTCATGCAAAAGACACAACTATTTACGTTATCAACAATACAATAGATGGAGGAGGTACTACTGGGGGCATAAACTCATCAACAGGATTATACATTGAAGATTCAACAGGCTGGTCAATTGACCCGATAATAATTAACAATATCATGAATGGAGGAAAAAATAATAGTAAGTACGGAATATATTTTGTAAATGATTCACAGGTACCGCCCTTAGCCTGTACTATTAATAATAATACTTTTAGAGGAGAAGGGACTTACATAGACGGTAGTAATAGTTTCACAGGTATCTCATTTCCTACTGCTCCAATAACAACCTCAGAAGTTACAGTGGCAACCGAAAACCTGTTTTACAATATTGGACCACCCGCTGATTTAGCCTTTATCAATGACGCAACAGTCGACTATCACATCAGCACCACATCCTCCGACACCTCGTCAATCAAAGACAACGGCTATGATGTATCCACCCTGTCCCTTGATCCATCACTTCTTAACGAGCTTCTCATCGATATCGACGGAACAACCAGAAACCCTGCATCTATAGACCGTGGTGCACATGAGTTCAACCCATGAAGGGACGTATTCTTCTTCGAAAGAAACAAAAAAAATACATACCACACAGTTACTAACATATGAAAGAAATCGAAGTCAAATTCCCGGTTAAAGACTTTCAGAAATTCAGAAAAATCCTGGAGAATAATAAGGCCGTTAAAAGAACTTCGTTTTTCGAAGATAACATTGTCTTCGATGATGAATCACACACATTGAAACATGAGGGAAAACTCCTTCGTCTCAGGAAGAGCGATCGGGTAACGCTTACTTTTAAAACTCCGGTTGAAAAGTCGCGCTTCAAAATCATGGACGAGCATGAGGTAGAGGTTTCCGACTTCGATGAAACAAACACCATCCTCTGTGCGCTCGGTTTTCACCGGGTTTTTCGGTACCAGAAAAAAAGGGATATTTACGAAATAAACAGTGTGTACGTTCTTCTAGATAAAACTCCGATCGGCAATTTCATCGAAATCGAAGGCGATAAGGATGGCATCGCTGATGCCGCGTGCCTTCTCGGGCTGCTAATTGACAACGGCCTGACGGACAACTACGCTGAACTGTATCAAAAATACTGCGAAGCAAAAAGAATTAAGCCCTCGGATATGGTTTTTTAACCATGCCTGTCTTCGAGAGTGATACGCGGTCTAAACTGAATAATAGTCTCACATGAGGCGAAGGAATTTCAGGACGCGGTCGCGTGGCGCAGCGCCGATAAGCCGGTCGATCTCTTTACCGTCTCTGAACAGGATAAGAGTCGGAATACCCTGAATACTGTACCGTGCGGCTAGGGTGGGATTTTCGTCGGAGTTGACCTTCGAGATTTTTACTCTTCCTGCGTAAATCCCGGCGATCTCGTCAAGCAAAGGGCCCATCATCCTGCACGGTCCGCACCACGGAGCCCAGAAATCGACGGCAGTGGGGATTGTCTCTTCCAGTACCTCGGCAGCCATGTCCTGCTCAGACAGTATTTCGACGGGTCTGTCCGGAACAACAAGCTTTGCACTGCATTTCCCGCAAAGGGGCATTGAAGGCAGCTTATCCAGCTGAACCCTGTTTTTCGTCCCGCAGTTTCTGCATTTCAAGAGGATTGTATTGTTCATTTTTTCCCGAATAAAACGTGTACTTACCATAAAGGTAGTACAAAAAACAGCAAACGGAAAGCGTAAACCGAAGCTCAAACGACTGCTCGAATCCATCCAAAAGGGTAGAAATAGAACAGATCATCAAGTCTCTACAAGCTCAGGATATCAATTGACATGAACAGGTGCGTATTATATATTTGGTAAAAACACCGGTATGAATATATATGCTCAAAAAGTTTGCGCGCTTTATTATTCGATTCAGAATACACGTCATCATTTTCGTCATCACGCTGACCGCTCTTTTGGGGTTTTTTGCCACCAGGGTAAAAATGTCCTCAAACCTCATGGACCTCGCTCCGGAAAAAAGCCCTGAACTTATCGCACTGAAACAGAACCTTAAAAAATTCGGCTCATCCAGATTCGTTATGATAAGCGTTAAAGCGGACGATGCATACTCGCTTTCTACCCTTACGAAAATTAAAAAGATATCCGATGAAATCGAAAAACTTCCTGAAGTGGAAGAAGTAATAAATCCCCTCAATGCCACTGTTTTCAAGTACCTCTTCGGAATGGTCGTGGTTAAAAAAAGCTTTCCAGGCGGTCAGATTCCCGAATCCCGGGACAAATTAGAGAAACTCAAGCAGGAGATGCTTTCAGAACCGGTACTGAAGAATGTCGTGGTTTCCGAAAACGGTGAATCCCTCGCAATATATATCAAGCTCAGAGACGACAAGGATCCGCAGTATATTCGGGAAAAGCTTGCGAAAATCATTAACCCTTACAGGGGCCCTGAGAAGTTTTATATTGCCGGCGGCCCGGTCATCGAGAGCTGGGTCAAAGATTATATGAAAAGAGATTTTATCCGCCTGGCACTGCCGATTGTTCTCCTTGTCGTTGTTGTACTCTTTATCAACTTCAAATCGATCCGTGGCGTTCTGCTGCCGCTCTCCATCATGCTCGGCAGCATTATCTGGACCCTCGGACTCATGGGAATTTTCGGAAAATCGATTACCATGGTGGGTGTCATGCTGCCCACCCTCATCCTCGTTATATCAAGTTCGTACAGTATCCATTTTCTCAACCAGTATTACAAGGATATCTTTGCCGATCAGCATAAGATACGAAATGTGGAAAGGGCAATCCTCCATATAGGAAAAACAATCATCCTCGCCGCCCTCACAACCATTGCCGGTTTTGCTGCCCTTACAATCAACAGGATAAAACCGATGATGGAGCTCGGTGTGTTTGTGCTCACAGGTGTATTTATCGCTATGATGCTGAGCCTCACCTTCCTTCCCGGATTCCTGTGTATAATCAAGAAACCGAGGGCCGTGACCTACGCATCGAGCGAGGGCAGCGTAATGAACCGCTTCTTCTGCAAACTTGGCGAGCTCGTTATATTGCGGTGGAAGATCATTCTTATCATTGCCATCCTGATAGGTATATGGTCAGCGCTCGGTATTCACAACATAAAAATTGACACGAGCTGGAAGCGTTACTTCAAGAAGAATTCAGAGATCCTCATAAGCCAGAACTTTATCAAGTCCAACTTCGGAAGTGTTTCAACAATAAACGTCAGCCTGACCACACAAGACGGTTCCGACATAGATTTCAGAAAACTTAGTGCTCTGCAGTATGCGGATAAAATCGAACAGTGGATACGTGACCGGCAGCTCCTGGGGCCGACAAACTCGTTCGTCGGATACATAAAACGCGCGAATCAGCTTTTGCATGAAAACAATCCCGATGAATACCGGCTGCCCGACAATGATGCGGATCTGCTGAAGATACTGCTCATGTTCAAGATGTCCAAATTTACGAAAAGCCTGGGTAACGTGATCACCCCTGATTTCAAGAATACGAATATCGTCGTGAGAACTTCGGCACCGAACGACAGAGAGGTGACCATTCCGGATTTGAAAAAATTTGTAAAAGATTTCCATGAGTTCATAGGGCAAAACCCCTTTGCGGGTATAACGGTCACTCTTTCCGGAGTCGATCTCATCTATGTGTCGCTTATCGACTATCTCGTTAGGTCACAGTTGACGAGTATCGCTATCAGCGTCATTATTGTCTTTTTCATTATTGCGTATACATTCAGATCTTTCGTTTTCGGATTTTTCGGACTCATCCCGATTATTTTCGGCCTTCTTCTCAACTTCGGGACAATGAGCTATTTTAACGTGCCGATGGATTTTATTACATCGATGATCGCAAGTATTGCGGTGGGTCTCGGTGTGGACAACAGCATTCACTATCTGATCAGGTTTTCAAAAACGAAGCATACCCTGCCGCTTGATGAGCGCATACAATACGCTCTGATCAATTCGGGCATACCCATATTTTTTACTTCACTCACACTGGTAGCAGGTTTCTGCATTTTACTCTTCTCGAGCTTTAAGCCGATTCTGTACTTCGGCCTTCTCATTTCGGTCACCATGCTCGGCTGCCTTATCGGAGTTATTTTCATCCTGCCCGCATTTATATACTTCATCAAACCAAAGGCGATAATAAAGGGGAGGATAAGCTAGTACTACAGCGATGCCTGCTGATTCTATCGTATAAAATGCACCTCTTTGACACAAAAGTCACATTTACCTCTGCTAAAAATATTTTAATCACACGTGATATGAAAAGTATCGTTGTAGCACAACGCTATCTGCCGCTCTCTCTGTTGACAACATCGAGGTGGTGTCTGATCTCATTGTTGTCGGGCGCATATTTGAGGGCTTTTTTCAGATAGCTTCTGGCCTGCGAGAGCTCACCGAGTTTATAGTGCACCCACCCGAGACTGTCCAGATATGCGGGGTTTTCTCTGTCGAGCGTAACTGCTTTTTTACATTCCTTAAGCGCCTCATCGAGATTCAGATTTGATTCGGCAAATATGTACCCGAGCGAGTTATGGGCGTTTGCATTGGCGGAGTCTATCTCAATGGCGCGGTACAGGTTCAAAACCGCTTCCTTGAATTTGCCGAGCCGATCTAGAATATAGCCGATAGCAGCGTATGCCGGGGCGCTTTCGATCCCGCTTTTCACAATATCCTTGAACAGCGTAAGCGCGGATTCATAGTCCTCGAGTATGGTATATATGTATCCAAGTATCATCTCGGTCTGGACTTTATGGATGTACGCAAGTTCGGAGTTGATTACCTTTTTCAGGTAATCGATCGCCGCATCGTAGCGTTTGAGACGAGCGTAGGTAATTCCCAAAAAGTAATGTATCTCAGGATTGCCCTTATCCAGGGCAAGGGCATCAAGGAAGTTCTGCAGAGCTCCATCATGATCGGCGACCTTTAGATCTGCCTTGCCTGCAGTAATAAGCTGTTGGATATTTCCAGACTTTTTCATTGTCAGCTGGTGAATATTTCTTATTCCATAGTATTGCAGATATTCCGCTCTTTATGCGTTTCAATACTTCCCGGTTTTTTTTAATTTAAAATTGTGGATGCTTCTTACTCCATAAGAGTAGTAATATTCCACCTCTTCAGCTTTTCCATAACATCAACCGCAGTTATATCCATGCGAAGCGGCGTTATCGACACCCGGTTATCGTGAACAGCATGTACATCGGTACCAGGCTCATCGGTTTCATGAACGAGCGAGCCTTCGATCCAGTAGTACTTGTTCTTCTTCGGGTCCTCACGCTCAACAAGAGCGTCATCATAATTTCTCCGCCCAAGACGTGTTATCTCAACGCCCCGGATGTCTTCTACCCTACTATTCGGAACATTCAGGCTTAAGATAATATTCCTGTCCAGACTGTGCCCTGCGATTCTGCCAAGCAGCTTTTTAGCAAAATGGGCAGCAGTTTCATAGTGCATCATCTCGCCGCTGTTGTCAATAGAAACCGCAATGCCGGGTATGTTGTGCGTTGTGGCCTGAAATGCGGCTGACACGGTTCCCGAATAAAACACATCGGTTCCCAGATTCAGCCCGTTGTTGATTCCCGTTACTACAATATCGATCTTCTTCTTAATAATACCCAATAGGGCGAGATGCACTGCGTCTACCGGTGTTCCGTTTATCGCGTATACCCTTCCCTCCTCTATGACATTGAGCCGTATCGGATCGTGCAAAGAAATGGAATGCCCGGTTGCACTTCGCTCCCGATCAGGCGCAACCATGAAGACATGGTAATCCGGCTCGAGGTATTCTTTGAGCGCCCATATCCCCCTGCTCTGTATGCCGTCGTCATTTGATATGAGAATGTTCTGTATCAAGAAAACAGTCACCTCCGGTTATTCTTAAATCGCTCCCAGTACCGAATAATTGAGCGGCCTATCTCAGTATCCATTTCTTCAGTTAAAAGACAAACGACAAAGCTCTAAAAAAAAGAGTAAGAAGATTAAAAAAAAATAATTTCACATTAATGGAGATTTAATCCAGCTGCTTTATATATAAGTACAATGAGCCAAAAGCTCAAATAAAAAATATTTTTAGGAGGTGTCAGTATGACACTTAAAAAAAGACTCAAGATGGTTGTTGTACCGGTCCTGGTGGGAGGTTTTGTTTTACTGAGTTTTGCAGGGTTACAAGCACAGGGCAATAGAACAAAACAAATAGGTACAAACAACAAAGGATCAATCTATGTTGGCGAACAGGACAAAGGCACAGCACAGGGAAATGCTGAGCTTACCAAACAGGCCGGTATAACAACGACCGATGCTGTGAAGGCAGCTGCAAGTGCCTATCCCGGGTATACGGCAGATGGGGTTAGAATCGAGAATGAGAATGGCTACTTAATCTACTCCGTTAAAATGTTTGATAAATCCGGGAAGGTTTTAGATGTAAAGGTAGATGCGGGCGATGCAAAGATTTTAGCAGTAGATACATCTGCTGATGATGACCGCGAAACTAACGACTCAAAGAGGGAAAGTGAAAAGAACAGGCAAGAAAATGAAAATGAGCATGAAAATAAACATGATACGGACAATGAACAAAATGACCAGCATGGAGAACATGAAGGATAATTTAAAGGAATAAAACCCCCCTCCTCTAAAAGCTTCTGGCCTGTCAAAGGGTCAGAAGCCTTTTTTTTCTTCTTTGCCGCCCTGAAAATAATAGAAAAATCAATAGTCTGAGTAATTTCATAAGGTTGCTTCCTGATACTCGGCCTCCGTGGGGTACGTGTACGGGTAAACCATTTAGTTTGAGATTAAAAAAATTTAATTTTTATCTCATCCCCATTTAATGTTTTGTACTTATATAGATCAGTAAGAAAACTATTTTTTTTAAGGAGGTTTAATCATGAAGGGAATGCGATCAATATTAGTCATTACTGTAATTTTAATCGTTGCAATCTTTACTGGATGCAGTAAAAAAAATACGTCTTCTACAAACAGGGCCCCTTCCTTACAAGGCCAGCAAATGGATACTCAATCAGCAGAAAACCCGGTTGCACCAGAAAAAAATCCGCCCGGTGACATTCCTGACAACCAGGCCTTTGTTAAATACGTCTCTTCTGAGGGCGGATATGAGCTCGAGGCACCTGAAGGTTGGGCACGAAAAACAAACGGAATGGATGTCACTTTCATAGAAAAGTTAGACGGGCTTTCTACCGTCGTTACCAATTCATCTCAAGCACCCAGCGCAGAGAGTATTCGCACCAATCAAGCTGAAAAACTGAAAAAAACAGAAAGAGCGGTAACAATTAAGAATATTAAAGCTGTAAAGCTTAAAAACGGACCTGCTGTGCTCATGGTTTATGAATCCAACTCTGAGCCGGATCCGGTCACCAATAAACAGGTGCGCATAGAAAATGATGCTTTTTTCTATTATAAAAAAGCAAAGATTGCTGAGCTCAGATTATGGGCGCCCCTTGGTGCTGATAATGTTGACCAGTGGAGACGAATCTCGAATAGTTTCAGGTGGAGGTAGCATGAGAGTGCTGGAGGCTTTTGACCTATACCGTTTTTATCATGTAGAAGAAGAGGAGACGCTCGCCCTGCGGGGGGTGAGTATTTACGTTGATTCGGGAGAAATCGTAGCGGTACAGGGTCCTTCCGGCAGCGGTAAATCCACACTCCTTGCATGTCTTTCCGGGCTTGATGAGCCTGATGGTGGGTACGTAATGCTTTTGGGTAAACGTATTACAAGGCGTCCGGAAGTAAAACGCGCGCGAATACGCGCCCGGATGATTGGAATAATGCTTCAATCGGGAAATCTTTTTGATCACCTTTCTGTTGAAGACAATATAAGGCTGCAAATGCATATTGCAGGGAAGGTTAACATAAAACGGCTGGGAGAGCTAATTGAAATGACAGGATTAATACATCGTCGGCATGCACGTCCTGCGCATATCTCAGGAGGAGAAGCAGCACGTGCCGGACTTGCCGTTGCAATGGCTGCCGGGCCAATACTGCTGCTTGCAGACGAGCCAACCAGTGAAATTGATGCAGAGACTGAACAACAGGTCCTTCATCTGCTGGATGGCTATCGAAAAAATGGTGGTGCAGTGCTTGTTGTTACACATAGTGATGCAGTGGCAGGATTTGCAGACCGTACCATACACCTGTTTGATGGGAGGATTGTAAAAAATGTTTAATACATATGTCAATATGAAGGATATAGGAAGAACGTATGTGCGGGGAAAGATATCTCTTACTGCGCTTGATTCAATTACCTGCAAAGTAGTTCATGGTGATCGAATTGCAGTAGTTGGTCCGTCAGGAAGCGGTAAATCAACCCTGCTGCATATTATGGGCGGGCTTGATACACCGACAAAAGGGAATATAGCCTGGCCCGCCCTCGGCAGGCAAGAAAAACTTCGTCCGGAAAAAGTCGGGTTTGTTTTTCAATCAATCAGCCTCTTTACTTCGCTCACCGTACTGGAAAATGTTGAGCTCCCACTTTTACTCAGGTATGTAAAACCATTAGCGGCTCTTGATTCTGCCTTGACGGCTCTTAAATACATGGAGCTGGAAACGATTGCGTATAAACTCCCTGAGGAACTTTCAGGCGGTCAGGCCCAACGTGTTGCTGTGGCCCGCACATTAGCATCCCGCCCAAGATTAATTCTCGCAGATGAGCCGACCGGGCAGCTTGATCATCCCACTGCACAACGTTTGTTTGATATACTTCTTAAATCCCTGGAATCATCGGATACATCACTGGTTGTAGCAACCCACGATCATATAATAGCGAGACGGATGAACACAATCTGGCACATTAAGCACGGCAGGCTGGAGGTGGAAAAGTGATTTTTATGTTCCGATGGATCAAAGGGATATTTATCTCTCGTTCAGGGAGACTCCTCGGAGCAATAACAGGGACAGCTCTCACAATTGCCTTGCTTGCATCCCTTGGAATATTTCTTGCGTCGAGTTCCGCAACCCTGACAAAACGGGCGATATCCGATGTTCCTGTAGACTGGCAGGTACAGCTTACTACAAGTGCTGATGAACAAACGATCACAGATGCAATTGGTAAATCCACATCATACACTGCTTTTGAGAGAGTCGGGTACGCAAACGTAAACGGGTTTTCAGCAGCGACAGGGGGGACAGTTCAGACTACCGGACCTGGAAAGGTACTTGGAATAAGTTCAAAGTATCAAACCAGCTTTCCCAGGGAGATACGCCCGCTTACAGGTTTAAAACAGGGGGTACTTGTTTTTCAGCAAACTGCGGCAAATCTGCATGTGAAAGAGGGGGATATCGTTACTATAAAGAGAATTGGGTTGGCTCCGGTTCAGGTGACGGTTGATGGTGTAGTCGATCTTCCGTACGCCGATTCACTATTTCAGGCGGTAGGTGCTCCGCCAGGCACAGCTCCCAAGGCCCCTCCGGATAATGTACTTTTGATACCTGTAAGTACATGGCACATGATATTCGACCCTCAATCTCAGATACGGCCCGACACAGTACGTGTACAATATCACATAAGATTGGCGCATAATTTACCGACCGATCCAGCGTCCGCATATACGTATGTAAAACAATCGGCCAATAACCTGGAAGCACGAATTACAGGCAGTGGGATTGTGGGAAATAATATTGCAGCACGCCTGTTAGCAGTTCGTGCCGACGCACTTTATGCCCGGGTACTCTTCCTCTTTTTAGGCCTGCCGGGTGCAATTCTCGCAATTCTATTAACAGTATCCATTACAGCCTCCGGAAAGAACCACCAGCTTCAGGAACAGGTACTGCTCAGAACCAGGGGAGCGTCAATCGGACAAATTCTGAAATATGAAGCTTTAGAAGCTCTTATTATAGGGGTTTGCGGCGTGATTCTGGGAGTCGCCCTCGTCTATTTAACCGGAAAGTTCCTTGCACCGGTTACCTTGATGATGAACAGAGCAACCATATTCTGGATTTCAGGCTCAGCTGCAGCAGGTCTTATCCTCGCCGTAACCGGTGTACTGTATCCCGCATGGAAGCAGGCCCGTTTGTTTACGGTATCATCATCACGAGCCTTTGTGAGGACTTCAGGGAAACCTCTATGGCAAAAACTCTATCTTGATTTTATTTTAATTGCTTCATCATTTTTTATATACTGGAGAATCACAAGTCTGGGATACCAGGTAGTGCTGGCCCCGGAGGGGGTGCCCCAGGCAACTGTACACTATGAGGCATTTATTGCACCTTTTTGCCTGTGGGTTGGCGGTGTTTTATTTGCCATCCGTTTTTGGGAAAACGGCCTTAACCGGCGGCGTATTATTTCAAAACTTTTACACCCAATCACCGGGAACCTGTCAGGGGTTGTTGCCGCATCTTTGAGCCGTCAGCGCATTACCCTTACACGTGGTATTATTTTAACCGCCCTTGCGGTATCCTTTGCCGTATCCACAGCAATCTTTAATACCACCTATAATGCCCAGTCAGTGGTAGATGCACAGCTTACCAACGGTTCTGATATAACGATACAGGGTTCAACAGCAGCACCGCCCGATAAAATAATATCTCAGTTGGAAAATCTCAAGGGCGTCTCTGCCGTACAGCCGATGATGCACAGATTTGCATATGTAGGAAACGATCTGCAGGATATCTACGGTATTGACCCAAAACATATCGGAGAGGCAACAAGTGTATCAAACGCCTATTTTGCAAATGGCAATGCAAAAGAGGCGCTTTCCCTGCTGGTTCAACAACCGGATGGGGTTCTGGTTTCAGAGGAAACAAGACGTGATTTCCAGCTTCATAAAGGAGATCTTTTAAATCTTCGCCTGCAGTTTGCAAACGACCATCAATACCATATAGTACCTTTCAGGTTCATGGGAGTTGTGCGGGAGTTTCCCACCGCACCGACTGATTCCTTCCTGATCGCAAATTCCAGTTACATTGCACAGAAAACAAAGACCAACGCAAAAGAAATAGTTTTAATAAAGGCAAGCGGCAATCCGGCAGACCTTGCAGAGAAGGTAAAAAAGGTTGTCGCCCAGCTCCCGGGCGCGAGAGTTACAGACATTGGTTCTACACAAAGAGCGATCAGTTCAAGCCTGACTTCAATAGATCTCCACAGGCTCACCCGCTTGGAACTGATTTTTGCGGTGCTGCTGGTAATGGGGGCAACCGGCTTAATACTAGCCCTCGGCTTGAATGAGCGCAGACGCAATTTTGCAATTCTTGATGCACTTGGAGCAAAAGGCAATCAACTTGGCGCATTCATCTGGAGTGAAGGCCTTCTGATGCTCATCGGAGGAATTATAATCGGGATGCTGCTTGGGTTTGGTATTGCTCATATACTGGTAAAGGTACTGAAAGGCGTTTTTGATCCCCCGCCGGAGCACCTCGTTATCCCATGGGGGTATCTCGGATCGCTCGTCATTGCTTCTGTTTCTTCTACAATTATTGCTGTGTTGGGAATGAAGTTCATTTCCCATCGGCCGTTGATAGAAGAGCTCAGGAAACTGTAGATGTATTGCGCCCCGGAAAACTGAGGTAGGCCGCCAAATACAATCCTGCTGCAATTATAAAAATCATGGTAAAACCAAGCTGCATGGAAAGAATACTTGTTACAACAGTGGCAAAAACAGATACAGAACCGTTAATGGCCAGTGCCCACGGGAGAAATTTTTCCTTACGGGTGGAAATTATCTGCAATCCAAGTGGAAAAGGAAAACCCATAAAAAACCCAAGAGGGGCCAGAAAAATAAGTGCAACAACAATTCGAATAATTTCTGGAAACCCGATGAGCGTACCAAAAAGAGGAGTAAATAAAAACATATGCAGTAAAAGTGATCCAATGACTCCGGATACACCCACCGTAATTCCTTTTAATGGCCTGTCCGTATATCTACCTGAAAATTGTGAGCCAAGCCCGGAAAAAATAAGCAGCGCAGAAATTACAAACGCTACACTGTAGAGAGGATTTGCAAGGAAAAGGGTCAACTTCTGAATAACTGCAATTTCGATAAACATAAAACCCATACCCAGAACAGAGAAGTAAAGGATCAGCCTGCATTTTCCCTTCTCCTTCGAAAATCTCCTGCGGGAATATAGTAATGGAAACAAAATAATCAAAAGGCTGAAAATTATCCCCTGGAATAAAGTGGCCCAGAGGAGGAGGTAACCCCATTCGGAATACGGTATATTATCCAGGCCGCCATTCAAGCCAAAAAGGTTTAAAAAAGTCGAAAAACGAAGATACCGGTTAAAATATGGCTTATTGTCACTGGGTGGATTTATATTAAAAAAATAGGAATTGAGGAATAACTTTTCTGAGTTTCCCAAATACGACTCAGCAAGTTTATAGTAGAGCTCATTTTTAACCTGATTATTAATATTGGTATTCTGAGGCTGAATACCCGGAAAGTATGAAAAATCCGCACTGAGATCATCGACTTTTTTTTTCATTACCGCAATATCGTGACTGGTAAAAATACCATTTTTTATCATTACCGAACCCCAGTCAAGTCCACGGATAAAAATTATCCTTCTTGAAAAATCACCCGGGTACCTCTTTTTTAAATATGTGAAAGATAGCGCTTCAAGCTTTAATAAAGTACGGGGGGGCGATTGCATCTTCATGGAAATATATAGGATGCCATTTTTTTTTAATCTAGAAATGTATTCGGATATAGCCTCAGTGGTAAAAAGATAGTTTTCTCCATGCCCTGTGCCGGAAGAAAAGGAAATACCCGAGGATACCATTGCAGGAATAAGAATAAGATCGTATTTACTTTTATTTCGCTTACAAAAAGATCGTCCGTTACTTATCCGAACGCTGAGATTATTCTCATTCCAAAGCTCTGATGAATACTGTTTAAAATCTTCATGTATTAAAGAAACAAGCGGCCTGTCTGGTTCAACTGCTGTGATTTTACTGGCACCAAGTCTTTCAGTAAAAAGAATGGGGTTGCCGCCATCTACTCCAAGGATCAATACTTCAGGGCTTTTTTTCATTGAAAAAGGCAAAGAAAACGGAAGATAGTTTATGTATTCAGCATCTTTACCCTTAAAATTTCTTAATATGCCTGACGCAGATATTCCATCAATAAAAATGCCGTCTTCATTGGGTACATCAACATTGTAACTTGAAAGCGATAGACCCGGGGCAAAATGAAACTGTTGGCTTCTCATTATCTGTATATACCCCAGAGGTGATGAGACTGTTTTTATTATCCTGGCATTGGGTGCTTTTTTAGCGTATGAAATATCCTTATATTGAGAAATCTTAAGACTTACACCAAAAAAATAAGGGAACAAAGCCGCAACTAATACGATACCTGTAACAATCGTTTGGCTCATCCATTTATCTTTTTTCATCTGAAAAAACAAAGCCAATGCGCCAAAAAAAATCACAGGAAGCATCAAATACTGAGGGCTGAGAAAAAACATGAGAAACAGGATGGAAAATGCTCCGATTCCCGAACCGAACATATTAAAAAAATAAAGTGTTCCGATTTTTTTCTTCATCTTTAAAAACGTAAGATTGATAAAAAGAGAGCCGGTAAAAAAAGGCAGAAAGAAGATGGCATAGTAGAGACCAAGGTAAAAAAGCTGTTTTTTATCCTGATGCAGGCTTTGCGGAACAAAGGGGACCTGCTCACTCAGAATAAATACATACCCTGAAAGCACTATAAAAGCTGAGGCCGACCAGAAGAGCCACCTATCAAGGACAGGCTCTATTTTATCCTTATATATTGTGAGTACTGTTGCTGAAAGCCCATAGCCGAGAAGTGCTATACTTATAATCATTGCCGCGAAACTGGAGCTGTTAATTACACTCATAAATCGGATGCTTCCCATTTCCACTGCAAGTGTTGCGATAGATATAAAAAAAACAGAAATGAAATATCTCTTTTCCATATTTATAAACGCTTTTTATGATTTATTATACTTTTCAAGCATCTTGCCGGTGAAGGGGACAAATTTACAGGACCTTAATCGCTGTGTTGTAATTTTACCATCTGCTTTCTTTTTTATTAACAGCAAGGTTTGCCTGTCGAAGGGGTTGCCCACCGGGATAACGATAATACCTCCCGGTTTTAACTGACGAAGAAGATACACAGGAACATGGTCAGCAGCACAGGTTACGATAATCTTATCATACGGAGCATACGTATCCCAGCCGTAATAACCATCCCCCGTTTTCCCTTTAATGTTTGTATATCCGAGCTCTTTCCATCTTCGGTCTGCCTGTTCAGCAAGCTGTGGAACAATCTCAATGCTATAAACCTTTTTTGTAATTTGAGATAAAATTGATGCCTGGTATCCTGAACCGGAACCAATCTCAAGCACAGAGTCCGATGGTTTAAGTTCCAGCAGATTTGTCATGTATGCTACAAACCACATATTGGTAATTGTCTGTCCATATCCAATGGGAAGCGGATACTCTTTATACGTATAACTACGTTTACTTTTGGGAACAAAAAACTCGCGTGGAACCGCAAGAACCGCTTTTAGAACACTTTCGTTAAAATTTGTGGTTTCACTGTAATGCGCTACTCTTTCCTCTCGCTGTTTAAGATAGTATTCAGGTGATATATAACTGTACCCCGATAACGGAACGGTCATACTGTATATGACAACAAGTATTGCAAAGCGCCTCAATGCTTTCATGGCATCCTCCAGTTTACTCAATTTTATCGTCAATCATTGTTGTACCTCAATGGCCTTTCAATTCTTCTGAGGCACTATTTACTTTATAAATATAATACGGAGGAAAAATTAACTGTAGATTAAATGAAGATTAAGACTTTTTAATTTTGATTGGCAGAAGAACGGTAAAAATGCTCCCCTCCCCGGGTGTGCTTTTTACTTCAACACTGCCATTATGCACATCAATTATCCATTTCACGATAGAAAGACCGAGGCCCGTTCCATCCCCGCTCCTTGCCCTGTTTACCCTGAAGAACCTGTCGAAAACATGATTAAGATGCTCGGGGGGTATTCCAGCGCCGCTATCCTCTACAGTTATTCTGGCAAACTCTCCTTCTTTATGGAGCCCCACTGTGACACGCCCATCCTCTCTGTTATATTTTATGCCATTGTCAATAAGATTAATGATCAGCCTCGTGATAAGTGTCTGATCGGCACGCATTTTAATACTCTTCTCTCCCTGAAAAACAAGTTTTATTCTGTTCTTTTCGGCTATACCTCTCATTTCGTCAATGACCTCTTCGGCGATCACCCCGATATCTATATTTTCTATTTCCGTTCTATACTTGTTTTCATCCCCTCTTGTCAGATTTAACAACTGAGCCACAATAACCCCCATTTTCCTGCTCTCCTTTAAAATAGTCTGTAGTGCTTCTCTGTACTCTTTCAAAGTTCTATTCCCTGCAAGCGCCTCTTCTGACTGAGCGGAAATAACAGCTATCGGGGTCCTCAATTCATGTGAGGCATCTGAGGTAAACTGCCTCTCCCTCTTGAATGAAGACTCCAGTTTTACAAGCATATCGTCAAAAACCTTCACAAGCCTCCCCACCTCGTCTTTAACCTCCGGCAGATTGAGCCTCTGTGTTAAATCTCCCTGCCCTATAGCCTCTGCAGTCCTCGTTATGTGATCTATTGGAGTTAATGCCTTTTTTGCGAGAACCAATCCCCCCAATACGGTAATAACGATGCCGGCAGGAACAGCAAACAGTATCATCATTTTTAGAATGTCCAGGGTCTCTTTTACAGGGTTTAAAGAACGAACTGCCCGTACCCATGCAATGATTCTGTTATCTTCATATACTGCTTGATCATACACCAGAAAGTTTTCCTCATTTATTTCAATATTTCTTATCTTATTAAAATCCGGTGATAGGTTTGTAATCTGCGGGTATAGTCTGCTGCCTGCAATCAACCTGTTTTTTATATCATACAAGGTTATAGATGTTCCGGTAGTTTTTAGCTCATGGAGCTCATTATTACTAATGTTCCCATTTTCAACTTCCACAGAGGATATAACCTGAGCAGTGTGTGCCTTGATTAGTTCTTTCATCCCCTGATACATGATCTTTGACATGGAAACATAGATGAATAAACTGAAACCTCCCAGTAGCGGCAGAAGCATTGAGGCGAACCATAGTGTGATCTTTGCCCTGATTGTTAATCTTCTCACTTCTTCTCCTTAAGCATATACCCGCTTCCCCTCATAGTATGTATCAGCTTTTTTTCAAAACCGTCATCAATCTTACGCCTTAAATACCGTATGTATACCTCCACTACATTGGAGTTGTAGTCAAAGTCGTAATTCCAGACATGTTCTATAATCTGTGACCTGGTTAGAAGCATCTCCTTGTTCCTTAAAAGATATTCAAGCATAGCGTATTCCTTTGCCGTAAGCTCTATGATTTTTTCACCTCTTTTGGCAATATGTGTGGTTGTGTCAAGGGTTAAATCTCCAATTCTTAATACCACTTCCCTGTCTTCCCCCCGTCTCCTCAACAGTGCCCTAACCCTCGCTAATAGTTCATCAAAAGAAAAGGGCTTGACCAGGTAATCATCAGCACCCATATCAAGTCCTCTCACTCTGTCTTCAATAGCATCTTTTGCCGTTAAAATCAAAACGGGTGTTGGTATTTTTTTCATCCTCAGTTTCTGCAATATCGTGAAACCATCAATAATCGGAAGCATTAAATCAAGAATTATACAATCGTAATCCACCACTTCCGCAAAGCCCAATCCCTCTTGCCCATCCCCGGCAGTATCAACACTATACCCTGCCTCCTTCAATCGCCTGGCTGTTGTTTTGAGCAGAGAAGGCTCATCCTCCACTACTAGCATCCTCATCATTGGCCCCTTTCTTCATACCTATCCCCGTCATCTCCTGCACACAGATTCTTATTCCGTCAGGATTGGCGACGTTCCTGAATAGATTTTTTTATTAATCAATTATAGGGATTTTTAGCCCGATAGTCGAGGAAATGCCGCTAACATTAAGGTCTTCTATTGATGGTGGAATGAAAAACTTATATTTAATATCCAGGATAAATGATAACCTGTTTTTCAAGGGAAACTCAAGACCTGTATTAATAATGTACCCATACGTGTCTGAATAATACGGTCTTTTGAACCATGGATTTTTGTCGAATTTGAAAATTAAACCGAAACCAGCACCAAAAAAAGGTCTGATCCTGGTATCCGGTTCTGTAGTTGTGTATAATGCAATCAGATTCAATGGAATTATAAGAAGCGTATGCCTTTTACCGTTGTATTTCACCGATGTAAATGTTGCTCCTGAAGAAACATTAAAAGATAAGTGTGTCCTTTTATAAACATCAGTTGCAATAATTGCTGATGGCGCGATTTTATAAAACTCTTTTGAAACTTCATCCGTAAAATCATAAATCCCGAATTGTAACACTAAATTCTCAGCCAACACCGGGAACGGTAAAAAAATAATGAAAAGAATAAAGAGCTTATAAATCGAATTCTTCGATAACTTCATTAAAAATTCCAATCGTTTTAATATTTATTCTGTTCGTTTTTTCATAAATAGAAACTTTAAGGAAATGATAAAAATCTTCACCATATCCATAATCCAAAGGCGCGCCCGCACCTCCGGTAGTGATATATGTAACATTATCCTTTACAAATTTATTATATGAATGTTCGTGCGAAACAATAACGGCTTTTATTTTATCGTACAAAGTGAAAAGATGATGGACCTCGTCTGCATTTTTCATATTTGTGCCTTTATATACACCTTGAGGATAAAGGGGGTGGTGAATAAAGATAAAAACATTTTTGATGTCAGGTTTAGAAGCTGCGGAATCCAATTGATTCTTTAACCAATTGAATTGTTTTGGACCAATGCTATTTTCTTCATTACGAATATAGGAATCAAGAATTATAAAATATGAATGTGAATAACTAAATGAAAAATAAAACGTATCCCTTGATATACCGGTTTGTTCTTTAAAAATTTCTTCTGATTTTTTATCATTCCCTTCATGATTTCCCCTTGCTATATAAAGCGGCATTTTATCTGTGAGGGGTTTAGAATAATGCCAGAAATCTGCCCATTCGACCTCATTGCCGCTTTTTTTCATAATATCACCATTGCATATAGCAAATTTAGGAGTAGGCTCAATGGTACTCATATATTCTACAAGCTTACCGTATACTCCAAATCCCTGTCTCAAATCACCGAACACAACAAACGACCAATCCTCATCAGAAGGCTCAATTTGGACTACAGAACAGGACGGAATAAGTATTATGATTGCTATAAATACTTTTTTTAAAATTTTTAAGACCATACCGACCCGGCACTGTACATATAATTGAGGTATTTGTTTTAAGAAATATACACATTATTTAAGGTAGCTTAAGGCTTGAACATTAAAGGAAAATTAAGGGAAGATTAAAACTTTTTAATTTTAACGGGTGGCCCCTTTTATTTTTTTCTGCAAATGAGATTTTTCCAAACACGTCGATAAACAGATGCCCGGTTTTCGCGTTTACAGCCTGTTCGGCGATTCGAGCTCTGATAGAAGCTCGTCAAATGAATACTTCACCGTTTCGAAGTTTTCACGGAATTTATTGACCCTTTCCCTCACTTCCTTACCCTTCTGAATGCAGAAGGCAATGAAGTCGGCAATCTGCTCCATTTCTTCCTCCTTCATACCTACCCTGGTCATCTCCTGCACCCCGATTCTTATTCCGTCAGGATTGGCGACGTTCCTGAGCGGTTCATGGGGAAGTATATTCATATTCAGGATAATATCGTTCTCCTTTAGGAGGTTCGCCACCATTTTCCCGCCTCCGTACTCTTTGACATCGGCCGCAATCTGATGGGACTCGGTAAACCCGAACTCCTCGGCAACCACGTTGAATTTTTTATGTTTCATCGCCCTTCCGAGTGCTTTCGCATTTTTAACTACCTGATTACTGTACTCCTTCCCGAAACTGATGATCTCCTGGGTCGCGACTGCAAGTCCTACCAGGGTATCGAGGTGATGATTGCTCGATGAGCCCGGGAAGGCACCTTTGTCGACTTTCTGCCACTCCGTGTTGCCCATATTGCTCAGTATTATCCCCCGCTGGGTTCCGAAATAGGTCTTGTGAGTGCTGCCGGTAACGATGAATGCACCCTCGCCGATGGGATCCTGAAACATGCCGCCGGCAATAAGACCGAGCACATGGGCCGCGTCGTATACCATTTTTATTCGATATTCGGAACAGATGTCTCTGAGCTCCCTCAGGGGCTCGGGAAAGAGAAAGAGGCTCTTGCCGAAGATGAGCATCCGTGGCCTGCACACATGAATGAGCTCTTTCGTGCGTTCGATATCGATATGAAACCCATCTCTCGAAAGTGGAAAATCAATGACATTCTTTGTAAATTTACCGACCGATCCGGCAAGATGGTGGCTGATATGCCCGCCGCCCGGAGTTGAGTTAACCATAACGATATCGCCGTTTGCAATAAAACTGGAAAATACCGCCTCATTTGCGTTGGTTCCGCTTATCGGGCGGACATCTGCGTGCGAGCATCTAAAAAGCGTTTTTATATCGTTTCTGAGATCACTTTCGATCTTGTCGACAAACTCCGTCCCCTGGTAGTACCGCTCGCCCGGATGCCCCTCAGCATACCGGTGCGCAAAATCCGACCCCGCAAGTCTCCGAACGGTGTGAGACATCACGTTCTCACTCGCAATAAGATTCACTGTCCTGCCTCTCCACTCGTTCTGCTTCCTTACGCTTTCATAGAGGTTTCTCACGTATTTTTCGAGCATACTCTTTCCCCGAAATCCCTTTATAATGCGGTGTAATAAAAACACCCCCGCCTGGCAGAGGTGTTTGAAAGGTACTGCTTTTATCTTCTTTTGAAAACCCCTGGTTCGCAGAACCCTGGTGTGAAGAACCTCGATTTGCAGAAGCCTGATTCTCAGAACCCTGGTGTGAAGAACCCGGGCTGTTCAACGGGAGTTTAACATATTTCCTACAACTGTGAACAGCCCGGAGTGGAAACCGTATTTATACAGCGGCTCTATATACGTATTTCCTTCGGTCATTCAACTGAAGCGCCCATTGAAGCCTTGGGTGGTGTAATATCGGTGAAAAACGTTAATTCTTGTAAATCGGATTCGTTGCCGAGATTGTCCACCGCTTTCGCCCTGAGTATGTGCTGACCGGACATCTGCACCATGAAGGGGCTTGTATACGATACATACTCGCTGCCGTCAAAGGAAACGAGGATATTTCTTACACCTGACATATTATCGTATGCGCTCACTTTATACTCATTGAACCTGTTCGTGTAATTTTTTCCGTTTACAACAACAAAACGGTTCTTCGGTTCGATCTGAACGACCGGAGGGCTGTTGTCGACATACCCTTCCACCTTGAAATCAGCCGTCTTGTTTCCGACATTATCGACCGCGTAAGCATCTGCGCGGTGATACCCTTCCTGGTCAATAATGACGGGGTTTGTGTATGCCATATATTCGCCACCATCAAGAGATACGTAAATGGTATCGACACCCGAGAGATTGTCCTCAGCCCACAACACGATTGCGCTTTTAGTTGAAATATATATTTTATTTTTGTCAACAAAAAGCGGACCATCTACAGAAGCAATACCGTCAGGGGGTGTGCCGTCGACGATGACTGAATAAATCTGTTCGCTGCTGATATTGTCGGTTTTATCAATCGCCCTGTACACAATTACATGTCTGCCCTCTGTCGAGAAACTGATCGGCCCGTCGTATATCTTAAGGGCTGAACCGTCAACACTGTACTGAATTTCCTTTAAACTTGATTCAAAGTCATCTGCGGACAAGACAAAACTCGCCGTCATGGGAACATAATCGATAATCCCGTCGTTGTAAATTCTCATTTCCTGTCCGCTCGAAACCTGCAGTGAGCATATGCCGAATATGAGAATGAGTGATGTGAAAAGCCATTTTTTCATTTGAAACCCCTCCTCGTAGAATCAATTTTTTACTTGCCTATAGTTTACTCGATGAACCGTAATTGTCAACGAAAAATGGGTACGTGCTCCTGTTAATAAAATTAATTACAAATTATTATGAATGGCAACTGATCAGCGTCTGATTTTCGCAAACATCTTGTCAAAGGGTCTTTGGTTTGTTACTATAGTTTTACCAGGACCACCTATTTGATCCCGGAGGATCCATCGATGACGGTTACCGAAAAAATACTCGCAGTGCATGCCGGCCTTGAAGAAGCGAAACCAGGCCAGCTTGTTCAGGCTCATTGCGACATGATGCTGGCGAATGATATTACCGCACCGATTGCAATACAGGAGTTTTACAAGCTCGGTGTCGATCGGGTGTACGACAGTGGACGTATCGCGCTTGTCCCCGACCATTTTACACCGAACAAGGACATCAAGTCCGCACAGCAGGCACAGTACGTGCGTGAATTCGCCCGAAAGATGGGCTTGTTGAACTACTTTGAAGTCGGTGAAATGGGGATTGAGCATGCACTTCTACCTGAAAAAGGGCTCGTTCTGCCCGGTGACCTGGTCATCGGGGCCGATTCTCATACGTGCACGTACGGCGCACTCGGTGCCTTTTCAACCGGCGTAGGAAGTACGGACCTGGCATGCGGAATGGCGACCGGCAGGGCCTGGTTCAAGGTTCCGGAATCTCTCAAGTTCACAATCAAGGGCAAACTCCGTAAATGGGTAAGCGGTAAGGATTTGATTTTACGGATAATCGGTGATATCGGTGTCGATGGGGCCCGGTATATGGCAATGGAGTTTGCCGGTGAAGGAATAAAAAACCTGTCTATGGACAGCCGATTCACCATTGCCAATATGGCTATCGAGGCTGGCGCGAAAAACGGGATATTCCCGGTTGATGATCTGACACTCAGCTATGTTAAAAAGAGTATGCAGGAGGGACGGAGAAAAGATCCCTATACAATTTACAGCAGCGATCCAGAAGCCAATTATAAACAGGTTTACGAATATATACTCGACGACCTTCAACCCCAGGTGGCGTTTCCGCATCTTCCGGAAAATACAAAAAATATATCGGAGGCCGGTGAAATACATGTCGATCAGGTCGTGATCGGTTCATGCACAAACGGCCGCCTTGAAGACCTGGAAATCGCCGCGAAAATTCTGGGCGGAAAGAAGGTGCATAAAGGTGTGCGGACACTCGTTTTTCCCGCTACACAGAATATCTACCTCGAGGCTCTGAAGAAGGGATACATCGAAGCCCTGGTCGAAGCAGGCGCCGCCGTATCGACCCCCACCTGCGGACCATGTCTCGGCGGGCACATGGGAATACTTGCACAGGGTGAACGGGCTGTATCGACAACGAATCGAAACTTTGTCGGACGGATGGGACACAAAGAGAGCGAGGTGTACCTTGCATCACCGGCAGTCGCCGCTGCTTCCGCCATCGCAGGAAAAATAATCTCCCCTGAAAAAGTTATGGGGTAGAAGGGAGCTTTCAATGCCAGGACATTCAATGCCAGAAAAGAAAGCACTCGTATTCAAAGGCAGAGCGTTTAAATTCGGGGACAATATAGATACGGATGTTATAATCCCCGCACGGTACCTGAATACGCTTGACCCGGATGAGCTTGCCTCACACTGCATGGAAGATACCGATAGCGGTTTCCCAAAAAAGGTAAAAGGGGGAGAGTTCCTGGTCGCAGGTGAGAACTTCGGCTGCGGTTCCTCCAGGGAACACGCACCTATTGCCATCAAGGCAAGCGGCATATCCTGCGTTATAGCATCCTCGTTTGCCAGAATATTTTACAGGAATGCAATCAATATCGGTCTTCCCATAATGGAGTCGAAAGAAGCGGCGGCCGGTATCAAAAACGGGGATATGGTCGAAGTGGACCTTAATAGCGGAAAGATCACAAATAAAACAACAGGAAAATCGTATGAAGCAGAACCCTTCCCTTTATTTATGCAGAACATAGTAAACGCGGGAGGGCTTGTACAGAGCGTGAGAAAGGAACTCTCAAAAGGTGAATAACGAAAAAACCTGGAGGAAACCTATTCATGTACAGAATTGCAGTAATACCCGGTGACGGAACGGGTCCTGAAGTAGTTCGCGAGGGATTAAAAGTACTTGAAAAAATAGGTACGCTTTATTCTATAGATTTTGAGATAAAGGAGTTTGGTTTCGGGGGAGAACGGTACCTGAGAACCGGGCATGTGCTCGATGATGATGATGTCAATACACTGCGGGGGTACAACGCAATATACCTCGGTGCGATCGGCCACCCCGATGTAAAACCCGGAATACTCGAAAAGGGAGTGCTTTTAAAACTGCGATTCGACCTCGATCAGTATATCAACCTGCGCCCGATAAAGCTCTATCCAAATGTCGAAACGCCGCTTGCAAACAAGAACCCGGAAGATATAGACTTTGTTGTCGTACGCGAGAATACCGAAGGACTGTACGCAGGAATAGGCGGATTTTTGAAAAAGGGAACAAAGGATGAAGTCGCGATCCAGGAGATGATAAATACAAGAAAGGGAGTTGAACGGTGTGTTCGTTTTGCCTTCGAGTATACGAAAAAAAGAAACAGGGGGAAAAAACTGACACTCTGCGCCAAGACAAACGTACTTACCTATGCCCATGATCTCTGGGACAGGGCGTTTCACGAAGTCGCGGGGGAATACCCTGAGATAAAGTCCGATTACGCGCATGTGGACGCAATTACCATGTGGATGGTAAAAAACCCCGAGTGGTTCGACGTCATCGTTACCACCAACATGTTCGGAGATATTATCACTGATCTCGGCGCCATGATTCAGGGTGGTATGGGAATCGCGGCGGGTGGAAACATCAACCCTGAGGGGGTCTCCATGTTCGAGCCGATCGGCGGCTCGGCACCCAAGTATACGGGAAAAAACATGATAAACCCTGTTGCTGCAATATCTGCTGTTCAGATGATGTTAGAGTTTCTCGGTGAGCAAAAAGCAGCTGCTGCTCTTGAAAATGCCCTTGTTGCAGTGCTCGGCAGGATGAAAAGCATGGCAGCAGGGAAGATGGGATTTACCACATCCCAGATCGGCGATCTCATCGCCGATGGAATCGAAAAATAACAGAGGGAGGAGAAAGGCTATGAAAGACATCCTTCAGGATTTATACCGTGCCGGCAAGGGTCTGACAAAACTCAAAAGAGAGGATATTGAAAAAATTTTTAATGAGTTGAAGAAAAGGGGTGAAGTCAAAGAGGAAGACAAAGAAGACTTCATTGAAAAAACTCTTGAGCGGCTCGAGGACACGGGAAAGAAAGTGACGGAAAAGATAAAAAAAACACTCACACCCGGGATGGAAAAACTCGACCAGCTCACTGAAAAAATAGACGAGCTCATTAAAGAGGTTGAGAATCTCAAAAAAAAGAAGCAGTAAGCGGGCTGTGCTCAGTCCACCTGTTCATGACGGAGGATTTCCTTCTCGAGTCCGAGATGTTTGAATTTCACCCTCTGATAGAGGAGGGCAACGACCATCATACCATTTGTGTAGAGGAGCAGTATTGGAAAAACGAGGGCGAGCCTGCCCACAAGGCCGCATGCGACGAAGATGGTGAGGTGTATGGTGTCGCCGATCAAAGACCACAGCTTCACGGAAACCCGCATCTTCCTGTAATACATATCGCGAATTGTGGTATCGATCCTGTCAGGATCAGGGAAAAGTTTGTAAAAGTTTCCCACCGACGATGTATAGCCGATTGAAACCACCATATTTTCAAACCGATAAAAAAGGTAATAGAGAGTTGCAGGCAGCTTCTTCAGCCGGCCCGTGTTTTCATCATCCAGTTTCAGCCGTTTGCGCATCTGTTCGAGGGTTTCCACCCTGTCGATATACCCCGGTTTCGTGACATTGATAAAAACATTCTTGAAATGATCGTACAGGATAATATGAAAGTACATCGAAAGCTGGGAAAAAACCGCAAGAACAAAGGGAACATAGCTCCCGGTATCTCTGAAAAGCGCGAATGCAACACCGTAAAATATCGAAAAGTGCGTTGCAATATCCGCAAGGGCGTCAAGTGTCTTGCCGAATGGTGAGCTATTGCCGGATATCCGGGCAAGCTGGCCGTCCGCACAGTCGAAAATGATCATGAACTCGAGCAAAACAGCACTGTAGACTGTAAACGGTAACCGGCCTAATGAAAAAAAGTACCCCGAACTAACACCGAAGACCATGGAGAACAAAGTTACGAAGTTAGGGCTTCTGTTAAGCCGGTAAAACAGTTTTGCCACTAAAAATGCGGCCGGCCTGTTGAAGTACTGATTGATGGGCTCTTCCGTCTCCTGGGGTTTTAGTGTTGCTTTGTACTCACTGACAAAGTTTTGAAAGAACCGCCTTTTTTTATTGATTGTAATCCTCCCCTTGTTATACTGCAAATCCACTGAATAATTAGAAACCATATGCATCTACATCTGTTACAATATATAAATATTTTTGACAGGCTTCATTATTTATACTCTCGAAATCAAACTATTTGCAGCTGTCAAGAGTATATGAGTATATTGTTCGATACAAATCCGGCAATTACATGGTTCATCAGCGATGAGTCGTTTTAAAAAGTTTAGCATTACTGAATCATCTCTCACCTGTACAATCAAATACACAAGAAAATGTATTGAAAAAACTTTTATTCCCCTCGTTCGGGAGATTGCTGAAGATTTCCAGAATAGCGGAGATCAGCGCTACATCCTCTGCATAGCAGGCCCTCCCGGCTGCGGCAAGAGCTCGATTGCGAAACTTTTTCAGATCCTCCTCGAAAACAGGGGAATAGAGACGCGAGTGCTGCCTCTGGACGGGTTTCACTTGAAAAGCAGCGAGCTAAAGAAGAAGAGCACCCTGGTCGACGGCCTTGAGCTTGATTTGTACAGTATTAAGGGTGCGAAAGAAACCTACGACACCGGAAAGCTTTTTGACTTCATGAAAAAATTGTCACAGGGAAACACCTTTTTCTGGCCGGTATACTCCCGTACTACCCACGACCCGGTTGATAAAGGAGTTCATATCTGTGACAATCGCTGCATTTACATTATCGAGGGCAACTACCTGCTCCTCTCAGAACATCCCTGGAATCTCCTGCGGCAGTACTTCAATAAACGGATATTCATCGCATCACAAGAGAGCATCCTGCGGCCGCGGGTCATCCGCAGGAAGCGGAAGGGGGGCATTTCGCCTAAAGAAGCCCGCTGCCATTATAAAAAAAGCGACCGGCGAAACATACGGGAGGTGCTCGATAACTCTGACGGGTACGACTGGCTTATCACCCAGCGCAGACGGTACAGGTACGACCTTTCAATTATTTAGAACTTCATCGGAAAAAACATATCACAAAAAAATGTTGACATAAATGGAAGATGATAGTGTTGAAGCGTTCACAAGGAGTATCTTTACCAAACAGATAAACAATCTAAAAGAGACGCTTAATACTATAGGCAAGTGAGCTTCCAAACTAAAAGGTTAAATTCGACACTTACCTAAGGGAGTAACCGGGATTCCGTCGGAAAATATCCTGCGTCTTGATCCGCCTCTTATCATGACGCAGGAACCAGCGGCAAAGGCACTCGAGATCATCGAAGTATCGATCTTCGAAACGGAGAAACACAACGGTTACTAACACAAATGACCGGGAATTAGGAGTATATTGTACCTAATTCAAAAGGTAGTATGTCACCGCTAATCGGCAAGTTCTCAGTGACACGTACTGTGGAGTCAAACACATTACGCCATATGCAGCCGGATTGTGTTCAATCGAATGCATAATAATACGTGAAATCTGAGTGAATTCGTGTATAATACAAACCGGTCACCTGGAGGAGTGTACGGCCATGAAGGTACAATTCGAAGAGATGCGGTCTCCGGGAGTTGCGCACATATTCAGCATGTGGGACAAGGAGTTCGTCAGGAAAAACACCCGTTTTTAATACAAAGAAGATTTTAATACAGAGAAAAACCGTGTTTGCGTTTAATGCAGATCGTTTTCTCTTTATAAAAATAACCCCATCAGATAATTCCGGAGGAGAGACATGAAAAAACTGAGAATAGGATTTGCCGCCGGCTTTATGGACGGATTTTCCAGAACCGGCCTCGAGCTTTTTGCCAAATACCAGGGAAAGCTCGATGACATGGCGCCAAAGTTGGGATTTGAAACGGTGCATTTCAAAAAAGAGATGCTCACCGTAAAGGACGCACAGAAAATTCGACGGGAGGTGGACGAAAAAGATATAGATTTCCTATTGCTGTTTCACCCCGCATATATAATCGGCGATCTGGTATACGAACTCCTGAAGGCGAGAGCCGATATCGGACTCTGGGCCATTGAGGAGCCACGTGATGAAGGGCCGATGCCCCTCGCCTCTTTCGTCAACCTGTCCCAGAATATCAGTATTGCGAATCACAATTTTAAAAGCGGCGCAAAGAAGGCCAAGTGGTTTTTCGGACCAATCGACGGACCTTTATTCCTACCGAGATTCGAAATAACCGTAAAAACCCTTACTGCCATTAAAAATCTAACAGATGCAAAGGTCGCGCAGATCGGCAAGCTCGCGGACGGTCATATCAACCACTACAACGACGTGCGGGACGTATACCGATGGACCGGTGTCGATGTAACCAGGGATTACGAGGTCGAAGATATTATCGCGATGGGTGAGAAGATGCCGGAAAAGACTGTTTCTGCGGAGCTTGAAAAGCTGAATACATCCGTGAAATCTCAGAGGATCAGCAGGGGCAAGGTCGAAGATTCAGTCAGGATGTTTCTCGCGATAAAGAAGATCTGCGAAGAAAACGGGTATTCGGCAGTGGCTTTTTCATGCTGGCCGAAGCTCATGCCGTTGAAGGGAATGACCGGCTGTCTTATTAACGCTATGCTCAACAACGAAGGGATCGTTGCGGGATGCGAGGCGGATGCCCTGAGTACCGTGTCGATGCTTGCACTGAAATATTTTGCAGGCACGAGCACGGTGGTGATGGACCTTCCGAAATTCGATACAGAGGATAACTCGCTGATGCTGTGGCACTGCGGCACCTCTCCGTTCGATATGGCAGATGGCCGGGGGGTTACACTTGACCGGCACTACTTTGCGGATTATACCAGCGAAGAACGATATAAGGATGTCGGCCCCATCACCGATGTTGTTTTCAAGCCCGGTGATCTGACTGTTTTCAGGTTTACCGGTGAGGGAGACCACTTCTACTATTTCACCGGAGAGGTCTTCAACGAAGGGAAGAAGACTTTTCACGGCAGCCGCGGATGGGTGAAAAACGTGAGACTGTATGACGAGCCGATCAAGATCCTTGACCTCATGAATACGTTTCTCCTCAACGGGCTCCCCCATCATTACCCCATGGTCCTGAAGGATGTGGGAAAATACATAGAGGAGTTTGCCTACTGGAAGGGTCTGAAGAAGATTCCAAAGGCAGAGTACAGAGACTACCTGTATGTGCCGGCGCCCTGAGGTGTTCATGACAGTGCAGGGCATCTGTTGGGGAGTAAGGATATTGTGTCCAGTGAATTTTATTTGAAACATTGCTTACTCAGAATCCCTTTTGCAGTTGAAGCTTTTTTAATAGAATATTTTCACTGAAAAGGTAGTTTACGTTATTTCATAAAGAGTTCTATCGGCAAAGCCATGGGTATACAAAAAAAGACAACCGCCGTGATGTTTCCACGACCGGGTGAAACCTGTATAACCGCACTCCATATCCCCCCGATGGGACCCTCAGATGTGCTCGTCAGCATCGAATACTCATCCATAAGCGTTGGTACGGAACGCTGGTGCCTTACCGCCGGGCTTGAAATTCCCGGACAGCCGCCGCTCGCATTTCCTCATGTTCCCGGCTACCAGGCAGCGGGAGTTGTGCTCGAAATGGGAGATGATGTTTCGGACATAAAACCTGGAGACCGGGTATTCAGCAGAAACTGCAGAGAGCCTGAGGATTTCAAAGGGTCATGGTGGGGCGGTCATGTCGGCCTCCACGTTGCAGACGGTCGATCGGTTATCCCCCTCCCCGACAAGGTCTCCACGTTCGAAGCTTCGTCCCTTCTTCTCGCCCAGGTCGGGTATAACGGCGCATCAAAACCGTGCGTATCCAGTGGCGATGTTGCGCTTGTCATAGGAGAAGGGCTCGTCGGTCAGTACGCAGGCCAGGTGTTGCACCACCGCGGTGCCCATGTCATCATTGCCGGTCTCAATAAAACGCGCCTTGCAATCGCTTCGAAATACAGTGCCGACGAGGTATTCGATAATTCCAACGGTACACTCGGCGAATTCATTCTGGAAAACTACCCGCAGGGCATCCAGATAGTCCTGGACACCGCAAGTAAAAACCAGACTGTTAGACTGGCGACAGACCTCCTTGCACGAAACGGTCAGCTCGTCATGAACGGATTCTACCCTCCGTCTGAGAGCATGCTCGACTGGCACTGGCTTCGGCGAAAGGAAATAACCCTCTACTGTCCGGATTCCAGGACACGGGAACGGCTCGAGGCGACACTCAGGCTTATCGAAACCGGCCACATGGAGGTACAAGAGCTCGTTACCCATACAACCCCCGCTTCATACGCTCCCGACATGTATCGGATGCTTCTCGATCCGTCTGCAGATTTTCTGGGTATTGTGTTCGATTGGCATCGGGAATAGTTTGCTTACCGGCAGTATCATCCGTGCAGATAGCTGTATAGACACACACTACATCTCTTATGCGGGAGTTTTTACAGTGTGATCTTCACTCCACCCTCACGGATAACCCGAACATGTGGACCGCTGATATCGACGATGGTCGATGCAGCCGGCCTGTGTAGAACACCATTTTTTTTCCTGCCCTGATCCCTGCATACTATACCGTCAACGAGTCCGCCGAACACCCTTGCAAGCTCTCTACAATCGAAAATATCGTCTTCACCGCTGATGTTCGCACTCGGTGCAACAATACTCCTGTTGTCAAGACATCTGAACAGAGCCTGCAAAAATGGATCGTCCGGATACCTGAGTGCAACGGTGCCTCCATCATGCCTTCTCACGATTATTGTAAGCGGACCCGGCCAGTAACGGAGGAGTTCCGGCGTGACGGCCTGGTCGGTGTAGTCCCGCAGCATATCCGGTCCGCTGATCAGCCGGATAAACTGCTTTTGGACAGGCCTTTTTTTTATTTCGAAGATTCTCTGCACCGCTGCACCGCACTGCTCGAGGGCTACGATACCGTAAATAGTGTCTGTGGGAATAACAAATACGCCGCAATCAACAAGGGAGCCGGCTACCAGCCGGGTAATTGAATCGATGTTTTTCTCAGTCAGCGTATATACACTGCTCATAGATTGGTTCCCACATTGAGAGAAATACTGTGTAACGGCGGCATTATCCGGCTGCAGGTCGGCTGAACAACTGCATTATCTGAACTGACACCTTCGAATACTTGATATCAGAATCCCGTATTGCACTTCGACGGGTGCCAAAGCAATTAGTCGTTCAACTCAGCTTCAACATTCGCTCGATGGCGAGCCTCGCTTCTGACGACTCGCGTTCACCAACGACAACCTGCCCGGAGTAATTTCCTTTTTCTATCGAAAGAAGTGTTTGAAGAAGGTTAAACCTGTTTATTTTGGACATGTTTCTGCATACCGATTTTTCGAGCGGCTCCACGATCTTATCCGGGTTGTTAGCCTGCAGCCGGTGCACCATATTGTACTCCGTCCCGATTACCCACCTGCTTCCCGGCTCCGACTCTTCGACCATTCGTTTAATCTTTGCCGTCGACCCGGAATAATCAGACGCCTCTACGACCTCCGGATCACACTCGGGATGTACGATAATGCGTATATCAGGGTCCATTTCTCTCCAGGAGGTCACATGCTTCAGCCTAAAAGCCCTGTGCACGACGCAGAAACCATCCCATATCACAACCCGTTTTCCACGCAGCTCATCATCGATACCTCCTGGGATATTTTCCGGGTAGCGCTCGGCAACACAGTAGCTTCCTTCCAGCCCGAGCTCCCGTGCAGTGTTTATACCCAGGTTCTTATCCGGCATGAAAAACACCCTTTTTCCCTGCTCCAGAATCCATGAAAAAATCTTTTTCGCATTGCTCGATGTACATACAAGACCCTCGTTTTTTCCACAGAAGGCCTTCACCGCCGCAGTCGAATTGGCGTACGTTACGGGAATATATTCACCCGGATGAAGACGCTGAAGAATATCCCAGATAACCTTGACTCTGTCTTCGGAGGCAAAATCTGCAAGAGGACAGCCCGCATCCCTGTCCGGAATAAAAACATACTTATCGGAAGATGCGAGGATCCGCGCGATTTCCGCCATGAAGTAGACCCCGCAAAATAAGATGAACCGGGCGTTCGTCCCGGCCGATACCCGGGAGAGCTCGAGAGAATCGCCTGTACAGTCGGCAAACTGCTCAACCTCGTCCCGCTGATAGTGATGAACCGGCATGAAGAGCTCTTTGCCGAATCTCTTTTTGATACCGGTGATCCGTTCGTCGATTTCTGCTTCTGTCGTCCCGGTAAATTCCGCCATTGTATTGACCCTCTGGAAAATTCTGTTTTAAAAGCTATTACTGTTGCCGCACCGTACAGCCATGTATCAACAGTACGTTAAGAATATAGTATGGAAACAAGCATCAAAGGTACTGAAAAATCGGCGTGAACAATCTGTGCCTGGTCGGCTTAAATACGAGGCGAGCTATCATCTATAAAGAGTCTAATGGACTTTTTATTTTATCTTTATTTTCCAGTAGTACGTGAGTATATACTTCTTTCAGTTCTTCCCGAATAATGCTTTATTTTATGATGTCTTGAATTTGTTTAATTGCAGATTCAAGAGCAATAAAAGACTTCTTGTTCTGTTCATGTACTAGAATGAAAAATAAATTTACTGCATCAAACGCTTGATTTATCTGCCAA
>CAYSRJ010000001.1:108730-147317 GCA_964433545.1 uncultured Spirochaetota bacterium | reverse complement strand
GATGTATCCTTGACAGGATGTATCATTTCGTGACCGAGTATCTGTAAGTAACTTCACGAAAAGTCACTTAAAAGCGATGTATGTCGCTTCGCGGCCGAGTATCAAACAATAACTTGCGCGAAGTTACTTAGAAGTGCGTGCCCAAGAGGATTTGAACCTCCGACCCTTGGATCCGCAATCCAATGCTCTATCCACTGAGCTATGGGCACGTATATACAAAGGTTGTTTATTAAACATATTCAAAAAACGACATCACCTGCAGGTTATCTTCACATAAAAAACAGTATGTCTTTCGGAGAGGGTGGGATTCGAACCCACGGTGCCACGGGGGCACAACTCCTTAGCAGGGAGCCCGATTCGGCCGCTCTCGCACCTCTCCCAATTTATTCCAATTTGCTATTGAAAAAACCACCCTTCACTATAAATATCCCGGCGGACATTTTGCAATGCATATTACGAAAAATAATCAAGAAGTAAAGCACTCCATGTTACAGGATAGCGCTCTGGCACAAGTATACAATCAATTCTATTTATTTCAAGTACTCTTTTTAGACAAAAGTCATTTATTTTTTTATTTATCTTTTTTATCTATTATTTATGAAAATAATCAAGTCCGGAGAGAGAGGGATTCGAACCCCCGGTCCCGTAAAGGACAACGGTTTTCAAGACCGCCGCTTTCGACCACTCAGCCATCTCTCCCTTTTTATCGTAAAAACTGCAACATCGGGCCGGTTACGCATTCTGGATACCCCCGCCAATTTCAATACCAGCTCCAACATCGCACCAAAAAAGATAGAATTGATCAATTCCAGTGTCAATGCCTAAATCGTTTACAGCCTGCTCATCACAAAAAGCCGCCTGCATCAATCCTGAACAATGCGAGCAATAGCAACCGCAGAATCAGGCTCTTTTATATTAACCAGTTTGATTCCGCCGGCGTTTCTGCCCATTATCGACACAGCCTTTACTTTCAGTTTGATGATCATTCCTCTTCCGGTAACGATCACAAATTCGTCTCCCTTTGTAACTGCACGTATGCCGACAACCTTGCCTGTCTTTTCACCTACCTTAATAAAAATCTGCCCGCCAGTTCCACGGCCGTGGACTGTAAAATTCTTAAATGAGACCCGCTTTCCGTAACCGTTGGCGGTTAGTATGAGAAGACTCGCAGCATCAATTACCTTTCTGACCCCACATACATAATCACCTTCCCGGAGGCGTATGCCGGTGACTCCACGTGCAGCACGCCCCATTGGTCGCACAGTGCTTTCTTTGAGACGAAGCGCCCTACCCATCTCCGTCGCAATTAGAAGCTCGTTCTTTCCATTCGTTACGATTGCAGCGATTATACAATCATCCTTATCCAGTTTTATGGCAATGATCCCCGATTTTCGAACATTTCGAAAATCATCAAGATTAACCTTCTTTATATACCCCTTTCTCGTAATGAACAGGATAAACTTCTCGTCTTCTCCGCCTTTCAGAGGCACATAGGCTGCAACAGATTCATCTCCCCCAAGACTGAGCAGAAGTTTTATACTTTGCCCCTTCGCCGTCTTGCTCAGATTCATGATTTCATGCACTTCCTTTGTATACGCCTTTCCCCTGGTGCTGATGAACAAAATATTGCTGTGGGTCGAGGCAACAAACATGTGTTCTATGAAATCACTCTCCTTGAGCGAAGAAGCGTTCACGCCGACTCCGCCCCTCGCCTGGTGCTTAAAAGCGGTAATCGGCGTCCGTTTAATAAACCCGTTGTGGGAGATGGTTACAACCACATCCTCTTCAATAATAAAATCCTTGATATCGAGCTCTTCGGATTTTTCGATTATTTCCGTTCTGCGATTATCCCGGTATTTTTTTAATATTTCTTTAAGCTCCCGTACAATTTCGTTCAAAATATTCTGCTTGGTCATCAGTATCTCTCTGAGCTTCGCGATAAGCTTCTTCAGCTCTTCGTACTCTTTGGTAATCTTTTCCCGCTCGAGGCCGGTGAGGCGGGCTAACCGCATATCCAGAATCGCCTCTGCCTGAATTTTCGTGAAGTTGAACCTGTCTATAAGCGCATCTGCCGCGATTTTCGGCGTTTCCGACGCGCGTATTATCTTTATGATTTCATCAATGTTATCAAGTGCGAGGAGAAACCCTTCAAGTATATGCGCCCTTTTTTCCGCTTTATCAAGATCGAACCTTGTTCTTCTTTTTACAACCTCTTCTCTGTGCTGGATATATTTTTCTATAATTTCTTTTAGGTTCATGACACCCGGTTTGAGGGTATCGAGCGCAAGAAGGTTTATTCCGTACGTTACTTCCAGCGAGGTAATTTTAAAAAGCTGGTTCATTATGACATGGGGGTCCATACCCCTCTTCAATTCGATTACGATACGCGTGCCGTCTCTGTCCGATTCGTCCCGGAGATCGGTTATGCCGTCAACTTTTCTCGATTTTACATGTGACGCAATATCCTGTATCAGTCTGGTTTTATTGACCTGATAGGGAATTTCATTGACGATCAGCGCTTCCTTCCCGCCTTTTATACTTTCTATGCTTACCTTCGCCCGGACATATATCTGACCGTTGCCCGTTTTGTAGGCTTTTTCGATCCCCTCTCTTCCAATAATCAGACCACCTGTCGGAAAATCCGGCCCCGGTATTATTTTGATCAATTCATCGATACTGATATTCGGTTTTTCAATAACAGCAACAGTTGCCTGTATCGCTTCACCCAGGTTATGCGGAGGTATGTTTGTAGCCATACCGACTGCTATTCCGCTCGATCCATTGACAAGCAGATTTGGAAAGGCGGCGGGCAGCACGGAAGGCTCCTCGAGTGAGTCGTCGAAGTTCGGCGCAAAATCTATTGTGTTTTTTTCGATGTCGGCAAGAAGCAGCTCTGCCATCGGAAGCAGGCGCACCTCGGTATACCGCATGGCTGCAGGATTATCTCCGTCAATGGACCCGAAATTACCCTGCCCGTCTACGAGCGGCCTTCTCATTGAAAAGGTCTGTGCCATACGGACGAGGGCATTGTATACGGATTGATCACCGTGGGGATGGTATTTTCCAAGTACATCGCCAACAACACGGGCGCTCTTTTTGAAGGCCCTGTCATGCGTGAGACCCAGCTCATTCATATCGTAAAGAATGCGGCGATGCACAGGCTTGAGACCGTCTCGCACATCAGGAAGCGCCCTGCTGACAATGACACTCATTGCATAGGTCAAATATGAATTTTTCATTTCATCTTCGATGAACTTTTCAACAACCTTCTCCTCTATTTCCACGCCTTATCCCTCTCTTTTCGTTTTTGATCGTGAAACATCTGCGTGAAGAGCACACAACGTACTCTATACATCGATATTCTGTACGAGCCGCGCGTTTTGTTCTATGAATTGTCTTCTCGGAATGACCGCATCGCCCATAAGAGTGGAGAATATCTCTTCAGCTTCAACTGCATCTTCGGAAGTGATTTGAATGAGTGTCCGCTTTTCCGGATTCATCGTCGTTTCCCAGAGCTGTGTGGGAGTCATCTCTCCAAGACCCTTGTACCGCTGAACAATCACTCCCTGCTGTCCTATCTCCTTCAACATTTTATTTTTTTCCTCATCACTGAAGGCATAGTACACATTATTCTTCTTTGTCACCTTGTACAGAGGCGAACAGGCGATATATACATGCCCCTTCTCCACGAGATCCCGCATATACCGGAAGAAAAATGTAAGAAGCAGGGTCCTTATGTGCGATCCATCGACATCGGCGTCTGCCATTATAATAACTTTTCCGTATCTGAGTTTTTCGATATCGAAACCGTCACCGATCCCCGCCCCGAGTGTGGTGATGATCGGCTGCAGCTTGTCGTTTGACAGCACCTTGTCGAGTCTTGTTTTCTCCACATTGAGCATCTTGCCCCAGAGGGGAAGAATGGCCTGAAAAGCTCGATCTCTTCCCTGTTTTGCGCTTCCGCCGGCGCTGTCCCCCTCAACAATGTAGAGCTCGCAACGTTCAGGGTCCTTGATCGAACAGTCTGCAAGTTTACCGGGAAGCGAGTCGTTTTCAAGGGCGTTTTTTCGTCTCGTCAGCTCCCGCGCCTTCCGAGCTGCGTCCCTCGCTTTTGCCGACTGAACGCACTTATCGATAATTCGTTTCGCAATATTCGGGTTTTGTTCAAAGTAGTCGTAGACGTGTTCGTACACCATTGATTCAACGATGCCTTTTACTTCGCTGTTCCCGAGCTTGGCTTTGGTCTGGCCTTCGAACTGGGGTTCGCGAAGCTTTACACTAATAACTGCAGTCAGCCCTTCTCTAACATCATCGCCCACGAGTGCCAGCTTCGTCTTTATTGCATTGTTCCTCTTGATTATATCGTTGATCGTTCTGGTAAGCCCTGATTTGAATCCGATAAGATGCGTACCACCCTCAACTGTGTTAATATTATTTACGAATGCGAAAATGTTTTCATTGTATCCTTCATTGTACTGTAGCGCGATTTCGGTTTCTATATCATCGCGCGCCTCTTCGAAATAGATGGGCGTCTTGTGAAGTGCGGTCTTTGCCCTGTTTATGTATTCAACAAATGATATTATCCCGCCGTCGAATTGAAAGGTATGATCTTTTTCATCGTCCTTGTTGCGCATGTCTTTTATGATTATTTTGATTCCTTTGTTTAAAAAAGCAAGCTCACGCAAACGTTTGGACAGAGTATCAAAGTTAAAATTAATATTCTTGAATATTTGCCTGTCCGGCTTGAAGATCACCTTTGTTCCCTGCTGAGTGCACTCCCCTCCCTTGATAACCTCACTTTCAGGAACCCCCCGCCTGTAGCTCTGCGTATACATCTTCCCATTTCTGCATACACGCACCTCGAGCCATTCTGAAAGGGCGTTGACAACAGATACACCCACTCCGTGCAGGCCGCCGGATATTTTGTATGACTTGTTGTCAAACTTGCCGCCGGCATTGAGCTTGGTCATAACAACTTCTAATGCCGAGATGTTTTCTCCGGGATGTATATCAGTCGGTATTCCCCGCCCGTTATCGATGATTTCGATGCTGTTCCCCCGATAGATGTTTATCGAAATAGCATCACAGTACCCTACAAGAGCTTCGTCGATCGAATTATCGATCACCTCGTACACAAGATGATGAAGCCCGACAGAGCCGGTTGAGCCAACGTACATACTCGGCCGTTTTCTAACATGTTCAATACCATCCAGCACCTGAATATTTTCCGCTGTGTAGCTCTCCATATACTATCCCCTCAAATTACGTTAACTCGTTATTTATCAATAATTTAATATAACAAATAGTGGCATTTTTTCAAAGGAAAATCACTAATTCCACCGGTCCTCAGAGTTTTTTAGCCTGTTTAAAACAAGCACCAGAAACCAATTAAAAGACCACTGCTAAAATAGCACAAACTATTCATTTTTTTTCAGTATGTCTCGCTGTTGTTTTGAGAAAGCGACGGAAAACCTCCCTCAGATCCCCCTCTTTTATATACAGAACAGAGGTATCAATTTTTTTCAGCACATTCATGGAAAGGCGTCCTTCAGACCTCGTCTTCTCCCTGCCCTCCTTTTTTTCGTAAATCGTATTACCCGCTTTAAAAACAATCTTTTTGATGACAGTAACACCAGCCGCAGAATTTAACTTTCTTATGTACTCCTTCTCTCTAAGAGAAAGCTCGTTTGCAAGCACACTCGATTCGGTATTTACGTACAGAGTTCGGTTTTTAACATACACCGCCTTTGTGTGGGCCCTTACATACACTTCCGCTATATCACTCCAACTGTTCAAAGCTTCACGAATCTTTACCTCATATTTGAGTCGTTCATTTCGAGACAGCATACCCTCGAGAATATCCCGCACCCGTATCGGTTTAGTATCACGCTTCATCGTATTGTACCATCTTCAAAGATATGAAACACCCGATCACAGGAAAAAATTTCGGGGAGCTGTTTTCGTTCAATAGCGGTGACAATTATCTGGTTTTCTTTGCCGAAAAGCGAGAGTACGCTCTCTCTGTTTACCGTATCGAGCTCCGGAAGGATATCGTCGACGAGAAGAATAGGTTGGATATTTTTTACATCGGTGTAATATGCCGCCTGTGCCATTTTGAGCATAATTGACGCGAGTCTGGCTTCTCCGGTAGAGCCGAAGTACCGCACTTCATGATGACTGTCACAGAAAATAAAATCGTCGCGGTGTGGGCCGATGATTGACTGGCGCCCGTTGATTTCGGTCTTCATATTTGAAGAAAGTGCGTTTAAAAAAGAGGACTCTATATCATCGACCACCCCCTGCCCTGCTGAATTATTTGCACAATTTGTACTGTACCTGATTTCGGGAGGCTCGGCAAAATGAATGATAACAGGCACAGCCTCCCGTATTCGTTCATTTATGTATTGTATCAGAGCAATTCGCCTCTGTATGATATAGCTGCCGTTTTTTACAAGCTGTTCATTCCAGACCTCAACAAGGTCAGGTTCAACCCGCGCATTCCCCTTCAGGTAGCTGTTTTTCTGCCGGATAAGCTGGACATAGAGTTTGAGTTGTCCGAAGTATAATGAGTCGGTAGTTGAAAGAATAAGGTCGAGAAAACTCCGCCTAATAACGGGTGGGCCAGTGATAAGAGAAATATCCTCAAACGAAAAAAGCACACAGTATACATATCCGATGATGTTTGATAGTTTTTGCTCCGGTGTACCGTTAACCGAGAATGACTTCTTATTTCCCTTGTATTGTAGCCCGAGTGAGTATTTACCGTCTTTGGTCTCAAGAGTACCCCGGACAAGGTAACCGTCGCAGCCCCATCTGGTAATCTTCCCATCCGATACATGCCGAAATGATTTTGAAGTGGATAGAAGATATACCGCTTCGATCAGATTTGTTTTTCCCCGTCCGTTTTTTCCATATATAAGATTTGTGTCCTGAGAAAACGCAACACGAGATTCCCGGTAATTTCGGAAATCCTTTAAATACAGAGATTCAAGATACAAAAAGCTGGAGTCCTTTTATGTTTTTCGAGATAGTATCGAATGACTTAAGAAGTGGTGTATATCCCCTTGGGGAAAGTCCCCCGGGGAACGTCCTTGACAGGATGTATCCTTGACAGGATGTATCCCGGGGGATCGAATATCGTAAAGCAACTTCGTGAGAAGTTAATTAGAAGTAGCATATGTCCGCTTGGGACCGAGTATTAAAACGTAACGTGCGCGAAGTTACTTAAAAGCTTTTCAGAGGTACCCATTTATCGACAGTACAACTGCGTACGATCGAAACGGTTCGTCAAAAAAGTCCGACAGTATAAATGTTATTCGAACGCTTTGCGTTTTTATAATGCCGCCGGTCACAAACAGTATTACGGATTCAGTTTCATGGGCATTATAAGGTTAATATACCCCTTTTCGTCCTCTCCGTATACCGTAATTACCCTTTCGGAATTTTCAAAATTTATTTTGATTCTATCTGAGTTTATCTCTTTTAAACAGTCGAGGAGGTACACATAGTTGAGAGCTATCTCAACCGCATCATCACTGTCATACTCAACAGGAATTTCTTCGATTGCACCGCCGAGAGAAGGATTCTGTGAAGAAAGCACGAGAGCGTTTTTGGCGAGGCTCAATTTGATCTGATTAAAGCTCTCATCCACAAGTACCGACACTCTTTTTATTGCGTTGAGGAGGGCTGTTTTGTCTGCAGTAAAAAACGTGTCGCGATCACCCGGGATTATTTTTTTATATTCAGGATATTTTCCCTCGATTAAATTCGAGGTCAGCCTGATGTTGTCATACATGAAAAATATCTGATTCGAACTGAAGCCCATTGAAAGAGTGTTCTTTTCGAAACTGTACTTGAGAAGCTCCGCAAACACAATTCTCGGAACGATGACACCGTCATGCGGTATTTGGAAGTGATCTATCGCAAGGTCAAGGGCTGAATTGTCCCTTTTCACAAGAGCGAGTCTCTTCCCGTCCGTCGCAACCATATTGATGTTTCCATCGCTTTTTTCCATAAAAACACCGGTCAGTGAATATTTGTTTTCGTCACTTGATATCGAAAAAATCACCTTTCGTATCATTGTTTTAAACTCATCGGCATTTATAGCAACATACTCGTTGTCGGGCTCTGTTTTAATTTCCGGAAATTCGCTTTTTGCGACTCCCGCTATCGTGAACTGCGCATTTATTTCATCGCTTGTACTTCTCACCGTAAGTCTGTAGTGCTCGTCGGTCGTAAGCAGAACATCCTCCACGGGAAGTTCCCGCACAATGCTGAGCAGTTTTCTCCCGTTTACGGCAATTGCGCCGTTTTCCGAAACTTCTGCTGCATCAGTAATTTTAATTCCTGTTTCCAGGTTTGAAGATAGGAGCGAAAGGGTACCGGTGTCTGCGTCAATAAGAACATTTGAAAGTACCGGAATTGTCGATTTTGAACTTGCAATTGTGTCGGTGTATGAGAGATATTTTACCAATTTGTTTTTATGTATCGTTGTTTTCATAATCTATTCCTCTTCTGTTATTATATATAATAAACTAAAAATAGTAGTAGTAGTAATACCGTTGATATTGTGAGTAAGAAGAGTAATTTATTTTCTTCCTTACGGTTACCTGTGTAACAATGTGTGAATAGTTTGCTGTACTATTAACAGGGGGTATGTACGAACAAGTAACCGTCCCTGGTTATAAAGAAAAAGAGCACAACTTGTGCACACACATTTTCTGTGTAAAAATCATTTATGCACAGGAAAGGCACAGAAATCTGTGGATGTTTATTTTTCTTTGTGCCCACATTCAATGGGTTTCGTTTATTTCCTTTAAAATCCTGTTCACCTTCAGTTTGAATACATCGTCGTTGTTATACTTGTCCGTTATTTTTGAAATCGCGTATATCACCGTTGAATGGTCCTTACCGCCGAACTCATTCCCGATTTCCGTTGTGGAGTATTCAGTCAGTTTTCTTGTAATGTACATTGCGAGCTGGCGAGGAAGAGCTATATTTTTTGCCCTTTTTTTGCTTTTCATATCGGAAAAACTGATGTTGTATGCATTCGCTACCTTTTTCTGGATAAGGTCGATCGAAATGTCCTCGGCATTTTTTATCGATACCATATCTTTCAGGGCATTCTTCGCAAGATCCAGTGTGATCTCTTCGTTTACTAGATCGTGGTATGCAAATAATTTATACAAAGCTGATTCCAATTCCCTGATGTTCCACGTAAAATTTTCAGCTATAAATCTTACAACCGGTTCCGGCACCTCATACTCTTCCTCAGCAATCTTCTGTCTGAGAATCGACTCTCTCATTTCGAAGTTCGGTGGCTGTATATCGGCGGTCAGTCCCCACTCAAACCTGCTTCTCAACCGGTCTTCGAGTTTTTTTAATTCTTTCGGTGGTTTGTCGCTTGTGAATACCATCTGTTTTTTATCTGCATAGAGGGTGTTGAAAGTGTGAAAAAGTTCCTCCATGGTCCCCTCTTTTCCCTGGATGGAATGCACATCATCGATGAGCAGAAGGTCGGCTTTTCTGTACCGCATTCTGAAACTGTTCATCGTTCCTTTCTGGATGGATGTTATATAGTCATTTACAAAATTTTCTCCGGAGATGTGCATAATCTTCATTTCCGGGAAGTCGTCTATAAGTGTATGGCCGATGGCATGGAGAAGATGGGTTTTTCCCAGACCCACACCGCCGTAGATGAAAAAAGGATTCCAGTATTTACCGGGATTTTTCGATATTTTTTTTGCAGCAGCAGCGGCGAGATCGTTGCTGCCTCCCACAACGAATTTATCGAACACATATTTCGGATTAAAAAAATTATGACGCGGGTCAGCGGCTATTTTTTTTTCTGAAGACACCTGCTTCTTTTTTCTGCCCTGCTGCTTGACCTGAATGTGCATTTGAAGATGTTTGCCGCCAAGTTCCGTTATTTTTTCCTGCAGGATTTTTCGGTATCGTTCAGTAATAATGTCCTTCGTCAGTTTTGACGGCACGGCAAGAATTATACCTTTTGAATCACTATCGATGTACTGGAGCTGGTTTATCCATGTGTTGTACTCCTGGTATGTCAGTTCGAGGGAAACGAGCTTGAGAGTTTCGGTCCAAAGTTTCTTATACATTGAATATCCGTTTACGGTTGCAGCAGATACATCTCTGATTGAGTTATCAACAGGTTTTTAACAGGGAATGAGACTGTGTAAAGCAAGATATTATAAAAAAATATACAGCTTATTCACAAAAAAACCTGAAAAATGGCAAAAAATACGAACGGGAGCTGTAATTCCTAAAATATATTGAATTAAAAAGTATGTGCAAAAATCTTTGAATTATAATGTCTGTCAAAGTCTCATAACTCTATAAAAAACAATAAATTACAGTGCTCAGGAAAAATTCTGTTTAGTTGTCCACAGGTTGTTCACAAGTTTTGTTTCGGTTTTATATCATGCGGTAAATGGTGATTGATATTGTACCTGATAATAAAATTATTATCAATTAAAAAAACCTCTTCAGGTAAAAAAATTTTAAAGTAACTTAATCGAAGTTACTTAGAAGCAATGATGACCCATGTTGCCAGGTTCTGATAGAATATCTTTTTCCTTGACTCGCGTAGAAAGTATATTTATATATAGTTTGAATTACAGTTCGCTGTAAACAACATTGATTACCAGCGTTGTTGAGATGAGGAATAGTATTTTATGAAAAGAACGTACCAACCCAGCAGAATAAAAAGAAACAGGAAGTTCGGCTATAGAAACAGGATGGGTACTAAAAGCGGTATGAAAATTCTTAAGCGAAGAAGAAGGAAGGGCAGAAAAAGACTGACCGTCGCTGATGAGGCCTGATTGGTACAGCCTCCGGTGAGCGGCGAGCTATCTCCTCCATCGGGAGCACTATTCGGACTCGAATTGTTGGAATAAATACTGCGAACAAATCCACTCCGGGGGAAGAGATTAATTAATTCGTTTCAAAAGAGAAAGAATAATTTCAGTCGAAAGGAGAAGCTACGAAAGACGGAGGATTTACAGAGACTTTTTAAAGGTGGATCACGGTTTCATTCACAGCGGTACACACTTATTGCAGCTCAAAACGGGCTCGATTATTCACGATTTGCAGTATCGGTTAAGAAGGGTGTTGGAAATGCTGTAGAGAGAAGTTACGAAAAGAGGGTGTGCCGGGAATTTTATCGAAATGAAAAGCGGGGGTTACAGAGTGGCTATGACCTGCTTGTTATTGTGAGGGATAAAACACGTAATTTTCATGAAAGTAATACAATGCTCAAAAACCTTTACAAGCGACTGGTGTATAATTCAGAACAGAAACAGGAGATGACCGATAGCACATAATGAAAAGAGACACGTCCTTGTTAGGGCACTGAATACAGTGCTCGTAAGTATATTGCGGTTTTACCAGAGAGCAATATCTCCTCACATTCCACCTACCTGCAGGTACACCCCGACCTGTTCACAGTATGCGGTTGAAGCATTGCAGAAATTCGGTCCTCTGAAGGGAACCTACCGTGCTGTAATGCGTGTTCTTCGCTGTACCCCTTTTCATAAGGGCGGGTATGACCCCGTTCGATGAGAAACCGTTGTGAGTTTTTTATGAAGACCGACCAAATCTGCGAGGCTCGGAGGCTGTTCCCGATGCGGCATTGAAAGCTGAGGGCTTAATTTATATGCCGTTACTCAATTCAGATTTTTTTCCGCGGGTTTTACTGCCTTGTCATTAACCGCTCTGATTCGACAAAGCGACCTCTTTCTATACTGTATGCTGCTTTTATTTAAAGAAATTGTATCAGGAATTCAGTATTTGGATTTCGTATTTGGATTTCAATGAAATGAATATTACTAAACCCATATTTAGGATAATATGATGGATAAGAACACAATCGTTGCCGTTGTCGTCATTTTTCTTCTGGTGCTCGTTTTTCAGTTTTTGTTTCTGCGGCCCAAAATCGCACAGCAAAACGAACAGCGCGCACAGGAACTGCAGGGCCAGATGGCGGAACAGGAGAAAGAAAAGCCCCAGGAAAAAGAAAAGTCTGAAGAGACGAAGCTTGCCACCAGCTTGCCAACTCCCGGAAAAGAAGCCGAAGTGAAGGTGGTTTCGGTGGAGACCAGGCACTACAGCATAAAAATTTCCACAGCAGGTGCACGGATCGTAAGTTTTCGGCTGAAGGATTATATGGATAAAAGCGGCATGCCGGTGGACCTTGTTGCCTATGAAGATGAGGATGAAATCCTTCCCTTTGAGGTACACTTTGACAGGCTGAAGAATCTACCGTTCGGAGACAAAACTCCCTTCTATGTGCAGAAATTGTCCGATCTGGCCTGGGTTTTTTACCAGGACTTTAAGGATAAAAACGGTGTTCCATTCAGATTTTCAAAGAGTTTCATCTTTCAAGACGATGCCTTTGCCTTTGATATACAGTTGAAAATAGAGGCGCTGAACCCCGGGGACGAGCTGTACCTGAACCAGGATAACATCTCATACACGATGGCATGGGGCCCTGTTCTCGGGCCGACCAGTGTCATCAGAAACAGGTACAACATAACAACAGAGGGGTATCATGAAGCCGGGAAGTTTCACAAGATGTTCAGAGGTGCGGCAGGCTGTTCTCTCAGAAGGGGAGAATCGCGCTACAGCGAGATATCCCGCGCTATTGATTGGATAGGAGTTGAAAACAGGTATTTTCTAATCGGTATTGTTCCCGATCAGCAGAACTACGTATTCTCTTTCGACCAGAGAACACAGGGTAAGTACTTTCTCGGCATATCCCGCGCATACTTCAAAGGTCATGAGCTCGAAGATTCTTTCAAGGTTTATGTCGGCCCGAAGGATCGAAAATTGTTGAGGGCGTACGGCCATGACTTCGAATCGGTTATGAGTGCACGGGTTCTCAAGCCGATCGTTATTTTTCTCGAATGGATGATACGCAGCTTTTATAAATTCACAAAGAGCTACGGTCTTTCGATTGTGCTGATGACGATTGTCATAAAGATTATACTCTATCCGCTTACCTTTAAAAGCTTTCAATCGATGAGGAAAATGAGCGCCCTCCAACCGAAGATCAATGAAATTAAGGCACAGTACAAGAATAATTCGCAGCAGATGAACCGGGAAGTACAGGCGCTGTACAAAAGGGAGAAGGTAAATCCAATGGGCGGCTGTCTGCCCATGCTCCTGCAGATGCCGATTTTCTACGGCCTGTACACAGCATTGTCCAGTATGATAGAGCTGAGAAATCAGCCGTTCCTATGGATAAAGAATCTTTCTCTTCCGGACACCGTGGCGACTATTAAAATGTCAGTGCCTCTTTTAGGGTATAAAATCGGTGGGCAGGGCTTTACAGACATCAATGTGCTTCCCTTTGTCATGACTGCAACCACACTTATTCAATCGAAACTAACATCCGGGAATCAGTCGAATCAGCAGGCAAAGATGATGACCTATCTGTTTCCACTCATGTTTTTCTTCATCTTCTGGAATATGCCGTCGGGGCTTGTACTGTACTGGACGATACAGAATATTTTGACCATAGGACAGCAGTATCTGATCGATTACCGGTTGAAACATAAGACAGTGCAGGAACCGGTACCGGAAAAGAAGGGAAAGCAAGGCAGGCTTCGAGCATCTGCTCGAAGGCTCCAGGCCCCGGCCAAGAGACTGAACCCTCCGGCAAAAAAGGGAAAATCCTCACCGAAGAGGAGGAAAAGATGAGGGGCCGGAGATACATTGCTTACTCAAAGAATGTATCAACCGGTTATGATTTTTAGATGGAGGTATTCAAATGGTAATACATGAATATGAAGGTAGAACGGAAAAGGATGCAATTAAAAAGGCCTCGGAAGATTTGGGGGTTGACAGTGATAAGCTGAAAATCGAGGTTATCAGCGAAAAATCTAAATTTTTCAGTTTCGGCAACTTAATCAAGATTCGGGTATACCTCAACGAAGAGGAAAATAACCTATCATTTCGGGCAGAGGAGTTTATCAAGGGACTTTTTCAGATTATCGGAACAGAAGTAACTACGCGCTCTATCGAGGAGGATAACAGGATTTACATAGAGATAATAACGGATAGTGCAGGTCTTATTATCGGTAAACGGGGGAAAACACTTGAAGCGCTGCAGATGCTTGTTAATATCGTGACAAACAAGAAACAGGAAAAGTGGAAAAAAATCGTCCTCGACATTGAAAATTATCGTGATAAGCGGGAAAATACCCTTCGAGAACTCGCACTCAAGGTGGCAAAGAAGGTTAAAAAAACGGGGAAGTTCCAGTACCTTGAGCCGATGAATCCATTTGAGAGACGTGTGATTCATATGACGCTGCAGGATGATCCTCACATTGACACGAAAAGTGAGGGCAGCGGTAATTTGAAAAAGGTCAAAGTGTTTTTGAGAAGGAGAAAGGGCAATTAGTCGAGTGCAGTATGTTGTTTATTGGGGTTTACGGATAAGCGGTTGAATAACCGTGCGTGTTTGTTGGGGTGCCTCTGTCGTTCGGCCGACCCGTCATGCAGGTGGTAGCTCGACATGCCTTATTCAGCTGACCGCATGTCGGCTTATCCCCCTTCGTATGTAAATAGTGTCAGGCTTGAATGCCGCCCATGCAAACCAGCAATGGTTGCAATGTCCTTTCCCCACTCTTTTCGTTTATAACGCCCTTTTCCGAAAGAACGCTGTACGGGAATGGATATGAAAGACGGGGATTTTTTCGAGGTTATCATCATCGGGGCAGGGCATGCAGGCTGTGAGGCTGCGCTTGCTGCGGGAAGAATGGGGGCACGCACACTACTTCTCACCATAAATATGGATACGGTGGCACAGATGTCGTGCAACCCCGCCATCGGCGGGCTCGCCAAGGGGCAGCTCGTGCGGGAGATCGATGCCCTGGGAGGTCAGATGGCAAAGGTCATTGACCGGCACGGCATTCAGTTTCGGATGCTCAATACAAACAAGGGGCCTGCGGTCCGCGCGCTCAGAGCACAGGCGGACAAAAAAGGCTATCAGCTAGAAATGAAGCATGTCATTGAACGGGAAAAAAATATCGAGCTCAAGCAGGATACCGCTGAAGAGCTCCTCGTTGAGAAGAGGGATGGGGTAAACGCAGTCTGCGGGGTAAAAACGGCGCGGGGTAATAAGTACTACGGAAAAAAGGTCATTTTGACTGCAGGTACTTTTTTGAGGGGGCTTATTCATATCGGCACCTACAACGAAAGGGCGGGAAGGATCGGCGAGCTTTCCGCCGAACAGTTGAGTGCAAGCCTTTCATCCCTCGGATTTCCCCTCGGGCGGCTCAAGACAGGCACTCCGGCCCGGGTCAATAGAAAGAGCGTAAACTTTGATGTCATGATCGAGCAGAAGGGTGATGAGGTGCCGATCCCCTTCTCATTTTCGACCGAAAGAATCGACCGGCCCCAGGTCTCGTGCTTTATCACCTATACGAACGAGAACACCCACAGGATCATCCGGGAAAACCTCGATGTCGCCCCTCTGTACACGGGTCAGATCAAAGGGGTCGGCCCTCGCTACTGTCCATCCATTGAAGACAAGGTCGTCCGGTTTTCAGACCGAATAAAGCATCAGATATTTATCGAACCTGAGGGCCTTGACACCGAGGAGATGTATTTGAACGGGATTTCAACGAGTCTGCCGGAAGAGGTGCAGGCACGGTTTCTGAAAACGGTGCCGGGACTCGAAGAGGTTGAGATAATGAAACCGGGGTATGCCGTGGAGTATGATTTCATATCGCCCACCGAGCTCTATGCGAGCCTCGAGACAAAACGGGTTAACGGCCTCTACTTCGCAGGTCAGGTAAACGGCACGAGCGGGTATGAGGAGGCGGCCGCGCAGGGACTGATGGCCGGTATCAACGCGATATGCGCTCTGCGAGGGGACTCTCAGCTCGTTCTCGACCGGTCCGAAGCCTATATAGCCGTGCTTATCGATGACCTCGTTACGAGGGGAGTGGAGGAGCCCTACCGTCTTTTTACGTCAAGCGCTGAGTACCGTCTCAATCTCAGGCATGACAATGCCGACCTCAGGCTTGCTGAATACGGTCACGATGTCGGAATCCTCGATGAGGATGCATATTCACGTGCCCGGGAACGTAAAATGTATTTCGACCAGTTGATGCAGATGTTGAAAGAAAAAAAGGAGCACGGTAAGAGTTATTTCGATCTGGTAAAAAGCAGGAAGCTTTCTATTGCCGGATGCGCATTCCCCTTGGATCTTGATGCAGGATTTCCCCGTTCGGTGATGGAATCGGCTGAAATCGAGGTGCGGTACAGCGGGTACATAAAGAGACAGAACGAGAGAATAGAAAGGCACCGGAAGATGGAGAACATGTGCATCCCGGAAGAGCTCGAGTATACTTCAATAGACGGTATAAGCACTGAAGCGCGGGAAAAACTTGATCGCATCAAACCGAGCTCCCTCGGTCAGGCCTCTCGAATTCCAGGCGTCAGGCCCTCCGATGTAACCAACCTCCTCTACTATATAAAAAAGGTTTTTCCCAGCAGAGTGCAGCCTGAATCTGTATATAGCAGCGAAAAATCTAAAAAAGCATTCGGTTAAAAGTGGCGTATGTCCTTTACAAGATGTATTCTTAGCAGGATATGTCCCTGGCGGGATAGCCGCTTCGCGGTTGAGTATTAACAATAATTTATTTAGAGTTGCTAAAAAGCCCGATGAATGATGAAGAAGCCTTACTTTTGGAAAGCGGCATCCGTGCATCCGGCATCGAACCTGATGAGGAGATAATACGCTCTTTTTCGATCTTTCTGGATGAGCTCATCCTATGGAATAGCAGGACCAATCTTGTCGGAACCATGAACCGGCGGGAGATACTCGTTCGCCATGTCCTCGATTCACTGAGCGTTATTCCACTTTTGAAAAAATCCGGAGGGTCGATACTAGACATAGGAGCCGGAGCGGGGTTTCCTTCAATTCCCGTTGCCATCGTACGGAGGGATACCCCCATATATGCCGTCGAGCGCCGTGAGAAACGCGTGGCGTTTATGAACAGCATCTGTGTCGTACTCGAGCTGGAGAATGTGTCAGTCATCGGGAAGGATGTCCGGGATGTTGAGGGGAAGTTCGATATTATACTCGCGCGCGGGGTGGGTGAGCTCACCCGGTTATACCGGCTTTCAGAAAGGGTGAAGAAGGAGAACGCCATGATAATTGCGTTCAAGGGAAAGATCAACGAGATCAACAGAGAGATCGCACGTCTCAGGGAAAGCACCCGGGAGGAAAAGAGCATCAGCCTCCGGGTCGAGCGGGTCAGGGTTCCTCACCTGGACCAGGAAGAGCGAAACATAGTGATTATAGAGACAAAGTAGAAATACATCTGCCATGTGAGAGGCAGCTGCATTTGTACTGCGCACGGGTGGTATTGTTTACGCCCGAATGACCTGTACCATACCAGCACAGCTCAAATAATCTCCTCATTAAAGCAGCAGAAAAAATCAATTTATTAATACCACGGCATTATTCGGACGCTTCACGGCCGAACAACAATTTATTTGTTGATTTTTATGTGTAATATTAATTATCATGATCAGCGTGTGTGCTCGCATTCTGTTCGCTGTGTCTCTGTACAATACAGTTTAAATATGGAGGCGGAAATGATCAGTTTGAAGGTTATTGAAAAAAAGGCATACCTCAACCTCGAAGATCTGGTGAAGCTCGAGGAGCTCGTGCTTCAGACCGGGTACCTGTCAAATGAGAGAGTACGGCGCGAGCTCCAGTGGTTTACCACCGAGTTAGGCCTGGATGATTATTATTTTAAAACCACATCCATCGAGGAAATCGCCAAGCACCTTGTTGCCATCAGCGCTTCGGAAATGGTGTCTAAATTGGGTGGTGAGGGTGTGGGTATACAGCTTACCTCGGAGGACAGGGACAGGGCCGTGTATATCGTGGAGGATAAATCCTCCAAAACGGAGGAGATCGAACGCAGGATTGAAAAAAAATACTCCCTGTTCAGGCTGGAGAGCTACCGGACCAAGAAGAAGACGCTCGATTATTACCTTCGACTGTACGTGGTAACGAGACCGGTTTTCAAAAAGTTGGCTAAAAAGAGCGGGCCGCTCGTCTTTGACGATGCGGTAAGCGCGGCATTCATGGAAAGATCGGCCCCTGAAACAATCGAGCGGTATAAATCTGCATGGGAATCGATGAACAACCGAGAGTCACCATACGTTTCGATCACCGATAAACCCGAAACAGGGGAAAGCCGGGTCATGGTTGGTATCCACCAGCAGGGCAGGCGGCGTTTTCTCAAGTATTTTTCTCATCTGCTGTATCAGTACAACCTGTACTCGAACCGCAAGTACATGGAGCCCTTTGCCGATCAGAAACAGGTATACACATTCTATTTCGATAAAATCAACCTGGAAACGATGAAGGAGTTTTCACGGGACCTCAACGCTGTAGCGATGCTCCCTGCCAACCCCATTACAACGTTGTTTCTCGATGAGATCTATTCCTCGCAGCAGACGATGTATGCAATTTCAGCGGCCGCCTTCACCCACCAATTTCTCACCGTTTTGACCGAGGAGTACATCACGCTCAACAATGCGCTCAGGGACCAGCCTGAAGCGAAGGGGGTGCTTGATATAATCAAAATGAGGCTGATAAAGGACACCTACTCCGAATCGAGGATCGCCCAGGCGGTTCTGGAGCATCACGATATCGTATCGCTCATATACTCCCATTTTATCAACATATTTCACCCTCCCAAAGGGAGCAGACAGCAGGAGAACCTCGAGGAGGGGATTGTTCAGAGGATCGAGAAGGATGTCCCCTCCGTCAAGGACAAAACCATACTGAAATACTTTCTCACCTTCAATAAAATGACTCTGAAAACCAACTTCTTCATGCGGGACAAGACCTGTATGGCCTACAGGCTCGACTCCTCCTACCTCAGCAATATTGATTTTCCTGAAAGACCATTCGGGCTCTTTTTCTTTGTCGGAAGGGAGTTTATCGGCTTTCATATACGCTTCAGGGATATTGCGCGCGGTGGTATCCGTATCATCAAATCGAGAAACCTCACCTGGTACGAAAACAACCTGGACACGGTGTTTCTCGAAAATTACAACCTCGCAATGACGCAGCAGAAGAAGAACAAGGACATACCTGAGGGCGGGTCCAAGGGGACGATACTGCTCAAACTCGAGCATCAGGAGGAGGGTGAACGCGCATTCAAGAGTTATATCGACGGGATGATGGACCTCATCATGCCGAACGAGGAGGTGATCGACTACCACAGTGCAGATGAGATTCTCTTTTTAGGACCGGACGAGAGAACCGCGCATCTCATGAATTGGGCGGCACTCTACGCAAAGAGGAGAAAGTATCCGTTCTGGAAAGCATTTACCACAGGCAAAGAACCGGCTATAGGGGGCATCCCCCATGACATGTTCGGGATGACCACAGCCGGGGTGCACGAGTATGTGCTCGCTGTTCTGGAGAAGCTGAGCCTGCGTGAGGAGGAGATTGTCAAAATACAGACCGGCGGTCCTGACGGTGATCTCGGGAGCAACGAGATACTCATGTCGAAGGATAAAACCATCGCGATTGTCGACGGGAGCGGCGTTCTGTACGATCCCTACGGCCTCAACAGAAAGGAATTGGCGAGGCTTTCAAAAAAAAGGGTTATGGTCGAAAAGTTCAACCGATCGCTTCTCTCACAGAAGGGGTTTTTTGTTTCAATCAACGACAAGGAGATTACCCTTCCTGACGGCAGTTTTGTGCCGAATGGTGAGGATTTCAGGAACAAGTTTCACCTGAATCCGCTTGCAAGAGCCGACCTGTTTGTGCCGTGCGGCGGAAGACCTGCAGCAATAAATATCAACAACTGGCATTCACTGCTCGACGAGCGGGGGGTGCCGAAATTCAGAATTATCATCGAGGGGGCAAACCTCTTTATAACCGAGGAAGCACGCATCCGACTAGAGGAGAAAGGGGTCATTGTCATAAAGGATTCCTCGACCAATAAGGGAGGGGTGACCTCATCTTCTCTCGAGGTATTCGCCTCACTTGCCTTGAGCGACAGTGAGTTCAGGGAGCATATGTGTGAGAAAAACGGAAAAAAGCCGCCATTCAGGGATGCGTATATCGATGAAGTGCTTTCAACGATAAAGAAAAACGCGCGCGCTGAGTTCGACCTGCTCTGGAAGGAGCATGAGGAGAAGGGGATACCCTTCACCGTTCTTTCAAACAGGGTGAGCGAGAAGATAAATAAAATTACCGATGCGGTACGGAATTCGGATCTTACGGACAATAAAAAACTCGTGAAGGCTGTTGTTGAGGGGTATACCCCGCACGTACTGAACACGCTTGTCGGCGTTGATACCATTCTGAAAAGGGTACCGGGCGCCTATGTCCGGGCAATTGTGGCAACGCGCATTGCAACGCGCTTCGTGTATGGCTATGGCCTTGATGCCGATGAGATCGACTTTCTTAATTTTGTCAATACCCTGCTGAAGGGAAAAAAGAGTACAGCGTAATTACTTTTATATGCCACACGTTGTAAATTTTTAGCAACTTACCCTTAGAACAATCCATCTTTTCCATAGCTAGCTTTTTTGAGATTGCTACGATCACTATTTCAATTCAAATGTTAACTTTTGATGGACTTTGTGATTTACGTATTATTAGATTTTAACATTCGGAGGACTTACATCCGAATAAAGTTGCTGGTGATAGACAATATAAATCCAGTATTTTCTCTTCAACTGAATTGGAGAGAAGAGAGGAGTATTCAATATGAAGGCTCGAAAGATTAAAGATGGCGTATTCTGGGTGGGTGCAGTTGACTGGGACCGACGGCTGTTTGATTCATTGATTCCGCTACCCGACGGCACAAGTTATAATGCTTATCTGGTGCGTGGTAGTGAAAAAACCGTCCTGCTCGATACAGTCGATCCCTCCATGGCTCATTTCCTCATGGCTCAGCTGGAAGATGTGGAAAAGGTCGACTACGTAATTATTCAACATGCCGAGCAGGACCACTCCGGCACACTTCCTCTTGTAGTGCAAAAGTTCCCCGATGCCAAGGTTGTCACATCGCAAAAGGGAAAGGAAATGGTAACAGACCTGCTTGGTGTTGATCCCAAGAGAATCACCATCGTAGGGGATGGTGAGTCGATATCACTCGGCAACAAAACACTCACCTTCCTCTATACTCCGTGGGTGCACTGGCCGGAAACCATGTCGAGCTATCTCGAAGAGGACAGGGTTCTTTTTTCATGTGATTTTTTCGGGTCGCATTTTGCGACTTCTGACCTGTATGTAACCGACGAGGCTCGGGTCTACAGGGCGGCCAAACGCTACTATGCTGAAATCATGATGCCCTTCAGGAGTATTATTAAAAAAAATCTGGCACGGGTCAGGGAGCTGAATCCGGATATTATAGCACCGAGTCATGGACTGGTCTATAATCGGCCAGCTTTTATACTCGATGCATACGAATACTGGATATCAGACAATCTTAAAAACATCGTGGTGCTGCCATATATATCGATGCACGGCAGCACACGGCGCATGGTTGAATACCTGGTGGCCCAGCTGGTAGAGAGGGGAATAGGCGTACAACAGTTCGACCTGGAGCGCACGGATATCGGTGAGCTTGCTATTTCTCTCGTTGACGCAGCCACGATCATTATAGGAACACCCACGGTTCTCGTTGGCCCCCATCCGCTTGTGGTCAGCGCCGCAGTTCTTGCCAATGCGCTCAGGCCGAAAGTGAAGTTTGCTTCGATAGTGGGATCGTATGGATGGAACAGCAAGGCGGTGGAGCAGATCGCCGGGCTCATACCCAACCTGAAGGTCGAAATTCTGGATCCGGTACTGTGCAAAGGTTACCCCGGGAAACCCGATTACGAAGCATTGAGCAAACTATCCGATGCAGTTGCCGAGCGGCATAAAAAATTGTGACACTGCAGCAGGCTGTGTAAGTCGGTGACGCTATTAGAACTCGAAGCTGTTGAATAACCCGGGTTTTATATGAAATGGCCGGGGGAGTTGCCGGTGAAAAAGATCGATATAGACAAAACCCTCTATGAATTAACGATGCAGTATCCCGAGTTGATAGACATTCTTGCGGGTATCGGCTTCATGGGAGTGAAAAATCCGATAATAAGGAAAACCATCGGTAAAAAGACGACGCTTCGCGAGGGATGCAAGAAGCAGAAAAAGAATCTGGACGATGTGGTGAAGACGCTCGAGGGAAACGGGTACGCCGTTTTAAGATGATTCCTGAGCGGCTCTTTGTGTATGTGCAGCCTGGCTACAACATGTTCTCCGCTATATACAAGTGGGGTGTAGTTGTTTTAATAAACTATAGCACACATAAAATCCTCCCAAACGTATTTAAAAAATCCTTCTGATTTGTTTTTTTTAATAATGCTAATATATTAGCAATAAAATCTTGACACAATGACTTTAATATGCTAATAATTTAGCAATACACATGCTGTTGGTATATGGTGATATTCAAATCTGGAGGTCATTATGAAACAGGAAAAAATTTGGGTATACGCGGCAGCTGTCCTCGTGCTGGGTTTTGCTCTTTCTGGATGCGCAGTGCGGCAGAGTACACATAGACTGCGTACAGAAGAATGTTTCGGTATCTGGGTAAACTGCACCTACAACAGCGAGGATAAGAGAGCGGCGAAGATCATCTACAACCCCGACATGACATGGACGGCGTATAAAACAGATTCCTCATTTCAACCCAGGTGGAGGGGTACGATTTCAATAATAGAGAAATGGCATGATAAACAGGGCAACGTGTGGTATAAAATAACGACCAATCAGCTCGGAATCGATATTATTGTATATGAACTGTGGAAAATCAACAAATCGGCGACGATTATTGAAGGAACGTGGGGTGCTGCGTGTATTCCAAAAGAAATCGATCCCTCTTCAGAATCGTATACGATATACTACAGGTATACCAGTTCATCGCAGGCAAAAATTTCAGGGAAGAATATTCTTGACGATAACGTGTAATACCGTCGGTGAGCAGTACCACAGGCATCTCCGGTATACTTTACAGTATTTTCAGTACCATACGCCTGTAACTTTATCTGCTGTTTTTCATAAAAAACATTGACAAAATTACATGTTTATGCTAATAATTCAGCATAAAGGAATACAGATGAGCAAGCGACTTGTACACGGCCTCAGCAAGAGGGAACGGCAGATCATCGAGATTATTTACAGAAAAAGAAATGCATCGGTGAAGGATGTGCTGGAAGAAATTCCTGATCCGCCGAGCTATTCCACTGTGCGGGCCCTCCTGAATATTCTTGAGGGCAAGGGCTTGCTCAAGCACCGGAAATCCGGTAAAAAGTATGTGTACCTTCCCACCATCCCGCGTAAAAGGGCTGTTTCTACAGCGATAAAGCATGTGCTCGAGATGTACTTCAACAATTCAATCGAAGAAGCGATCAGCGCTCTCATTGAAACCACAAACCGAAAAATCACCGACGAGGAGTTCAAAAGGCTTACACAACTTATTGAGAGAGCCAGAAAAGAAGAGGAATGAAATGGGTTTGTTCCTGAGCATGGGGATACTTAATGAGTTGTCATCTCAAATAACAGCGATTCTGATACCGGTATTCGTGAACGGTACTATTTTGTTTTTCCTCATGTCTGTTGTTATAGCACGCCTGGACGCTGTATCATCGGCCTGCAGGCATCGTATGTGGTTTTTCGTTCTCTGCGGCATTTTCGTACTGGCATCTTTCTCAGAGTTTTTTCCACACTTCGGTTTTAGCCCTCTCGAGGTTCCTGTTTATAAAGAGGTTTCTTTTATACCCTATGACAGCAGGCTGCTGTCTGCATCCGAGGTAACACAGAACGCGATTCAGTCCCAGGGAGACTCCGGCTCCTTTACTGCCGCCGATGAGCGGTATTATCCGGACGTGAAGCATCCGGATAACAGCTTTTCAGCAGTTGGTCTGAAATGGTCCTCACTGGCTGTGCCGGTCTGGTTCTCGGGTATGGCACTGGTGCTTTTACGAATCATTGTGGGAAGAATCGGGCTTTTTTACGTTTCCAAAAATGCAACTCCATCCGGGAGCACAAGGACGTCTCATCTACTTGAACAGGCAGCTTCATGCCTTCACCTGACAAAGAAAATCGACCTGCGGGTAAGCAAACGCTGCATAGTGCCCTTCACCTTTTCGATACTCAGACCGATCATTCTTCTTCCTCAAAATGTGGATGTTTGGCCCGGTGAGCGCCTGCGGGTTGTTCTGCTCCATGAGCTTGCCCATATCAAGAGGATGGATCATATTACCCGGGGTGTAGCGCGCCTGGCCTGTGTGCTTTTCTGGTTTATACCGGTCATCTGGATCCTGCACAGAAACCTTCAGCGAGAGGAGGAGAATGCGTGTGATGCCATGGTGGTGAATTCGAACGTAAAACCGGCCGATTATGCCAAGCACATAATTGATATTGTCCGGTTGAGCAGAGGAAGGGTGCTTTTATTCGGTCTTGACCATGCCCTGGTACGAAAAGGCATGCTTGAAAAAAGGATTACCGGCATACTCACCCTCAAAAAGAAGCACCCGTACTCCAGGCGAATATTCAAAACGAGATTCTTATCTGTATTTCTTTCCTGCCTCCTGCTGCTCCTCTTGATGAGGCCTGTTTCGGCAGTTGACCACCAGGGAATACTTCATCAGGAAGCGCCTCTTTCGCTGCTCTACGGAAAATGGGTGAACCCTGATTACGATTCAACGTGGAAGCATGGCGCTGATTGCATAAACAAATATGCAAAACTGACTGTTGACCAGGACGGCAACATCCACTTTTTTCAAAATACATTCACACAGGAGTACAGCCATATCGGTGAAACAGGTACGTGGGAGGTGACGAACAGCTGGATCGACAGTACAGGCGACAACTGGTACGAGGTGAAATATTATTATCCGCCTGATTATGGAACCTACTATTACCTCTGGAAGATCGACAAATCAGGGACTGTGCTTGAAATTATGTATCACTATGCCGATTACCCGCAGGCTCTTGACAGGGGTGCAATGGAGTACCGGATTTATGACCGCCTTTGAGCCGTGACTACACTCATTTTTTAATTCCCTTTCTATCCCTGAACACCGCAAATTGCACACTCTTCGAGAAGAAGATGCTCACCCGTCTGCTCGAAAAACGTGTAGGATAGGAAGTCTATTTTAATGTTAATAATTCTAATTGGGTTCCCTATGACGTTTATTTCACATTATCTCCTGGTTTTATTAAAGACACTTATTTTTCTATTTTTGTTTATAATTAAAACGCCTGACCCAAGGATAAATAAACCGTTTCTTTTTCGGTATTGGTTCATGTACTACTCAAGCTTCTCACTCAGCCTTTTTTTCGCCATCCGGTGAAAAAGACTCCTGTAAAAACCGGTATATTACTCGAGCTCCCAAACTCTCCATTTCCCAGTTGTCCGATTGCGTTGCCTCCCCAGGAAGATACCATCCCATCATTTTTCAGTGCTGCGGTATTGTAATTTCCCGCCGCAATTCCTTTGACATCCGTTATGTAATTCAAACCAGTCTCATCGACCACCTGAACTGGGGTGTCATAGTTGCCAGTTAGGTCACCATTTCCCAAACAACCGTTGCCGTCATTTCCCCAGGCCCACACGGTCCCGTCATCCTTCAATGCAACAGTATGATACGATCCTGCTTTAATCGCTACTATCCCTGTTAAATAACCAATGCCTTCCGGACCCACAACCTGCCGTGGTAAATCACTATTTGTTCCCATGTTGTTGTCACCCAGCTCGCCATTATCATTACTCCCCCAGGCCCATACGGTACCATCATCCCTCAATGCAACGGTATGGTACAAACCAGCAGCAATAGTGTTGACGTTCGTAAACCCAATCGGTGCAGTTCCTGCATTGCCATCATGGTCCCACACAACCTGTATAGGTGTGTCACTTCCCGTAACCGAACCCATATCTCCGTTACCCAACTGTCCAAAATTGTTTCTTCCCCAGGCATATACCGTTCCGCCAGTCAATAGTGCCACTGAATGCACACCTCCGGCAGCAACACCTTTGGCATTCAGGAGAAAACCCACTCCACCCGGGCCAACTACCTGCTGTGGCCTATTCATGTCTGTCCCACCAGCATTATGGCCAATTTGTCCATACTGGTTGCTTCCCCACGCATACACCGTCTTGTCAACACCGTTATCTCTTGCAGCCAGTGTGTGGTATATTCCTCCGTCTACAGCTACGACATAATCAAGATAACTTGTCCCTCCGGGGTCTTTTACGAGAAACGGGGCTGCATGATCTAAATTATCACCCGCACCCAACTGTCCCCCGGCATTATCTCCCCATGCCCAAAGGTTACCGTTATCCTCTATTGCTAGTGAGTGGTAAGATCCTGCAGCGACAGACTCCATAGTTCTGCTCCCTATATTGCTTTTAACCTCCACTGGAACAGCACTATCAACTCCAGCGTTGTTGTTACCGAGTTGACCGTCTTTATTGTACCCCCATGTCCATACTTTTCCATCGCTTTTAAGTGCTACCGTATGGTTTCTTTTCATGGCAATTTCAATTACATCGGTTAAACTCTCGCTACCGCCTGCAACTGAAACCAGAACGGAGGTGTCACTGCTTACGGGATTGTTACCATCACCGAGCTCACCCGAGAAGTTAGTCCCCCATGCCCAGAGCCTCCCGCTATTTGCTATTGCCACTGTATGCGACTCCCCCGCATCCAAAGCAATGACATTTTTAAATGGCACAGTATCAGTTGCCGGATTTCCATCATCGTCCCACACGACCTGAACTGGCAGATCGCTGTTTACACCGGAGTTACCGTCGCCGAGCTCACCATAAGTATTGTACCCCCACGCCCATGTGGTATCATCATCTTTCACCACTACGGTAAAGGTTCCACCGGTACCGATAGCGATGCCGTTTTCCAAGGGGACCGGATCAGTTGCCGGATTTCCATCATCGTCCCACACGACCTGAACTGGCAGATCGCTGTCCACGCCGGAGTTGCCGTCACCGAGCTGCCCATAATCGTTTGATCCCCATGTCCAAACAGTTCCGTCACTTTTCAGCGCGGCAGAATGAGCTCTTAAACCGGAATCGCCGTCTGCATCTACTGCAACAATGTCTGTCAGACCGAAAACCTGTACCGGTAAATCCTTATCGGTTCCTGTATCCCCATCTCCGAGTTCTCCATAGTCGTTTCTTCCCCACGCCCACACCGTTCCGTCATCTCTCAGTGCAACTGTATGCTGAGCATCTGTTCCAGTCGCGATTGAAATGACATTTGTGAAAGGCTCCGGATTTGTTGCCGGATTTTGATCATGATCCCACATAACCTGAACGGGTACTTTACTATTTGTACCCAACCGTCCGTCGCCAAGCTGTCCAGTATTGTTATACCCCCATGCCCAAACAGTGCCGTCTTTCTTTAAAGCCACTGTGTGATATCTACCGGCAGCCACAGCAATCACATCCTGTAATTCCCCGGTCCCGGTGTAGTTTTTTACCTTACCTGGCAAATCTCTCTCCGAAACAACACCACCATCACCGAGCTGATAATAAACGTTACTTCCCCATGTCCACACTGTGTAATCAGTCAATACTGCTGCGGAATGCCTGTTTCCTGCAGAGATTGCTATGACATTTACAAATGGGATTGGATCAGTCGCCGGATTTTGATCATCATCCCACACCACCTGAACCGGCGTTGGCTTATTTACATCGATGTCACCATCACCGAGTGCTCCGTAATTGTTGTCTCCCCATGCCCACACAGTGCCGTCTTCCTTCAATACCAGTGAAAACCAGCTTCCAGATGCGACTATATTCCCGGGGGGAACAATTCTCACAATATTTGATTTTTGTGACTCCATACTTTCCTTGACAGCTGTGAGCGCCACTTTATATTTACGGAAATTTGACAGGTTATTGATTTCGCAACTTGTGCCTGATATCCCCGTAATCTGATACCCACTCCCGGTTCCCGGATCACTGCCGTCATTGGTGTAATATAGGGTATACGAATCTGCGGTACTGACTTCGTCCCAATACATGGTAATCTTTCCGTTACCGGGTAAATACGTAAGTCTCTGAACAGAACGATCAACGGGTGTAGCGTTTATCGTTTTTCCTCCAGAATAGTTTGGCGCGTTATCATACGCAAAAGCAGAATAGTAATATGTGACGTCATTGGTAAGATTTTTATCAACACACGCATTATTGTTTCCTTCATATATTTTTAATCCGTCTCCCGCATTAAAGGGCGCTTCACCTTCCTTTCTTACTATCCTAACACCCGCAAAGTCACTATCAAGGGGGTTTGTCCAACTGAGCTTTATCTGATTATCCCACGCCTGGGCAGAAAAAAAATTCACATCAGAGGGCGCAAATGTTTCATATATCGTGACGACGGCTTCAAGGGATTGTACCACTTCCCCGGAGATAAGCTTTATTCCGGTCCCCTGGTTATTCAGAGTTCCATTTGTAAATGCGATACTTCTCTGAACAGAGCCGTTTGTAATATCAACGGATGACGGGCTGATCGATATATTCGGGTTTGTACAGGAAATAACTACCGTGCCGCTCCAGTTGAATACCTCGCCATCCTGGTCATGCGCGCTGATCACTACAATCACCGGTTCATTGGAAGCGCATGTGTAATCAAAACCTGGCGCCCATTGGAGACTGAATGAAGTAAGCACTTTATTCGCCTCACCGACATTCACTCCCGACGAGCAGGTAATAAAAGCGACAATAGATCCTATGATTAAAAGAACAGTGCCGAGCATACAAAATATTCTCCTTTTTAACACCGCTTTTTCCACGTTTTTCATTTTTATACCCCCGGCATTGGTCATCCTCTTTACGAAGGAAGAGTAAAAGATGAATCTTGTTATTGAGTTGACAGAATCTTCTCACATCTTTAAGATGTGATATAACGCAACTCATTTACAATTATATCACATTTTTTCCATTGTTAGAGAATTTTTTACAATAAATGATATGCAAATTATATTTTCAACCAGTACTTCAGCGATACTTCTCATATTCGAGTGTTCAATAGGCATCTTATTACAGTGAGAATATGGTAGCGGCCTCTTTAGTGAATATATAGTTAAAGTTGAAGGTACCTACCGTGAGGATACTGCTGAAAATCAGCATACATCATACTACGATAAGAATCTGAAGGTCGCACACGTTGGTGTTTGTCGGGCCTGTTTTAAAGAGCGATCCCGCGTGCTCGAAAAATGTGTAGGAGTCGCTTTTTTTAAGGTACTCCTCTGCCCTGTCAAAAGGCGCGGTGCGTCGGTTTATCTCCTGCGCGCGGATATACGCGCCTGCTGCGTCTGTCGGACCGTCGTTTCCGTCGGTCGATGCTGAAAGAAAATAAATACCCCGCTTCAGCTCATCCTCCTCGTCAAGAAACTGAATGAGAAACGAGATCGCAAGCTCCTGGCTCCTTCCGCCTTTACCGCTTCCGGTCAGAGTGACGGTTGTTTCACCGCCTCCAATGATGCAGGCTGGTTTTCGGGCCAGGATTTCCCTGAAGGCCTCATCCTTCGCGATCCCCGCATAAAACTTCGCCACCTCCCGTGCCTCGCCGATTATCCGGGAGGAGAGAATCACCGTGTTGTACCCGAGCTCTTTCGCCCTTTCGGCAGCTGCCATGAGCGCTGTGTTGTTGCTTCCGATAATCACGTTGTACACTCTTTCGAATGCGGGGTCGTTTTTTTTCGGTGTTTCAGGTATCAACCCTTTTTTCCCCGCCTGGAGAATACCGAGTGCATTTTCGGGCACCTTTTTTTCGATTTCATATTTTTCCAGAACCCGAACCGCATTTTCATATGTGGTCTCATCACTGGCAGTAAGCCCCGATGCAATGACATCGAGCCTGTCGCCGACAACATCGGAGAGGATGAGGTTTACCTGTATTGCGGGGTGCATGAGTGCAGCAAGCCTGCCGCCTTTGATCGAGGAGAGATGCTTTCTCACGCAGTTCATTTCGTTGATCGTGGCACCCGATGCGAGGAGAAGCCCGGTTGTCTTCTGCAGGTCATCAAGGGTCAGCTTAAAATTCCCTGCACCAGGGCCGGGCTCGATCGGGCCGGCAAGCAGGGAGGAGCCTCCGCCTGAGATCAGGTTGATGACGAGGGTTTTTTCATCTGTTTCAGCTGCAATCTCCTTTATTTTCCGGGCGGCAAGCAGGCTGTTTTTGTCAGGCACCGGATGACCCGCTTCAATAATTTTAATAGTAGACAGGGGCTCGGTGTGTCCGTATTTGACGGCGATCGTGCCGCTAATATCTCGGCCTTTGAAGAGCCCTTCAACAGCCTGCGCCATTTTCGCGGTTGCCTTACCGGCGCCGATAACGATGATTCGGTTGTACTTGTCGAGGTCGAATTCGAGCACGGCCTCTTCAGATTTCACAGAGAGCATGCTTCCCCGAATATGAACCCGGTTTTTTATGAGCGCAGCAGGATCGACCTGTTTTACCCCGGCAAGAAATATGGATTTCAGGTCCTGAGTCTCTTCATTTTTTTTCATTAAAAAGCTCCTTCAAAAAAGCGGCTACACCCTTTTTTTTCTTTGAAAAGTATACGCCCTTGCCAGCCTTGAAATCAATGAAAAACTGGAATGAAAGAAAGGGTCCTTTGTGCCGGGATTGACTTTCATTCCGATTTATTCTACAATGGACGGCGACATGAATGGGCCTCGAAATTGGTACCGACATGTACGGCCATAAACAGTAACCTCGAAATGGACATTTACATAAACTATTGAATTGAATTGAAAAGGTTATCGAGAAAATGAAAAGGAGAAAAAAATGAGAATGAACCCGCTTCCATCATCAGAGTACGAGCGCAGGGTAAAGCGCTTGCAGGAGCAGCTCGTTTCAGAAGGAATCGACGTGTACGTCGGGTACAGCAGTGAGTGCGAATCCTCCACATCCAGGTACCTGACCGGCTTCTGGCCCTTTTTTGATTTTGCGTGCGTCGTTGTGCCGGCGCAGGGAGATGCGGTGCTCGTCACCGGAGGGCCGGAATCCTATGAATTTGCGAAGGTCTTTTCTTCAGTGCCAGAAATCAGAATAAATCCTCTTCTCGTGGAGACGTCGGCGCCCGACTGGGTGCCGGAGGTCGAGGGGGAGAGCTTCAGTACAATCATGGATGCCGTTATGGGCAATTCACCGAAGAGGGTCGGTGTCGGCGACTGGAATATTTTTCCCCATATACTGCTTGAAGATCTCAGAAAGGCAGCACGTGGGGCCGAATTCGTACCCGCCGATGACCTGCTTCTCAGGGTGAAGTCTGTGAAATCCGATGTCGAGATACCCTATATAGTCGAGTCGTATAGAATCACGGAGGAAGCTATGAAGGCCGCTTTTCAGGCGGTCGAGCCCGGCAAACGGGAGTGGGAGCTTGAAACAGTGGCCCGCTCGAAGATGCTCGAGCTCGGTGCTGAGGGTATGCCCTACCCGGCATGGGTGTGTTCAGGGCCGAACACGCCGCTGAGCCTGTGCAGGTCGACAGATAGGGCAATCGGGCCTAACGAGCTGGTGCAGTTCACCTTCGGCGCGAAATACATGGGCTACTGCGGCAACATGTGCCGCCCCTTCGCTATCGGCAGGGTGCCGGACGGCGCACGGGAACTCATGGATGTGGCGCTCGAAGCCATGCACTACACCCTCGGCACCGTCAAACCGGGCGTTCGTTCAAACGAGGTATTCAGAGGGTATCACGATATACTCGCACGATACGGGTATGAAAACTTCACACTCTACGGCCCTGCTCACGGGACCGGTCACTCCGAGGTGGAGGGCCTGTGGCTGGCCGAGAAGGCCGATTTCACCATACAGCCGAATATGCTGTTTAATATCGATATCTGGCTTTCAGACGGAACATACGGCCTGCGGTATGAAGACGGCATTCTCATCACAAAGGACGGCATCAGAGAGCTTACAAGCTACCGGCGCGAGGTGATAGAATTATGATCGATACTATCCGTCAGGCGCTTAATCGAAGACGATCGGATATTCTTGAATGGACAAAAAAGCTCATCGCATTTCCCTCCGAGAACAGGCCGCCCGGCGGAAACGAAGGCCCTGCTCAGGAATTCATTGTAGATTCCTGCAGGAAAATGGGTCTTGATGTCGACGTTTTCAACCCCCTCGATGTTCAGGGCATTCAAAACCACCCGTCATTTCTTCCCGGCAGGGAGTATCCTCAGGGACGGAACAACGTTGCTGCCCGTTGGAAGGGGAGCGGGGGAGGGCGATCGATTCTGCTGAGCGGGCATGTCGACGTTGCGCCGTTCGAACCCGACAACTGGAAGGTCTGCCGTCCCTTTGAGCCCGTGGAGCAGGATGGAAGGCTTTACGGCCGTGGAACTGCTGATATGAAGGGGGGGCTTTCCGCCTTTCTGTGGGCGATACAGCTTCTCATGGATATCGACTTTATGCCGGCAGGCGATGTTATCTTCGAGAGTGTCGTGGACGAGGAGTTTGCCGGTGGAAACGGCACCCTTTCATCCCGCCTCAGGGGGCATAATGCCGACCTTGCGGTTCTGGGAGAGCCGACGCGTATGGAGGTCTGTCCCGCATGCCTCGGGGCTTTTCTTGGCGATATTGGGCTTACGGGAAAAGCGGGAATGCCCTACATGGGCGCAGCGATACCGAACCCCGTATTCGGCCTGTCGGGGGTGATAGAGCTTTTTTCCGAATGGCAGAACGAGTGGCGCTCACGAAACAGCCATCCCCTCTTTAGGAGGCCTGGAAAGGAGCTCAACGTCGTGCTGTGGGGTCTCTCATCGAAAATCCCCGGTGAGTTCACCCAGATGGGCATACCGCTCGTCGCCGGCCTGTCATGGATCGTGTGGTGCTATCCTGGAATGAGCGAGAAGGAGTTCTATCGGCAATTCAGGAATTTCTGGGAAGGGCATGCGGCCTCGGATGAAAAGGTAAAGCCGTTCGATTTCGAGATAACGCCCACCTACCACTACGTTCGCCCCTGGGAAACCGGCACAGATGATCCGGGGGTTCGGGCAGTGACTGATGCCTTTTCAGACTATACGGGAGAAAGCCCTGCAGTCGGGGGTGCGCCTTTTTCCTGCGACCTCGCTCTGTACGGGGATGTCGGCAGCATGCCGGCTGTCATACTCGGACCTCGGGGAGACAACCTGCATGCACCGGACGAGTGGGCGCTCATAGAGGACATTTATACACTTGCCGGGATTGTCGCAATTCTCGTTACTCGGTGGTGCATCTGAATCTGTCCCTGTAAGTGGTCCGGATGCGAAGTATTCGGATAATAAAACTGTTTCCAGGATGCTATCGGGGAGCACGGGATCGCTCTCATCGAATCGGATAGGGAAGCCTGACCGGGTGTGCGGAAAAAAATAAACTACTCGTTCAGGCTCCAGTCGTACCGGTATTTGATACGCCCCTTGAAGTTTCGGATCTGCCCGGCGAGGTCGGATGGTGCATATTTCAAAATGTGTTCCATCACACCCTTTTCGGTACCGCCGAAATCCTCCTGAAACCACTCATAGATGCCGGAGAGGTACATTCTATTTCCCTCGATGCTGACTCCTCTCGGATGGGAGATGTACTCGCGTGCGCCACGATCTAAAAGGGTATCGGTATTTTCCGCGGTATAGGCCTCGGGTTGAAGATTCGGGCAGCCGACGCTCGCGCAGTTGACCGCGTAATGCACCCTGCTGTCTTTGAAAACCGGACGAAGAATCCGGTGCTCGATGTCGTTGAGCGATACCCCCCTGCCCTCGATTACGAGGAGTTTCGCGTCCCACGGTCCGTCTGAGAGAAGCCCTTTCGTGAGGTCTATATCCCTGATGCTCTTAACCGGATAATGGTCGAGAATGACCTTCACGGTCAGGGCGTTGTACAGGTTTATCCAGTAGGCCTTCTGCTCCTTTCGGTTGAGAGACGTAACGCGGATATCGGCGAGTTTTTGGATATACTGTTCAAGCGCCTGTCGGTCGGATAGTGTGACTGATTTGTAGTGCATACGGTTAATCCCTGACGGGTCGTTCGTCGCCAGGTATTTTTTCATGAATCGGTTCCATGGAGTATGGTCTACTTTCGTATCGCTCGCACTGTCGTATGTTTCCCAGTACCCCCAGAGCTTCGCTTTCGGAGCTGCATCAATTCTGAAAGGAACGATTGCAGCAAGCATGAAAACGAGCACGAGTAATGGTAAACTGTATGTTAAAAATCTTTTCAGTGACGGTGTGTATTTCATGTATATGCCCCTTGAATAAAATAGCGTGTTATGAATCACACAGAGATACCAAAAACCGTACACTCACCGGTATGTATACATAAATTTAACATCTGAAACACGCCCGGATAATGGTGAACGTATGGGTTTTTTTGTTTTTTTTGACAGGGAACCGGGATGGAATGGTTGCATGACAGTTCAAAGGAACGGTATTCGAGCGCTGCAGATGGTATTTACATCTAAATTCGCTGTGCACGGCCGTATACTGATGCGCGGGTCGACGCTTAAAGAGACGGGCAAGGTTTTGCTTAAAGTCCAAGAAGATCGGCACGTTTCTTCATGGACTCGAGCACAAACCCGATATGTTCGTCGAGTAAAATACCGAGTTCCTCGGCACCCGTTCGAATATCATCGCGATTGACGCCGCTGGCAAATGCCTTATCCTTCATCTTTTTTTTCACCGACTTCACTGCGACATCCGCGACCTTTTTAGACGGTCGAACGAGAGAAACGGCGACGATGAAACCGGTGAGCTCGTCCACGGCAAAGAGCGTCCTGGCCATCAGGCTTTCACGTTTCACTCCGCTGTAGTCTGCGTGCCCGAGTATAGCTTTTATCCACTGTTCGGGGGCCCCCATTCCGCGGAGTATTTCAGCACCTTTGAATGGGTGGTCTTCAGAAGTGGGATATTTTTCATAGTCGAAATCATGGAGCAGGCCGACTATGCCCCAGGATTCCTCATCCTCACCGAACTTTACTGCGTAGTCACGCATCGCTCCTTCGACTGCGAGCGCATGCTTGATGAGACCCTCCTTTTTTGTATACTCTTTCAACAGATCGAATGCCTCGTTACGATTCATAGTCATTCTATTCCTTTCCGTTCGATTCGAATATTACCGATGCGGTCGCAATTTCATCAAGATGGGACATGGATACATTGATGGTGTTGACGTTCATTGTTTCGACCCGTTGTTTTGACACACCGTAGAGCTGTATATAGGGTTTACCGGACGACTCATGTCGGACCTCGATATCGATGAAGCGGACTCCCTGCCTGTTTCCTGTACCGAGCGCCTTCATCGTTGCTTCCTTTGCCGCCCAGTACGCGGTGAAGAGCTGGGGAGCGTATTTCTCGCGCTTTTCTATGTCCGCCCGTTCGTAGGGGGTAAATATACGCGAAACAAACTGATCACCGAAACGTTGTATCGCCTTTTCGATTCTTTTCGTGCTCATGATATCAACGCCGTGCCCGATAATCATATCCTGTTCCATGATCCTGTAGTATCCCCGAAGGGGACACATCCCCTTTAGGGGATACATCACCAGCGGTGATGGACATCCGGTTTAATAAAGGTTTCGTATATCTCATATATTTTTTTCATCTGCATGTCGGTAAGCGGGGGGAGAGCGGATGCACGCGTATTCATTTCAGCCTGGTCACGCCTGCTTGCGCCCGGTATAACGCAGCTCACCTCCGGAAACATGAGAATCCAGCGAAGGGCATACAACGCGAGTGGCTCGGGGCCGGTAAAGAACTTTTTCAATTCTTCGACTGCTACAAGCCCCCGTTCGAAGTTGAGTCCTGCAAAGGTTTCTCCCTTGTCGAAAAACTTGCCCTCAACATTGAAAAAACGGTGGTCTCCCTCAGAAAAAGTTGTTTCCCTGGTAAATTTTCCGGTAAGAAGCCCGCTTGCGAGCGGCACACGCACGATAATACCGACATTCTTCTTTTTTGCCTCCGGAAAGAAGAGCTCGGCGGGCCGTTGCCGGAACATGTTGAATATTATCTGTACCGTGGAAAGACCGGGATATTCGATTGCCTTCAGCGCCTGTTCTACCTTTTCAACGCTCACCCCGTAGTTGAGTATCTTTCCCTCCTTTTTGAGGGCCTCGAGTGTTTCGAACACTTCCGGTGTGTAGTATACCTCGGTTGGAGGGCAGTGAAGTTGAATGAGGTCGAGCGTCTCCCAACCCATATTTTTCAGGCTGTCCTCGATGAATCCGCGTATATTTTTATCGTTGTATCCTTCAGCCGCATGAGGTGAAAGACGCCTGCCGCACTTTGTGGCAACGTAAATTCTCTCTTTGTACTCCCGTGCAAAAGCTCCTGCAGCCCGTTCGCTCAGCCCTTCGCTGTACTTGTCGGCGGTGTCGAAGAAATTCACGCCGTTATCCACAGCAGTCTGCAATGTTGACTTCGCTTCCTCGTCACTGAAGGTGCCCCCCCAGCGACCCCCGAGCTGCCATGTTCCGAGAGATATTTCGGAAACTTTGAATCCCGTTTTTCCAAGCACCCTGTAATTCATCCGTAAACCTCCTCCAATAATCTGACTTTAAAAAGATAACAAGGAGCACGGTTTATTGCAAACACTCTTTCGTAAAAACCGTCTTTTCCCTGGGACCGGCTTCATAGTACCTTTAAATAAGTTTTCTGTTGATACTCGGTCCCTGGGGGATTCACGTCGCTTTACTATTTACATAAAACATACTGCTGTTTATCTTGGTACATGATGAATCGCAGGCACGAAATCCAAACGGGGGAATGAGGGGATGCCAAAATCCGGGCTCTTGGTTCTCAGAAGGAAAATCGACCGCATTGATAAAAAGCTCACCGGGCTTCTTGTAAAAAGATACGAATGCATATCATCAATCGGGCGCTATAAGATAGAAAAGAAAATGAGCGTTGCCGATCCCGAGCGTGAAACTGCAGTGATAGAAAAGGTCACCCGCCGGATACAGGATGAAAATGCGGCGCGTTTTGTTAGACAGGTATATTCAGGAATATTCGATGCATCACGCGCAGTCGAGACGAACGAAACGGTATGAAGGAGCAGGTATGCGAGAAGTACAGGGTAAAAAGAGTGTTCGGGGTGCGATTTCGGTTCCAGGCGATAAGTCCGTATCGCACCGCGCCGTTATCCTCTCTGGCCTTTCCCGGGGCACGAGCACCATCCGGGGACTGTCGCGGGCACGGGATGTGCAGACAACTGTCGAAGCAATGGACCGCCTTGGGGTTCAGATACAAAGCGATGGCAACAAAACTGTTATCCAGGGTATCGGTATGGAGGGTTTTAAAGACCTTGGCAATGGAAGAATAGATATCGACTGTGGTAATTCCGGTACAACCGCCCGCCTATTGATGGGTATGCTTGCGGGAGCGAGGGTCAAGGCAGTACTGCGGGGAGACGAAAGCCTGAGCGTAAGGCCGATGAACCGCGTCGTAAGCCCCCTCACCCTGGCCGGTGCGATGATTTCGAGCAATGATGGCAGGCTTCCAGTTGAAATCGCGGGTGGGAAGATACAGGCCTTTGAGTATACCGTACCCGTTCCAAGTGCACAGGTCAAATCAGCGCTGCTTCTTGCAGGGCTTTTTACAGACGGCCTTGTTGTCGAACCGGTTGAAACAAGAGACCATACCGAACGATTGCTGCTGTTCATGGATGCCGATATACGAATCAAAAACACCACACGGGGCAAGGAGATATACATCACCGGAAAAAAGGATCTGTCTCCTATCGAGCTTGCCGTGCCCGGAGATATATCATCTGCGATATTTTTTATTGCGGCGGCTCTCATACTCCCCGGTTCCGACGTGCGCATACAAAACGTCCTCCTGAACAGAACGCGGTCGCATATAATTGACCTTTTACGGATGATGGGGGGGAGAATCGATGTCGAAATTGAGCGGGAATACCCCGAACCGGTCGGCTCAGTACGTGCCCGTTATTCGAAGCTTCAGGGGATTTCCGTATCCGGGACGAACATACCGCTTATCATCGATGAAATACCGGCACTTGCAGTGGTGGCCTGCCATGCCGGTGGAAAAACTGAAGTGCGTGGCGCTTCGGAGCTTCGCGTGAAGGAGAGCGACAGAATCAGAGGGATTGTAGAACTCGTCCGTTCATTCGGCGGTGATATACAGGAACGGGATGACGGATTTGTCGTTACAGGCGGCGGTTTTTACGCGCCCGGGAGTGTTCGGAGCTTCGGAGATCACAGGATTGCAATGGCGGCGGGTATTTTTGCTCTGTCGGTAAAAGGGAAAACGGCCATAGATGATGACGCATGTATCGATATATCTTACCCCGGCTTTTTTGAGGATCTTAAAACCCTTACAGGTACAAGGTCCCGAGCAGGGAAAGTCCCGTAAAGGGACTTCCCTCATTTTGTTGCCCACCGATCAGCAGTTCGGCCGATCCGACACGTGAACGGTAGCCGGTTGAACTTTTTTCAGCCGTAATCTGCTGTTACTGGCCGCGGATGCGGCCTGCTTGTTGGCCGCCATGTGCAGATTATTTACTG
>CAYSRJ010000001.1:80935-108630 GCA_964433545.1 uncultured Spirochaetota bacterium | reverse complement strand
GGCCGCGGATGCGGCCTGCTTGTTGGCCGCCATGTGCAGATTATTTACTGGCCGCGGATGCGGCCTGCTTGTTGGCCGCCATGTGCAGATTATTTACTGGCCGCCTGGTGCGGTAATCTCCGGTTTGGCGCCTGATACCTCGCCTCCTAGCACGAGCTCCCCGTTTTCAATAATCTTGGCGAATACCTCTTTGTCCTTTTCTCCGAACGGTTTGATCGAGAAGTTTGGAAGATCGTAGTTTACTGCCTTTGGCATGAACCACTCGACCCGCTCTACCCGGTCTCCTTTGTTCCATATTATAATGAAGTTTGTCTGTCCTGAACTGAACTCAGGCTTATATATTTTGTAATTGGCGCGCATTTCAGCCGGGAGAAAGAGGTACTGAGGTTTGCTGTTATTGTCAATATACAGGATTTTATACCCTTCATACCCCTCCTGAAAACCGAAAACCTGATACACATTTATAGAGTATTCACTTTTCGGCAGGTCCCCGATCTCAACGATTGTCTGCGCAGAAATCAACTGGGCGGTAAAGACAAGGGAAGCTATACAGATAATGAAAACTATCTTTTTCATAGAACCTCCTGTGAGCTCTTACTGAAAATGTACGTGGTGATGCTGGCATCACACAGTATAGTACTATCATCGGCAAAAATCATTCTCTTTTTGCACTTTCATTGCTTATTATCGGCTTGACTGTGTTTTTGTAAAACCTCCTGTTTTTTTATAAATCTTCACCTCTCTTCATCTCGACATTCCCATTATTATATGATATATTAGGGCGCATCGTAACTGATTGTGGAAAAGGCTTCTGATCTGCATTGAAAGGTGATACCCATGGACATTTTTGAGAAAGCCTATGATTATTCTCTCGTTGAGGAGTACAAGGCAAAGGGATTGTACCCCTATTTCCGTGCAATTGAAACGGGAACGGATACGGAGGTGTACATAAAGGGGAAGAGAATGGTTATGCTCGGATCCAACTCATACATGGGGCTGACCTTCAACGATAAAACCATACAGAGTGTTGTTCAAAACGTTCAGAAGCACGGTACCGGTTGCGCGGGATCGAGGTTTCTCAACGGCACGCTGGATATACATGAAAAGCTCGAGGAACAGCTCGCATTATTCATGAAAAGGGACCGTGCTCTTCTTTTTTCAACCGGGTATATGACGAACCTGGGCATTATTTCGACAATCACCGGAAAGAACGATATCATATTCCTGGACAAGATTGATCATGCGAGTATCATCGACGGCTGCCGGCTCAGTTTTGCGAAGGTCGTCAAGTATAAGCATAACGATATGACAGACTTGAAGAGGGTGCTCGAGAGCTCGGATAAAAAAAGCGGGAAGCTTATCGTGGTCGACGGGGTTTTCAGCATGGAGGGAGATCTCGCGGATCTTCCCGCCATCGTCGATCTTGCAAAGAAGTATAATGCGCGGGTGATGGTGGATGAGGCCCATGCGATCGGTGTGCTTGGAGACGGGGGCAGGGGCGCCACGGAGCATTTCGGGGTCGAGGATGAGGTGGATATTCAGATGGCAACATTCAGTAAATCATTTGCGACCATCGGTGGTTTTGCCGCATCGGCGGACAGGGTCATCAATTACATCAAGCATCATTCACGCCCGCTCATCTTCAGCGCGAGCCCTCCACCGGCGGTTATCGGTGCCGTGAATGCGGCGCTCGAGATAATCGTGAACGAACCTGAAAGGCGCAGGCGGCTTTTTAAAATAGCCGAGAGAATGCGAAATGCATTCAGGGATATGGGCTACGACGTCGGCCCGACGGTTACACCGATTGTTCCGCTTATTATCGGGGACATGGATACCTGTCTCATGCTCTGGAGAGAGGTGAGTGATAACGGACTTTTTGTCAATCCCGTTGTTCCGCCCGCAGTGCCGACCGGTCGCTCTCTCATACGGACTAGTTATATCGCCACACATACCGACGAACAGCTCGATTTTGCTCTCGATGTGTTTAAAAAGGCGGGAAAGAAGCTCGGGATTATTTAGTATCTGCGCAGAAAACCCTCAATTCCCGGCGTGTTTCTGCATTGTCTTGAGCATAAAAAAAACCAGGATGCAGATGCAGGCGGCACCGCAGGAGATCGTAAAGGGAACCCTGAACGTGCCTGTTATATCTCTGAGCGATCCCGCGAGCGGTGTGCTTAGCGCCTGACCCCCACCGTGCACCAGCGTTGAAAAGCCGAAAACAACCGACATGCTCTCTTTTGGCACAAGATCACTCATAATGGAAATTATTATTGTCAAAACACCCATAAACGAAAAGCCGAAGAGAAACGTCGAGATGTAGAAGAGAAATTTTTTTCTGCTGATGGTAATAACGAGGATGGACAGGAAAAGGCCGATCAGAGACAGCACTCCCATATCGATTTTATTGTACCGGTCCGACAGCATTCCCCAGATAATTCCGGCATATATCATGTTTATACCGAAAAGAGACCACATTGTTCCGGTTGACCGTATTGTAAAGCCGAGCTCATCAACCGTATATGCACCGAAAAAGGTCACGTATACGATATATGAGAAGCCGACAAAAAAGTAGGCAACAAGGAGGAGCCGAAGCCGGCGGTGCTCGATGAGAAGGGGAATGAGCCTGCCCTCCCTCACAGTTTGTGCCGTCCATTCATCGGTTCTAAGTTGCTTTCTGAAGAAAAAAAGCGAGAGCATGAACACCGCACCATTAATCAGGGCCAGTGTATACCAGCTCGTACGATACCCCTGGATCGGTCGGTACATCAGCAGGAACGGGATGAGGTACCCGTTTGCAAGAATTCCGGCCCCTGCACCACCCATAACAAACCCAAATACGGCGGCTCTGCCTCCGGTCTCTCTGTTGAGAATGTGTATGAGCGGGACATAGGCCCCTGCTGCCGAAGCACCCAGAACAAAAGATGCGGCTAACAGAACCGTGAACTGCCGGGCATATCCGAGAATAAAGAGCGACAGAGATGTGAGAAAAATGGATATGCAAACACTGCGGTGCGCGCCGATATGGTTTGAGAGCCATCCGCTGACATGAGAATTCACCAGGTATCCGGCTACGATGCCGGTACCGAGCATACTCATGGCGGTATGGGTAAGCGAGAGATATTCCATCATTTCCGGATAGATCAGGGTGTACGCAAAGCGGCCAAATGCCATTGTGGTGAATTGAATGAAAAAGCCGATTACAATGAGACTCGAATTCTCAGGCATTGTGCTGTACCAGTACTCCTTATGGTTTTATCCATTAATATTATGTTCTAGCGAAGCGATATCTTTTCCTTTTGTACTAGAATTTACATAGGGCAATGGCCTTCTACTTTTCCATTGCATTTTAAGCATTGTGAAATAAAGGTAAAAACCATTAGGCAAGTGTTCTTTCGACCGTCAGAATGGGCTCGCCTGTGTAGTTGCAACGAAAAAATATTTATCAACGAGCCCGATCGGTTTGACCTTTTACGATTGAAAGTTTACTTGCCTATCATGAAGTGGGAACAGGGTCAAACTGCTAAAATCTGTAATGCGTGTAGAGATTATTGCGATTTAACCACGCTATATATATCAAGCCATGACGAAAATGATTCGCAGTTGTACGAAGGGACATTTTTCACCCAGGCATCGATCTCAATTCTCGAATGCACCCGCCCCCTGTTTATACCGGGACACGTACTTCCAACTTTTTCCCATTCCCTCTGTGAAATGAGATTTCGTTTCCAGAAGGGGTAGGATCGGCACTGGTACGGACGTGCGGGATAAACGGTGCACAGTCCATCCCAGAATACGCAGTCATACGGAGGTTTTTCAGTAAGAGACATTCTGGGCTCTTCGAATACATGCACACTGCGTGTGTATTTTCGAGCAAATGACCCTTTGTCCATTTTCAGGAACTTTGCTATACTGTCAATATCATTTTCGGAAAGGTACACGAAGCCGGGATATCCTGTGCAGCATTTACCGCATCGTGTGCATTCAAACTGAAGCCCCCTGTGGTAAAAGGGTGCATCTTTTTTAACGTGTTTCATTTTTCCTCGATGATTTCTACGGATTCAGTAATGGAAAATACTATAAAAGTTCGGAAAATAGAAAGAAAAAAAACGAAAAGCGATTGTCTCAGTTTTTTAAAGGAGGCGCGTGTCAATGACGCCTATCTGTTCGAGGGTATAGCCCAGGGCCATGCGCGGTTTCACAATTACTGTTTTATCCAGGATGGACGTATTGTCGGAATTGTCCATTCGAAGAGCGGTTCTTCCGTTCATCTTTTCTTCTCCGGGAGCATGGCTGTTTCCTCCCGGGAAAAGGCAGTGAAGTTTATAGAAGACAGGTTTCCAGGTCTGAAGATGCTGTTCGGGGATGCGCTCAGTGTCCGCACCTTTGAGAAGTTTTCAGGGGAAAAGTCGGTATCTGTGAAAAATTTTATCACTATGGAGATATGCCGACCCTGGCTCTGCCCCCGCCAGCTGTACCGGGGCATGACGCCGCCGCCGGATATGGCGTCCCAGCTTCTCCCGCTTCAGATCCAGTACGAAATCGAGGAAGTCGGCGCCTGTGCTTCGGATATAAACAGAGGCAGAGTTCTCACCGTTCTGAAGAAAAAGATGATGCGTAAAGAGGTATCCGCGGTGCTCGAGGGACCGGTGCCGGTCGCCATGGCCGGTGTAAATGCGCGGTATGAGAATATATGTCAGATAGGTTCGGTGTACGTCGTCCCTTCCCGACGGGGAAGGGGATACGGGAGCTCGGTGGTTTCATATCACCTTGTTCAGCTCTTTAAACGGTATGAACGGGTACTGCTTTTTGTTAACACCGCGAACAAGTCCGCCTACAGCCTGTACAGGAGGCTCGGATTCAGAGACACCGGTATGCTCATGCAGGCGTATTTCTGATGATTATTCATTGATTCCAAGTTCCTTGAGCTTGTTCAGGCGGTCCTCAGCTTCCTTGATATTCCGCATAGCGAGCTTGTTGTACGGATCTATTGCGAGTATCTTTTTCCATTCCGCGATTGCTTCCTCGTACTTCTTCTGCACGAACAGGTCGATACCCTTGTAGTAGAGATCGAGTATTGCTTGGTTGTAACTCGTAACATTCCTCATCTGGGCTTTCGTCCTGGCGATGTATTCCTGAACCTTGAGATAGTTCTGATCGCTTCCGGCAACTGTTTCGAATGCGCTGAGTGCTTCTTTGTAACTGCCGTCGGAAAACAGCTGGAGGCCGCGTGCGTAGTTTTCGGATTTGAAGGCTTCATTAGCGGTGACCTGTTCTTTCATGGACGATTCTTTCAGCCTAAACTGCTGCTCCATTGTGCCTATCTGTGTCTGGTAGGTATTTCTCTGCTGTATGAGCTGCGCCTCGAGAGCGGCCCGCTGCCTGTCGTACTTATTCGTCAGATCCTGCAGGGCCCGCTGTTTTTCAGCTTCGGACTGTGCGGACAGATCTGCGATGATTTTCTGTCGTGCCTCTGCGTCATTAGCCTTGAGTTTTGCAACGTCCTCCTTGTAGCGTTTATCCATCTCAGCCGTCAGGTTTTCCTTCTCCTGATCATACTGCTGGGAAAGTTTACTGAGGTCCTGTTCGTATTTTGCAGTTGCCGTTTTGATACCCTGGTTTATTTCATCCCTGATTTTCTGCGCCTCGAGTCGCTTTTTCTCATCCATGCTCTTCCCGAACCTGTAGCTCAGGCCTAGCCGCATGAAAAGCTCTGCAGCACCCTGCCAGGTGGGGTCTTCAAAGCCTACCGCATAGTCTATTCCGAATCCCCATCGCCTGACGGTCATACCTGCGGTAAGGCCAAGCGGGAGGTTCTGAAAAGCGGTGTCAAAGCTGAAATTTTTGTAGCCGGCCCGAAGCATGAATTCGTCGTTAAATGAAAGCTCGCTTCCGATACTGAGGTCATACAGCAGGGTATGGCTGCCCGGATTATAGTTATCGGTAAATGCCCGCCCATCGAGGGCAAACGAGAGCCGGGTGGTCTTTTTTTTACCCAGTTTAAAATTGGTTGCTGTTCCCAGCTTGTATATGCGCGTGTTCTGTTCGAATTCATCGGCAATTTTTATTCCTGTTCCGTATACGTCCTGCACAACTGCACCGAGACTGAGCCAGGGCATCTTGGGCGGTTTGTAGTATGTGCCGATATCGAAGCTTGCGCCTGTGCCCTTATAATCGGTGATGCGAAGCTGTTCGATTTTGGCTGTTGCACCGAGCCCCAACCCCCATTTGAAGTTGTACCCGTATGAAAGAAGCATCTGATAGTGAAGATAATCGGTGCTCGCATTGGTAATTGGTGATGCAAATTCGTCATAGGATTCTATTCCGTTTGTGTATGTGCCTATTCCCCCGAGGCTGAGAGTCCCGAATCTGGTCGTCGGATTTGAATAAAAGGCGGAAAAATAATAGGAGTCTGCTATGAGGCGCGTTCCGAACAGGGATATTTCCTTGTATTGGTTGAATGCCATTGCGCCCGGATTCCAGTACGCAAGAGTTGCGTCGTTTTCCATGGCAGTAAATGCACCGCCCATACCAAGCGCCCGCAGGCCCGCACCGTACGAAAACACATTCTCGACCCCGCCCACTTCAGTCTGAGCCGCTGCGAAGACCGGCAGATACAGGGATATCGCGAGGGCGCATACTATTAATAATTTTCTCATTATGCTATCAAATATACCACATAAACGAATAAAATCATCCCTTTTTACTGCTCAATTATCGTCCCAATCACCGAGAAGAATGATTTCTCTCTGCAGGTGGATACCGGTCTTTTTGAGCACCTCATCTTCAATATGTCGGATGAGCGCATACACGTCCACAGCCTGCGCGCTTCCCCTGTTTACGATAAAGTTGGCATGTTTCGCATATACCTCGGCATCTCCGATCCTTTTCCCCTTCAGGCCGAGCTCGTCGATTATGGCACCTGCGGGCCTTCCGACACGGTAATCGTTCTTGAATATGCAGCCGGCATTGGGGAATGTGTACTGTCCCGCATCCATTCTATTCTTCCTGTTTTTCTCAATACTCTTCTGTATCACCGATTTGCTTCCCTTCAAAAGAGTGAACCGTACGCTCGATACGAACAGCTTCCTGTCCTGGAATATCGATTTTTTATAGGAGAAATTAATCTCATCTTTTTTTAATGTGCGTTCCCGAATTTCATTGTGTCCCACTTCCAGGCACTGAACCTCATGCACGATGCGTGAAAACTCACCCGTATACGCACGCGCGTTCATGAACAGGGCGCCGCCGACGGTGCCGGGCAGACCGGCTGCAAACTCGAGCCCGGTAAGCGAATACCTGAGGCTTTCATCCACAACTGTGTCGACAGGTACGCCGCATTCTGCGTGCATTCCTCTGGCGCTGACGGTTATCCTGCTCAGCTTTCCTGTATTAATGATGAGTCCGGCATACCCGGTATCATGGACAAGAACATTTGCCCCTCCTCCCATAACGAAGAAGGGTATATGTTTCATAAGCGCCCATTCGAGCGCCTGTCTGAACTGTGTAATCGTGCCGGGTACGACAAAGTATTGCGCGGGTCCGCCGATTTTGAATGTGGTGAAGGGTGCAAGAGGCACCGAACGTTGAATTATACTTTCGATGATATTCATCCAATATGCCTGTATAATAACTATCCGACGATATCGAACACGACTTTCGCAATCTCAAAGTACAGTATGAGTGTTGTCACGTCAATAATCGTTGAAATGAATGGACCGGCTGAAATAGCCGGGTCTATTTTCAGCCGCTTCAGGATAAGGGGGAGCAGCGCCCCGATGATGTTCGCCGCAATTACGCTTATAATAACCGCCAATCCTACGGTTATACCGACACGGGGATTTGCATCGACGAAATGAGCCCTGACATATGAGAACAGTCCTAAAACGATTCCCAGAAACACCCCCATGAGTGTTTCCCTGCCGATTATCTTGAAAAAATCATTCAGCTCAATCTCACCGGTTGCCAGTCCCCTGATGATAAGGGTCGCCGACTGCATCCCCGTATTGCCGCAGGTACCGGTGAGCATCGGGATAAAAAATGCGAGGGGGATGACAATCTGCAGAATATCGGAGTAGTTTTTCAGCACAACCGATGAGAGGTAGGACGTAATGAGAAGAATAACAAGCCACAGTGCGCGTTTTCTACCCATGACAAAGAAGGCGGTGCTGAAGTACGGTTCATCCGTTGCCTCGATACCGGCCATTTTATGAAAATCCTCTGTCGCCTCCTCGTGAATAACATCAACGATGTCGTCTACGGTGATGATACCGACAAGCTTCCTGTCTTTGTCGACAACGGGAATCGCGTTGAGGTTGTATTTTGTCAGCACCTGTGCAACATCTTCCTGGTCATCAATTGTGTTCGAATAGACGATGTTGGTTGTCATGATGTCCTGGATCTTTCTCTCAGGCTCTGCGAGAAGCAGGTCTTTGAGGCTGACAATGCCGATGAGAATGCCGTGCTCGTTAATAACGTATGAGTAATATATCGTCTCCTTATCGAGCCCGATCTTCCGGATTCTATCTATTGCCTCACCAGCAGTTATTCCCTCATTCAGTTCGATGAATTCCGGCGTCATAAGCCGCCCGGCGGAATCTTCAGGATAGTTCAGAAGTCTGTTTACCTCCCTTCTCTCCTCCGTTGAAAGCAGGCGCAGCAGCCGTTTTACCATCCGTTCCGGGAGCTCATCGAAAAGTTCCGCCCTATCGTCAGGGTCCATTTCACCTATGATTTCTTTCACCCTCTGAGTTTTAAAATGCTCTAACAGCACCCCCTGGTCGTCATGGTCGAGAAGCGAAAAAACTTCTGCAGCGGTTTCCTTGCTGAGAAGGCGAAATAAAAGAACCTGTTCCGGAATTTCCAGGTCGTTAATTATCTCCATTATATCCGGAGGGAGTGCGTCGTTTAAAATTGTTTTAAGCTCAAAAAACTCCTTTTCCTGAAGAAGGATTTTTGTCTGTTCAGCGGTGAGTTTTGTTGTTTTTTCCATTGTTTCACCTCCTTCCTCTTTGCATGTTTTATTTGCACTTTCAACAGTAAAAATGTACCATTACCCGCAGGTTTTATCTATGCAATTCTCATTTTTATGTTTGTTTTTTCATTGGGATTAAGTTCAGTGCAAACGGGGATACATATGAAAAATGGTGACATACACAGGGTTGTCGAGATTCTCAGAGAGGAATACACCCGGTGGGAAGAACCCATAGTGACAAAAGTTGCAAAGGCGCGCGATCCCTACCGGGTTCTTATTTCAACGGTGATATCCCTGCGTACAAAGGATGAGGTAACGCAAACAGCCTCCGAGAGGCTTTTTAAAAGAGCGGACACCCCTGATAAAATGCTTCGGCTTTCGGAAGAGGAGATTGGAAAGGCGATTTATCCCGCCGGATTCTATCGGGTCAAAGCGGGGAATATCAGGACGATCAGCAGCATACTCAGAACTCGGTATAAAGGCCAGGTTCCGGATACACTCGATGAGCTGCTGTCCCTGCCGGGTGTCGGGAGGAAGACGGCCAATCTCGTCATAACACTGGCATACGGAAAGCCCGGAATCTGTGTCGATACTCATGTTCATCGAATTATGAACAGGCTCGGGTATGTTCATACGAAAACACCTGAAAAAACCGAGTTCGCCATGCGGGGAAGGCTGCCTGAACAGTACTGGATCGAAATAAACGATCTTCTTGTAACATACGGTCAAAATTTATGCACACCTGTGTCGCCGTTTTGCTCAAAATGCCGCATGATAGACCTGTGCAGCAGGGTCGGGGTAAAAACCAGCAGATAGAAATTTTCTCGAATATATCGAAAAAAAGTACTGTGCCGAATTGAAAGACTGAACCCAAAAAATTAACGAATATCGCTGCAGCACTAATGAAACGCAAGCCCTCCTGCTATTACCGTACGGACAGCGTCTGTGAGTGTATACTCCCCGAGCCGGTCAACCTCCACCCACTGCGCATCATGGGCATCCGAAAAGTGCCCGAGGCGCCCGCTGGCATACTCAGTTGCAAAATCGAAAACAATGTAGTGGAACAGAATCCGGCCTTTTTTATCACGTTCGATGTACTCGAACATCGTTATCAGGTCCAGAACCTCGATTTCGATACCGCACTCTTCCCGAATTTCCCGTTTAACAGCGTGCTCGAGATCTTCCCCCGGGTGCACTGCGCCGCCGGGCAGTGACCAGGTGTCTTGCAGCGGTGGGTTACCCCGCCTTATAAGAAGCACCTCGTTGTCCCGGAATACAACGGCGCCGACCCCCGGAATGGGTCGTTCTGGGTAGGTTCTTTGCTTCATTCTTTTTTCTGCAGGTATATTGGTTATTTACATTTTTACACTTTTCAGTATAATCATATACGTTACAAGACCTGTCAATCTATTTTGAGCGGAAGGTCCGCGCTATATACAGCCGGAAAGAACAGTGAGAGACGAAAAGATCAAAACATTCAGTGTGCCTGCAGAGGCAGCCTCCCTTACCCGTATCAGGGATTTTGCGGTCAAGTACGGTGAGAAATTCGGCTTTAATATGCGACAGCTCAACGGATATAAACTTTCGCTTGATGAGATCTGTACAAATATAGTTCGCTATGCCTATGAGGGAATGGAACCCGGCGACGTCCGTTTTGAAATTATTAAACAGAAGGAGGAGGTAATAACCAGGATTACGGATAGCGGTGTCGCCTTTGATTATAACACCGTTCTGAACCCCGATCTCGACCGGTATGTGCGTGAAAAACGAAAAGGCGGGTTCGGTATTTATCTTGTCCGGCAATTGAATGACGAAGTAAGGTATGAGCGGATCGGGAATACCAATGTTCTCACCCTGGTCAATACCGTTGAGCCGAAGCCGACGCTGATCGATCAGGTGAAACGGAACTTCAAACCATCCGGTATGACCATACGAGTCAGATTTACGGTTGTAGCTTCTCTAATTATTTCCTGCATTACGGTGGGCACATTCTTTATCGCCACATTCTCCCAGAAAAGAACATTTACAAGGCAGGCTGTCGGCAGTTATGTGGCATTGGCGAAGGGGTTTGCCTCGACGACGGCGGAGTATATTCTCAGCGAACGGGATCTCCTCATCACCGAGCAGATATTCAAAATGGTAGAGGATGAGCCTGCCATTGTACGACTTACCGTTATCGATAGAAACGGCATTGTCACAGCCGATAAAACCGTTACAAACATCGGTAGGCTGTACAGTCCGCCCGAAGGTGTTCCGTCTCTTATTGAACAGGAACAGCTCGTTGACGAGTATATGGACCCTGAATATAAAAGCTGTGTGTATATTGCGGTGCCGATCAGAATTTCGGATATGGTGATAGGCAAGGTGTTCCTCTCGATCGAAGAGGATGCGGTAAAAAAAGCTGTTGTGGTACGAATGAACAGGGCGAGAATCGTTCTGTATATGATCGTGTTCTGGATTATCGGCATTGCGGGCATCAGTTTTATGGGCAATATGTTTGTTACACCGATAAAAAAGATCACCGAGGAGATCAACCGCGTTGGAAAAGAAGGCACAGCCGGAAGCTTTCACTACGCGGGGTTCGGTGAGTTTGCCGAGATTTCCACCGCTTTCAACAAAATGATGCGTGAGATTAAGCAGTCACAGGTCAGGCTGACCGACCAGGCCCGCTTGAAGAGGGAGATGCAGCTCGCCCAGAATATTCAGCAGACCCTGCTTCCGCGTCAGGTGCCTGAATCGGAGGGGTTCGAGATAGCCGCCAAGTACAATGCCGCAATGGAAGTCGGCGGCGATTACTACGATTTTTTTTATGTCGACGAGCATTCTATCGGGATAGTTGTGGGAGATGTTTCAGGAAAAGGAGTGGGGGGAGCCTTTGTTATGAGCATTGTACGCACGGCTCTGCGGCTTGAGGCACGGGGAAACAAGAACGCAAGCGAAGTGCTGAAGAAGCTCAACGCCACCCTGGACGGAGAGTTTAAAAAGGGGATGTATATTACCCTTTTCTACGTCATACTCGATTCGAAGAAACGGGTTGTAAACTACGCGAGCGCAGGACACACTCCTATGGTGTTGTATCGGTCTGAAACGGACCGCCTGTACAAGCTCAATCCAAAGGGATTTCCAATCGGGCTGAATCTCGGCGACAGTCGTGTGTTCAGAAAAAACATCACAAATGAAAAGGTAAGCCTCAGCAGAGGGGATCTTCTTTTTGTGTACACAGACGGTATAACGGAGGCGATGAATGCCGACCGTGAGGAGTTCGGTGAGGAGCGGCTTTTAAGTTTTATTCGGGAGCACAGGGAACTCTCTGTGAATGCCTTCTCGCAGCAGCTTGTCGACGAGATAAAAAATTTTACCAGAGGTCATCCACAGAACGATGATATCACCTTTGTGGTGATAAAGGAGAAGAAGAAATACGACGAGCTCGAGTATGAAAAGAGGCTTAAACTTTTCGACCTGATTGAAAAGAGAGGTGTATCCGTTGCTGAGGCATGCAAACAGGCCGGCATTTCCAGAAGCAGCTACTACAAGCTGAAAAAACTGCGTGACGAGCAGGGAGTCGAGGCGATTATGCCTGAAACTGAGAATAGGGAGATCACGGTGCTTGATTTTGAAATCAGCCGAAAGATTATCAACGTCATTGCCGATCATCCTGAATATTCCGCAGTGAAAATCGCGCAGGCGCTCGCGTTTCAACAGTACGGCGCACTCGAAGTCGAGCCGACACTCGTTTACCGTGAATTGCGGAGGTTGAAACTGTCGACCAAAGAGCGGCGTATGGCCTATGTGAAAAGAAAGGCAACTGCAGTGAAGGAGTCTGATCGCCGATAAAAAACCGCACAGGCACTCTGTTGACTCCTGTTTGCGGTGATAATTTCATGGACAAATACCTCTTTGATGCATACATTTAACTCTAAATTTTTTTAATTAAAGTAATAATGAAAATGAAAAAATGCAGGTCGGGAGCATCCGTGGGCATTTTGGACGGACGAGCTTCATTAAGCCGGCCGCAGACGGGCTGAAATACGTATACGGGGAAAGCGAAATGGAGGTGCAGGATAATACGCTCGCGCTCGGGAGCGTTCGTGTACGTGAATTGGTCGAGACCTATCAGAGCCCTCTGTATGTGTACGAGGAAGATATTCTGCGAGAGCGCACACGCGAACTGCTCGCTGCCGTATCGTACCCCGATAGAGAGGTGAAGTATGCCTGCAAGGCAAATACCAATATTGAAATCATGAAGATACTCCGCGATGAGGGGGTGGGGATCGATGCCGTGTCGCCGGGGGAAATTCATGCGGCGCTTGCCGCCGGCTTCAATCCTGCGGACATCCTCTTCACACTGAGTAACGCAACCGCGCTGGATCTGGAGTTCGCTCAATCGCACGGCATTCTTATCAATATCGATTCTCTGGCACAACTTCGTCTCATAGGAGAAAAATACCCGGGGATAGCGGTCTGCGTGCGTATCAATCCGAATGTCGGCGCAGGGCACCATAATCAAGTTATTACCGGCGGCCCTGAAAGCAAGTTCGGCATTCACTTCGCGCAGGTGGATAAGATCAAAAAAACGGCTGAAAAGTACAACCTGAAGATAATTGGTATTCATCAGCATATCGGTTCGGGTATTCTCCAGCCCGACAAGTTTATTGAAGCTATGGATGTTCTTCTGGAAACGGCCGGAAAGTTCGGCGGGCTTTCTTTTATTGATTTCGGCGGCGGCATCGGTGTTCCCTACAGGGAGGATGAGCAGAGAATAGATGTCGGGGTTCTCGGGCAAAAAATATCCGAAGAATTTTCCCGGTTCTGCGACCGCTGCGGTAAAACGCTGAAACTCGTTATAGAACCGGGCAGATACATCGTTGCGGAGTGCGGGTATCTGCTTGCCACGGTGACTGCAGTGAAGCAGGGTGAAAAGCACCGTTTCGTCGGGGTTGATACCGGTTTTAATCATCTTGTGCGTCCCGCAATGTATGGAAGCTATCACAGAATTATCAACGCTACGCATGTTGATGGAGACATCATAGCCCAGACAATCGCCGGAAATATCTGCGAATCAGGCGACACGTTTACCCGTGATGAAAACGGCATTGTCGACAGGGATATTCCTGCGTTTAACGAGGGCGATATCGTATGCATCTGTAATGCAGGAGCCTATGGGTTTTCGATGTCTTCAAACTATATATCCCGTCCCCGTCCCGCCGAGGTGCTGGTAAAAGAGGGGACCGCGCGGCTCATTCGACGGCGCGAGACAATTGAGGATATTTTCAAAACCGCGCGGGATCTTTGATGCGAGGTGTCTATACTGTCATGAAAAAACCTGTTGTCATGCTGCTCTATGGTGGAAAGTCGGCGGAACACGAAGCGTCGATACAGTCAGCCGCGAATATCGTTTCTGCACTGCCGCAGAAGTACGATGTATGTGCGGTCTATATCTCACGTGACGGGGACTGGCTCTTTGTTTCCGATATCGACCAGGTGAAACGTGCGAAAACCGCCGTATTACTTGAAAAGAGGGGAAAAGAGGTGTTTTTACGCCCGAAAAAAGGCAAAGCGTGCATTATTGAGGCCGAAAATTACAATACGCTCGCAGAGGCTGACATTGTGTTTCCTGCGCTGCACGGTCCGAACGGTGAGGACGGCACTGTGCAGGGAATGCTGAAACTTTTCGACGTCCCGTTCGTCGGGGCCGGAGTCACCGGCTCGGCTGTCGGGATGGACAAGGATGTAATGAAACGTCTTTTGCATGAAGCGGGCGTGCCGGTGCCCCGCTATAGTGTGTTTGCTGCTGAATCATCCAGCGGTATCCGGTATCAGGATGTTCGGCAAATAGTCGGGTCCCCGATGTTCGTCAAGCCTGCCAACCTCGGTTCATCAGTTGGAATCAACCGTGCTGATGACCGGAAGTCTTTTGAATCCGCCGTTGCTACGGCGTTTCGTTACGACCTCAAAATTATCATTGAGGAGTGTATAGAGGGGAGAGAGATCGAATGCTCGGTGCTCGGAAGCGGCAATACTGTACGCGCATCTGTGCCGGGTGAGATTGTGATGCAGCGCGGGTTTTACTCCTACGATGCAAAGTACGGTCACAACGATGAAGCCGAGCTGATTATCCCTGCCGAATTGGACCCAAAGACAGAGGAGAGAATACAGGACCTTGCGGTTGAGACATTTCGGGTGCTCTGCTGTGAAGGCATGGCCCGGGTTGATCTATTTATTCGTGAAGAGAACGGAGAGGTTCTCGTAAACGAGATAAACACCCTGCCCGGGTTTACAAACATCAGCATGTACCCGAAACTCTGGGATGCAAGCGGATTGCCCATGCCGGAGCTTGTCGACCGGCTCATCGCGCTTGGTTTCGAGCGGTTCAGAAAGGAAAAAGGGCTGGAGGAAATATAAGAGGAAAAATGAATGATTTGAAAAAGTACTGTAACCGAGTGGAGACCGTAGACCGGGAGGTCGTTTCCGCCGTGCAGAAGCGCCTGGACAGCCAGACCAAGCCGCAGGGCAGCCTGGGAACTCTCGAAAAGCTCGTTAAAGAAATTTCTGCGATACAGCGCACAGACCGGCCGGTGTGCGACAGAAAGGTCATATTCACGCTCGCTGCCGACCACGGCATAGCGGGCGAGGGTGTATCGGCATATCCGCAGAGCGTTACCGCGCAAATGGTGTTGAATTTCGTCAATGGAGGTGCTGGCGTAAATGTTCTCGCCCGGCACGCGGGATGTGAGGTGGTGGTTGTGGATATCGGTGTCGCCTCTGACCTCGATTTTTCCGGTTTTATCGCACGAAAAATTGATTACGGGACCGGGAGTTTTATACACGGGCCGGCCATGAGCCGTGAGCAGGCGCTCACATCGATAATTACCGGAATAGAGCTGGCACTCGAACGGGAGTTCGACATTATGGGTACCGGAGAGATGGGAATCGGAAACACCACCGCCTCGGCAGCGGTTGCCGCAGTTCTGACCGGAAAAAAGGTGCGTGATATAACCGGGAGAGGCACCGGTATTGATGACGGCACCCTGGAGAAAAAAGTCGAACTGATAGAGAGAGGAATCGATAGAAACCACCCGGACCCCTCCGACCCTGTCGGTGTACTCGCCGGTGTCGGCGGTTTTGAGATTGGAGGGATCGCCGGACTCGTTATCGGAGCGGCGATAAAGAAAAAGCCGGCCGTTATCGACGGTTATATTTCAACTGTCGGCGCGATGGTCGCATGCGCTCTCTGTTCAAACGTTCGCGATTATATACTACTGTCTCACCGTTCGGCGGAAAAGGGGCATGAAATTTTCGCCGAATATCTCGGGAAAAAACCCATTCTGGACCTGGGGCTGAGACTCGGAGAGGGCACAGGCGCAGCGCTCGCGATGGAGATCGTCGATGCCGCCCTTGCCCTGTACTATAACATGGCAACCTTTGACCAGGCTGGTGTGGACGGGAAACTGTGATTTATGATACGGAGATCCGTAAAGCAGCTGTTGTTCGCATTCGGGTTCCTCACCGTAATCCCGGGGCTCGGCAGTGTAAAAGCTGATGCAGGCGCATCGTCCGCTTTTTTTCCCGTTGTCGGCGCCTTCCTCGGCTGTTGTATATTCGGCATAAGCTTTGTTGGAATTTCTCCCCTCAGCGTTGCGGTTTTCATTGTAATATTTCTCATCATCGCCACCAGAGGAATCCATGCAGACGGAATACTGGATACCTTCGATGGGTTTCTTTCCGGACGAACGAAGCAGGAAGAGATCCTTTCGATCATGAAGGATTCGAGGGTCGGCGCTCTCGGCTTTATAAGCGCCTTCTGCATCTATGTGCTGAAGATCACGATTTTATATGAAATAGCACGGTATATACCTGGCGCGCACCGTTCTTTGCTTATACTTCCTCCGGTTCTCAGCAGGGGAGGGGTTGGACTGTACTGCAGGATTTTTCCCCCTGCCGGAAAAGGAATGGGGTCTTCATTTGCATCCTCGATCAAGACCGGGCATATCCTCACCTCCTTTCTTATAATGGAGCTGCTCAGTTTCAGGCACTTCAATGTAATGATCCTTCTGCTTCCCGTTCTCATTCTGGCGTTCTGGGTAGTCTGGGGGATTATATGCAGGAAGAAAATCGGCGGGTTTACCGGCGACACCATCGGCGCGGGAATAGAGATGACAGAGGTTGCGGGGTTTGCACTCGTTTTCTTTCTTTTTGTACAGGCGTGAAAAATTTTTCGTAGCATGCACGGTAAGGTAAAATTCTGCGTCAGAAAAAATATTCAAGCATGGGAGGTTTCGTTGATTGTCGATCTCGTCGCTGCATTTATTCTTGATTTTATCGCGGGTGACCCGGTCTTCAGGCTCCATCCGGTACGGCTTATCGGAAGACTGCTTGGTCTATACGAGAAGCTTTTGTATCCGATGAAAAGAAAGATCATGGGAGGCCTCCTTCTCGTTATTCTTTCTCTCGCAACGGTTTTTGCTGTTACCCGTACTCTTGAGCTCATCAAGCCATTCCTGTTGCTTCCGTTTTCACTGAATATTCTTGCGGTAGTGCTTATCTACTTTCTTCTCTGTAACCGGGATATGGTGAAGTCGGCAAAGGCCGTGTACAAGTCTCTCGCGAGTGGAAATATACATGATGCTCGGGTGACGGTATCCGGAATTGTCGGGAGAGATACCGGGGCGCTGACCGAAGCGCAGATAGTCAAAGCGGCTGTTGAATCGCTTGCAGAAAATGTCGTTGACGGCTTTACCGCGCCTGTATTCTACCTGATACTCGGAGGAATACCGTCAGCGTATATGTACAAAACGGTGAACACAATTGATTCGCGATTCGGGTACAGAAATGACCGATACGAAAAGTTCGGAAAGGCGGGTGCGCGTCTGGACGATATGCTTAACTTCATTCCCGCACGGCTGAACTTCTTTTTTATTCTCTGTGCTTCAGGGTTTAAAAAAAGAGTTTTCAGAACAATGGTTCAAGACGGAAAAAAGCACCCGAGCCCAAACAGCGGGATTGCAGAGGCGGGATTTGCAGAGACCCTCGGTATTGCACTTGGCGGAGATATGAACTACGATGGTCGGCTGCATAAAAAACCCGTTATCGGCAACGCGGATACACGCGAGATTACGCCCGATCTGATTCTGGCAGGGTGTGCGCTCTACTGGCGTGTGGTGGCAATTACCCTCTGTTTCTACCTTGCGGGCATACTGTTTTTCAGGCTCCCGTTTCTTTTTGCCTAGTACAACCTTTCCGTGCACCAATCCTTTCTATTTCTTGATTATAAATGCAAACGGAAATTTGAGCATATCCGGAAATTTTTATATTGTTTTTTTGCCGACTGTGCTACAATAGTGCACTCTGCGAGCATAACGGTTTTTTTTTATGAAAAAGATACTCGTTATAAACGGCCCGAATCTGAATATGCTCGGTGAAAGGGAGCCTGAAATATACGGGAGTATGACTCTGAAAGAACTTCTGAAGTGGCTCAAGGACCAGGCCAGGGAACGCGGTGTACGGCTTTACTCCTATCAGTCCAATCATGAGGGAAGGCTCATTGACCGGATACAGGCATGCGCGAGCCGAGGCTACAGCGGGATAATCATTAATCCCGGGGCTCTTACGCATTACAGCTATGCTCTCAGGGACGCGGTAAAATCACAGCCTCTGCCGGTGATCGAGGTGCACCTCTCGGATATAGAAAACCGGGAGGATTTCAGGAAGATCTCGGTGCTGCGGGACGTGTGCGTTGCGCAAATCAAAGGGCTTGGTCCAAAGGGGTACCTGCAGGCGCTGGAGCTCCTATTGGAAAGGTGATGTTTTGTTCTTTAAAAGCGGGTCTGGCGATGTTGTTCGGAAATCGAGCACCTGAGGCTTGTTCGTAAAACACGGCTGTATGGTAATCTTATCAGCGAAAAGGGAAGTCCCGGGGACTTGGGCCCTGTGTAGTAAATACAGTTTCAAATCAATCTTTTATAAAGGGAGGCATATCATGTACCATGATGCAGGAGCGATGTCGGAGGTTAGCTGGATATTTATGCTCGTTGTGTATGTGGTGCAGGCAGTATCGCTGTACAAAATCGGTGAAAAAGCCGGAGTAAAAAAGACGTGGGTGGCGTTTATTCCGGTGCTGCAGACCATCGTCTTTCTGCATGTCATCGACAAGAGCGGCTGGAGTATTTTTCTTCTTCTCATCCCGGGATTAAATATCGTTCTCGGGATCATCTGGGCTGTGAAGCTGTATCTGGCGTTTTCGGTCAAGCCGGTTCTCATTGTTTTGAGTATCATTATTCCTGTTGTTGGACTTGTGATGATGCTCGTAATAGCATTTTCGGAACAGTTTTCGTATGCCGGCTCACACCGGTTTGCGCCCTAAGACAAAAGCGATACTCATCAATTATTGGTGATCAGGGTTTTTTCCGGGCGAGGGTTTCAGCAATGCTTTCCAGAACCGTTTTTTTTTGTAACTCTGTTTCCGGAACCGCATAGCCGATTTTTTTGAGTAGTATGTAGTGCACCACACCTCTGCGTTTCTTTTTATCGGTGCTGATCTGCTGGTATACACTCTTCGCCGTAAGCCCCCTGACAGATACCCGTTTGCCTGTAAAACCCCGAACATTTTTTTTGCGGGCGCCGTTTTTCGAAGATGACTTCTTTTCGGATTTCTCATCGCCCGCATGGGGGCTGAATGACTCAAGAAGGGTCTGTATGCGATTTGCATCTGAAATGTCGAGCAACCCTTTTTTGACGGAAAGCAGTGTAGCCATCTCCATGCCCAGCAGCACAGCCTCGCCGTGGAGAAAGCGCCGATATCCGGTAAGCTGCTCCACAGCGTGGCCGAATGTATGCCCGAAGTTCAGTATCATCCTGAGATCGTTTTCCTGCTCATCGGCCTGCACGATTTCCGCCTTTATTTTAATTGACCGGGTTATGATCTCCTTGAGAAAATCGATGTCCGTAATAAGCGTGTCCCCGAAGCCCAGGCCTTCCTCCCTGCCGACCACGCGCTCTATCTTTTCGAAGAGGGGACGGTGAAAGATGAGGCCGTACTTTATGACCTCCGCAAACCCGGAAATCAGCTCCCGTTCGGGGAGCGTCCGAAGTGTTGCAAGGTCGCTTGCGACGAAAAGGGGGTTATGGAAGCTTCCGACGAGGTTCTTTCCCCGGGGGAGATTGATGCCCGTTTTGCCGCCTATTGAAGAATCGGCCTGGGCCAGCAGTGTTGTCGGGATCTGAATGAGACGGCATCCCCGCATGTAGACAGAGGCCGCAAATCCGGCGAGGTCGCCTATAACCCCGCCTCCTAACGCGGCAACAATCGAGTCGCGGGTGAGGCCGTATTTTACCATCCCGTTGAGCAGGCGGAAGAGCTGTTTTTGATTTTTTATGCCCTCACCTGCCGGCAGAACCAGATGTTTTACCCTGAAGCCGCCTTTTTTGAGAGACCCGGCTACCGGCTTCAGGTAGTGCCTCGCGACATTCCTGTCGGTGACAACGAGCGCGAGGGAATCCACCCGTGTATCTTTTTTCAGGTTCTCCCGTATGAGCCCATGTATACTGCTGAGAATGTTTTTTCCAACATATACCCTGTATGCCCCTGCGTTAATTTTTTCCATTGTTGTTGTAAACATATTATTGTAAACCGCTTTTTTCAGGCAGAGACAGCATACGAGCTATCTCTCGTGCAGTTTCGGCGGGAGACCGGCTGTTTGTATTCCACACCTGTAAATCTGCCCGGTTGTAAAAGGCCTCACGGCGTCTCATCAGAGATTTTGCCACTTCTTCAGGGTTTCGGTCGCCGGCCAGCCGGAGAAAAACCGGCCTGTCGACTGTATTTTTTACCCTTGAAAATATATCACCCAGAGAAGATTTCAGATAGACAGTATATCCCTGTTCCTTCATCAGTTCTAAATTTTCATTGACGCAGGGCATGCCGCCACCGGTGGCGACAACCGCACGATCCGATTCATGTACGATTCGCTTGAGCAGTTTTTCCTCCCTGTGTCTGAAATAAGCCTCTCCTTCCTGAATAAATATCTCCCGTATAGTCCGGCCCTCCTCTTTTTCTATGATGCTGTCCGTATCGATGAACCGATATCCCAGTTTTTGGGCGAGCAATCGTGAAACGGTTGATTTTCCCGACGCCATGAATCCCAGAATAAATATAAACCTCTTATCAATTTTACCGGTCGGCACTGAAATCCTCCGGACGGTTCTGCAGATATTCGATCACCGGCCCCTTGAGTGAGAGGATATTTTCCTCTAACTGTGGGAACCAGCGCACGAGCGAGTACAACCCCTGCAGAATGAGCATTTCAAATCCGTTTATCGCTGTTACGCCCTGACTTTCAGCGCGCCTGAGCAGCATGGTTTTCCGAGGATTATAGATGAGATCATACACGGTCTGCCCTGTGTGAAATGAAAATCCTTTCGAGAGCGGCGCACTGTCGGTATTCGGATACATCCCGACGGGTGTCGTGTTTACAATCAAATCACAGGCTCTCTCATCCAGTGCATCCTCGCTATCCCCGGCATAGCTAACGGCTGAGAAGCCGAGTTTTTCCCTGCACCAGTGCACCAGCGATTCGGCCCTTTCCCGGGTCCTGTTTATCACGGAGATTTTTTTTACCTGTGCTCTGATGAGCGCATATAAAACACCTCTGGCCGCGCCCCCGCTTCCGATGACAAGAGCTCTTTTTCCCATAGCCTGGATACCTCTGTCAAGCAGGGGTTTGATAAAACCGATGTGGTCGGTGTTGTACCCGGTTAACGAGCCGTTATCGTTGACGATACAGTTGACCGCCCCTATTTTTTGTGCATCATCGTCGATGGTGTTCAGATGCGGTATAACCGCGCGTTTGAAAGGTATGGTGACGTTTACCCCCCTGAAACCCAGCACACGAAGCGAACCTACGGCCTGTTCGATTTCATCACGCCGTATCCGAAATGCGGTATAGACGCAATTCAGTCCCAGCCTATCCAGTGCAAAGTTCATGAAAAGCGGCGAGATAGAATGCCCGACCGGGTTTCCGAAAAGGCCGAGAAGGCGCGTCCCGTCAGCAGTGCTTTCTGTCATGCACACAATATTACTGTGCGGGGAGCAAATGTCAACAAAGAGCTTTTTTCATTTTGATAATGTACAGGATGATAGCAGTGAGTATGATAACCGATGCGCCGATGATGCCGTACACGCCAAGCAGTGTGAGCAAGGTCACAATGATCCCTGCGCTCAAAACGCCAAGTGCGATATAGAGGAGGGAACCCGGGATCGGCAGACGCATAACCGCTGCAATAAGCGAACCGGTCCATGCGCCGGTGATTGGGAGGGGGATGGCGACAAAGAGGAGGAGCCCCAGCTCCTTGTATTTTTCAATGAGCTTTTTTCTTCTGCTGACCCTGGTCTCGAGAAATCTGAATATTCCTGAAAAAAAGCGGACGTTTGCGAGAAGCTTCATAATGGGGTTCAAAAGAAGGAGTACCGGAAGCACCGGAAGAATATTGAAAACGATGCAGACAAGGTATACCTGCAGAGGGTTGAGACGGAACAGGGCAATGCCGACCGGAATACCCCCTCTGAGCTCGAACACGGGAATCATGGATATGAGCCCGGAAACAAGCAGGGGTGATACCCCTCTTTCCCTCAGGCTGTCTGCAACGCTGTCGGCCCTTTCGGAAGCGCGTGCTTCCTGAAGGAGGGAGCCTCCGAACAGCAGCAGGAAAGTAATTCCGAATATGACTGCCTGTCTTTTCATAGTCTTCCCACAATCATCTCAGATATGGCGTATATAGAAGTGGCGAATGTCCCTGTAGGGATACGTCCTTGGCAGGATGTATCCTTGGCAGGATGCATTCTTTGCAGGACTGAGTAGCAAAAAGCAGCTTGTTCTAAGTTGCATAGAAGGAGCTGTTTCAACCCGCCGGTCATTCACCGATAACCTGTACGACGACCTGCCTCGTCCGCGCCCTGTTGTCGAAATCTATAAGGATAATCTGTTGCCATGTGCCGAGCATGAGGCTCCGGTCTGAAAACGGGACACTTACGTCCTGGCCGGTGAATGAGGCACGCACGTGCGCGTACCCGTTTCCGTCGCCCCAGCGACTGTTATGCGCGTAGGATGCACGGCGTGGCGCCGTTCTTTCGTAGGCGGACTTCAAATCCTGTATCAGGCCAGGTTCGTATTCAACGGTGGTAATACCTGCGGTGGAACCCGAGACAAACGCACATGCCAGTCCCCTGGAAAACCCGCTTTTTTGAACCGCTTCCGAAATGCTTCCCGTTATATCGACGATATCCGTTTCACCGTTTGTTGAAACCTGAAAGGTATCCGTGTACACACTCATCTGTATTCCTCCTTATAAAAGCTGCAGGGCTACCGGTTTCGACGAAAGTTTTTACTGCTCGCATTCATCTGTCGAAGCGAGTTATGCATCAGGCGCGGATTGCATTTTAATGCTGCCCCGCGGAATTATTCAGGCGCTTTTCGTCCGGATAATATACTTGTATTTCTTTAATGAAAGAAGTACTATCGGAAAACTGTTACATCCTATAGTTAAAAACTAGTAGACAAGTGCACCATCGGGCATTTACAGGATGTATCATTTCATGACCGATCCTTGGCAGGATACATCCTCCTGGGACTTAGTATCTGTAAGTAACTTCGCGAGAAGTTTTTTAGAAGAGGAGAAGTACTATGCCCCATGTAATCGTGAAGCTCTATCCGAGTGATGAACAGAAACACCAGCTTGCTGAGGAAATAGCGAAGGATGTGATGCGGATTGCCAAATGCGAGGAAAAGTCAGTTTCGGTCGCTTTCGAAGAAGTTGAGCCGGACGAATGGGTGGAGAAAGTATACACACCCGACATTCTGAACAACGGGCACCTGCTCTTCAAAAAGCCGGGATATAACCCTTCGTAGCCCCCTACACCTGTTCAAGCTCCAGATAATGGATGAGATGTTCGACGGTCAGGTATTTTTTTTCAACAAGAACATGCAAGATAGAGGATTCCATTGCATCTTTTTTCTTTGCAAGTTCTTTTTTGCATTCTTCAAGCTGTTCGCAGGTTATGAACCCGCGGGAGACGAGCTTGTCCTCGGTTGAAGGTTCGGGCTCCTCCCGTATACCCTGAATCCGCCTGAGCTCAGATCGTGTGCTTGTTATATCCCTTTCAAGTCGAGTTGCGTACTTTGTTGTGTTTGCAAGACGCCTTGAAAGAATTTTTATGAGCTCTATCCCTATACGGGGATTTTTCAGGACACGTTCATTGAGTTCCTCCGCAGGAATAACGATGAATTCACTGTCTTCAACCGCTTCTATCGTGGCGGTTCGAGAAATACCGAGAAAGTACGCCATTTCACCGATAAATGTATCCGGGGTATTGATAAGTCCTACAATCTGGTCATCCACACACACGGTGACCGCGCCTTTTTTCAGGATATAGGTGTCCGTGCTCGTGTCACCCTGGGAGAATACTCGTGTTCCTGCCTTGTAGAAGCTGTATCTCTGTTTTTGTTCGTCAGGAAGCGGTATCTTGTCTAGCATATGTATTCCCCTGATTGTTTTATTTATCAAATATACATACATTATATTATAATCATACAGTTTTTTCATGAAAATTCCTGACAAAGAACAGCAATGAAGAGTATAAACGACGCAATCTACGACACGATGCTTCGGGAAGAGAGGGCTTTTTCAAGCAGTGAAATACTGACTCGTTTTTTTAAGATACGTACTGTCGATGAAACGATGGCTGTAAAGATCATAGGCCCTATACTTATGGCTGATGCCCGTTTCATCGTGGATGAATCACGTATGAACTGGCGCGCACTGCGCATCAGAAATACGGACAGGGTGCCGATCGCGGCTGCATCCTTCGTGCTCTTCTGCATCGAGGGTTCGGTTCAGCAGGCGGATACTGATATCTTTTGGAATATCGGAAAATACGCATCCTTCATTATCCGTAAGGGTGGCGCGGAGGCCGAAGCGAAAGACGTGAAAAGAATACTCCTCGATGCAGACCGGTATATATTCGTTCCCTATGATGCAGGGAGCCTCAATAGACTGAAGCGAATGTACCGCGCCCTGTCCCCGCTTGATCCAGAGCTGAAAACCCTCTCGGTAAAAAGGCTCGTTTTACATCTATACCCTGAAAAAAAGATAAAAAAGTGGCAGGACATCATCCGCGAGTTTGCCCTGCTGAATTTCGAATCACACTCTCCCATTTCAAAAACAAAAACACTGACACGTGTATTTGAGCATATTACCGATACAGCGCAGGAACGAGGCGCGGAAGTTGTTGACGATCTGCTTGAGATGAGCGCCAGGCCCGAAAAAGCGGTAAACTTTTCGCGATACGCATTTGACAGGGACTTTTTAAGAGCCCTGCCCCCGTTACCCGGGGTGTATATCTTCCGGAATCGTGAGGGGCAGGCTGTATATGTCGGTAAGACCGGCAATTTGAAGGCGAGAGTCAATTCCTATTTCAGAGACTCGGAGGAGAGCGTCGAGAAACGTGCGCTCATCCTTCAGTATCTATATTCAATAGAGTACAGCGAGCTCGGTTCGGACCTCGAAGCTCTTATAGAGGAGTACAGGCTGATAGATGAATACAGGCCTGTGTTGAATACAAAAGTGCAGGTTCCCCAACGTGTTGTGGAAACCCCTGACACGATACTGGCCCTGCCGTGTGCGGCCCACGCAGGGCTCAAGCTGTACTTTTTATCGAATGCCTCGCCCCTGTTGGAGTACGATTTCCCTGGCGGGAACGTCCCTGGCGGGAACGTCCCTGGCGGGAACGTCCCTGGCGGGAACGTCCCTGGCGGGGAAAGAGAGATCCGGGAAATAATATCCAGGCTCAAGCAGGGGAAGGGCTATGTATTCGATCCGCTGAAGGTTATTGCGGTCGATTACTGGAAGCGATACGATGAGCGTGTCAACACCATTGATATTGACAGCCTGGGTTCGGTTAATGATATTATCTCCATTCTGCATACCTTATTGGGGGAAATCGAAAAAATCGGCCGTGAAAAAATCAGGTATGTATAGAGAGAGCCTCGTATGAAAAGGGATCAATTGAAGGACATCCTTCTTGAAGACGTGCGTTCGGTACTGCGGTTGGAGGAAAATGTTATTGAAGAGCTGTGGCAAATTTCTACTGATACGGCTCAAACGAAGGCTGCGAGAAAAGCGGCTAAAAAGGCGCTGTATATTCTGAGATCGGGCGGTGTGAACATTGCGCGGAAAAAGCCTTCTGAAAAAAAGTCCATGCTCCAGGCGGAAAGCCGTATAGCGGATGATCCCCTTCTTTCTGTGCCCGATTCAATCGGCAGCAGCCAGCTTGTTATTCCCGTAGAAGATCCTAGAGGGGTCTTTTTTACCCTGTATCGTTTTATTGTCCACACACAAAAGGGTGTGCTTCGATTTTCGAGCGCAGCGGGAAGCAGAAATTTGCTGCAGAAACTGCGGAAATCGGAGGAAGATGGCTTTTTTCCCGTGCCGCCTGAATATGCGCTTTTCCGCCTTGACCAGGCGTTACAAAAAACCGATACCGGGCACGTTTCGGGGATTGATTCTCTCCCGGACATTATGAAAAAAGGCCATTCTGAAACCGTCGGCCACCCGGCTTTGTCAATCGTGCCGACCGGCCTCACCAGGATATACTCCCCGGAGGAGGAAAAAAGCGTTTTTTCTCTTGAAGAGGTTTCCCGCCTTTCCCTGCCTGAAGAGGATGTAGAGGGAGCCATGACGCGTATCGAGCAGGCGCAGGCAAGCAAGCTCGTACTGGATAACAAAAGTCCAGAGGAGAGGGTCGCGCAGATCATCGATACATTCTATGAAACATACTTTAACGAGCAGCGTTGTTTGTACTATCGAACCCTTCTCTTCGATATCGCTCTTTCCTGCCACTACCGCGGGCTTGAAAGTCAGTCCCGGGTTCTGGCAAATATGGCCGGGGACCTCAGCCCCCGCGTTGTCCAACAGAAAAAGCACACTCTTTTGAATTATCTTATGTACCGTGCATTCGCCCGTACTCAATAAGAGCTTATGCCTCGATATCTAATGCATGCCTCTCGATGAAGTCTGCAAGAATGTCAGCCCCTGTATCGACGGAAATGTACGGTATTTTCGACTTCGTTTCGAGTGCAAGAGGCGTTTTTTTCTCAATTTCCCATCCGGAAAAGGCGATCGTCGATTGTGTCGCAAGTCGCAGGATGTCACGGCGGGTATGACCGAAAACAATGCGCGGAAGGCCTTCATAGCTTTTAAATCCCTCGATCAGGGCAAAATCAGCGTCCAGTTCGCCGAACAGGGCAGGCAAAACCGATGAAAGGTTTTGTCTTCTAAGTAACTTCGAGCAAGTTGCTGTTTGATACTCAGCCGCGAAGTGGCCTTCGCCACTTTCAGCCCTGCCGAGGCGTCTGTATTGAATAAGCGTGTTATCCGTTACCTGTATCACAATTTGCGACCCCGCTTCAAGAAGCCGACCGGTATCGTTTATCGAGGAATCACGGGTATGTGTATGGCTTTTTGGCGTATGCTTTACGGCGATAACGGAATATTCCCTCCGGCAGAGCGTCTTAACCGCTTTTTCGATAAGAGTGGTCTTTCCGGTATTGTGATACCCGCAGAAAATGAGCGCTTTCATAGCCATCTCCAAATTGCTTGTTCTCACCTGTAATGTATACTACATTAAAAGCGGCTTGATGGCAACCATCCCGATGGCAACCATCTTGATGGCAAC
>CAYSRJ010000001.1:50615-80835 GCA_964433545.1 uncultured Spirochaetota bacterium | reverse complement strand
GATGGCAACGGTTCTGATTTCGGAGTAAAAACCGATGGAATACCTGCAGACTGGAAAACTCAAGAGCGAGTTTTTACAAAACCTGCTTGGCAGGATTGAGATTCAAGACGAACGGGTGATTGTGGGACCCGGTATCGGAGAAGATGCCGCAGCCATAGACATGGGCGGGCACTATCTCATTGTGAAGAGCGACCCGATAACCTTTGCAGCCCACAGGATCGGGTGGTATGCGGTGAACGTCAATGCCAACGATATTGCCGTTATGGGCGGTATCCCCCGGTGGTTTCTCGTCACAATGCTCCTGCCGGAACATACAACAACACCTCCCGTGATCGAAGAGATAATGGCGGATTTGAGGGGGGCCTGCGACGATCTCGGAATATCGTTGATCGGTGGGCATACAGAAGTAACCCACGGGCTTTCATTTCCCATACTCTCCGGGACTATGCTCGGAGAGGCGAAAAAGGAACATCTTATACGAAACGGCACAATTCGTCCGGGGGATCTCCTGTACATGACGAAAGGAGTTGCCATCGAAGGAACATCGATCATTGCGCGCGAGCGTCGTGATGCGGTCGAATCACGTTTCGGTATGGATTTCTATGAAAGATGCGTCGGATTTTTAGAGAAACCCGGTATCAGTGTAATCGATGACGCCAGACTCGCGAGAACCAGTGCCGGCGTAAGTGGCATGCACGATCCGACGGAGGGGGGTGTGCTCTCCGGAGCCTATGAGATGGCGGTGGCCTCAGACGTGGGCCTCCACCTGTATATCGACAGGGTGCCTGTTTTCGAAGAAACGGAAAAACTCTGCAGTTTTTTTAACCTGTCTCCCTGGTCCCTGATCGCATCGGGGGCCCTTCTCGTGTCCGTACCAAAGGGTGAAGCAAATGCCCTGGAGACTGCGTTTTTGAGGCAGCGCGGGAGAGAGGATGCCGTTACAATGGTCGGCGAGTTTCTCGACAGGGGAGAAGCTGTCTGCATCATAGAAAACGGGAAACGGAGAGAGGTGCATCCGTCGGGCAGGGATGAGATCACAAAGCTGTTCGACTAGTACTGCAGTGTAACTTTACAAATTTATGGCAATCTCATAATAAACAAGGTAGTGTCTTTTTAGGTACAAGTTTCGCTGTCGCACAAGCGTCTCTTTTTAAAGTGTATGCGTTGTTATACACCGGGCGCCCTCTTTTTCGAGTTCTACCCGCGCGGTTTCCATGGCCGCAGGGTCGTCAAACATACCGAACACTGCAAGGCCGGAGCCGGCCAAAAGCGCCCCAAGCGCGCCTGATTCCAGCATTTTTTTCCTTATAAGGCCGGTTACCGGGTACTGCCGCTCGACCGGCCTCTGAAAATCGTTGTGGAGATTACGGGCGATGGCGGGAATATCGCCACGTGCCAATGCATCGAGGAGAACTGGTACCTTTTTCCGCCCCTCACCCATCTCCTCCTTTTTCAATATGGAGTAGGCCCATGCAGTGGATGGTTTTGTTTCCGAAGGGACGGCGATGAGAATGTCGATTGTGGGCATACCGAAGAGCTTTGTTACCCTGTCACCCCCTCCTTCTACCCTGCAGAGGCCGCCGACAACACAGTAGCACACGTCCATGCCGAGCTCTCCTGCAAGAGCGGTCCGCTTCTTTACGTTTATTTCGAGACTGAAGAGCAGTGACAGGCCGTTAATAACGGCTGCGGCATCAGCAGAGCCGCCCCCGAGTCCGGCCCTGACCGGAATGCGCTTTTTAATATCGATGCAGATGCCGCCGGGCAGGGGATATCGTTTGGCTACCGATTCTGCGGCGGAGAGAGCCAGGTTTGCCGCGCCATCAATGACGGTGTCGTTTATAATAATACCCTCTGTGCATTGTCGAATTGCAACCTCATCGTGCAGGGCAGCCTGTGCGTTTATGAACAGCACCCTGTAGTATCCCCGCTCCGTCAGCTCGGGAAAGAGGTTGAGGCTCAGGTTTAGTTTCGCATATGCCTTTTGAATTGTGTTTTCCATTTGAGGTGTTTCTTGGTACATTGATAAAGTATACAGCTGATAGAGAGTGGAGGGTGGCTTATTCATGAATATAGCAATTATTTGTGCCGGTGGAAACGGCGAACGCATGCATACGAAAGAGAACAAGATCTTCCTAAAAGTGGGGAAAAAGCCGCTCATATACTATACGTTGAAATCCTTTTATGATTATGAGCCGGTCGATGCCATTGTGATAACCGCGCGGACGCAGGATATCGGAAGGTTGAAGGCTATTGTATCACGGTATGGTATCGATAAACTGCTTTTTATCGACGAAGCCCGGGAAACACGGCAGGCATCAACCTACAGCGTGCTGCGGAAATTGGACGGAATGAATCTTCCGGATGATTCGTACGTGCTCATACACAACGCGGTCAACCCTTTTGTACGTCACGTCGAGCTCGATGATTGCATGCGGGCTGCAAGGGAATGCGGTGCGAGCCTGCTCGGGTTCAGGGCGGTCGATACGATAAAAGTCGTTGACGGTGGCAGGCTTATCGACCATACACCGGACAGAAGCAAGGTATGGATTGCGCAGACACCGCAGGTTATTCGCTTCGATATCGCACTCAGAGCCTTTGAATCGGCTTATGAGAAGGGTCTGGCGGCAACCGATGACACCTCTCTTGTCGAAGCGATACATGAAAAAGTGAAATTCGTGGAGTGCTCTCGGGAAAACTTCAAGATTACCTACCCACAGGACATTGGCCTTGCCAGGTTGATACACACGAGAAGAATGAAGGAGAAAAGCGTTTGGTACGCGTAGGCTTCGGGACCGACAGCCACCGGTTTGAGCACTCATTCTCCAAACCCCTTATGCTCGGCGGTGTGCGGATAAGCGATACAGGCGGACTCGAGGCAAAATCGGACGGCGACGTCGTTTTACACGCATTTTTTAACGCATTGAGCCAGGCAACCGGGGGTGAATCCCTCGGGTACTATGCCGATCCCCTACACAGGCGGGGTATTTCCGACAGTCGTGAATACCTGAAAGTGGCGCTCGATTTGGTGCGTAATGCCGGATGCAGGGTGCATAATGTGGGAATCATGATAGAGGCGGCGAAACCGCGTATTTCGAATGAGAAGATTGCCGAGATGAAGGCATCTATTGCCCGGCTTACCAGTGTGAATATGAAAGATGTGGGGATTACCTTTACCTCCGGCGAGGGGCTAACCTCCTTCGGCAGGGGAGAAGGGATCCTGGTACAGGTGATTGTAAGCCTGGAAGAGGTGTAGGCCGTTGTCCCTTTTAAAAGAGATTTCCATTGGAAATCTGGTAACAAAAAATAATGTTTTTCTTGCTCCTCTCGCGGGCGTCGGGGATGCCGCCTACCGGGTTATAGGAAAGAAATTCGGCGCAGGGTTGACCTGTACCGAGATGGTGAGCTCCTGTGGTATTGTGCGGAACAACTCGAAGACCTTCAGCCTGTTGAAAATCAGCCGTTCGGAACGGCCGGCCGGAATACAGCTCTTCGGATCTGATCCGGGAACAATGGCCGAGGCGGCGCATATCTGCAGTGAGTATCCCGCCGATTACATCGATATAAATGCCGGCTGTTCCGTAAAGAAGGTACTAAAAACGGGCGCAGGCGCCATGCTCCTGAACAACCCGAACTTTCTGTACATACTCATCAGAGCCTGTGTCAGCGCAACCGATCTCCCGGTGACGGTCAAGATGAGGCTCGGTCTTTCCGAGGACAGGATCACGGTGATCGAAAACACGCATGCAGCCCAGGAGGCAGGGGCGGCACTCATTACTCTTCACCCGAGAACGGCAGCCCAGGGGTATGCCGGGAAAGCCAGGTGGGAGTATATCACGCTCGTGAAAGAGCATGCCGGTATTCCGGTATGCGGTAACGGGGATATTAAAACTGCTCTTGATGCGGTGAAAATGATCGAAGAGACCGGCTGCGATGCGGTTATGATCGGCAGGGCCGCAATCGGCAATCCCTGGATACTTACTCATACCGGGGCTGCTCTGCAGGCTCATCCGTATTCTCCCGAGGTCAGGCCTCCGGGAGATGAACAGCGGATACATCAGGCGCTTGAGCATCTCGACCTCATCGTACGAAAGAAAGGCGAGCTGAGGGGCGTGCAGGAGTCAAAAAAACATATTCACCGCTACCTCAGGGGTATTCCATACGCGGCGTCTGTAAGAGAGGGCATTTTCAAAATTGACAGCAGGGAGGAAGCCGAGCACCTGCTCTTGAGCCTTTTTTGAGGGTTTTGTGTTTTAAATTACACGAAAATAGGATTGTTCTATGTCATCCGCGACACTATATTTTAAAGGATGCGGTTTAATTCGATCGAATATTAATGATGGAGGTATGCAATGCGACACGCGACAAAATTCTTTTTAGCTGTAATATTGCTGTCGATCCTCTTCATCGTCGGCTGCGCAACGAGCGGTATGACGCGGAATACACAGGCGCAGGTGCTGGAGGATGTTGCCCCTGATGAGGCATACAAACTGATACAAAAAAATAAAAACAATCCTCATTTCACGGTGCTCGATGTACGCACTGAAGACGAGTACAGAAGCGGTCATCTGGCCGATGCGACGAATATAGATTTTTTTTCTAAAAGCTTCAGGTCTGAGCTCGATGCACTCGACAAGAACAACACCTACGTTATCTACTGCAAGTCAGGCGGGAGGAGCGGGCAGGCCCTCCAGATGATGGAGGAGCTCGGCTTTACGCATGTGTATAATATAAGCGGCGGGATTCTGAACTGGCGGCGTAAGGAGCTGCCACTCGTCCGGTGACCGTTGAAATTTTTACGTTTATTTCCTTTACATGAATTTGTTAGACAAGAAGCGAAATGGTTTTGTGGTTATCCGCTACCGGGCGGTGTCCGCTATCTGGCGGTAACGAATGTCTCGTAAATCGCCCTGACCGCATCCTCGAAATCATCCGTTTCGATCCCGATAATGATGTTTATCTCGCTCGATCCCTGATCGATCATCCGGATGTTGATGTTGCGGTTTCCAAGCCCTGAAAAGAGCTTTGCGGCCATACCGGGGGTGTATGCCATACCCCTTCCAACGGTTGCGATGAGCGCCATGTTCGGATACACCTCGATGGAATCGGGCCGGCACTCCATCCGTATCTCCGTGAGTATCTTTTCGAGCCGGTTTTCGAGGTAGCTGTCCGCAATAACCACAGATATGGTATCTATCCCCGTAGGCATATGTTCGAAAGATATGCCGTTTACCTCCAGCACAGAGAGAAGGCGCCGCCCGAATCCAAGCTCGGAGTTCATGAGTGTCTTTTCGATTACTATGACGGTAAAATCCTTCTTGCCGGCGATGCCGGTGATATTCCCACGATGTGCGATCGGTTCGGCATCCTTCACGATGAGTGTGCCAGGGTCTTCGGGCCTGTTCGTGTTTTTGATGCGAATCGGTATACCCGCCTCCCGTACAGGGAAAATCGCCTCGTCGTGCAGAACCTGCGCACCCATATACGCAATCTCGCGAAGCTCCCTGTAGGTGATGACGTCTATCGGTTTCGGGTTTTCAACGATATTGGGGTCGGCCATGAGAAGGCCCGAGACATCGGTCCAGTTTTCATAGAGATCGCACGATACCCCGTGCGCCACTATCGCCCCGGTTATGTCCGAGCCACCTCTCGAAAATGTCTGTATGTTTCCGTCCGGGAGGCTGCCGTAAAATCCGGGAACAACCGCCCGTTCGGTTTTTTTCAGGCGCGCGTCGATTGCCCTTTTTGTTTTCTTTCTGTCGAGTGTACCGTTTTTATCGAAGAAGATGATGTCGGCTGCATCGATGAGCTCGTAATTCAATAGTTTGGATACGATTATACCGTTGAGGTACTCTCCCCTGCTCGCCGTGTAATCCGCTGATGCGCCGGCCGAGATCTTCCGGCGGATTTCTTCGAGATAGGGTGAAAGGTCAAGGGGGAGGGAGAGGTCTTTCACTATATCCTTGTATCTTTTAGAGATAATTTCGAATATCTCGCCAAAGGGAATATCCTGCTGTGCATGGGTATTACAGAGGTACAAGAGGTCAGTGATCTTCTGATCGGAGGCTGTCCGTTTTCCGGGAGCTGACGGGACTATATACCTTCGGGCACTGTCGAACGAGATAATCTCCTTCACCTTTCTGAATTGATCGGCATCGGCAAGTGATGATCCGCCGAACTTGCACACCTTGCATCCCATGGCGGCTCCTTTCCCTGTTGTGCAGCGTGATATAAACTTTTCTTTAATAGCCTGTTTTTGCGAATCGCGTACGTCTCTGCAGCAGAATCTTTAACATACTTAAGACACGCATGAGTCATTTGTATATTTTGTCCCTATGTGACGACAATATTGACGAGCCTGTTCTTCACAACGATTATCTTTCGCACGGTCCTTCCCTCCGTATACTGCTTTGTCCTTTCGAGCGAGAGCGCGTTTTCCTGCAGCGTGTCCCGATCTGCGTCGGCCGGGGCTTCGAACTTAGCGCGGAGCCTGCCGTTTATCTGAACCACAATAGTGACCATATCCTGCCGCGCGAGCTCCTCGTCGACGGAGGGCCACGGTTCGTTTATCAGGTATCCCTGAAATCCCGCAGCATGCCAGATTTCCTCAGTAATATGCGGCACGAAGGGATGAAGAATTATGAGCAGTGATTTCAATGCATACAGGTACGGAAGAATATTGTTTTTGTCATTATCTTTCTGGCCAATACACGAGTACAGGAAGTTCACCATCTCCATCACGGCGGCAATCGCCGTGTTGAAGTGAAAACGGTATTCGATGTCCTCGCCGACCTTCTTGAGGGTTTTATGCACTGTGTGGAGTATCGACTGTTCGATCTCAGAAACCTTCTTCCCATTCGACAGGTCTGTTTCATAGGCCTCCAGTTGCGTCCTGTTCTCCTTCAGTCGCGGGATATTCGGCTCGAAGAGGCGATATACCCTGTTCAGAAATCTGAAGGCCCCTTCGACACCGCTCTCCGACCATTCCAGGTCTTTTTCCGGCGGGGATGCGAACAGGATGAACAGGCGTGTCGTGTCTGCACCGTAACGCCGGATGATGTCATCGGGATCGATTACATTCTTCTTGGATTTCGACATCTTTTCTGTTCTGCCGACGCTTACTTTTTTTCCGCATTTTTTACATGCCTTTTCTTCAGCAACCTCTTCGGGGTACAGGTACCCATGGGTAGGGCAGTGGTAGGTCTCCTTCGTGACCATTCCCTGCGTCAAAAGCCGTTCAAAGGGCTCATCGACCCCCTGGAGACCGATATCCCGCAGAAACTTGGTAAAAAACCGTGCGTACAGCAGGTGCAGAATGGCATGCTCGATTCCACCGATGTACTGGTCGACGTTCATCCAGTAACCCGCGGCATGTCTATTGAAAGGCGCGCGGTCTTCTCTGGGGCTGCAGTAGCGGTCGAAATACCAGGAGGAATCGATGAAGGTATCCATCGTATCAGTCTCCCTGGTCGCTTTGCCCCCACATGCCGGGCATGTCGTGTGCAGAAACGAACGGCTCGTTTTGAGCGGGTTGTCTTTACCGGTGAATTTCACATCCTCAGGCAGAACAACCGGCAGGTCCTCTTCGGAGACAGGGACGGTGCCGCATTTTTCGCAGTACACGACCGGTATGGGCGTGCCCCAGTAGCGCTGCCTCGAGATGAGCCAGTCTTTGAGCCGGTAATGAACCGTTCCCCTGCCAATGCCTTTCTGTTCAATATATTTTGAAATTTTTTCGACACCTTCTCTGTTGCCGAGCCCCGTAATCGGCCCCGAATCGACGTTTATGCCGTCTTCGGTAAAAGCTTCCTCCATTGAATCCGCCTGCAGGGTGTTTTTTTCATCCTGAATAACGACCTTTACCGGCAGCCCGTACTTTTTTGCAAACTCGAAATCACGCTGGTCATGGGCGGGTACTGCCATGATTGCGCCGGTGCCGTACTCCATGAGCACGAAGTTGACCACGTACAGTGGAATTTTTTCATCGTTCAGAGGATTGATTACGTGTTTACCGGTTGCGATCCCCTCTTTTTCGTAATCTTCGGCTGTGCGTTTTACCGTATCCTGTTTTCGTATTCTTTTAACGAAGGATTCGAGGTTCTTGTCACTGCTTTTTCTAATGATCTCGTCTACGAGCGGGTGTTCCGGAGCGATCGCCATAAATGTGACACCGTACATTGTATCCGGCCGGGTTGTAAAAATTGGAAAATCTTTTCCCTCCAGCGTGAAGTTTACCATTACGCCGCGGCTTTTTCCGATCCAGTTCTGCTGCATCACCTTCACTCGATCGGGCCATCCGGACATGCTGTCCAGGCATTCGAGAAGCTCATCCGCGTAGTCGGTGATCTTCAGAAACCACTGGGAAAGGCTTTTCTGCACGACCTCGCTGCCGCACCGCCAGCATTTGCCTTCTTCGACCTGTTCGTTGGCGAGCACCGTATTGCACTTCGGGCAGAAATTGACACTCGCCTCCTTCTTGTACGCAAGTCCCTTTTTATACATCTGCAGGAATATCCATTGATTCCATCGGTAGTATTCCGGACGGTAGGTTGCAACCTCTCTGTCCCAATCGTATGAGTATCCCAGCCGTTTGAGCTGCGATTTCATCTTTTCGATATTGCTGGCCGTCCATTTTGCCGGGTGAATTCCCCGTTCGATGGCTGCATTTTCAGCCGGCAGACCGAACGAGTCCCATCCGATGGGATGGAGAACGTTGAAGCCTTTCATGCGCCTGAACCGGGCGAGCACATCTCCGATGGAGTATACACGAACGTGGCCGATGTGTATTTTGCCGGAAGGGTACGGGTACATTTCGAGGCAGTAGTACTTTGTAGCCCCCTCTTTCTCCAGAACACTGAAGAGGCCGTCCTCTTCCCACTCTTCCTGCCACTTAAGCTCAATGTCCCCGAAGGGATAGATGTCAGTCGCCATTCTCTGCCCCGGTTTTTTTGAATTCATGCATTTGATACCGCCGGTAAACAACATTATTCGGATGTAAAACGTGCAAATAATGTGCAGAAGGATAAAAAATTGCCCTTTCGACGGCCCCTGTAAATGAAAAGTATAATAGTAACAGAAACCAGGCCGGTCAATCGATTTTGAGATTGTGGAGCTGAATGCTGCAGGTTTGCCGAATGAACGATAGCATGATATTTTTAAAGGAATTCGGGCGGGGTGTGCACACCCTCATGAAATGGCTTGACTTTGCATATGAGCGCCGATATATATTCACAGTAAGCCGGAGTGGTGAAACTGGTAGACGCACTGGACTCAAAATCCAGCGGAGGTGACTCCATGAGGGTTCAAGTCCCTCCTCCGGCATTTTTTCCGCTCAGCAGTGCCCGCGGATCGGGGGTGTTGGAGGTGTGTGTGCTCGCATTCTACCGCATGCAGTCCGAAACGCGTGTGGTTGGAAGCCCTTTCCCACTGGATATGCAATAGGAACACAGGTAATCATGATTGAACTTGATTTCGAAAAACTATCCGGACTGATACCCGTTATCGTGCAGGAGCACATAACCGGTGACGTGCTTATGATGGCCTATATGAATCGGGAAGCCCTGGATATGACCGTAAAAACCGGCTTTGCTCACTACTGGAGCAGATCCAGAAAAACGCTCTGGAAAAAGGGTGAAGTATCGGGTAATGTGCAGGAAGTAAAAGAGATACGGGTCGACTGCGACAACGATTGTTTGCTGATAAGGGTCAGACAGGAGGGGGACGCGGCCTGCCATACAGGGTACCGGAGCTGCTTTTACCGTGTAATGAGCGGAGATGAGGTGCTGGTTGACGGCGAAAAGGTCTTCGATCCGAAGGAGAAGTACAGGTAGTACTACGGGGCGCCGTCTCCATTCAAAGGCTATGCATGTATAGGTGAATTTTCCATACTACACTATGGAGAAGGGAATGACAGTACTGAAACTGGGTATACCGAAGGGCAGTCTCGAGAATGCGACTCTGGAGCTCTTTCAGAAGGCGGGATGGAAGATCAACGTATCCGCCAGAAATTATTTTCCTACGGTTGATGACGCTGAGATGTCCTGTTCTCTTGTGCGGGCTCAGGAAATGGCGCGGTATGTTGAAAACGGGGTGCTGGATGTAGGACTTACAGGCCTGGACTGGATACTGGAGAACGAATCGGATGTTGAGATTGTTTCGGACCTTATATACTCGAAGGCGAGCATCCGGAAGGCGCACTGGGTGGTAGCTGTGCCTTCCGGTTCGGGTATAACGACTCTCGAAGATCTTGCAGGAAAAACGATTTCAACGGAGCTCGTCAATTTTACACGCCGGTACTTCAAGAAGAAGAAGATTCCTGTGAATGTGGAGTTTTCATGGGGTGCCACCGAGGCAAAGGTCGCAGAGGGGCTTGTGGACGCGATTGTCGAGGTGACGGAATCGGGAACAACGATAAAGGCCCATGGGCTGAAGATCATCCATACACTGCTCGAAACGAATACCAAATTGATCGCCAATAAAAAAAGTATTCATGACCCGCACAAGAGGAGTAAGATTCATCAGATTGCGTTGCTTTTAAGAGGCGCGCTTAATGCAGAAAGCATGGTCGGATTGAAGATGAATGTTCCAAAGGAATGCATGCAGGACGTGGTCGAAATACTGCCGAGTTTGACTGCACCGACGATTGCTCAGCTTCACAATCAGAGCTGGCTCTCCGTGGAGACCATCATCAGGGAAGAGGTCGTCCGTGAGCTTGTTCCAAGGCTCATACGCGTCGGCGCTGACGGGATTATCGAATATCCTTTGAACAAGGTGGTGAACAGGGACGATTCCTTTGAGTAACTTCGCGAGAAGTTACTTAGAAGAAAACAATCCTGAAAAGAATCCAGTGGAGAATACCGAAAAAGATGGCTGCAAACCCGATCGGGAACGGGTGCTTCTGCACCGTAACCTTGAGTTTCTGCGTGAATTTCCCCTGAAAGCCCTTCAAGGATTCCAGAAAATCGATCGAGATGAAAATTCCGGAGAGCATGGCAAAAACAGAGGGAATGAAATCGCCGAAAATAGGCACGAGTGGTCTGCCGCTCTTGTGATAGGGAACGATAAAGGTAATCACACCGATTATCAGGACGGCAAGTCCAATAATAATCTTGTACGGTGATACCTTCTCTTCAAAGGTTCGTAATCCAGATTTTTTTTCCTTTAAAAGCGGCAGAACCATTATAAACCCGCCGAGTACGCATGCAAACCCCAAAAAGAAAACCATAACATCCTCCTTCCGCCCAAACCCGCCTGTGTTTCCCAGTCCTGTGTACTGATTCGAACGCTTTGCGTCCCAATACTACCGCAACCGGCAACATTACGAGGCTTTGACCTTGTTAAATGTATTCACCGATTCAAGCATTTTGACCGCACTTTTCAACTGGACATCATAATCAAGATCGATCAGGGAGGGAATGACATTTTTTTCCTGCTCATTTTTAATAAGACGCTTCACTATGACCTGTCGTATCTTCAGCCCGTTTTTTTCAAGCGTTTTCATAAAGTTTTTCAGATCGCTTTCGGTATAGGATTTATGCCCGGAGACGAACTTTTTAACGAGCTCGAGCTCGTTCAGCTTGTCGATAGCTTTGATCTCATCTTTAGTGGGCTTTATTTCTTCAACGACCTGGTCTGGTTCGATCCCTATTTTATTTATCGATTTTCCTGACGGTGTGTAGTACAGGGCAGTTGTAATGCGTATCCCCGATCCGTCCGGAAGCTCGCGCACAGTCTGAACCGAGCCCTTGCCGAATGTTTTTTCTCCAAGCAGTATACCTCTGTTATTGTCCCTGATCGCTCCTGAAAAAATTTCAGAGGCGGAGGCGCTGCCTCCGTTGACGAGCACTATAAGAGGTATATCGGGAACGATTGTCTGGCTGTGCGCCGTGAAAACTTGATTTTGTGATTCATCCCGTCCGCGCGTTGAAACAATAACCCCTTTCGATAAAAACATGTCCGATATCTCGATTACTGACGGCAGAAGGCCGCCCGGGTTGTTCCGGAGGTCCACGATGAGCGAGTCGATTCCATTGCCGAGCAGGCTGTTGAGCTGTTGTTCAAGAGCTTTGCCTGTCGGTTCACTGAACTGTGAGATACGGATATAGCCGATGTGACCATCGATGACTGTTGATTTAACCGTTTCAAGCTTGATGATCCCCCGAATGATCGAAAAGTGGAGCGGTACTTCCCCTTCATCTCTCTGTACCGTAATTGTGACACCCGTCCCGACCTTGCCTCTGAGAAGTTTCACCGCATCCATGGTTGTATATCCCTCGGTTGACGTACCGTCGATTTCTATGATTTTATCCCCCGCCTTGATGCCGACCCGTGCCGCAGGCGTATCATCGATCGGAGCGATAACCGTGATCCATTTATCCCGAACACCGATAACGATACCGAGCCCGCCGAACTCTCCTTTGGTATCGGTTTGCAGTTCGTTGAAGATTTCCTTTGACATATACGAGGTGTGGGGATCGTCAAGGGTATTGATCATACCCTTTATTGCACCCGGAATCAGATGTTCGGGAGTTACTTTTTTTTCGTCGTAGTACTCTGTTCTCAACAGGTTGAATATCTCGTTGAATATTCTCAGCTGTTCATAAGTTTTTTCAGAATCGCCTGCAAAAATCCAGTGGTTCAGCCCGGAGGCTGTTGTAACCACGACCAGAAGGCAGATTATGATTATCCAGATAACTCTTTCCCTGTTTTTCATCGGTAGATCCTGTTGGTAAAATTTTTATTTCAGTCGCACTGTACCGCTCTTCTAAATTTTATCGTTGTTACGGTAATTGTCAAATAAAAGTATCGCTGGCTGCTGATACTTTACTATCAGAGTGTACGGAAGTATACTTATTTTTTAATCATTCACTATAGTTAATTATTCATTCGGAAGGAGTGACTGATGATTGAAGATAAAATAAAGGCGCAGGCGAAAGAGATGCTCGGCGAACTGGACAGGAAAGTAAAACTGGTTGCCTTTACCCAGGAAATCGAATGTATGTACTGTCATGAGAACGTCGAACTGATGAACGACCTTGCCGGGCTCAGTGATACGTTGAGTGTCGAGGTTTATGATTTTTTGAAGGAAAAAGATACCGCCGATCGGTACGGTGTCGACAAGATTCCCGCTGTTGCCGTTGTGGGTGAAAACGATGATTACGGTATTCGCTTTTTTGGCGTTCCGAGCGGATATGAATTTGTGTCGATTATCGAATCGATCAAACTGGTTTCAACGGGAAATCATGAGCTCTCTCAGGCGACGGTCGATGCAGTTTCGAAAATCGCCGAGCCTGTTCATATTCAGGTGTACGTTACACCGACATGTCCGTACTGCCCGAGGTCGGTGGTTCTTGCGCACCGGCTTGCCTATGTTTCAGAGCATGTCAGAGGCGACATGGTTGAGGCTATCGAGTTTCCTCACCTTGCAAACAAGTACGGCGTTATGGGTGTGCCGAAGAGTGTTATCAATGAATCGACCTTTATTGAGGGCGCGCTACCTGAAAGTGCGTATGTGAAAGAAATAATGAATGTGCTGAAATAGACGGATACTGAAGCTAAATTCAGCGGGCCGGGCTGAACATCGAGGAAAGCAGTGCGCACGAGCCGTATTGAAATTGCCGTAAAACCGGACCTCGAAGACACGGGTGCACGGCATATACAGTGGGAAATCATCACAACCTTCGGTTATCAAGTTAAAGGTGTGCGGAATGTATCGGTGTTTACCGTGCATGCAGATCTCTCCGATGAACAGTTAGGCGCATTTGCGAAAGAGATCCTCTGTGATCCCGTTACTTCCATATTCTCTCTGAATTCCCCTGTTGCCCTTCACCTGCCGCCGTTTTCATGGGCTGTTGAGGTTTCTCTTCGGCCGGGAGTGACCGATAATGTCGGTCACACGGCAGCAGAGGTGCTCGGGATGATGTTCGGAGTACAGCCGGGGGAAGAAAATACGGTATTCAAGTCGACCCAGTACCTGCTCGATACCGATATAGACCTGGATGCCGTGCGAAAAATCGGCGATGAGGTGCTCCACAACAGCCTGATTGAAGAAATCGATATCAGAAGCTACGACGAGCTGAAAAGGACAGGCACTCCCCGCCTGCGGACACGACTGTACAGGGACACCCATGTGCCGAAGACGGCGGTCATCGATCTCAGCGTCTCCGATGAGGAGCTGAAAAAAATTTCCGCAGGCAGGGTGCTGGCTCTGAGGTTGGAAGAGATGCGGTATTTCAGGGCCTATTTCGACAGAGAGGATGTGCGGTCCCGGAGAAAAAGCATGGGGCTCGGACCAAATCCGACTGACGTGGAGATCGAGTGTTTTGCGCAGACTCAGTCGGAGCACTGCAAACATAAAATATTCAATGCATCCATCGAGTACAGGGAAAACGGCACAGTCGAACGCATCGATTCTCTGTTCAAAACCTATATCAGGGCAGCTACCAGGAGGGTTGGAAAGGGCAAGGATTTCCTCGTATCGGTATTCAAGGACAATGCGGGGGTGGTACGGTTTGACCGGAGCCACTACCTCACATTCAAGGTGGAGACACATAATTCTCCATCCGCTCTCGACCCGTACGGCGGGGCGATTACCGGCATTGTCGGCTGTGACCGGGACCCGGCCGGAACCGGGCTCGGGTCGAGAATCATTGCGCATACCGATGTTCTCTGTTTCGGTGACCCGGGCATGAGGGGGGAGCTTCCTCCTCGAATGATGCACCCAAAGAGGGTTATGGCCGGAGTAATCAAGGGGATAGAGGATGGGGGGAACAAATGCGGAATTCCCACAGTGAACGGGAGTATAATCTTCGACCATGCCTACAGGGGGAAACCGCTCGTATTCTGTGGTTCGGTCGGAATAATGCCTGCGAGGATCGGTAAACGTGACACTGCTGAAAAGGAGGCGAGGCCGGGGGATGCGGTGGTTATGGTCGGCGGTAAAATAGGCAAGGATGGCATACACGGTGCCACCTTTTCAAGCGAGGAGATATCGGAGACATCTCCCTCACAGGCAGTTCAGATCGGCGACCCTATCACGCAGAAGAAGATGCTCGATATGCTTGTTGAAGCGCGGGACAGGCTGCTGTACCGGGGTATTACGGACAACGGGGCAGGGGGGCTCTCGTCGTCAGTCGGGGAGATGGCTCTGATTACAAACGGGGCGCGACTCGAGCTCGAAAAGGCGCCTCTGAAATATCCCGGTCTCGACCCCTGGGAGATACTCCTCTCCGAGGCGCAGGAACGGATGACCCTGGCAGTTCCGAAGGAAAATCTGGGCGAATTTCTCAACCTTGCATCCGACCGGGATGTTCTTGCCGTTGTAATCGGGGAGTTTACCGATACCGGGTATTTTCACATTACCTATGAGGGAAGAACGGTCTGTTTGCTCGATCTGGAGTTTCTTCATTCAAGTATTCCCCTCTTTCTCTCTGCAGAGTGGGAAGAGCCTGCTGGCATCGAGAGAAAACCGAAATGTGCGCCGGTCGATAACACAATTATGGATATGATGTCGAATCTGAATGTCTGCAGCAGGGAACCGGTGATCAGGCGGTATGACCATGAGGTCGGGGGAAACACGGTGGTTAAGCCGCTTATCGGTCCACTGGAGGAAGGCCCCTCTGACAGCGGTGTCATTGCGCCGCTGGCTGGCACGAACCGCGGATTTGCACTCAGCGCGGGAATAAATCCCTTCTATTCGGAAATCGATACCTACGTGATGGCGGCGCATGCCGTTGATGAAGCGCTGAGAAATGCGGTCGCAGTCGGCGCTGATCCTGACTGTGTTGCTTTGTTGGATAATTTCTGCTGGCCGGACCCCGTGTATGATCCCATTAAGACGCCGGATGGAAAGTTCAAGCTTGCGCAGCTCGTGCGTGCGGCGCGCGGGTTGCATGATACCGCTGTTTCATTCGGAGCGCCGTTTATATCGGGAAAAGACAGTATGAAAAACGACTATAACGTCGCCGGCCATAAGGTAAGCGTTATTCCCACGGTGCTCGTATCTGCAGTCGGTATAGTGCCTGATATAACGAAATGCGTGACCTCCGACTTCAAGAAGCAGGGAGATGTGATATACCTGCTCGGAGAAACGGGAAGCCATCTCGGCGGCTCGCTCTACTACAGGCTGTACGGCGGATGGTCTGGTGCGGTCCCGGCTGTGGATGCTGAAAAAAACATGGAGCTGTACAGAAAGTATCATACCGCCGTGTGCAGGGGGCTCATTGCAAGCGGCCATGACCTTTCTGAAGGCGGCCTTGCCGTTTCACTTGCGGAGTCATGTATCGGCGGCGATCTCGGTGCGCATATTAACCTCTCGTATTTACGACACTTGTCTAAACGATGTGCGGTACACGCCGAAACGGATCACCGTGCTCGAGATGTCCCCGAAGGTCTGACGGCTGAAGAGATGCTTTTTTCCGAATCATCCGGAAGATTTCTTGTGAGTGTTTCTACGTGTAATGAAAAAGACTTTCGGTCGCTCATGGAGGGCCTGCCGTATGCAAGAATCGGAGGGGTGGCAGGAGACGGGAAAATTACCATCAGAAACGGGAACAGCAGTGTCGCCTCGATCGAAGTGCGCGCACTTGCCGAGGCGTACAGGGCCCCGTTGTACAGAGTCCTGGGAATGAAACAATGAACTTTTTGAGGAGAGAAGGATTTGTCACGCACTCGACCCAAGGCCCTTGTTTTAACCGGTTACGGTATCAACTGCGATTACGAGAGTGTCGGGGCATGTGAGCTCGCCGGGTTTGAGTCTGAACGGCTCCATGTCAACGATGTGCTCAATAATGCCGGCAGCCTCGGCACGTACAGCCTCGTTGTTGTACCCGGCGGCTTTTCCTTCGGGGATGATCTGGGAGCGGGGGTTGCATTTTCGGCGAAATTGAGGTTTTTCGTTTCCGATAAAAAGAAGCGGTTCAGGGATGAGCTGGTGGAGTATGTCCAAAAGGGCGGACTCTTGCTTGGTGTGTGCAACGGTTTTCAGATACTCGTTCGTCTCGGAATGATACCCGCTGTAGACGGCAGATACGGTGAGCAGCAGGTGACTCTGGCCCTGAACAGAGAGGGTTATTTTATCGACAGGTGGGTGCGTCTCAAAGCAGAAGAGGGCTCGCATAATATTTTTACGCGTGATTTGCACTTTTTGCGGCTGCCTGTCCGGCACGGGGAGGGAAGATTGTGCGCCGGGGCTGAGATACTCGATGCAGTGGAGGAGCAGGGGCTCGTGTCACTCAGGTACTGTGACGGTTACGGCATGCCGACAATGGGTTTCCCCGAAAATCCGAATGGGTCCGAGCATGCAGCCGCCGGCCTGTGCGACCCGACAGGACGGATTTTTGGTCTCATGCCCCACCCTGAAGCTGCGATGAGCGTGTATCAGTATCCTGATTGGACGAGAGGATCGACTGATGAACGAGGCGACGGATATTGCATCTTCAAAAATGCTTTCGAGTATGTACACTGATTACGTATACAAAATGCGGTATGCAATTTCTTTTAAAAATGGAAAAGGTATTGGTTGTTTTCATCGGCCTTTTTGGATTGGCTTTCGCAAGTTTTCTTTCGACTTTATCCTACAGAAGCAGCCGCGGTCTGTCCATACTGAGCCCCCCCTCCTTCTGCCCCGGGTGCGGGAGGCGATTGGGGCTTTTTGAGCTCATGCCCGTGCTGGGATACCTGAGTCAAAGGGGAAAATGCCGGGTATGCGGGTATAGGATCCCGGTTCAGTACCTCTGTGCCGAGCTCGTACTGCCGGGTATGTACATGGGTATGTATCTGTTACACGGGCTTTCCCTTCAATTTTTTATTTATATTTACCTTGTCGGCCTCCTCGTGTACCTTTCACTCGTTGATATAGACAGGAGAGTGGTTTCTGCTGGGGATGTCGCCGCTGTGTATGCCGGTGCTGCTGCTGTTGTTTTTTTTATTTTATTCGGGTTTTTACCGGACAGGTTCGTTCTGCATCTGTACGGTTTTATTGCGGTGTGCACCCTTCTTTTTTTCAGTGTTCTCCTCGTGTATGTGCGAAAAAAAGTGATGTCCGTGGGCACCGGAGATCTTTTTATTATTCCGGGAATAGGGCTTTATTTTTCATTTCGTGAGGATATAAGAATACTTGTCTTTGCAGCCCTTGCAGGTGTTATTGTCGGCGTGCTGCTGATTTCGGCTAAAAAGGTGAAAAGAGATTTCAAATTTCCGATGATTCCCTTCATTGCAGCCGGTGTGTGTATTGAAATATTTCTCTTTTAGTGTTAAATTTTAACGGTAATGAGAAAATTGTTCTATATTATCTATGTCGTTGTTTCTGTTTTCATACTTTTTCAGTCCTCGAAGCTTATCGATACGGTCATTGAAAAAAAGCTCACCGGTGCACCGGAAGAAGCCGCCGGTATACAGGCCGTTCAAAACAGCCCTCCCCGCAGGGAAGAAGACTCATATGATATCAGCATGTTCAATTCAAAGCTCTTTTCCGTGCCTGAAAAGGCCGTGGGTGAATCCGAAATGGAAAACTCGGAGGTTTCCAATTCACCCCTTCTCAACAAGTACGTACTGGACGGTATTATCGTTCTTTCCGGTGGTCGGTCGATCGCTATTATCAGAAAGGTGAGGGAAAAAGAGGGCAGCATATACAGGAAGGGAGATATGATCGACAATTACGAGATCGTGAAAATCGAAAAATTCAGGGTGCTTATGAATGACGGACTGAGCACGAGCGCGCTTTCCATGTATCAGCGGCCGCAGAGCAGGCAGCGGAAGACGATTACGAGAAATACGCAGCAGCAGGCGCCGCAGGGGTTTGAAAATGCGCAGAAGATCAAAAAGGTTCTGAGCAGAAGTGATGTGGAAAACAAGGTGTTCAGCAAGGTCAATCAGATACTGACGCAAATTGCCATCAGTCCATATATGGTAAACGGCAGTATGGAGGGCCTCCGTCTCATACGTGTTCCGAACAACAGCATCGTGTATGAGCTCGGGGGCAGAAGCGGCGACATCATCAGGCGGGTCAACGGGCATGAGGTTAAGCAGATCGACCAGATGTACAAGCTCTGGGACAACATTAAGGATGATTCCTTTATCAGTGTCGATCTTGAACGCAACAAACAGATATACTCGTATAATTTTGAAATCAGGGAATAGTGGAATTTTTCTTGACAGGAAAATTCGATAGTGTTATTATTGTGTCGTCTTTTGCTGCTGTTAAAGTTTCTGCAGCAAAGTGACGACACTGTAGATGCACACAGGTATGCCACGTATGATTATGTGGACGTTTGTGTGGTCTTCGTGTTAGAAAGGGGTAGTTCGCACCGGATTTGTTTCCTCGTACTGTTTCGGAGGGAGGATGTACGGTAAGAGGTATTTATTTCCTTGTACCGTATTGTTACTATACATAAACCTGTATGAAACACAATTTCTCTTACATATTACTTAATTTATAAGGTTTTTTTACATTTTTTGGAAAAATTTACTTGCATTTTAGCATAAAAAAGTATAATCTTTCACTAATTGCCTGGCTGAATGGGGTTTGAAGCTTCGCTTCGGCGTTTTATTATAGAGATGTGTGGCGGGTTCTGGTTTTTTGTAGAGAACTATGCATCCTAAAAAAGGAGGGGGAACGCTTCAAATTTCCTGAGGGCCTGGCAAGCCGAAAGATGTACTGATAACGTATATTATTCGGGGTCTACCTGGATAAAAGGGTCGTTGGCCCTTTTGAATACACTCATTTGAGGAGGAAAAGTAAAAAATGAAGAAATTAGGAATTATCCTAACAGCTGCAGTGGTGCTTTTTGCGTTTGTTGCTCCTTTATTCGCAATGGAGATGTACGAGCCGGAAGCACGGGCAGCCAAGCTGATGGACGAAAAAGCATCGGTTATGAAGGCGAGCGGCGAGTTCACCTTCGGTGCAATTACACCGTTTGATGCGGCAAAGGGCAATATCGGTTTCTACAACATGTACGTCGATTTTACCCTGTATCCTGACGAGTACAACGCGATTCTCTTCGAGCTCGCAGGAAGCAAAGCGTTCACACAGAGTCTTGTGGTTGTTGATCCTGCTGACCCACTTGGATTTTCACAGGGCGCGATCTTCTCGGTTCCGTACTTCCAGTTGACCACGGATGTTGGCGCTGCGTTAGGCCTTCCGGTTGGCCTCAAGAATACCGCCGGTCTCACAAGCCTCTATTCGAGAAAGTATGAGGTTACGGGACACGCCTATGAGCGGTCAAAAGTACGTTCCTGGATCGATCCGCTTGCATGGAAGTTCGAGGTTGATGCCGGTATGGCCACCGCTACGTTCGCTCTCGGATTCGGCGAAGGCTCCGATACCTTAAACGACATCGGTGTTCTTGTTGACGTTCCTGAAGTCGGTCCTGCTTCTCTTGAGCTCTTCTACCTCGTGCAGGACAATGCCGACTACAAGGGCAACTTCGGTATCGATGCGAAAGCTACAGACCTCGTCGGCGGAATGCTCGGCGTTGCTGCAGGTTTCAAGTATGATACACTCAATGAAGCCTGGGCATACGGTGTGGGCGCAAGCGTCACATACAGCCCTGCGACGATCGGCGTGTCACTCAACGGTGACGATGTTAACACGGTCGACCAGCTCGGTATTGATGTGGATGCTGCGTTTACCGATACCTACGGCGCAACGGTTGCGGCCGGTCTTTCACTTGCCGATGGTGCAGACACCTTCCAGGGCGCTGATATTGGCGTGTATGCCAAGGTCGGTGCTGCAAAATGGAGTGTCGGTTATGCTATAACTGACGGTAACGGCTATGCATACGTACCTGCAGTTGCCGGTATTGACGGCGGACTGTACCTGAATGCTGACATTGATTTCTAACGATGGAATGAAATGATTCGGCTTTTAGGTTGAAAAGAAAACGTAAAAAAACCCCTTCCCTTTTTGGGGAGGGGTTTTTCTGTCGATACTATGATTATTTATTTTAAGTGTTCAACTTTGTACTAGAATTCAAACTCATCATGAAATATCCCGATAAGCTCTTTGTCGGCCGTCATCACGGGAATATGTACGCTTCCTTCACCGTAAGCCGGGAACCTGCCCATGAATACGATTATTCCACTGTATGTGTCTCCCGTCGGTATTTTAAGCGTGTTCGGGAAAACATATCTTTTCACTGTATATTTCATTTTCGAAATGTCATACTCCCTGCCATGGGCATGCCGCCCTTCATTGTCCCATATATCGGACAGCTTGAACTGATTTATCGGCGCAATAGACCTGCCACCATAGAGAAGACGGATACCTTTCAGTACAACGGTGATGGAAGCGTCCTCCATACTGCCTGCTTGTGTGTTATTCTGAACAACGACTTCGAATACAGAGAAATCGTTAATACCCATAAGAGAACGGGGAGCGATAAAAGGGTTGCTTTTGGCGCCGAACCGTTTGATTAAAACCTCATCGGTGAGATGTGTAAGGGTCATTTTGATATTGTATTTTTTTGCCAGCTCGCCGGGCTTTACTGTTTCTCTGGCACCGGTTTTCCTTGTTGCGCATCCGGTCGATATAACAAGCATAACCGTGCATGCACCGAGTACTGCAAGTATTTTTTTCATCATTTAGACCGCCTTTCGGGGTGTTCTTGACTTTATCATAAGCATGAAGTATGATAGGCACGTAAACTTTCAAAGGTCTTAGATTAAAAAAACGTGCCTGATAATTTTTACCTAGAGAATGCAATTAAAGATATTTGTAATATTCTACAGTAATTTTAACATAAAATTCTGGTATAAAAAACAGGATTTTAATAAAAACCGTAATGTCCAAATAAATCAAGGAGAGGGACATGAAATTCTGGATAAAAATGATTGCCGGTCTTGTTATGGGGATTCTTGTCGGCAGCTATATCGGCCACAACTCAATATTCCTCGAACCACTGAGAACAGGCGGTATACTTTTTTTTCGTGTTCTGAATTTTCTTGTATTTCCGCTAGTATTTTTTACCGTAATTCGCAACGTAATCTATTTACGGCAGAGAAAAAGTCTTTTTATTGTGCTCGTTAAAGCGCTCGGTTATTTTATTCTCCTCACTGTCGTGGGCGCGACGATCGGTGTCGTACTCGGCGATGTGCTCAAACCGGGCATGGGTATGAACATCAATGCTTTTGAATCTCCAAATGTGCTGCACTATCCTGAAACCGCAGACTTCGTACAGGCTATTGTACCGGATAGTATTGCAGGCTTCTTGAAATCAGGGTTTGCTGTTCTATCGATTGTGTTTGTTTCCTTTATTATCGGCAGCGGTATTATACTCGCCAAAGAGGATGCCGATGAGTTTCACGGGCTTATTGTAAGCATAGACACAACTCTGCACAAGCTCACCATCATTATTCTCGAGTTTCTCCCGATAGGACTTTTTGCCTATATCGGATACCTGATGGGTTTCATGACGAAATTCTCTATCCTTCCATATTTGAAACTTGTTCTTATCGTTATTGGGGGTTCCTTTATCCAGGTATTTATTATTCAGGCGCTGCTCGTATTTTTTCTAACAGGGCTGAATCCTTTCAAGTTCGTGCATGCCGTGCTGCCTGCAGCTATACTCGGTTACGTTTCGGGAAATGGGTATACTGCATTTCCCGCCCTTGTTGAGTGTATGGAGTATAACCTCGGCACCGATCGCCAGGTCTTTACCTTTGTTTCAGCAATCGGCACGGCATTCAGTCTATCCGGAAGCGGTGTTGCTGCAGGCGTCTCCACTCTCTTTGTTGCTCAGGCGTACGGCCTTGACCTTTCGATATATCTTCAGATCATCATTGTATTTTTGATTACGGTTTTGAGCCTCAAACTGGACGGACTCTCCGGCGGAAGTCTCATACTGCTTTCAATCGTGCTTTCTCAGATTATCAAACTTCCGGCAGAAGGGTATGCATTGATACTCGGTATTTCAGCAGTGATTTTCCAGATTGAAACCCTGGTAAATGTTGTCGGAAATGCTGCTGTTTCTTATGTTCTTTCCTGCTCGGTTGAATCTGCTTCCAAGGTTCGTGTTAGAGATTTTCTGTAAATCCTACTTCTATACAGGAATTTATGAAAAAAAATCTGCTCATTGTCGACTACAGCCACAGTTCAGGTTCTGTCCTGGCTGAAACCCTGAGCAATCAAGGGTATGGTATCTATTTCGCCTCCGATTCTGAAGAGGTCTTTGGGGTTCTGTTAAAAAAATGCATACACCTCGTTTTACTCAATCCGGATTCCTTTCATGGGCAAACCACTGAGAACTGTTTTACGATATGCGGGAAAATCAGATCACAGAAGGAGTTTAAAAATACTCCCATTATTGCAGTTTCAGCATCACAAACAGAAGAGGATGTGTTGACAGCAATTGAATACGGTGCAAACGAATTTGTCACTGTGCCCTTCAGCAGCAAAATACTCACGGCAAAAATACGATCTCTTCTGACGCTGAAGGAGGAGGAGGAACGTCTCCGACAGAACAGGGAAAAATTGCTCAACCTCACAAACACTGCAGCCAGTCAGAAAGAGATGCTGTCACAGGAAGCCGAATTCGCCCAGGACCTCAACCAGTTTCTTGATGCTGAGCTGAAAAAGGCCTTTATTCGTGAGAGGCTTTCATCCTTTCTCGGTGCCCGGTTGTTCACCATCTTCACTCTCGATGAAGGTGAGCGGGAATTCAGGCTGTTTGTTTCAAACCACCCGGACATGCCTCCCAATTTTATGGTTCCAGTCGAAAGGGAGAGCGTTATGTACGAAGCGCTGAAGCGAAAGCGGAATATTTTCCTGAAGGATTATTCGAGATCCCAATTTCAAAAAAGCGGAAGAAAAAAATACCTGAGCAATGTTGCCTGTTCTGTTCCTCTTATTTCAGGCGAACGGACAATCGGTGTTCTAAATGTAAACGACCCTGCCGCCAGTAATATGGATGGTTACGATTTTGAGGGGAGAATCGTGCGCGTATCACGTCATCTTGCAGTATCGATACACAACACCATTCTCTATGAGAAGGTGAAAGACCTATCCATGCGGGATTCCATGACCGGGCTGTATAATTTCCGTTATTTTGTGGAAACCCTGCGGTCAGAAGTCGACAGGGCGCTTCGTTACAATGAACCTCTTGCCTGTATTATGCTCGATGTGGATAATTTTAAATCGGTAAATGACATGCATGGACACCAGGTCGGTGATCTCGTTTTGAAGGAGCTTGCCAGGAGCGTGAGCCTGTCTGTGAGAAGTTCCGATATTCCCGCCCGATATGGCGGGGATGAGTTTATTATCGTTCTTCCCAACACTGGAAAGTCATTTGCACTGAAGATTGCACAGCGGCTCATGAATCTCTTTTCAGACAAGGCCATCAGGATTCCGACGGATAGTAAAACAGTGAAGGTAACTATAAGTATCGGTATTGCAGGACTTCCTGCTGATACAACGAATATGGACGAGCTTATGAAAATGGCGGATGAAGCGCTGTACAGGGCAAAGCATGAAGGAAAAAACAGGATCGCTATTATTTAAAGCGGTATGTGCCGCGAAAAACTTCGACAGAGGGTCCGGCAAGGTGCACCGTATCGTTTTTTTCGTCCCACCGGATGGTAAGTAAACCGCCTTTCACCCTGACCTGAACCGTGCGATCGGTAAATCCACTCAATGTGCTCGCAACCGCAACTGCGCACGCGCCGGTTCCGCAGGAGAGGGTTTCTCCGGCTCCCCGTTCCCAGACCCGCATCAGGATATTCTTTCGATCGAGAATTTGCGCGAATTCTATATTCGCCTTCTGCGGAAACTCGGCGGCGTTTTCGAGCTTCGGCCCGTCGGTGAGCACCATTCTATCGGTGATCTCATCGACAAAGGTTACGAAATGGGGATTTCCCATGCTTACTGCGGTACCCCGGTAGCCGAGTATCGCAACATCGACGACCGGTTTCATATCGAAGGCTACGGGAATGTCCGGGCCCGAGAGAATCGGCCGGCCCATGTCGACACGAAGAGAGCCGGCCTTTCCGGCTTCATCCAGTTCGAGGACTGAAATTACTTTTTCACCCGCTTTCGTTTCTACACTGAAATCTCTCTTTTTCGTGTACCCGCTGTCGTATACGTATTTTCCCACACACCGGATACCGTTTCCGCACATCTCGGCCTCGCTCCCGTCTGCATTGAACATCCTCATACGAATGTCGCAGCGTGCGCTTTCCATGACCAGAATCAGCCCGTCCGCACCAATCCCGTAGTGACGGGGAGACATTTCCCGTGCGAGCTCGCTGAAATCGACGTCGTATTTATTTTTAACAAGGTCAAGATAGATGTAATCATTTCCGGTGCCGTGCATCTTTATGAAGTCTATGTTCATCCATATCTCCTGAAATGGTGTGAATCGAGAACGTAAAAATCAACCGAACATCTGATTTATCTGAAAAATCGGCAACATTATCGAGAGTACGGTAAACGCGACAATGGAGCCGATAATCATGATGAGCACCGGCTCGGCAAGAGTTGTGAGAGTGGCGATACGTTCACCGAGCTCGACCTCGATGTTGCGGGCAATACTTTCGAGCACTTCCGGCACACTATCGCTCATTTCTCCGGCATGTATCATGCCGAGCAGCGCTGCATTGAACAGCTCGCTGTGGGACAGCGCCCTGGACAGCCGTTCACCCTTTTTTATCCGTTCGACTGCCCTGCCCAGAATGTCTGAAAAAACCCTGTTTCTGAACACTCCCATGGTGTTCTGGAGCGCTTCGATGATTCCAATTCCGTTTGAAAGCATGAGGCTCATCGTGTAGGCAAATCTGATCTTGAATGTGTCTGTGAGGACTCTTTTTACGACAGGAAGCTTTAAAACGAGGCGGTCGAAGTACAGCCTTACACTTTCACGCCTGTATAATCGACGCAGCACCAGAACCCCAGCCCCGATTATGATGAGAAGAATCCACCATGACGTCTTTAACAAGCCTGAAATACCGATGAGGATCCTGGTTGGAAGCGGCAGCACCTGCTCGAACTCCTCGAACAACCGGGAAAAGGTCGGCACAATGAAGGAAATGAGAAAAATGATAATGATACATGCAAATACGAGTAAAAGAACCGGATAGGTGAGTGAGGACCTGAGCTTGGAAATAAGTGCCTGATTTTTTTCGTGCATGACCGACAGGCGGGCAAAAACAGTGCCGAGAGTTCCCGATACTTCACCTGCATGGAGAGAGCTCACGTACATCCTGCTGAAATAGTCGGGATACTCCGAAAAGGCCTGTGAAAGGCTTTTCCCTTCTTTAAGCTTCTCACGTATTTCGATCATGATTTTCTTCAGTTCTTCATCGTCGATCTGCTCGATAACACCGTCAAGCGCATTGACAACCGGCATATGTGCGCTTAGAAGGAAGGAGAGCTGGCGTGTGATCTGTGCGGCCTTTGTTCTGCGCCTCGTAAAGGAAAAAGACCGCAAAAGCGCAGATCCGCCCCGCTTCATCTCGGTCAATTCCTGGATAAAAAGCCCCCTGCTCTTCAGCTTCTCACGGGCGCCTTCAAGCGCAGCAGCGTCAATGATGCCCCGTATATTCTTGCCGCTCTGTGTCAGCGCCCTGTACTCGTAAATCATTCCCGTATAACCCTCACGACTTCCTCAAGAGAAGTAACCCCGTCAAGCACTTTTTGAATGCCGTCAAAGAGCATCGGTTTCATCCCGGAACGGATACACTGGTCCCGTATGTATGATGCGTCCCTCTTTTCGACGATCATTTTTCTTACCTGCTCATCTACTCTGATAATCTCATAGATGCCGATTCTGTCTATGTACCCGGTATTGTGGCATTTGGAGCAGCCTGCAGCAGTATACACCTTCCCTCCTCCGAACAACTCAGGGTCGATACCTTCGTTGCGCAGTATTTCAGGGGCTACGGTGATCTTTTTCTTACAGTCCGGACAGAGGACGCGGACCAGCCGTTGTGAAATAAAGCAGTTGACCGTCGAGGAGATGAGGTAGGGTTCTATACCCATATCTATCAGCCGAACGACACCGCTTGCAGCGTCATTCGTATGCACGGTTGAAAATACCAGATGTCCGGTCATTGCGGCCTGTATGGCGATCTCTGCAGTTTCCCTGTCGCGAATTTCTCCGACCATGATTATTTCGGGGTCCTGCCGCAGGATCGATCTGAGGCCCCGCGCAAAGGTGAGATCGATTTTAGGATTGACCTGTATCTGGCTGATTCCCTTGATCCTGTATTCGACCGGGTCCTCAATAGTAATTATATTCTTTTCCGATGTGCTGGTTTCCTTGATTGCGGCGTAGAGTGTTGTGGTTTTTCCGCTTCCTGTCGGTCCGGATACGATTATAATTCCGTGCGGGATTTTGAGAATATCCCTGAACAGGGTGAGAAGTGTATTGTTCATGCCGAGCTTTTCTATGTTGAAACGCCTTTCATCCTTTACGAGGAGCCGCATAACAACCCGTTCACCGACCACAGATGGTATTAGAGAGACCCGTATGTCAACGTCAGCCGCTCCGTATTTTATCTTGATCCTTCCATCCTGTGGAAGTCTGTTTTCAGCAATATTCAGATGCGCCATGATCTTGATCCGCGATACGAGCGCCTGCTGGTACTTTTTCGGAGGGGAGAGAACATTGTACAGAATCCCGTCGATTCGGTACCGCACGGATATGCCCTCCTCCGATGGCTCAATGTGAATATCACTCGCCCGTGATTTCAGCGCTTCAGTGATCATCAGGTTCACAAGCTTTATGATGGGAGCTTCGTTGGCGAGATCGAGAACATCCTCGCCTGTTTCATCAATGTCCCCTATAATCTGTATGGGTTCTTCCTTCATATCCTCGATAACCTGATCCGCACTTTCACCTCCTTCACCTGCAAGAATATCGGACAACTTCAGAATATCGAGTTTCTTCGCGAGAACGAGTCTCACCTCTTTTCCGGTCAGCACACGTATATTTTCTATTACGTCGAATTGAAAGGGGTCGTTGATCGCGACGTCAACTGCATTGTCGGACTCGTCGATAACAAGGACCGTGTACTTTTTTATGAACGCCCGGGAAAGACTGCTCAAAAGCATGAGACTGTAGCTGCCCGGAAGGTCGTCATTATAATCGATTCCGAGCTGGTATGAGAGCACTTGCAGGAGGTCGCCCTCAGTAATGATATTCCTCTGAAGAAGGAATTCTCCGATTCTAACCGTGGTGTTTTTCTGTGCGATGAGTACGCTTTCAAGCTCCTGCTCATCGATTTTCTCCAGAGCGACGAGTATCTCGCCGAATTTTTGACCGATAAAGGATTTTTGTGCGGTTTTAGTCGGCGGCCCTGGGGGTTTTATTTTCATTTGCGAGACCTGGATTTTTTGTTTTTCTTTTGCTCGAACTCCTCCTGCTCCCCTCGTTTTTTTTCAGTGATCTTCTGGATATCTGTATCTTCCGTGATGATGTGCGGGGTAAGAAAAATAAGGAGGTTCGTTCGTGTGCTTTGTTTGATCTGTTTTCTGAAGAGCAGCCCAAGAAGCGGTATGTCGCCTAACAGCGGTACTTTCTGTTCGATGTTCGTGACATCATTCCTGATGAGTCCGCCGATAACGATCGTTCGCTTATCTTTTACGGTAACCTTTGAGGTAATTTCTCTCTTGTACACTGACGGGTTTTCGAGCGTCCTGGTGCTCTCGACCAGTTTTTTGATCTGCTGTTCGATCTCCATGGTGATATAACCGTTTTTATTGATGTGGGGGGTCAGCTTGAGAATGATGCCGATGTCCTTGTAGTCGAATGTCTGTATCACATTGTTTTGCTCATCAACCCGCGAGCTCGTGAGAAAAGGAATTTGTTCGCTTATGTTGATTGTCGCCTCGTTGTTGTCAACCGTAACGATTTCGGGGGTGGAAAGGATCTTGAGATTTGTGTTCTCCCTGTTGGCGTTGAGTATTGCGTATACATTCGGCAGAGTGCCGTTCAAAAGACCCACCGTGAGGCCGGGAAGTCCGCCTTGCTGGAGGCCTTCGGAGTACAGCCCCGTGTTACCTGACGCAACCACATCCGCGGCATACGGTGTATCGATAAGAGCGCTCCAGTCGAATCCGAATGTCTGGTCGTCGTTGAGGCTGATCTCTACAATGAGTGCTTCCACGAGCACCTGATCACGCTTGACATCGAGCCCTTTTATTATCCCTTCGATTTTTTCATAGTCCTGAGGCGCGCTGATGATAATAAGGGAGTTTGTCTCCTTGTTGGCAACGACCTTGAACCGCTCGCTGAATGCAGACTGTTCTGTCTGTGGCTTTTGTTTTACATCCCTTTGTTGCACCGGAATACTGCTCGCAAGGGTGGACAGAGTTGTGGCTACTTCTTCCGCCCCCGCATTCTCCAGTTTGTATATGTGTATATCCGACTGTGCCGTTGGAAGCGCGGTATCCAGAAACTTTACCATATTCAGAAGCAGTGAGATATTCTTCCTGTCGCCGTTTACGAGGAGAGCGTTGGTCCTGGTGTATGCAGTTATTAGCAGTTCATTCGGAAAGAGCGGACGTACGGCATTCAGTATGGTTGAGGAATCGGCAAAGGCGAGCGGTATGATCTGGGTAAAGATACCTTCCACTTTTTCATCGGTCGGTTCGGTGCCGTAGAAGATACGGCCGCTCATCTTAAGAGCTTCCTGAGACGGGAAAATGCGCACCACATTGTTTTCTCCGGGCACTGCGGTAAATCCCTTGACCTTCAAAATTGAAAGAACAATATCGTACACCCTGTCCTGTGGCACCTCCTTCGATGAAACGAAGCTGATGGTGCCCTTTACGTTATTGCTGAGGATAAAGCTCTTTCCTGTTATCTCGCTCATGGTTTTCAGAAAAACTTCGATGTCCGCATTATCGAAGTTGAGCGATACAGCTGCCTGGAGTATTCCTGTTGAAAGACACAGGAAGAGCAGAATAAAAAGAATGCACCTCTTATATATGGTTTTATTCATTAAAATCCTCGTTTTTTGTACCAAGGGCACAGGTACCAGAATTTTATGCTCTATTGACTTATTATGTCACGTTACCTACTATGCCATTCTATAGGTAAAAACCATTAGGCAAGTGCACCATCAGGCATTTATTGGTTTGCACCTTTTAAGTTTGAAAGTTCACTTACCTATCTTTTTCATTCAGTTCGATACCTCTGTATAATATAAGTTGTCTGTAAAGGGGCACATCCCGCCAGGGGCACATCCCGCCAGGGGCACATCCCGCCAGGGGCACATCCCGCCAGGG
>CAYSRJ010000001.1:36250-50515 GCA_964433545.1 uncultured Spirochaetota bacterium | reverse complement strand
GCCAGGGGCACATCCCGCCAGGGGCACATCCCGCCAGGGGCACATCCCGCCAGGGGCACATCCCGCCAGGGACTTTCCCCCTGGGGAAAGTCCCTGAGGGGATTCACGCCACTTTTTAAGACGATTCAGCAGTAAGCCTGTTGATATTCTCAAACACAAGTATCGAGGCGCCTATCAGGCCTGCTGTATACCCGAGTTTTGCAAGCATTACCTCCGCGCTTTCAAGTGAATCCTTCAATGTCCAGTTAGGAAGGTGCTTCTTTATTGCCCTGAGATAGATTGCACCCGCCTCCGCAATCCCTCCTCCTATTATGAACAACTCCGGATTGAGGATGTTGATGAGGCTGCCGACCCCCACAGCTGTATATTGACCGATTTCATCAACGATTTCGAGCGCAGACCTGTCATTTTCTCGTGCCGCGTCGAACAGCAAACGAGGAATATCCGCGTCCTCGGCTTCTCTAATAGTAGTAAATATCGGGCTTTTTTTCAATGTGTCTTTGAGATGTTTTGTGTCATTGAGATGGTTTCTGACAGTACGAACAATTCCGCCGAGAGAGGCGTATGCTTCCCAGCAGCCCTTTACTCCGCACGCGCATGTTTCTCCTCCGAATGAGGCAACGAGATGTCCGATCTCACCCGCATACCCTGCTGCACCACCGTACAGTTTACCGTCGATAATAATCCCGCCTCCGATTCCAGTACCGAATGAGGCGAGAACGATGTTTTTTTTGCCTTTTCCTGCGCCGTGCCTGTGTTCGGCCAGTACGGTTGCCGTAACGTCGTTATGGGCAAAAACAGGGATGTTGAATTTGCTGTGAATAATTCGCATGAACGGGGTGTTCTTCCAGCCCGGCAGGTTTTCCGCACCTCCTGTCAGACCCCCGAAGTCCGGGTCTATTATACCGGGAGTTGCTACCCCGATGCCTTCTATTATTTTTTGCTTGGCCCTGGCATTTTCGAGCAGGGTGCCGATTGTGTGAATGAGGTTTTTCAGTATTCGGTCTGGGCCTTTCTCTATCTCCGAGGGAATGAGCCTGTAAAGAGAGATATCCCCATCAATTGAAACTATTCCGCCTTTGAGGTTGGTACCTCCTAGATCTATTGCAATTGCATACTTTTTCATGAAAAACTCCGCGTACACATTATACGTTGTATTGCAATTGTTTCAACATATTTAAGTGCGCGGCGAAAAAAGACTTTCTCGTTTTCATTTTTCGGTAATAATGTTATGCTATGCATGGTTTACGCCGGGGTATTCGGGATATTGACTGGGATGAGGATTTTTGCCTGCAGTATGAAATCGGAATCCGGCACCCTCAAGCCTGAAAGTCCGGGGTACTGAAATTTTTAATAAAAATTGAGGAGTGGGAAAACCACCGATGTATCTGTACGATGAACTATGTGAACTGGAGCGTATGGGGGAGCGGATTCAGGTCGGGCTTGTTGGTGCCGGTTTTATGGGGCGTGGAATTGTTGAGGCCGTTCAGTCCTGTCCGGGAATGGAGGTTGCTGCAGTTTCCGATATCGATGTTGAACGCGCACGCGCCGCTTTCGAAGGAACGGATGATGTCTCCGCTGTCGAGGTAAAAACTCTCGAGGAGGCGGCCAAAGCCCGACGGATCGTGACGACATCACCGCGCATCATTGCGCAGCTTGAATCCATCGACATGGTACTGGAAGCGACCGGAGACCCCGAAACCGGAGCGGAGATTGCGTATTTCAGTATTATGAACAAAAAGCATGTGGGTATGCTGAACGTTGAAACCGATGTGACTGTGGGCCTGCAGCTGAGCTTGCTTGCGAAGGCTGCCGGTGTGGTGTATACGGTTTGCGCCGGTGATGAACCAGCTGCAATAAAGGACCTCTGTGATTTCACCCGTTTGGCAGGGATGAGTGTTGTGGCATGCGGCAAGGGGAAGAACAATCCTCTTGATGTGAGTGCAACGCCCCTGACGCTCAGTGCTGCCGCAGGGGAAAAGGGGTTGAATCCGAAGATTCTGACCGAGTTTGTTGATGGCACGAAAACAATGGTTGAGATGAGCTGTGTCGCGAATGCCGTGGGTTTGACTGTGGACAGGCGAAACATGCACGGTCCGGTTGTATCAAAAGAGGAGCTTGCACAGGTCTTTTCATTACAAAAAGAGGGCGGCATCCTCAATCGTGAGGGAGTCGTTGATTACATGATAGGAGACCTTGCGCCCGGCGTGTTTGCGGTTGTGCGTTCAAAAGGACCGATCGCCGATCAGATGATGAAGTATCTCAAAATCGGAGAGGGGCCGAATTACCTTTTATACAGGCCGTATCATCTAACGAGTCTCGAAGTCGCTGATTCAATCTCCTGGGCATGCCTTTACGGTAAAACAACGATTGCACCCTCCGGTCCGCTTCGCACAGAGGTTATTACAATCGCAAAGAAAAATCTCGAAAAGGGAGAGTACATTGACGGTATAGGCGGATTCAGAGTTCGGGGCGGTTTAGAGCGGTTTGATATCGCTTCAGAACAGAACCTTCTGCCGTTGGGGCTTGCATCAGGCGCCCTTTTAAAAAATGATGTTGAGATGGGAGAGGCACTCTCATGGGATGATGTTGAAATCAAGGATTCCCTTCTCCTGCAACTAAGAAAAATCCAGGACAGAGCCAATGGATAAAATAAAGAGCTCCCTGCAGAACAGGATAAAGGGTGTCTTCTTCGATTATGGCGGTGTGATTGAAAACATTTTTCCGGATGAAGCTTCATATGCACGCGGAGTCGGGATTATACGTGGAATCCTTGAAGGAATAGGGGTATCAATGACAGAGGGTGCCCTTACCTCGGCCATTAAAAAAGGTATTTCTGCATACGAATCCTGGTACAGGAGCAACGGCTACAGGGAACTGCCGAATGCGGAGATATGGAAGCGATTTGTGCTGAAAAAATGGTGCGGGAATGAAGAAATCTGCATGGCGATCGCAAGAATCGGAGAGAACCTGAGCAGTATTTTCGAATACTACCTGTACCGGCACAGACCGAGACGGGATGTGGTGCGTGTCGTGCGGACACTCTATAAGAACCAGTATACCCTTTCTGTGGTGAGCAATACCATTTCCCGGACCCTCATTCCGGAGAGACTGAAGAAGTTCGATATTGATCGTTACTTTAGCGCAGTCGTTCTTTCGAGTGCAACGGGGTACAGGAAACCTGGAACAGAGATATTCGAAGAGGCCCTTCGGTATACGGGGTTGAAAGCCGGACAGTGTATGTATATCGGCGATACACTCTCGCGTGATGTAGAGGGAAGCAAGAATGCGGGTTTCTACAGGGCGGTTCTTATCCCGTCGGGACTTACCACTGTGAAGGATAAGAATTACCGTGGAGATGCGAAGGCCGATAATACAATTGAATCTCTGCTCCAGATATATGACGTGCTCTGAGGAAAACACCCCATGCATAACTTAAACCTCAGATTCAGAAAATATATTCTTCTCTGGGCGTTGATCGCAATGGTGGTGGGGTATTTTGTGGGACGCTTCAACCATGAGCGTGTGTTAGGACTGAAATTTTTACTTACTCCTCTCCTATTCACCATGATTTTTTTAATGGTGTTTCCGGTGAAGATGTCAAGCCTCCTGAAGTTCAGGCTGTATAGCTCCCAGATTATCGCAAGCTACGTGCTTACCGTGCTTTCCCCTGTGCTTGCGCTCATTGTGTCGAGGATTATTCCCGGAAAGTTCAACTTTCTGAGCACTGGAATCGTTATTTCCTCCACAGTTCCCCCTGATGCCATGCTGTCTGCATGGGCGGCATTTCTCGGGGGTGACGTGCTCCTTACTCTCATTATTCAGTCCTTTACATCTATCTACTATCTCTTTCTGGTTCCGTTCGGGTTTACCCTGCTTTTTGAGGGCTTGACGAACTTTTCTCTTTTCATTCTGATAAAAAACCTCCTGTTTCTTATTGTGCTGCCATTCATCTTTGCCGGTGTTTTGCGTGTGCTTTTTAAAAAATATATAACAAGAGAGGTTCTGCGTTTTATCAGTCCGACACTGTCCACGATCTCAGGAATTATAGAGCTCTTTGTCATCCTTATATCCATTGCACTCTGGGAAAGAATAATAACGGAAAACCCGGTTGTCATACTCTGGGGTGTTTTTACCGCTTCGCTGTACTACGCGACGTCCCTTACTGCCGCATATTTTATGATCAAGGTTTTCGATTTCGACTATCAAACCTCTGTTGGGCTCCTCTTCCAGAACGGAACGAAAAACCTGCCTGTTGCTATGGTCATTACACTCAGTACGTTTCAAAGCCAGGCGATGCTCGGCGTGGCTGCGTGCGTGCTTGTGCAGTTTCCCATATCCGCCCTTTTTTATTCGGTGGTCAGGAAGGTCATCAGCAAACGCGATGAAACTGTTGTCATACCAAACGCGGGATGAAGACATCGCTCCGCTCTCCGCTTGCTCCCCAATTTGTTTGACTTATACCTGCCTATTCATTATGCTATTTTTTGTGATTCGAGGAGGGTTTACCATTATAATGCAACTGGACAAGAAGTACGACCCAAAACAGGTAGAAGAAAAGTGGTATCGTTTCTGGGAGGAGAACGGTTTTTTTCACTCTGAAGTAGACGAGGATAAAACGCCCTTCACAATCGTCATACCGCCTCCTAATGTTACCGGGGTTCTGCACATGGGGCATGGGCTCAACAATACGATACAGGATGTTATGATACGCTGGAAGCGTATGCAGGGTTTCAACGCACTCTGGCTGCCGGGCACTGATCATGCGGGAATAGCGACACAGAATGTCGTTGAAAAGGAGATCGCGAAAGAGGGGAAGACGCGGTATGATGTGGGCCGCGAGAGGTTTGTCGAGCTTGTCTGGGAATGGAAGAAAAAATACGGGTCTACTATTATACGGCAGCTTCGTAAATTCGGTGCAAGCTGCGACTGGGAGCGGGAACGCTTCACCATGGATGAAGGCCTTTCACGAGCGGTACGAGAGGTGTTTGTACGGCTTTTCAATGAGGGTATGATCTATAAGGGGAAGTATATAATTAACTGGTGTCCGCGCTGCGGGACAGCTCTTGCTGATGAGGAGGTGGACCATGAGAAGGAGCAGGCGTACCTGTACCATATTCGTTATCCATTCAGTAACGAAGAAGGCGGACTGGTGGTTGCAACCACCAGGCCGGAAACGATGCTCGGCGACGTCGCGGTCGCGGTGCATCCGGATGACGAACGCTTCACCGGGTATATCGGAAAAACCGTGATCCTGCCGCTGGTCAACCGCGAGATTCCAGTGATTGCAGACGCGTATGTGGAGAAGGAGTTTGGAACAGGCGCTGTGAAGATTACTCCTGCTCATGATCCGAACGATTTTGAGATCGGTATCCGCCATAATCTTGATCAGATAAATATCTTCAATGAAGATGCGACCCTGAACGAAAATGCCATTGCCGATTGCGTCGGAATGGACAGGTATGAGTGCAGGCAGGTAGTGCTCGAGGAGCTGAAAGAGCAGGGGTTTTTTATAAAGCAGGAACCCCATGACCATGAGGTCGGGCATTGCTACCGCTGCCATACGGTTATTGAGCCGTACCTGTCGGAGCAGTGGTTCGTGAAAATGAACCTGCTTGCAAAGCCGGCGATCGATGCCGTGGAAAAGGGCGAGGTCGTGTTTCATCCGGATCGCTGGAGAAAGGTATACCTGAACTGGATGAACGGTATTCGGGACTGGTGCATTTCACGGCAGATATGGTGGGGCCATCGTATCCCGGTGTACTACTGCAGGGACTGCACAGAAGTGTTTGCGTCCATCGAAGAACCTACCACATGCCCCAACTGCGGGGGATCGAATATATACCAGGATGAAGATGTGCTCGACACCTGGTTTTCTTCCCAGCTCTGGCCTTTTTCCACGCTCGGCTGGCCGGATAAGACCGAGGATCTCGGCTACTACTATCCAACCGATCTGCTCGTGACAGATCCGGGGATTCTATTTTTCTGGGTGGCACGAATGATAATGAGCGGGCTCAAATTCATGGGGAAAGTTCCTTTTAGAGATGTATACATTCACGGTGTCGTCATGGATGAAAAAGGGAGAAAGATGAGCAAATCTCTCGGCAACGGTATTGATCCGCTCGATGCAGTCGAGGAGTTCGGTGCCGATGCGATGCGCTACACCATAGTCAATATAACACCCCTCGGTCAGAATCTGCTCCTGTCAATGGATAAGTTCAACGTGGGAGCCCGATTTGCAAACAAGATCTGGAATGCCTCCAGGTACGTGCTGATGAACATCGAGGGCCTCCCGATTCGCGATATTCCGGAATTGGAAATGGACACCGCGGATAGATGGATATTGTCCCTGTACAGGGAGACGGTTGAGAAGATGAACCGTTATCTCTCGGAGTACCGGTTGAACGACGTCTCTTCATTCATCTATGAGTTCTTCTGGCATGAATTCTGTGACTGGTATATTGAGATATCTAAATTGAAGCTGTACAGCGAGGATGAAAAAGAGAAGTCCCATGCGGCGAGTATGCTCATCTGGATACTCGATGGATGCATGCGGCTTCTGCATCCGCTCATGCCGTTCATAACCGAAGAGATCTGGCAGCGTATTCCGGCTGAGACGAAACACAGGAGCATTATGGTATCTGCATATCCTGCTCCTGAGGGAGTTTTCGACCGGAAAAGCGTCGATGAAATAAATCTTTTAAAAGAAATAACGTATACAATCAGAAACATCAGAGGAGAAATGAATGTGCCTCCGGAGCTGAAGGCCGGAGTCATGGTTAGGGAACTTCGAGATACTGTACACGACGTTATAGCAAAAAATGAGCGTATTATCATGTTTCTAGCGCGGCTGAAGAGCATAGAGTACAGTACGGATATAGAGAAACCCGAAGCCAGCGCCTCTGCTGTTGGAAACGGCTATGAGGTCTATTTACCGCTCAAGGGCCTCATCGATCTGGACCGTGAAAGACAGCGGCTCGCCAGAGAGCATGATAGGCTGAAAGCCGAAATCCATAGAAGCATGAATAAACTTGAAAACAGGAAATTCATCGACAGAGCGCCGGAATCGGTCGTTCAGAAGGAAAAACAACGGCTTGAACAGTTCAAAGAGAATTCGGAGCGTATTAAAAACCTGATAAGCTCCCTTGCCTGACGTTTTTACACCCTGTGGAGGGAAAATTTTTTTGCAAGGAGCAGAATAACGACAGTAGAATCATGTGTCGTCAGCGATTAGAGCGCGTATTAAATGCCGAATCAGGTATCAAATACCGAATCTGAAAGAAAGGATTGGAGTTTTGATTATTGCTGCAATTGTAGTCGTTGCTTTAGCGTTAACAATCATTATGTTTCGGACAAACAGGGCGTCTAAACGGCCTGAATACCTGCGGGGGAAAAAGGCCGATCGGTATACGGATCTTATTACAAACAGAGACGTATATATTGCGTGCACACGGGACCCGAAGACGAAGAAATTGATCAACGAGGCCTATTTTGTGGAAGACGGTGCCACCTGTGAAAGGGCTTTGTACCGGCAGATCTACGGATTTCTGTACTTCAGTGAAGGCGTGATACGGGTGATTCCAAAACGGATTGCACTGCAGTACTTACAGGCCGCCACCGAGGGGAAAAACCCTGATATCAATTTCCATCGTCATATCGAGGAGGAGGATCCATCAGACGGTTGAATTGTTATCTCGTACTGCAGCGATACTTACTGATCATATGGTTTAAAAAGCAGCTCCTTGCCACAGGCTATGCCATATTTAACGCTGTTAAGCATATCATAATCGCTTCTGAGATGAAAAGTATCGCTGTAGTACTTGGTTCGTTAATCAGCGGTGGCGGAGGTGAATGTGCCAGCAGATATACCGTTCGTCCTGCACACGGACATATATACCATGAGAACATGTATCCTTCAGTCTTGAAAAAATACACCCTATTCTTATTACTGGCGGCAGTGCTCATCCTGCCGCTGCCTCTTTTTTCCCAGGAAACAAAACCGGGTAAAATCCTGCCGGAGGATACGGACGAAGAGTTACTCAATCAGCAAAACAGCAAAATACATCTCGATATATCATGTCACAGCGGAACACCTCCTGTTCTTGAGTTCGAGCTCACAGACCCTGATGGGGTTGTTGACCGCATTAATATTGATTTTGACGATGACGGAAAAACCGATATTTCGTTAGTGCCGAAAAAGGAAGTCGTATTCAGGGGCATTCCGTACAGAAGGGAGGGGTTGTACAGATTACAGGCGGTCCTGCAGACAAAATACGGGAACTTCCATCGTGCATATACCGTTGCTTTCACACATTTCGTATGGGGAAAAAATAATTTCAACTTTGCCAATGACGGTGTTTTTGAAAATAAGATCGATTTCGTATCCGATACAATTTTGGACTGGGCGCAATATCGATTCGGGGATATTGACTCCGAGCGGAAGGTTCTTCTCATTACAGCTATGTACCGCATGTACAAGGGAAGCATTGGAAGATGCTACGGATTTACGGGCGGAGAGATCTACTACCTGAATCACCCTGAAAAACTGCCTGCACCCTATGCGTGCGCATATGATCTCCGTGAAGATGATATGAACCTGATTCGGAAGATGGATTTTATTCAGAACGACATTGTATTTGCAAACTATCTCTCAGGACGAATCGATATTGAGAAGGATCAGAACAGAGAGGCGCTTGAAAAAGAGCTTATGAGAATAGAGCAGAGTATACGTGCAAACAGCCCCATGATCATCGGTTACATCAGCAGCAGGATGCATCATTCAATGGTGGTGTATGGATATTTCGAGAACCTCTATCGGGGCTCCGTTACCCTTCTCACCGCTAACAACTGGGAACGGGATCAGAACAACAACCTGTTCAGTGAGGATGCTGAAAATATAGTAATTCGGTTTTCAGCCGACCGGCCGAATCTGAGCTGGTATGATGTAACAAAGAAACGCTACCGATATCCGAGAAAAATCTTTGCAGTTGAACCACAGGCGCGCTACAAATTTTCAAAAGAGGAGTTCGTCGATCTTCTGCGGAATACTGAAAACAGTATAGTGAATGACGGCCGCGCTGTGATCATTGTGGAGAAGACAGCATCCGCATACATTGTCGATAGCGCCGGGAAGAAGAGGGGATACAGCAAACCGCAGTTTTTCAGCGACATCAAAGAGGTCGAATTCAAAAAGATAGATTACAACTTCATTTTTGATGTTCCTGCAACCGGTGAGTATACGCTCCATCTGGAAAAGCGTCGGTATAACAGTGAGAAAAAAAGCTATAAAAAGGTGAACATCTTTGCAATTTTTCCAAATGGTGAAGATGTGATAACTCAAGTCCTGAATGACGTGAAGGTAGACGATACTGAGGAGACGGTGTTTGAAATTGAAAAAGGGGGAATCAGGCTGGTGGGTCACGACTGATATCTGATGTTCTGAGTCTATTGGAGCTGCAAGTTCGGGCTGAATGTTTGGTTTGTTGTGGAAATATCCATTTGCTTTTTACAGGCTCTGCTCGTTATATTTCGATTGTCCGTATGTGCCGAAACTGTTTTTAATTTTCTCTGGTTATTAGGATGCAGCTATTTTCATTGTAACTGTTTTATGAAACAGGCAATTCGGTGGTATTCATGAGGCCGGGAGAGATGTCCGAGGGGCCGAAGGAGCACGCTTGGAAAGCGTGTGTACCTTAACCGGGTACCGTGGGTTCGAATCCCACTCTCTCCGAGACAATGTACTGCGCAAAAAGGGGTGTGCTAACAAAATCGCCTTCTACGTTAATTCGGGCAAGTTACGTTTTGATACTCGGCCGCGAAGCGGCTTTCCCCTCGGGGACTTACGCCGCTTTTTATGTAAAAGCCTATCCTGTAGTGTCTGTGATGATAATCGGGTACGGTTCAAGGAACAGGCGCCTAATCCCGCCAGGTCCGGAAGGGAGCAACGGTACGTGTTCTGTTTCTGTGAATGCGGATACTCGGTTGGAGCAGACACTACAGGATAGACTTTTTGTGATCGTGGCACCCACACCAATCATGCTTCTTAGAAAAGTCCGGCAGACACGGGCCGGCTTAGCTCTTGCAAACAACGGCGAATAGATGTATGTTATTCTTACACTTCGTGTCAAAATAATGCTATTTGTGCCTGTGGTACCGGAGGTGCTGGTGAGTATCGCCGATTGAAGAACTTTATTTAATCCAGTTGAGCGGATATAACCCCTGTTTACATGCCGCGGAGAAAATACTGCTCGCTGACGGAATAATGTTGAAAAAAGAGAAAATTCATGTCCTACATTGTTACCGCGCGAAAGTACAGACCGCAGACCTTCGATGAGCTCGTTGGGCAGGAGCATATTGCTGGTACGTTGAAAAATGCAATTATGAAAGGCCGTGTCGGTCATGCGTATCTTTTTTCAGGCCCGCGTGGTGTGGGCAAGACATCTGCTGCAAGAATTTTAGCGAAAGCGCTGAACTGTGAAAAGGGGCCGACTCCACAACCGTGTGGTTCCTGTACCTTCTGTAGAGAGATTACAGAGGGAAGATCTCTTGACCTCGTTGAAATTGACGGCGCATCGAATCGAAGAATAGACGAGGTGCGGCAGCTTCGCGAAAATGTCCGTTTTGTTCCTTCTTCTGCGCGCTACAAGATCTATATCATCGATGAAATTCACATGCTCACTCCCGAGGCCTTCAATGCGCTGCTCAAAACCCTTGAAGAGCCGCCGGATCACGTTATATTCATATTTGCCACGACAGAAATACACAAGGTTCCATCCACGATTCGGTCACGCTGCCAGCAGTTTGTGTTCAAACGAATCCCGGTGCCACGAATAATAGAGATGCTCAAGAAAATACTGTCCGATGTCGATGTGGCATACGAGGAAAAAGCGCTTTTCTGGATAGCGCGAAACGCTGCGGGTTCAATGCGTGACGCTGAATCGATTCTAGACCAGATGATTTCCTATTCGGAAGGAACGATAAAGGAGAATGATGTTTTTTATGTTCTCGGTATGCCGCGCTACGATGTGTACCATTCTCTTGCCACAGCAATTGCAGACCAGGATTACAGCGCCTGTTTCGAACAGCTCGATTCTCTCATCCGTAACGGAACAGAGGTAACGGCCGCTATTACGGGTCTGATTGAATACTTTAAAAATGCCTATGTTCTCTGTGTTACTCCGAACGCTGCAGATCTGATAGATCTTCCAGCGGAAGATATCGAATATATAAAATCACTACGGTTTTCTCCTGGTGATCTTCAAAACCTGCTGGTGCTCCTTTCCAGACTGTATCTTGATGCGAGAAACAGCGATCTTATCAGGGAGCTTTTCGAGATAACGCTTATTAAAATGGCGCATTACAGGGATATTGTTCATCCCACCTCGCTCGTGAAACGGCTCGAGGGGCTGAAAATCGAGATGGAAGCGGTCGGCGGAAATGCTGAACAGAAAAACGGTCAGGGGGAGGGCGACAGCGTATCTACTCAGGAGCATACTGGCCCCCGGGACCCGGCTGCTCCAGCGCAGCCACTGCGAAACAGATCGGACGAAAATAAAGAGGAGCGCAAAAAAGAAAATAAAGAAGAGCGAACAGTTGAGAACGAAGGAAAGAAATCGCCCGAAGCGGAGATGGAGAAAAATAAAGAAGAAAATAAAGATAAAAAAAGTGAATCGGACAATGAGGACCTTGTCGAACGAATTATACGGCACTTTATAAAGAGGAGAATAGCACTTTCGGAGTTCTTGAAGCGTGCCAAAAGTTTCGATCTCGACGACAGCCTGCTCACCATTCGATACGATAAAACTGAAAACCTCAGTTATGAGCATGTAAGTGAAGCGTCGGCAAAAAGGTATATAGAAAAGGAGATACGGGACCTGCTCGACAGAAATATCCGTGTATCGATCTCCATTGACAGAGAATCCGGGGCACAGGGAGATGTCGAAAAGATGTCACCTGAGATATCGAAAGTAATTGAGATATTCAAGGGTGAAATTGTTCCCAATACAAACACCGGAGGAGAAGGATGAATATGAATTTCTTGAAACAGGCTCAAGAATTACAGCAGAAGATCAAAAAAATACAGGATGATCTTGTGAATAAATCGGCAACCGGGAGCTCGGGGGGCGATATGGTGAAGGCGACGGTGAATGGCAGGCATGAGCTCATCGATATTTCCGTTGCAAAGGAAGTGGTAAATCCTGATGATATCGAGATGCTCGAGGACCTTATTGTTGCAGCCGTCACCGACGCTATGCATAAGATGGATGAGGTGATAAAGTCGGAAATGGCAAAAGTAACAGGGGGCCTCAATATTCCTGGTTTAGAGGTGCCTTTTTGATCCAAACGAATGTAATTTCAGAGCTCGTGTATGAGTTTTCCAGGCTCCCGGGTATCGGGAGAAAAACAGCTGAGAGACTGGCGTATTTTATTCTCAAAGAGGATGAACAGTTCGGGAGGCGTCTTGCTCACGCGATAATAGAGGTAAAGGACAAGGTTCGCTTCTGTTCCGTCTGCGGTAATCTGACCGACATCGATCCATGCAGTATCTGCGGTGATCCGCACAGGAACAGGAAGACGATCTGTGTTGTTGAAGAGGCGAAGGATATATGGGCGATTGAAAACACCGGTTCCTACAGCGGTGTGTACCATGTGTTGATGGGCGCTCTTTCTCCGCTTGACGGGATCGGTCCGGATCAGCTGCGGATCAGGGAGCTTATCGATCGTATTCAAAGGGATGAAGTTGAAGAGGCGATTGTCGCAACAGACCCGAATGTTGAAGGTGATGCAACCGCCCTGTATCTCTCGAAATTAATAAAACCGCTTGGTGTTACGGTTACACGAATCGCGAGCGGGCTCCCCATAGGCGGAGACCTCGAATATGCCGATTCCATAACTCTCTCGAGAGCGATGACCGGCAGAATATCAATGTGAAGTGCACCTCTTAGAGTGACCCTGCCGGTCATCATCCAGATCTATGGAGCGGTTTTTCCCGCACTTCTATCAAAGCTGTACGCTCATTTTGCGTTTTAGCCGGCTGAATGGATTTTACCGGCCTGTAGCCGACTGAATGGACACAGATGGCTGAATGAAGTAATACTGGGGGCTGTATGACGGGAAAGGAAAGGGTCGATTGTGCCATGCATCTGAAAAAGCCGGACAGGGTACCTGTTTTCTGTCAACTTTCATTGGGGCATTATATGATACATACGGATTTTGAGCCCTACAGGATATGGTTTTCATCCGAAACGTTTGCCGATGCTCTACTCACCATCGCCGAGAGATATCACTTCGACGGTATTCTTGTAAACCTGCCGGGCAGGTGCAGAGATTGGGAAGACCATATCGTACGGATGGAAAGAAAGGAGCATGAAACCGTCATTACCTGGGATGACGGCTCGTATTCCGTATGCCCGGACAACGACAATGTCCATCACTTCCGTCAAGATCGGCTTCCCCGTATCGATGAGGTGGACACGCTGTACTATATCGAACCGCATGATATTACAGACGTTACCTATCCATATTATTACGGATTTTCTCCGAAAATTTCCACGGGCAGAATGTCCAGTGAAGGGACCTTTTTCCCCGAATATCTGACCGATACCCTGCGGATTCTGGTTGAAAAATCACAGAACAGATTTCATATTTCCGGGGAGGTCTTTTCACCATTTTCACAGCTCATGGAGATGTTCGGATATGAAGATGTTCTTATGGCGCTCGTAGATATCCCCGACAGGGTGACCGCTTTACTGGGCCGTCTCTCAGCAGGCGCGGCCCGCTGGGCGCTTCTGCAAGTAAGCGCCGGTGCCGATGCAGTGCTCGTTTCATCTGCATTTGCAGGGGGTGGATTTATTTCACGTGAGCACTACAGCCGGTTTGTGCTTCCCTTTGAAGCAGCACTGGTAGAACGCATTCATAAAAGTGCGCAGGTGTATGTGCATACCTGCGGAGCGATTGGTGACCGTATTGATCTCATGATCGAGGCCGGATACGACGGCATAGACACGATGGATCCGCCGCCGCTTGGGAATACCGATATTGCCCTGGTAAAAAAGAAATACGGTGAAAAAATATTTCTCAAGGGCAATATCGACCCGGTAAACGTTCTACTCATGGGGACGGACCGTGATGTGTATAACAACGCATGTGAGCTTATTGAGAAGGCGGGATATAACGGCGGGTATATACTTTCAAGCGCCTGCTCTGTAGCACCTGCGGTCGACCCGAAGAACATAGAGATGCTCTACGCCGCGAGTATGAATGCTG
>CAYSRJ010000001.1:0-36150 GCA_964433545.1 uncultured Spirochaetota bacterium | reverse complement strand
AGTATGAATGCTGCAGATTAAAGAATTCTGGTAACATCATATTTATTATCAGCGGAGTTCAGGCAATGAGGAGATTGCTAGCCATTTACGGGAGTCCCAGAAAAACCGGCAATAGCGAAAGGCTGCTGGACTTTTTTCTGGAGAAAATTGATATAACAATCTGGGAAGTTGAACGGCTCTATCTCAGGGAGATGAATTTTTCATACTGTACCGAGTGCGGAGGGTGTGAAAAAACGGGCCGCTGTATTTTACAGGACGATATGCAGCCGGTGTACGAAAAGCTTTTGTCATATGAACGGGTGGTGCTTTCACTGCCCGTGTTCTTCCTCGGCCCCCCTTCACTTGCAAAAGCCTTTATCGACAGAGGTCAGGCCCTCTGGGTTAAAAAGTACATGCTCGGTGAAAAACAGGGACAGCCCGGCCCGGCACGTAAAGGATTTTTACTTTCGGTATGCGGGTTTAAGGGAAGCGAGAAGATTTTTTCATGTAATATCTCCATTGTAAAGGCTTTTTTCGCAGCATGCGGGCTGAAGTACGCCGGCGAGTACCTTGTTGACGGAGTTGATCATCGTGGTGATGTGGAAAGAAGGTTCCCTGTAGTTGAAAAAAGGTTGCTTGAACTTCTGAGCAACTTCGCGCAAGTTACTGTTTGATACTCAGTCTCAGGAGGATGTATCCTGCTGGGGATACATCCTGTCAAGGATCGGCTGCGAAGTGACGCCACTTCTAAATGACTTCGGTTAAGTTAATTTTTAATACCCAGTCCTGCCAGGGATACATCCTGCCAGGGATACATCCTGTTAAGGATACATCCTGTTAAGGATACATCCTGCTAAGGATCGGCTTCGAAGCTGCAGTTTCTGACAGAGTTTGCAAGCCAGGAGGCTTTGAACTAGCGTATGGTATAGAGGTAACGGGAAAACTTCAGGCCCTGTGATTTATGTAAACTGTTTCAGTCGAATTTGAAATACCCGACCTTTTCCAATTCGTCCGGCAGTGTCACCTCAAACGGTTTATAGGAGTTAATGATGTCGGCATTGAAAACCTTGAAATAATTGCCGTTTGTGAGACTCAGTATGTCTTCGTAGGTTATATTCTTGAAATAAAATCCCTTTTGACTTCCGTATGGTATTACTTCAGGTTTGTCGGTTATTAGGAAACAATGCCCATCCGGAGAGTCGTAGAGTTTAAGGGATTTGCTCGAACCGATAAGAACCTCTTTTGTTTTAAGCGAAATCCTGAGTATCAGGTTGTTTGTATAAAGAATGGAATCACTTATGACCATAGTGATGTGTTCAGGTCCGTATTCCGTGATAAAAGCGGCAAAGAGCTTGTTCAGCTTGAGACCGAAATTCGATTTGCCGCCGGGAAATGATTGTTTGTTGTATTTCATTGCATTTCCATGTCTGTCTTTGTTGTATACAGGCACGCTCTTGACACGCTGAGTGTTCTCCCCTTCCTGGATTCCGTTCAGCTTCGCCTTTATCTGATTCAGCCTATTTGAAACATCCTTTACAGTGTCATTGAACTCACCAAACAGCGCATTCAGTTTATTCGACAGCCGCTCAGCCTCTTTTTGCGCAACAACGGCCTCTTCCAGCAGGCGGTATACATTTACCATCTCCTCCTGTGTAAGACTGTCGACCAGGGAGAAGAGCGGAATGATTTTTTCCTTCATGCTCCTGTTCAGACGATATTTTTTCAAGAGTTCAATGACTTTTTTCTGAAACTCGCTTTTCGTCATTGGACCTGCACACCTTATAAAAAATATAGCATGGAAAAGATAAAATTCAAAGCCTTTCGACCATTTATGGCCTTTAGGCCACTTATAGTGCCATGATTTCTGGCAATTTGCAATATATTTTATTCTTTGCTGTTTAAGATTAGTCCATTGATTATCACGGGTTATTCTGACGCTTGACGTCCTGATACTTACTGATACAATACCCGCTTTGATCGCGGAGAGCATACTATTAGTGCCCTTGGTACCGCCTGCGAGGCATTAAAAGGTTCTTTTCATTTTTATCGTGTTTCTGTATCTTAATGTATTATCAAGACCGCTTTCAGGAGAAAATGGAATGGAAAAAGAAGTCCCCTACCGGGAAGAAGATGCACCCCTGTTGAGAAAGGTAATTGCAAAGAGAATGCTCGAGAGCAAGCTGACCATTCCCCATTTTTACCTCACGGTGGATGCGGATATGCAGAAGGCTGTTGATCTGCGTGCACAGCTCAATGCAAACCGCGAACAAAAGATAAGCTTCAACGACATCCTTATAAAGTCGATTGCGTTCGTGATTAAAGAACATCCGGAGTGTAATGTGTCGTATGTCGAGGACAGAATCCGCTATTACGAAGCAGTTAATATCTGTCTTGCCGTTGCCATTGAGGGCGGTCTTCTGACTCCTGCGCTGAGAAACTGCGAGAAGAAGAGCCTTTTTGAGATCAGCGAGGATGCACGCGTGCTCGTCGAGAAGGCGCGAAACAAGAAGCTGAGGCCGCGGGAAAGTATGGGCGGGACCTTCACGCTTTCAAACCTCGGCATGTTCGGTATCGAGGAGTTCAGCGCGATTGTCAATCCGCCGCAGGCCTTGATACTTGCAGTCGGTGCAATTCGGGAAGTTCCGGTCATTGCAGATGGAAAGATCGTTCCCGGAAAGAGAATGAAGATGACACTCTCCTGCGACCATCGTGCTGTTGACGGTGCAATGGCTGCTGGTTTCCTCGCCGACCTTCGTCAGGTTGTTGAAGACCCGTCAGGGAAAGTTATATAATCGGGCTAAAATAAAACTTCTGTTTGAAAATGTTTACTACGGCTAACATGCCGAACATAAATCCGCAGAACGGTTAAAAAGACTGTCCGCCAAATGAAAAAGTTAAAAAAAATAAATAGTACTTGACACAAATTCCGCTGTGATGTACGGTATAAAACCGGCTTCATTGAATATGTTTGAATATTGGCTATTGTACAGGAAGGGCTTTTATTTCTTAAAATATAGATAAATATAAAGCCCGTTGTTTTTTAAGTGATAATGTGTCTCGGCTGTCAGGCAGTGGAACCGGTTCCAGAACGCTGCAGCTGATTAACTATGCACTACTTCGAAAAGTGGAAGAGTGTTGACCGTAACGATCAATAAAATAGCACAGATCGCCCATGTCTCCAAGGGCACCGTTTCCCGGGTAATTAATGAAAGCGGGCCCGTTTCGAAAAAGACGGAGGAGGCGGTGCGCAGTGCAATAGAATCGTTTGATTACAGACCAAATGAGCTCGCCGGAAGCCTTACCCTGAAAAAGACAAAAACTGTCAGCCTGATCGTTCAGGATATACGAAACCCCTTCTTCGGTAATGCATGCTGGCATGCAGAGAGATTTTTCAGAAAAGAAGGCTACCTTACCATAATATGTAATGCGAATAACGCTTCCTCGCTTGAAGCCTCGATGCGTACAGAGAGAAGCAGCGTAATGTTGACGGAGTGCTCTGTATAGGCGGTTATGGGAAAAATGCGGTCGTCGATTTTGAATCAAACGGTAAAATACCAGTTGTTCTGGCGGACAGGCACGCATCATATCCCAGGTATTCAACCGTAAACCTCGACAATGTATACGGGGGGCAGGTTGCGGTTGACTATCTCTTTTCGCTCGGCCACAGAAGGATTGCCACCTCCGATTACAACTGTGTATCAGCCTGTTGATAAAAGGGTGGAGCTGGGGGCGAGATTGCTCCTCGGGCATATACACGGTTCTGTTGCGGCGGTTGAAAAGAAAACACCGATGCAGCGGCTCGTAGCGAGGGAACCGATCAGAAAAGTTACTGAAAAAAATTATATGTAATGGGGATGCTCCGGTACAATCGAAGTACCGACCTATGCTATAGATTTTATTCCGGCCTGCATTGCTGGATGGGTAAGCCGGCGATTCCTTAATAGACAGCTTTAATCCAACAAAGGAGTCGACGTCTGCCATGCGTGTGTATCGCAAACAGGCCGGGTTAAAATAAAAATCCAAATCAAGGAGGGTGTTGCTACATGTCTGAAGAAAAAGAGAAAAAGCCGGAAAAAATGAATAAGATGTCAAGACGGGATTTCCTCGGCAAGTCTCTCAAAGTGGGTGCAGGTGTCGCAGCCGCTTCTGTTGCATCGAAGTTTATCGGAAACAGGTACAGCCCGCATTCGATCTTTGCAGGAGGAGGCAAAAAGTTAGAGTACACACCGAAGGCGGGGCTGGCTTCCGGGATGATGGGGGGGCCTACCGGATTCGACGGAGCCGAACGATATCAGTACAGCGGTGATGAGGCGCCCGGCCGGGCGATTGAGGCGCTGAGAAAGCTCAAAGCGGATGGAAAGGCTCCGGACAAGCTCGTTATGATGGTACCCCCGGGAGCTGTGGGACACTGGAAAAGTCCCTTCCCTGAAGGTGCGCCGCAGGCAAAGCAGGTGTTCTTCGAGGAAACCGGGATAGAGCTCGAGGTTGTTGATGTTGTGGAAACGGAGCAAACCACAAAGCTCATCCAGGACTATCAGACCAACGCGCGCGCCTACGATACCTACTCCTACTGGTCGGATGAGACTGCAGACCTTGCCGCCTCAGGTGCCATACTGAATCTGGATGAGTTTGTCGACAAGTACAAACCCGACTGGAATGACCCCGTATGGGGGAATGTAGGCGGTGACGTCACAACGACTTCTACTTCCAAGTACCTTGGCAGCGTGTACAACGTGCTAATGGACGGCGATTACCAGCTCTGGGTCTACAGAAAAGACCTGTTCGAAGATCCAAAAGAGCAGAAAGATTTCAAAGCGCGCTACGGGTATGATCTCCAGTGGCCGGAGACCTGGGAGCAGCTCGATCAGATGTCCCAGTTCTTCAACCGGCCCGATAAGGGTCTGTTCGGATGCACCGATCTCAGAAACCAGTACTGGGGATTTACCAACTGGTTCCAGCGATATACATCTTCCGATAATCCGGACCAGTTTTACTGGGATGACAAGATGGATCCGCTTATCGTGTCGGATGCCGGCATCAGGGCAACAGAGGAGCATGTAAAATCACTGGCATGGCATCACAAGGATGCCATCTCCTGGGGATGGCCACAGCAGTATGCAAACATGGCTAAGGGGGGTGCTGCAATTACCTGCGCCTACCCGAACATGCCGAAGTTTCTGGATACGCAGAAAGCTCCCGACTGGCTCGGTGTGGAAAGCAAGGTGTACCAGAAACTCCGTTCCGGTGTATCGCCGGGCCGCGTCATTGGCGGCGCTCTTGTAAGAAGGACTGTCTGGTGGCCGAGTATAGGGCATGGTGTCGCCTCGAACGGAAAGTTTAAAGAAGCGGCATATCTGTTTCTCCAGTGGGCTTCATCCGGAAAGGTCAGCACCTGGCTGGTTGCGAACCCGTCCGGGTACTATGATCCCTGGAAGGTCCCCCACTTCAAGGACCCGTATGTCATCAGTTCCTACAAACCCTGGCACATCAAGACCTATCAGGAGTCAATCAAGCGCTCATCGCCGCCCATTATTATTCCGGGCGTCATCGAGTATCGAACGGCTCTTGATACAGCCCTGCAGCAGGCGCTTGCCGGCCAGAAAAAACCGGAAAAGGCAATGAAGGACTGCGCTGAAGAGTGGAACAAGATCACCGAACGTGTGGGCAGGGATAAACAGATTAAAGCGATCCTTGCAACGAGACCTGCGTGGCCGAAGGTTGTGGATACGCCCACGATATAGAGGCTTAGAAAAAAAGACTGTGGGGGCCCAAAATACTTTTGGACCCTCACTTTTATTCATTTTTTTTATTTTTGTATTAAAAAAATGTGTTTGTTTCAGCGCTTCCTGAGTCGGGGGACCGGTATATACGTAATTAAACGAAGGTTGTCAAGATGGGTCTCGTCTATCTATTTTTTTGTTTGGAGGATTGAAACTTGTTTAAAAAGCAGATTACTCTCAAAGAACGAAGAGGCATGGATGCGGCCAGGTTCGGTTTTCTCATGATACTTCCTGCGCTGGTAATGCTCCTTTTCATCGTTATTTTCCCCCTGCTCGCATCTATCTATCTCAGCCTTACAAAGTGGTCTCCGCTGACGGGGGGAGGCACGAGGTGGTTTCAGGCGTATCAATTCTGGGGATGGCTCTCCAACTACTGGAACATTATCAGGGATCCTGATTTTCTCATGGCGCTGTTCAGAACCTTTATTATCGTTATTGTGGTGGTTCCGGTCGAATTTTTCATAGGATTGGTCCTGGCGTTTTTATTCAGAGAAAACTTTCCGGGGAAAAAAATCTTTCACAGTATACTTCTCATGCCGATGATGATCGTCCCGGCCGTTGCGGGTTTTATTTTCTATATGATATTTCAGGGCCAGGGGCCCATCAATGCGGTGCTCTCAAAGGTATTTTTCCATGATGTGTCCATTCTATGGCTGCAGGGAAACATCTCGGCTATGATAGCCATTATGATAGCCGATATCTGGCAATGGTCACCCTTTATGTTTTTGATTCTCCTCTCCGGCATCATGGCGCTTCCGGAAGACCAGATCAATGCAGCACTCATACTCGGCGCGTCCGGCTGGCAGCGCTTTCGTATGGTGATTCTGCCGCTTTTAAAACCCGTAATAGTAATATCCCTCATTTTCAGGGGAATGGAGGCGGTAAAGATATTCGACTCCATCTGGCTCATGACAGCCGGTGGCCCCGGCACTGCAACGGAGTCGATTTCAGTGTACATGTACAAGCACGGGTTCAAGTACCTTCAGTGGTCGTGGGTTGCAGCAGGAGGGGTGATAGTACTCATAATAATTACACTCATTTCCATGCAGGCATTGAAGCCGATTAAGGAACGGGAAGAACAGTCCGCGTGAAGTTTGAATTTCACGCATTACAGGAGGTTGTGAGAACATAATGGACCAAAAATTATACAAAAAGGTGTTGAAGTTACTGTTGATTATTGTGGTAACCGTGCTTTTCTTTTTCCCTATTTACTGGATAGTTACCATGGCTTTTAAACCGTTTCCCGAATGGACCGCGGCCGGGGGGAAGATATACTGGTTTCCAAATCATCCCACTCTGGATAATTTCAGGGCAATTTTCTCGCAGAAACTCGAAATGAGCCCCATCTCGGGAACGGCTATTCGTCCGATTATCAACAGCCTCGTTGTATCCGTTATAGGGACGTGTATCGCCATGGTTGTCGGAATATTTGCCGCCTACGGAATTTCCAGATACAAGGCCGGCGGATCACTACCGTTTATGCTGCTGCAGCTTCGCATGTTTCCGCCGATCGCAATTATTATACCCATAATGATTATGTGGGCCTTCCTCCATATGACTGATACCTGGTACGGTCTTTCACTAATCTATGGTGTTGTGACGCTGCCATTCTCCGTATGGTTGATGAAGACATTTTTCGATGATATTCCCCATGAGCTCGATGAAGCTGCTATTGTCGACGGATGTTCCAATATCGGTGCATTTTTCAAAGTGGTCATGCCGCTCGCAAAGGGGGGCATCGCTTCAACAGCACTGTTTGTGTTTATTCTGAACTGGAGTGATTTTCTCATTGCGCTTATATTAACGGACAGAAAGTGGACCACCATTCCGGTACATATCAGCAAGCTTCAATCGGCGCTCGTGGGGGCCCTGTACGGCCCAAAGGCTGCTCTTGGGCTTATTGCGCTGATACCGCCGGTTTTTTTCGGTATTCTCATACAGAAGTACCTCGTTCGTGGACTGACATTTGGAGCTATTAAGAAATAGTTGTTAATATCCGTCAGGAGATGGAGTTTTTGTTTTTTATGGTGATAACAAAAGTGATACAAACGGGAGAACCAGATGGCAGATATTGTACTCGATAAGCTTGTAAAACGATTCGGCAAGCAGACGGCCGTTGATAGGCTCAGCCTGGAAATCAATGACAGGCAGTTTATTGCAATACTGGGGCCTTCAGGCTGCGGGAAAACGACAACTATGAACATGATTTCAGGCCTCCTGAAACCGGACTCGGGCAGCGTGATTTTTAACGGAAAGGTAATGAACAACATTCCCCCGGGCAAAAGGGGTGTGGGCTTCATGTTTCAGAACTATGCGGTCTTTACATACCTGAACGTGTACGATAATATTGCGTTCGGCCTGAAGATACGAAAGCTACCTCCTGATGAAATTGATAGAGAGGTTCGTGAAGTTGCCCGCCTTTTGCAGATTCATCATTTACTCAGTATGATGGCCTCGAAGCTCTCTATCAACGATATGCAGAAGGTCGCGCTGGCGCGGAGCATGATAACGAAACCCCAGATATTTCTGCTCGATGAGCCGCTCTCGAACCTCGATGCAGCACTCAGGAATGTAATGCGGGCAGAGCTCAAAAAGATTCAACAGGAGCTCGGGCAGACAACGGTATACGTTACCCATGATCAGGTGGAGGCAATGAGCCTCGCCGACAAGATAGCCGTTATGAACTTTGCCGTTTTACAGCAGTACGATACCCCGCACAATATATACAATCATCCGAAAAATCTTTTTGTGGCACACTTTATCGGCAGTCCGACGATCAATTTTATGAACGGCGTGTATAAAAACGGTGAATTCGTGCTGGAGGATTTCAACAGAGGCACAATATCGATCGGCGGGGGAAGCAGAAAAAATTTTGACAAGCAGCTTAAGGGTGAAAATGTGGTGCTCGGAGTGCGGCCCGAGCATATGAAAATCGGTGAGAGGGGCGGTGATGCAGGCAACCTGCGGGCAGAAGTAGTGAGCTTCGAACCTCTCGGGTCGAAAACCATCGTATATATGCATCCAGACGCCAATCCGGGGGTTATTTTAAAATCTACGATGGACAGTGACTACAAACCGAAAATAGGTGAGGTTAAATCCCTCTCTTTTGAAGAAAAAAATCTCTACCTGTTCGACAGGGAGTCAACGGACCTGGTTTTTCGATTTGGAAGCTGACTCTCAGAGTAACAAGCTTACACAGATTTTTATGGAGGAACCATGGCTTCGATACGATTGGAAAATGTTACAAAGAGGTTTAAAAATACAACCGCAATCGATAATCTCAACCTGATGGTAGCGGATGGAGAGTTTTTTTGTATTCTCGGACCGCCCGGGGCTGGCAAGACGACACTGCTGCGCCTTATTGTCGGGCTCGAAAAGCCGGACGATGGAACTATTGTAATAGGGGATGAACCGGTAAACGAACTTCATCCTAGTATGCGCGATATTTCGATGATATTTCAGAACCTTGCCCTCTATCCGGATAAATCCGTTTTCGATAATATCGCCTTTCCGCTGCGCCAGCAGAAGTTTCAGGAAGAAGAGATACAAAGGAAGGTAACCGAGGTTGCGAAAAGCCTCAAAATAGACTGGCTCATGGAAAAGCTGCCGTCACAGCTTTCAGGCGGAGAGAGACAGCGTGTTGCCATAGGAAGAGCGATCGTGCGGGAACCGAAGGCATACCTTATGGATGAGCCTCTTTCGAACCTTGATGCCCTGCTCAGGCTGGAGATGCGGGTTGCTCTGAAGGAATTGCAGACAAACCTGAAGGAAACTTTTGTCTATGTGACGCACGACCAGGTCGAAGCACTGTCGATGGGTGATAGAATTGCCGTTCTGAACAACGGGAGACTCCAGCAGGTGGACGATCCGGCCACCATTTACAGAATGCCGAAGAATATGTTCGTGGCGACCATACTGGGCAATCCTCCTATGAATTTTCTTCAGTGTGCGCTTAAACGAAAAAACGGCGGAATAAGCATCGAACACCGAGGTTTCAGCCTCCGTACGGATGAAAAACTGCTCATAGAAATGGTAAAGGGCAGTATCGAGGAAGGAAAAATAACCCTCGGAATGAGACCGGAGGATGTCAAGATATATGATGCACGACCGAAAGAAGATGCGGTGCAGGCGGAGGTGTATGTCACGGAGCCATTAGGGAACGAAACGATTGTTGACGTGAAAATCGGCGACGATGTGATAAAGGTGCTGACCAGCTCGGATTTTTCCGGTAACCCGGGAGACCCGATCTGGATCACCATTAATGTTCGTAAGCTGCACCTCTTTCATGGGGGATCTCATGAATGTATCTATCATGCTTCGAACAAAAGTGATTTCAAGATGGTATAGTTGAATTACAAGAATATGACAGAGGGAGGAAAGTATGGCAGAAGATATGTCAAAGCTCTATGAAGAGCGCATGGATCGGTACTGGAAAGCGAACCATAGGGAGAAGCCTGACAAAGTGCCGTTCAGACCCTTTGCGGCGGAATGTGTAGGAGCCTTCTACGGTTTGAACAGCCAGCAGGTGACACACGATGTCGATCAGGGGCTGGAGGCTGTAATCAAGATGTGCAGGGAGTTTGACATCGATGCCACGGTATCCAATATGGTATATGTGTGGACGGGCCTTACTGAATCGTACGGAACGAAGTATTTGGGTGTGCCGGGTATCGATTTAGAGGTGGGCGAATCTTTTCAGTACAGAGAACCCCGGAGTGATGACGAAGCCTGGATGAGGGCAGATGACTATGATCGGTTTATTGAAGACCCGGCCGAATTCACCCTCAATGTCTGGGCGCCTAGAATGTCGAAGTATTTCGCCGCGCCTGGTGAGACAAACACGTGGAAGAATAACCTGGCCTGGCTCAAAGGCGGAATCGGAATGATGTACTACATAATGAAGATAAACGCCCATGTTCAGCGTATGAAGGATGAAGCCGGTGTTGTGTCCTGTCTTTCGGGTGCACTGAAGGCTCCATTCGACATACTCGCCGACAAGTACCGGGGGTTCAGAGGGATTTCATACGATATTCGAAGACAACCGGACAAGGTGCTGAAGGCAACAGAGGCAGTTGCGCCGCATATGCTGAACAATGCACTCGGCGGAGCGGACCCATCGAAGAAGACTCCCGTCAGCCATTGGATGCACCGCGGCGCGACAGGCTTCTTCTCTGAGGAAGTGTTCAAGAAGTTTTACTGGCCGACCCTAAGAGAGGTTACCGAGGAGTTATGGAAAGCCGGGTATCAGACGATTTACTACGCAGAGGGAAAGTGGATGCGAAATTTGAAGTATTTTCTCGAACTTCCCGAGAACAGCATCATCTACCACTGCGATAAAGACGATATCTTCGAGGTGCACAAGGTTCTCGGCAGGAAGTTCGCCATTAGCGGAGGTGTGCCAAACGATATGCTCGCCTTCGGCACGCCGGAAGATGTGCGAAAGCGTGTAAAGGAGGTTATCGAAAAAATCGGCTCTGAGGGCGGTTTCCTTCTCGATGCTGAAGCCATCATGCAGCAGGACACGAAACGTGAGAACTTCAAGGCAATGGCAGATGCGTGCGACGAGTATGGGGTGTATTAAAATTAGAAATTATCAAAAAGAGGAGTGGAGCAATGTCAGAATTCAAGAAAGTCCCGATGTCCGTTTTCCCCTGGGAAGAGAAGAAGAAGGAGTACAAGGAGATAAAGGGTGATGAAGAAATTGTGAAGAGACAGTGGGAAGAGTTCGATATGTTTGCGTATCTCTTTCTGTGGTTTCTTGTGACTGCAATGTGATCGTGAGGAGGCTGAAATGGAAATAAAGGAAGTTCTGGCGAATCTTGAAGAGGATAAGTTATATAGTGCGGTGAAAAAGACCCTTTCTGAAGGAGTGACTGCGAAAGAGATTCTCAAAGAGTGTCAGGCCGGTATGAAGATTATCGGCGACCGGTATAACAGCGAGGAATACTTTGTCGCGGATCTGATGTATGCGGGCGAGATTATGCGAAATGTCATGAAGATGCTCGCACCACACATGAAGGGGGCCGGCGGGGTCGAAACGGTCGGTACCGTTGTTATTGGTACTGTGAAGGGAGACATACATGATCTGGGCAAGGATGTGGTGATTATCACCCTGCAGGGAAACGGCTTCAAGGTAATAGATCTCGGAGTAGACGTGCCGGCTGAAAAGTTTATTCAGGCAATCAAGGAGAACAATCCTCAGATCGTCGGCATGAGCGTGTTTCTTACATCATGTTTTCCAATGAGCGAAGCGATTGTCAAAGCGATCAACGATGCCGGTCTAAGAAACAGTGTCAAGATTATGATCGGCGGCGCACCGGTAACAGAGGTCGTTGCCGAAGAAACGGGTTGTGATTACCATGGGAAGGATGCCGCATCAGCAGTCGAATATGCGCTCAAGGTGGTGAATGCGTCCTAAGCAGCCGGCCGCAGGTCGGATGAATACATTGATACGTGGGAATTTATTTGGACGTGTCTGGATTAGACGGAAACGTATGCCCGTGGCACAGCTGGAGGCACGGGTTGCTTTGGATATGTGGTGACCACGCATGAGAATCGCATTCATACACCATCATCTCCGTCCCGGAGGGGTCAGTCGGGTTATACGGGAGCAGATCCGTTCTCTCGAGCCCGAAAATGAAACACTCGTTATCTGCGGTGAGGAGCCTGACGAACCGCTTCCATTTCCCTACAGGGTAATACCGGCGCTCGCCTATGACAGGGACAGGAACGACCGGACGAGTCCACACGAAGCTGCACTGGAGGTTATGGATGTAGTCCGTTGTGTCTGGATTAACGGCGCAGATATCTTTCACGTACACAACCCGACCCTTGGTAAAAACGCCGATTTTGTTTCGATGCTGAAAGCGCTCCAATCGATGAAAGCGGTTCTTCTGCTTCAGATACATGATTTTGCGGAAGACGGCCGCCCTCAGAACTACAGGGATGAGGATTACCCGGAAAACTGCCACTATGCAGTGCTGAACAGTCGGGACTATAAAATCCTCAGGCAATGCGGGTTGCGTGAGGAGGGACTGCACCTCCTCCCAAACGCGGTTCGCCCTCTCCCGGTGCAAAAAAGTCCTAAAAATATTTCCCAACAAAATATTTCAAATGGAGACACGGTACTTTATCCGGTACGTGCCATCAGGAGGAAAAATATCGGTGAAGCGGTGCTGATTTCACTGTTCCTGCCTCCGGGGAAACGGATCGGTATTACGCTTGAGCCAACAGGGACGATCGACAGGGAGAGTTATGAAGGGTGGCGGTGTTTTGTCGAAATGCATGGTCTAAAAGTTTCATTTCGGCTCGGGCTCGGGACCAATTTCAACAAACTGCTGGCAAGAACCTCGAGTATGTTGACTACGAGCATAAAAGAGGGATTCGGGTTTTCTTTTCTCGAACCCTGGACGACAAAAAAGATGCTCTATGGGAGGCTGTTGCCTGATACATGCAGCGATTTTATTAAAAACAACATCGATCTCACTCATCTGTACACAAGGCTTGCGGTTAATACTGCTCTTTTTGATGTCGATGACTTTCAAAAAAAGTGGAATATCTGTTATGCGGGTAAAATGAAACAGTATGGACTGCCTTTTGAAAGAAAGTCAGTCGAACGAGCTTTCAATACGCTTTTTTCAAACGATACGGTCGATTTCGGGTACCTGAATGAAAATCATCAAAAACAGGTTATACGCTCCATATTGGAAAAACCGGATGATAGAAAAAATGTGCTTGACCTGAACCCGTTCCTTTCAGATATTGATGTATTGTCGGGGCAAAGGGGGCGTATCGAGGCGAACAGGCTGGCAGTTGAAAGGCAGTATTCACTCGAAAGAAACCGGGAGCGCTTACTGCATATTTACAATCGAGTTACACATGTCACCGTTGATCATAAGATTGACCGATTGAGGCTGCTTGCTGCATTCAATACCACCGGGAAGAGTCAACTCCTCCTCTGTGATGATTCTTTTGAAATGTGAAGTGTCGTATGAAACCATACATCGACATTATAAAAAAGAACACTGCTTCCCTTGAACCGATTCCGACAGGTATGAGGAAGGAGGGTATACTGAAAAATGCGGTACAGGCCCTTTTATTTGATATTTACGGCACCCTGTTTATAAGCGGCAGCGGCGATGTATCCGAATCGGAGGAACAGGTCGAAATTGAAAAATTAGGCAAACTGCTGAGAGAGCATGGAATTGAAAAAAAACCGGAAATTGTCATTCAAACTTACTATAATGATATACATCACTTTCATAAACAACAGAGAGAGCGGGGGGTTGACTTCCCTGAAGTGCAGATTGAAGCGGTATGGATGAAGGTGCTTGATACCGATATTGAAGACGCGAGGATATTCGCAGTGTGGTTCGAAACATTGTTCAATCCGGTATGTCCCATGCCTTCTGCTGCAACACTTCTGTCGAGAGTACGGCAGTCCGGGATTCCGGCGGGTATAATATCGAATGCGCAGTTTTACACCCCTCTTCTCTTCCCGGCGTTGCTGGGGGCAGGTGCTGAAGAGCTCGGTTTTAATAAGGAACTATTATTCTTCTCATACATCGAGGGGCATGCGAAACCATCTTCATACATGTATGAAATGGCGGGGGAGAAGCTGAAAAATATGCGTATAGAACCGGAGTACGTGCTCTATACGGGGAACGATATTCTGAATGACATTCTCCCTGCAAAGAAAGCAGGCTTTAAAACAGCGCTGTTCGCCGGGGATGCCCGCTCTCTCCGGCTGAGAAGTGGCGAGGAGGAATGCCGGGATATTACCCCCGATATTGTCGTTACCGATCTTATGCAACTGGCCGAATATATTGTCGGGTAGGATATTGCCCTGTATATGGCGAATAGTATTAGCAGGAATATTAACGGATAAAACCACGCATGTGAGGAGACGAGATGCCTAGAAGGAAAAAGAGCTACAACGGGTATGGAAGAATCAATAATATCGGCTTTGTGTCAACCCGCTTTCAGGGGACGGATGGTGTTTCTCTCGAAACTGAGAAATGGGCGACTGTATTAAAGGGGATGGGCTATAAGAATTTTTACTTTGCAGGACTCTCCGACAGGGACTCGAAGAAAACGATGATTATGCCCGAGGCTTTTTTCGAACACCCGGTGATTAAGGATATACAGAACAAGTGTTTCAAGGTATACAGGAGGACCTCTGATATAACCGGTCTTATATCTTCCGTACGGAGAAAACTGAAAGCCGGGCTCTATCGTTTTATCGAACGATTCGATATAGACCTTATCATAGCGGAGAACTGCCTTGCCATACCGATGAATCTGCCTCTCGGGCTGGCCCTTACAGAGCTCATCGCGGAAACAGGTATACCGACTATCGCTCATCATCACGATTTCTACTGGGAGCGTCCGAGGTTCTACGTCAATGCGGTTCAGGATATACTCAATACGGCATTTCCCCCTTCGCTTCCTTCGATGCAGCATGTTGTGATACAATCTGCAGCTGACCGGGAGCTTAGCTACAGGACGGGACTGTCTCCCGTCGTTATACCCAATGTGCTCGATTTTAGAAAACCCGCGCCCGGGATCGATCATTACAATGGAGATGTGCGGAAGGCACTGGAAGTGGGGGAGGATGATTATCTCATCCTTCAGCCGACGCGTGTTGTTGCGCGAAAAGGGATAGAACATACAATAGAGCTTGTCAGCAGGCTTAACGACCCGAAGGTAAAGCTCGTTATCACACACTCCACAACAGACGAGGGGAGCGCATATGTGAAGCGTATTTACAGCTATGCTGAACATCTCCGTGTAAGTCTTATCATCAAACCTGAGATCTTCGGCGACAAGCGGGGCAGGAATGAAAAAGGCGATAAAATATACACTCTGTGGGACATGTATCCCCATGCCGATATGATAAGTTACCCTTCGACATACGAAGGATTCGGAAACGCATTTATAGAGGCGGTGTATTTTAAAAAGCCGATTGTGGTGAACAGGTATTCGGCATATATTCAGGACATAAAGCCGCTCGGTTTTGATGGTATTGAAATGGAAGGGTATGTTACCGATGACGTCATTGAAAAAGTGAATGCAGTGATAAAAAATCCGAATTCATTTTCAGAACGGGCGGAAAAGAATTTTCTGCTCGCGGCCCGTTTTTTCTCCTATGGAATTCTGAAAAGACAGCTCAAATCGATGCTCGTAAATTTCGAGGGTATTGTCGAAGCGATTGAAACACAGGAGTTGATCGATTAGCTTCGGCCCGCTCCTCTTCAGTGAAACGGCTACATGTCAGGCGGTCCCTGCCGCATAGGGGCACTGAATAGGCTTTTTCGGTCGTATGCGGCCGAACACTCCACCGCTGATTCCAAAACCACCAATCATCATGAAAGCCACAGCACCTCATACGGGCCTATTTTGATGGTGCCTGAAAATTCCCGTCCTGTGATTACATCATACCTGTATTCTTTTACCTGCTTCACTGCACGGTCGGTGTTCGTTACATTGACCATCGCGAGGAGGGTCTCATCCTCATCCGGAGAGATTCTTTCAACTGCAAAGATGCCGCTGTCAAGCACGACAATGTTCTGTGAGCCGTCCGGATGAAATGCAGGGTGCATTCTGCGCACGTCGACAAGCTGTTTAAGACGGCCGAATACCTGCGCCCGTAAAGAATCGGGTCTGGAAAGCTCTTTCTCCAGCCGTTCGAGTGACAGTTTTTCCCTGTTAATAGAGCGGTTTGCCCCTGTTTTTTCGACGCCTTTGTAAAAGTTTTGCGAACCGACAAGTGTGTGGAAGTAAATTGCCGGTATTCCCTGCAGCGAGAGCGCAATTGCCTGCGAGGCAATAAGTCTTGAGACTTGCATCGAGACCGGCTCCCCCGAGGCGGGATCCGAAAGGAGGTCGAAAAGCGATATGTTGAGCTCATATACACTCGTGCTGCCATCCGGATTGTTTTTAAGGCCGAGTTTCCCGCGATGCTTTTCGGTGGTTCGGATCAATGTTTCAATTTCATGTTCGGGCAGGATTCCACGTGCCGGCAGCAGACCGATGCCGTCATGAGAAGCGGTGAAGTTATAAAACCATGTTTGCTCGCCGGGGAGAGAGAGGGACGCGGCCCAGTCAGTCAGATAGGAGGCATTACCCGTGACGACAGCGTGAACGGCAAGAGGAGGGAGCGCAAAATTGTACACCATGTGGGCTTCGTCATTTCCATTTCCAAAGTAGGATATATTATCTTTATGCGGTACGTTTGTTTCGGTAATTATCTTTACATGGGGTGCAATGTAATCGAATATTTGACGAAATAGTTTTATCACTGTATGGGTTTGCGGAAGATGGAGGCATTCGGTTCCACTTTCTTTCCAGAGAAAAGCGATGGCATCGAGCCTGATAAGTGAGGCGCCCTGTGTGACGTAAAAGAGCAGTATATCGATGATATAGAGCAGAACGTCCGGATTTTCATAGTTCAGGTCTATCTGATCGGTGCTGAATGTTGTCCACAGCTTGAGCTTTCCCCAGGGGGCGTTGAATGCCGTCAGGAGCGGCAGTGCGCGGGGTCTAAAAACCCGCGTCGTATCGTAATCCGGCTCAACCGTAATGAAGAAGTTTTTATATTTTTTATTCCCATTCAGGAATTCCCTGAACTCTTTACTCTTCGCTGAGATGTGGTTGATTACAGCGTCGAACATGAGATTGTAGCTTTTACCGAGTCTCTTTATATCCTCCCAGGATCCGATTGCCGGGTTTACCTGTTTGTAGTCAATAACTGAGAATCCATCATCTGAAGAATATGGAAAAAACGGCAGAATATGCACGATTGACATGCTGCCTTTCACATTTTGGATAAGAAAGTCATGGAGGGCTTCAAGCGGTTTGGAACCCTTTTTCAGAAAGCCGTCTCCGTATGTAATGAGTACAATGTCTTTTTGGGAAAACTCAAAATATCTGCTCGAAATACTGTCTTTGTACCCGTCCATCAGTTTCGCTAAACGATTATAGGTCTCAATCCCCCTCTTTGCTCCATACAGGAATACCAGCTTCGTTTTTATTTCGCTCTGAACTTTCGTGTCATTCATAGAAACCTCCTCTTTTTCCGCCTTCATACACAAGTATACGCGATATTACGACCGCTGTAAAGAGTACCGTCTTCCCTGAGGATTTCGTTGAAAAAATAACAATTGTATGATATACATAGGGTATGGACGTGATAGACAAGGATATATCCGACATATACGAAAAAAGAAGCGGGGATAAGGTTGAGGAAGAGTTTCAGCGCGATCTCGAACGTCCACCCTATATCCAGGAGTGGATACAAAAAAACACCTTCCACCATTCCAGATTCAAGGGCGTGGATAGTCTTGTCAGGATGAAAGAAAAGCTGGGCTTATCAATCAGCCTCTGCTTTCCTACTTTGAATGAAGAGGAAACAATCGGTAAAGAAGTCGTACTGATGAGGCAGGAGCTGAAAGAAAAGCACAGGCTCATCGATGAAATCGCGGTGGTCGATTCGGGCTCAGTGGACAATACCGAACGTGTGGCCAAGGATGCCGGTGCAGATTTTTATCTTTCGTCAGAAATACTACCGCAGTACCGTTCCTACAGTGGAAAGGGCGAAAACCTGTGGAAGAGTCTGTATGTGCTCAATGGTGATATTATATGCTGGATCGACGCGGACATTACCAACATCCATCCCCGTTTTGTACTTGGGCTCGTGGGGCCGCTTCTCATCCGTCAGGACCTTTCGTACATCAAGGCTTTCTATAAACGTCCGATCTCCGTCAAAGGTGAGCTGCACTACACCGGCGGAGGGAGAGTAACAGAACTTGTCGTTCGTCCCTTTTTCAATCTCCTTTTTCCGGAGCTGACCGGCCTCGCCCAGCCGCTTTCAGGAGAATATGCTGCGAGACGGCGTCTTCTCGAGAGGCTCCCGTTTTTTAACGGGTACGGTGTTGAATCGGGCCACCTTATAGATATACTCAGACTCTTCGGGATAAAAATAATAGGACAGTGCGATCTCGATGTGCGCATTCACAAGAATCAGAATATAGAGGCGCTGCGGTCCATGTCGTACCGGATACTCAAAATACTCCTGCAGCGGGCCGACGATATGGGGCGTATTGAAATATTTCAGGATATTTCCGATTCCCTGCAGGTTCTTACAGGGGTAAAAAACGATTATTCCATTGAAAAGATGAAGGTATGGGGAATCGAGCGCCCTCCGATAATAACATTCCCCGAGTATCGTAAAAAGAGAGATATTCCCGACATTGATGCCAGTGATACGAGTACAGAACGGGTGCGGTCACTTCCCTATACCGCCTCTCTCATGTTTCATAACAATCTCATTATTCCACGACTGAAGGGAAAAACAAAACGGGAGCTGATCAAGGAAATTGTTGCTGTCGGAAAGGGTAAGATTCTAAATCAGACAAAGGCGAAAAAGGCGCTTCTTGACAGCGGCACAATTGTTGAGACCCCGATAGGAAAGAGCTTAGTATTCTTACACGGCTTTGGTGATTTTGTCGATGATATTATTCCCATTATCGGTCTTGCTCCTAACGGTGTGTACCTCAAACCGGGGGACAAAGATCCGATACATATTGTGTTTGCATTTCTTGCACCGGAGTTTTTAGGGGAGATATATACCAAAATCGTTGATTCTCTTTCCAGGATTTTTTCAAAGATGGAGCATTTTGAATGGCTGCTTCGCTGCAGGACACCGGATGAGATTATCGCGTTTATCAGCTATCTTGAGGCGAAGAACAAGATTATAAAGATGCTCAAGGTTGAAAACACCTACCAGGCCCCTTTTTAAAGGACAATTACAGTACTGTATTGACTGTAAGAGACGGTTGAACCCGCTCCCTGTGAACAGGTAGAGCTAACAGGTGTATTTTGCTCGTTATTCATCACCACCGCCCTGGAAATCCAGGGCCATCTGCAGTTCCTCGGGAGTGATAATATCCATGTTGATGAGTATGTCACCGAGCATCTGACCGGAAGATTTCTGAACTTCAAGCGCCTCGTTCAGATCATCAATGCTGACCATACCTGTTTCCATTAGAACCTGACCTAACAGTTTCGGCATCTGTCACCCCCTGCTCCGGTTTCACTCATTATATCGCATTTTTTGAAATTATACATCCACTATTGTCATCGTTTATACCCGAAGTTGCGGAGCATCTCATGCCTTTCCTTTGCATCGCTGTCTTTTTCAACACCTTTCGGCGGGGAGCCGTCGACCACCCCCAGGACAGCTCTCCCCTGACCGGTCTCTCCGACGATTACATCAACAGGATTCGCGGTCGCGCAATAGATGCGCACCACTTCCCGAGTATCCCTGATAGAGGGGAGGACCTGTATGGGGAAGCCTTCTTTCATATAAAGAACGAATATGTGTCCGGCGCCTATTGCAAGGGCGGCATCCACGGCACGGGTAATGAGCTCGTCGTTGTTTCCGTCCTTTCTGACGAGGCAGACGCCTGATGCCTCATTGAACGCAAGACCGAATTGAATTGTTGACGATGTGTTGACAACAGCCTCGTATACATCCTCGACCGTTTTAATGAAGTGGGATTGTCCGATAATAATATTTGTTCCTTCCGGTACTTCCAGAGGTATGTTTTTAATATCCATGCTTTCCTCCACAGATCTTTTAGTATAGTATTATAACATTACAAACAGTAAAAAAAAGGATTTATTGTGTTTCAAATCATTAAACCGGTGTGTGCACAATGGATAAACCGAATAAAAAAGTGATTGCGGTTACAGGTGGCGGGACGGGCGGACACATTTTCCCAAATGTTGCAGTCATTGAGGAGCTCAGGGAGAGAAATACTGCAAACGTGTTGTGGATCGGCGAAAAGAATGGTAAAGAACAGGAATGGGCCAGGAACTCCGGTGTGCCTTACTACGGTATACAGTCGGGAAAGTTGAGGCGCTACTTTTCTGTTAAAAACCTGTTTGATCTGTTCCGTGTTTTTATTGGCGTTTGCCAGTCATTTTTTATTTTAAAAAAGACCGGCCCTGCTGTTGTGTTTTCAAAGGGCGGGTTTGTATCCGTGCCTCCGGTTATTGCCGCTCGACTGCGCGGTATTCCGGTAATAACGCATGAGAGTGATGTCATTCCCGGTCTTGCAACCAGAATAATTTCGCGGTTTGCATCTATTGTGTGTGTTTCTTTTGAAAAAAGTGATGCCAGGACAAAAAGGGGCAGAATCGTCCATACTGGAAATCCTGTGCGAAGGACAGTCAAGCAGGGAAAAACTGAAGCGGGAAAAAAGTTTCTCCGATTCGTCAATGATGGAGGGATCGTGACGGTTCTTGGCGGGAGTCTTGGCGCATCATCCATCAACTCTGCAGTGTGGGACATGGTGGAGCGTTTTTCTCTCCCGTTCAACCTGGTGCATCAGTGCGGACAGGGCAATGCGCGGGAGGGGTATGAAAATAACATTCGCTACAGGCAGTTTGAATTTATTGGAGCGGAGATGGGTGCTGTACTTGCAGCCTCGGATGTTGTTGTATCGCGTGCCGGTGCGGGGGCACTTTATGAAATCGGGTTTATGAAAAAACCGTCGCTTCTCGTTCCTTTACCGAGGTCAAAAAGCAGGGGCGAACAGATAGCGAATGCCCGGTTCTTTCAGGAGCACGGCGCGTCCGATGTACTTCTCGATGAGGAATTGAACGGAAGGAGACTTTTCGACCGCATCGAAGTGCTGCTTGCGGATGAAAATAGGTTAAAAAGCATGGGTGAAAAGGCGCATGCGCTCTGTTCTGACGATGCGGAAAAAAAGATCGCGGCTCTAATAGAGGAACTGCTTTCCTGACCGATGGTATTTTTCTCTTTATATTTTCCGGCCTTCAGTAGTATATTCATGGAAACTTGTCGTTGAGGAGGATGCAATGACTGACATCGCAAAGCTATTAGGAGATGAGGCGAAGGATATTCTTGAATACAGGGCAAAGGTATCGAAGGATATGCTTCATCTGCCCGGACCGGACTTTTTTGAACGGGTCCTCGTTCATACCGATAGACCGACCGCGGTGCTGCGTAATATGAGAAGCGTTTTTTCACACGGGCGGCTCGCAAACACCGGGTATCTGTCGATTCTTCCGGTTGATCAGGGTATAGAACATTCAGCAGGGAGTGCGTTTGCTCCGAACCCGGAATATTTCGACCCCGAGAATATTGTAAAACTCGCTATCGAGGGACAGTGCAATGCGGTTGCATCGACACTGGGTGTGCTCGGGTCAGTCTCGAGGAAATATGCCCATATAATTCCCTTTATCGTTAAAATTAATCACAACGAACTTCTTACCTATCCCAGCAAATATGATCAGGTCCTGTTTGCCAGTGTCGATCAGGCGTTTAACATGGGTGCCGTTTCTGTCGGTGCAACGATATACTTCGGCTCTGAACAGTCGAGCAGGCAGATTGTCGAGGTTTCCGAGGCATTCGAGTACGCGCACAGTCTAGGGCTTTTTACCGTACTCTGGGCGTATCTGCGAAACAGCGCGTTCAAGACCAAGGAGAACGATTATCATTTAGCCGCAGACACGTCCGGTCAGGCGAACCACCTCGGTGTCACCATTGAGGCAGACATTATCAAGCAGAAGCAGGCTGAGTGCAACGGCGGGTTCACGGCGCTCAAGTTCGGTAGAACCGATGACAAGGTGTACTCTGAGCTCACTTCAGATCACCCGATCGACCTCACACGTTATCAGGTGATGAACTGCTATATGGGGCGGATCGGAATGATCAACTCCGGCGGCGCATCCGGAAAGAATGATCTTGCCCAGGCGATACGCACCGCCGTTATTAATAAGCGTGCCGGCGGCACCGGTCTCATTTCAGGGCGGAAAGCCTTTCAGAAGCCGATGGAGGAAGGCGTCAAGCTGCTCAACGCCATCCAGGATGTATACCTGGATCAGAAGGTCACTATTGCATAATACAGTGTACGCTTTAACGGCACACTGCTGAAATATTAACTGCGTGTTGTAAAAAAATGCTGGACAGAAAAAAGGATAGGGGCCAGGGAGGGCCCCTATTTTAGTAGTGCGGTGTGATCGGCATGACACGTTACCTGGAGGTGGAAATCCTCAACAGGCCCGGCAGGGGGAGCCGTTATCAGGAGGCTTTGAGTTCGGTTAATGCCACCGGTGTAGAGAGCAGGTGGGCTTCAGACAGTATGGCGCGGTTTCCAGGATCGATACACACAGATGCGCCAATCGAAAACGTATCTGCCCTGATAGAATTTTGCAGGGGTCTGGCAGGTGAAACGGGGTAAGGATCGTGTATTATTCCATAATAAAGTCCGAAAATTCCTTCACGGTTTCGAAGTAAGCGATGCAGTGTGTTTTCATGTACTCCCGTATCATGGGAATCTTGTGGCTCCAGCCTGCAGCAGCGGCCTGTGTACCGGCTGCTTTCGCCATAACAACGCCCGGCTTCAGGTCATCAAGAATGAGGGTGTGCCCTGTTTTTATGTTAAAAGCCTTCAGAATTTCAAAGACCGGGTACGGGTTAGGCTTTCTCTTTTTTTCATCGTAATCCCAGCCGTGTATTATATCCGGCATGAAACTTCTTTCAGGGCCGAGTGAGCGGTAGTCTCGCTCAATAAGGTTTTTTTCAGAGTGAGACACAACCGCGATTTTACCATCTCTGTTTCTGTACTCGATCAGAGCTTCAACAAACCCGGGGTAGAAATCAGGCACCCTGGTCGTGGTAAAGGTTCTCCATATACGGTACTCGGCTTCAAGCTCCTCATTACTCATTCCAAGCTCGTTTTTCAGGTACTCCATGATACCCGGATGAAAATTTTTTAAAAACCATTCATCGAGGGTAATCGGGGGCGTCCCCGGTCGCATGTGTTTGAGCACTTCAAGGTGCGCGGGGTAGTGAATACGGGCGGTAGAGTTTACCGCCGTATCGTCATGGTCGATAATAATGCATTTGAACCGCATTTTTTCACCTTTTGTCTCGCTGCACCGTATGGATTTGTGTGCCGCACGTGAGCTTTCTTATGTATTTACAACATAATAATCAAGCAGCCGTGCCAGGGCACTAAAAATCTCGGATAAAAGTCTATGTGCGAGGGGTGTATTCACCGGTATTTCCGGCGAACATAAAAATCTGCTTGTAGAATCATCAGGGTTTACGTATATTCCGGTATAATTTCAAGTGATTATATGAAGAGAAGGAGACAGTAATTAAATATACCGGACGTTCAGTGTTTCTCGTTGTGCTTCCCCTCTTCGTGGTCGCGCACCTGAGCCATCATCTCGTTGCAGCGCTTATTACCCCGCTCCTTCCCTTTATACGCGACACCTTCGCACTTGATTACACGCAGGCGGGTATGCTCGTGTCCGCTTTTACCCTCGCCTACGGTATCGGACAGCTTCCGGGAGGCTGGCTTTCCGATCATCTCGGTTTTCATCGACTCATAACGATAGGCATTTCCGGTGTTGCCCTGTGCGGCATTTTCATCGGCATATCAACTCACTATATCATGGTATTGATCTTTCTGGTGCTCATGGGATTGCTGGGAGGCGGGTACCATCCGTCTGCTAGCCCGCTTATATCTTCGGCTGTTGAAAGCAAAATGCGGGGTCGAGCACTCGGTATACATCAGATAGGGGGCACGGGTAGTTATTTTCTCTCACCGCTTATCGCTGTCGGTATCGCACAGCTAACGGGGTGGAGAGGTTCGTTTCTTTTTATTTCCATACCGGTGTTTTTGTACGGGATAGTATTCTTTATTCTTTTGAACAGGTGGGGATACGGAAAAGCTTACATGAAAGATACCCGGGAAAGCAGGCATGCTGATGAGGATGTCCCCACAAAGATCCGTTATCTGGTACCGGTTATAATATTAAATGCTGCCGTTCCCATTTTTATTTTCTCAGCGGTTTCGTTTATTCCCTTCTATGTGGTGGATAATTTCGGAGGCAGCAAGGAGGCTGCGGCTGTACTGCTTTCCCTCGCAAATTCGGCGGGATTGTGGGCCGGTCCTCTGGGCGGCTACATGTCAGACCGGATAGGGAAGATCCCTATTATACTGTTCACCGGCCTCATTGCAGGACCTTTTATATTTTTATTGAACCATGTCACTTTCGGTGTGAGCATCTCAGTACTTCTTCTTCTGCTTGGAATGACGCAGTACATGAGTATGCCGGTAGCAGAGTCGTTCATCATCAGTCACTCTCCAGGGAAGAGCCGATCGACTGTTCTGGGTATATACTATTTTGCCAGCAGAGGCGGTCCCGGACTCCTTACGCCATTTATAGGGTATCTCATAGACCATAACGGGTTTTACACTGCCTACCTGTATACAGGACTTCTTATGTTTTTTATCGCAGCCCCCTGCAGTGCGTTTATAGCTCTGAATCAAAAGCGGTACAAACAGTGAGAAATTTGTCTCAAACAGTTTTTACCTGTGTGATGTCCTTGCCCAACACGAACGCATCCTCCTTTTCCTGCGGGTAGTAGTTTTCAATCACACCGATTATCGAGAATCCGCTTTTTCTGTAAAAGGAGAATGCGCACTTGTTTGAGGGGCGCACCTCGAGATAGCAGTAATCGGCGCCTCTGCTGAGGGCACTGCTGAAAAGGGTATTGAGGAGGCACGTGCCGAAACCTCTGCCCTGGGAACAGGGCTGTATGGCGAGGTTGATCAGGTGAATTATGTACCTGTGGGTTTCTTTAATGGGAAGAAAATCTATTTTACCTTTTAAGAGGTGGTAACCGCCGTATCCGATGAGGGCATCATTCTTTTTAAGCGTGATCATGTAGTTGTTGATATCTGACAGTATCAGCCTGAAGAAATCTTTAGACCATGGATGTCTGAAGATGGATTGTTCTATAATCAGTACATGGTCAATGTCTTTCTCTGCCATTATACAACAGGTGTATCCGCTTTCCATTGTTCTGTTGAATGGACATGCAATACGTATGCTTTGCGTCCGGGTAATGTCGAAGATGCCGAAAATATTGTCTGTGCAAGCACCTGGATTTGTTTAAATCCAGGTGAACGGACATAACCCCCACTTACGTGTAGCAAAGAACACGTTGCTCACAGGCGGCATCACTTTTTAAAGAATCCTGCGAGCTTGTCGATCTCCCCTGCGTTTGTAATTTCAAGATTGTTGCCTTCAATCTTGAGAAATCCGGTTGAGCTGAGCCGATCCAGCTCATCCTCAACCTCTTTCCGGGTGGAGCCTATTTGACCGGTTATCTGTCGAACCGCGTCGAAGTAATTCATCTTTGTGGTTTCGAATGATACGCCCGAGCTCCGTGCCGCTTTTCGAAGGTCGTTGAGCGCGCTGATAACAAGCGATTTAACGTCTCTTTTTGTGAGGTCCCTGATCTGGTTGTCCGCCTTTTCCAGCCTGAGGCACAGCTTCTCTATGATATTTATTGCAATATTGGAGTTTTTGCTGATCATGCTGGTAAACCCCTCTCTGTTGAAACAGAGAAGTTCGCAGTCATCAACCGCCGTTGCAGTTGCAGTGCGTGGAGCCTGAGTAATAATCGCCATTTCTCCAAAAAAATCACCTTTTTGAAGTACCATCAGGATTTTTTCTATATCCCCGATCCGCTTGGTAATCTTGATTCTCCCCTTCTGGATAATATACATGGTGTTTCCGATATCGCCCTCTTTAAAAAGGACCTTACCCGGTTCGAGTATCTGGCCGTACTTCTGAAAAAGTGAGCTCTTTTCCATTTTTGCCACCCCGCCCTCTGTTAATTATGAGTATTCATCATTTTTTTGATTGTTGCAGTTTTGCCTCTCTAATAAAAGTATACATTATTTTTCAGTTCAGCACCAACAAGTTTATTGATTTTTACGGAGACAACCCATACTATGTCCTGTATGAGAAGGAGCCCTGTGATCTTGATTCTGCTGACCTGTATGTTTTTTTTTAATATAGTGCCGCATGAATTGTATACACAGGAGAATAGGCGTCAGCAGGAGACAGCCTACGATGTTCTTGTGCTTATCGGGGCTGAACAGCCGGATGCTCTTTACTTTTTGCTGTATCAGAGATTTTTTTCGGAGCACAACGGCGCAAAATGCCTTTTTTATCCCACATGCTCTGACTTTTTCCGCCGGTCTGCTGCTCTATACGGCTTTGTTCCTGCTGTGCTCATGACAGTCGACCGGATATTTTACAGGGAAAACGAAGGCTCTATGCGGTTTTATCCCTATTTGAGGGATAAAAATCTTCACTTTGATCCAGTATATCACAATTTCATTTTTAACACCGATTCGTACTATACCAGTAAAGACCAGGGCCGATGACACACAAAATGACAGCTGCGATTCTTCTGGTGCCATTTTTTTTCATAAGCACGGTGTATAGCATGGAGCCGACGGATGCCGGATTTATAGTGCACCTGTACCGGACCGGTGAGTATCAATCCGTTATACTCGAGATAAACCGCTATCTTTACTATAATCCGGATAGCCGTTTTACTCCATACGCGAGGTATCTGCTCGGGCTGTCCTATGCAAAAGCGGGCCGGATGCGCCGCGCACTCACCGTTTTGGAAGAGTTGAGAAAACAGTTTGATAAAAATGTAATAAGGTCGGGTTACAGCGGGCTGTATTCCGAGGCGTACGTTCAGGAGATGAACATCTACTTCAGGGAGAAGGACAGGCAGAATTTCTGGACATGGTATCACGGGATCGATTCAATGGTTGAAAAGCCACCGGAAGAGCTGATGATGTATATCGAATCCATGGGCGGGGCGTTGTTCATCTATAACCTTGAATGGGAAAAGGCGCTGGACCTGCTAAAAAGCTCGGAGCACCTCGGAGATATCGATACTGCATACATAGAGACATCCCTTGAAACGCTTGATGCAGGAAAACGGAAAAGCGTCCTGTTGGGCGGCCTTTTTTCTGTTGTACCGGGTGTCGGGCATTTCTATGCGGGAAGAAGAAGCGACGGCCTGCGTAGCCTTCTTATAAACGGTACCTTTATCGCCCTTACCGTGGTATCGATCGTTGCTGGGGCTGGTGTTCCCGCCGTTTTGTTCGGCGTTGTCGAGGCTGTTCTGTACGTATCGAACATATACGGCGGAATCAACGCCGTGATGCAGGAGAATGCCCGCAGGACACTGGCTCAACGGGATGAACTTTTACGAATGCTTCCGGTTCCCCCTCTTGACCCAATTACGGTTATTGAGGAATTGAAACCGAGATGATAGCCCATGATGTTGTAAGCTATGTATGCACGGCGACAGGCGGGTTTTCAGATAAAAAAGTCCCGGTTACACCCTGTACATATACAGCGTTTGAGACTGAGCCTCTCAATGAAAACTATGTACCGGAGATGCGGGAGGGAGGGAGAGCCGCTGTCCGTTCTTCGGACCCCGACCTGGATGAAACAGCTTACGACGGCGGATACCCCAAATACGGCGAATCGGTACAGGGGGCTGTTTCCGCCCGCGAGGTGCTCTCGCTATACTCTGCCGAGCCTGACTGGGGAATAGATGATAACCTGTACCTTTCATCCCTTCAGCGGCTTACCGGCGGCAGCCAGGGGTACAGGCATATGCGCTACGGCCTTTTTATCTTTCGTGTTGGAAAGGCGCATGAACGTGCGATGTATTATACACGCCTTGCAGAAACGATATTCGAGAAAGGGGGCCTGTACTGGGGGCTTCGTTTCAGCGCTCGGGCTCTTCACTATATTCAGGACGTTCTTTCACCGTTTCATACGAAACCCTTTCCCGAGTGTTTTCTTCCGGCCAGGATATGGAAACCGAAAGAGCTGTACTTCATTACCTACAATTACCATTTGAACTTCGAACGGCTGGTCGGCTACTACCTCTGGCACAAGGAAGAATCGTTTATACGCTGCATCGAAGAGGCGAAGCCTGTGCAAATAGACGATCTGAAACGTCAACTTCTGAAAAAAATCCGAATCATCAGGCGCCTCGCCCCCCAGCTTTTCAGGGAGTGCAGAAAACTCTGGGGGGACAGTATGAGCAGCGCCCTGTATAAAATATCGGTTGACCAGATACTGAAAACCGATCTCAGTCCGCGGATGCGGGAGTATATATGCCGATGGCTTACGATCATGTCGGGATTCGTCAGGGGCTACATCGAGCGGTATGTGGCTCCGCCGATGAAGGATGAATTTTAATGAAGCGTATTCCTGTCCCATTTTCAGAGAGCCCTGCCGCTGTTACGGCGCATTACATCCATGAAAGCCAAAAAAACCCACTTTATGTGCTCATCGTTTCGCCAACGCAGCGGTTTAAATCATACCTCGCATCAGAGCTGTTGAGAATCACGGGTACCGAAGCAATGCTTTCACCCCGTATCGAGACGAGTTCTCATCTCATCCAGCTCTGCGCTGCTTACACCGGTCTCGATGCTGCGGGGGACATGGAGCGCTTTTCGATGCTGCATACAGCGTTCTCCAGAACTGCTGAAATAAATGAACTTTTTCCCGGGAACACGACAAGAAGTTATAGGCAGTTCAGCCATGCGGTGCGTATAATTTTTTCAGTCTTCGACGAGCTTGCCGGAGAGGGTTTTTTCCTTGAAGGTGGCGACGGTATGCCGCTGTGGGATGAAGGCAGCCCTGTTGATAAGAAGGCGTCTCGAAACCGGAACGAAATGCTCGAGAAAGTCGTTCGAGAGGATGGTATGCACCGATCTCACCTGAAAATGCTTCGAGAGCTGTACCGACGGTATATAGCCGTTCAGAAGAAGACCGGCAGATTCGATACCGGGTATATGTTGGGCATGGTCGGCCCGGCGGACGTAGATACGGTTTTTCGCGGATATGAAGAGGTGGTGATCGTTTCTCCACTTGCTTTAACGGCTTTTGAAAAAATGATGTATCGACGTCTCGGTGACCGGCTCACTGTTATTTACCAGGAGACGGATGAGTACGATTTCTCACGTATCATTTCTTTCACAAGCGCCCACGTTTCGTCAGGAAAAAAGGGCACCGATTCCCAAAGCCGTACTCAGTTGCAGTTTTTTGAGACGAACTCCCGTATCAACGAGACAATGCTTTGCTGTGATATTGTGAAGAAGGAACTTGATTCAGGCACGCTGGAAACGGAGATTGCCGTAGTCAACATCGATTCGTCGGTATGTGAAATGATCTACAATGCGCTTAGCGCACTCGGTATCAGGGTGAATATGACCAGGGGAACCTCTGTCAGGAAAAGTCCCCTTTTTCGATTTCTTCAGCTGACCCATGATTTTTTCAATTCGAATATGGACACTGTCCTTCTCCTGCAGCTTACAGAGAACGAATTTTTCATCGAGTTGTCTGGAACGGTGATGAATATAAGACAGTTCAAGTACGAAATAGTAAAACGAAGACTGTTTCAGCTCGGTTCTCTGGAAAACGATTTGATCGGTCGGTACCCGGGTGCGCTTTCGGCACTCATGAATCTGAAGGAGTTGTACGGATCGCGGGATTTCGATGAGCTCCATGGCCGGCTGTCTGCTCTTTGCCCGGCCTTCGATGAAAAAAAAGCCTATGATTACTATGCAGTCCGTGATGTACTTCTCGAATCGGCGTATGAGCTCACCGGGCTTTCAGCGGAGTTCGAAGAGAATCCCTTTGATATCTTCTTGCAATATGCAGGCTCTAAAAAATATTCTCTCCTGGGCAGCTTTGAAGAAGGGGTGCAGATTCTGGGTCTTCTCGAATCACGGGGCATTTGCTTCAATACCGTGATCCTACCTGGTTTTAACGAAGGTATTTTTCCGGTGCGCGGTGAAGCGGACCTGTTTCTCAATCTTGGCGTTCGGAGGAAGCTCGGGTTATCCACATTCCTCGACAGGGAGGAGCTCGAGTTTTACTATCTGAAAAGGGTCGTCGAGGCATCACGGAGAGCGTTTATTCTTTCGATTGACGACCCTGCCGGGGAGGATGGTGTTCAGAGCAGGTTTGCCGTACTTTTACGGGACACGTGCAATATGATAGAACCCGGTATGGAGGAGTACCTGTTGCCCGTATGCCAGCAGGAACCCGCAGAAAAAAAAGGAAAGACGCCGCCGGGCCTGACTACCGCTGTACGGGATTTTTCACGTCTCGATGCACAGCGTATAACACAATGTGAAACACAGTACTATATTGCACGTGTGCTCGGTATCGATTCGGAAGAGGCATTACAGAAGGAGATCGATCTGAGCCTTGTGGGAAGGAAAGTGCATACCCTGTTTCTTGACCTGTACGATGATTTCGATTTTTCCGCGGGCGTGCCGCAGCTTGCGACTTTGAAAACGCGTCTTACTGAATTTTTTGAGGATGCCTTCGAAGAGGGGTGCTTCTTTACCGGGGAGGAGACACTCATGAAGAAAATTCTGCTGAACAACCTCCTGCGATCCGTTGAAAACGATATTCGGCGTTTCAACGAAGGATACAGGGTCTTGACGGAGTACGCAGAAAAGAGGCTTCAGGCAACAATTGGGGACGGCCTATACACGATTAATGGGAGGATAGACCGGGTCGATCTAACCCCCTCGAGGAAATACCTTATAATGGATTACAAAACGGGCGGTGTGCCGAAAAAAAAAGATCACCTCGGCGGTTACCGTCAAATACAACTTGGGTTCTACGGCCTGCTCTTTAAAAAGCTACATCCAGATGCTGCTCTGGAGGGGCTCGGGTATTTTGATATCAACGACACGAACGGGTACATGGAGATTATAGGGGAAGACGAAATCGAGGAATATCTCACCGACTTCGAGGGGCACCTCATCGACCTGTTCGATACGTTCAACAGCAGAGAGCAGCTTTCTCTTACGGAGGATATCGATAACTGTACCTACTGCCCCTTCTACGTACTATGCAGGGTGTATGAGCGATGAACGAACAAAGATTATACAGCCATAGTAATTCCATAGCGCTCAGCGCATCAGCCGGGAGCGGTAAAACGTACGCGCTCACCACAAGAATGCTCTCCATGCTTTTTGCCGGACTGTCTCCATCTGAGATTGTTGCGATCACCTTTACCAGGCTGGCGGCGAATGAAATACGTGCGAAGCTTTTTACGCGCCTGGTCATGATCGAAGAGGGAAATCCCTTAGAGGTGGAACTCTATTCCAGGGTGTTGAAAAAGGAGAGCGGCGAAATCATCGAAGCGGCAGGGAGGCTGAAAAGAGAGCTCGTGCGGCAATTCTCCCTGCTCCAAATTTCGACGATTCACAGGTTCCTTACCCGGGTAATCAGGAGCTTTCCCGGAAAAACCGGGTTTGTCGATTTTACCGTTATCGAGGACGAGGAGAAAACAGCACTGATTGACGATTCTATCGAACATTTCTACCGGATGCTCGAAGGACAAAAATCGCTGCTCGACCGGGTCTATAGATTTTTTATGAGTTACCGGGGACAGAAAATCGTAACGGCGGGGATGGTTCGGGAAATATACAATAATGTCGGCAATGAACGGTTTCTGGTGGAGGAAATACGGGATACGACCGACCGCGCAGAAAAACGTTTTTTTGAAAAGAAACAGTATCTTCTTTCTCCCATGTTCGAAAGAAAGATACTTGATGTAATGAATCGTATACAGCATATGCTCGACCTTCAAGATCGAAAATATTTGGCGAAATTCTTGCACGGCCTCCATTCCTTCGTTGGTCTCAAAAACATCCGCGGGCTGCTGGTACTTACCCCTTTCTCTCAGTATGCGCAAAAGGGGCTTGTTACGTACATACAGTACGGTACACGTGCGCTCCCGGAATCTGAAGCAAATGGGTTTATTGAACTGTTTCATGAGGTGTGGCGCGACCTCCAGTCGTTCGTGTTACTCGAGATGGACTATTTCATCCATATACGCTTCGATATTTACACAATGATAGAGGAATCCTACAGGGAGTTGAAGCGTTCGATGCAGTGCATCGATTTTGCCGATATAGAGCGTATTGCGGGCGAGATTCTTGCCGGCCTTGAAAGTATCGAAGGCCTGGCATACCGGATCGATTCCGGAATGAGATACATACTTATCGACGAGTTTCAGGATACGTCGGTGTATCAGTGGAAGGTTCTCCGGCGTATTGTCGATGGTGCTCTTAAAAGAGGCGGCACCCTGTTTTATGTCGGGGATGTCAAACAATCGATATACCGCTGGCGCGGGGGGGAGCCCGGGCTTTTTCGAAATGTGCAGAGAGAGCTCGAACTGCCTGGAGAGAACCTCCCCTATACGTACAGGCAAAACAGGGTGCTTCTCAATTTTGTGAACAGGGTGTTCGGCACGATAACCGATCGGATTTTTCCTTCCTACGCGTACGAAGTGCAGCTCTATCCGCCGGAGCGCCCGAAAACCGGGCAGGGATTCGTGTTTATGGAGCGGTATGAAGACAGGGATGAGCTCCTGTACTCGCTTGTCGAGCACATATCCAGACTCGAGAAAAATGGGGTGAATCCCAATGATATTGCCGTATTATGCAGAACAAATAAAGAGATCGAGGAGCTTGAAAAGGTTTTGAAGGGATACGGCATACCCTTTTCATCGGTTGGTAAAACACGCATCATGGACGATTACTGTGGTATGGATCTTCTGGCGATACTTCGTTTTGTTGTGAATAATGACGAGGAGCTTCACCTCGCCGGTATTTTGAGAACCCCCCTGTTCAGAAAGGATTATGACGAGCTTGCCGGTTTCAAAGATGAAAACGACCGTCTGACAACAGCGATGGTGAGACAGAAGGATTCCGGGACCTATGAGCAGCTGATGGAGATTCTTTCAGCTTCCCGGTATGCAACGCCCTCCGGTTTTCTTTTAAAGCTGTATGAGATATGCAACATCTACCGTGTCTATCCTGAAAAAACCGCCGTGATCAACGATTTTTACGAGTGCGCCTGCCGGTTCGAAGAGTCGTCGGAACGGGTGACCATAGCTGATTTTGTTACCTATCTTGAAGAGAACAGTGAGAGCCTGACCCTGCGGGTTGGTGAGGCACGCGGTATGACGGTGCAGACAATACACGCCTCGAAGGGGCTCGAGTACCAGACGGTGATTCTTCCCTTCCTTTCGAAGTCGTTCGGTATGAGTCTCGATGGGTCGCTTATGTGCATGCGGGATGTGGCAGGGAATGTGCAGCGGTACATGCTCGGGAACAGGGTATACGTGGATTATTTCGACGATCGTGATGCTCTGGATCGTATAAAAACCCAAGCCGAGTTGAACTACCGAATCGATGAACTCAATACGCTTTACGTGGCCATGACACGAGCTCGAGAAAACCTGGTAATACTCCCGCTTGCCTCGAAAAAGGGAACAGGTATCGGTGATGTTCTCGGTGAAGCCGTATCGTACGGATATTCGGTTGACCGGTTTCCCTTTTTCCTTGGAGAGGTGGTGCCAAGCGGGACTATGCCCGGAAGAGAAAAACGGTTTTATTCACTCGGCGCACCCCTGCGTACGGATGTTGCGGCACAGGTTAAAGAACATGCGATATATGCGCAGAAAGGGTATGCTCCATCCGAGGAGTACTCGGGCCCCGGCAGTACCGCCGGAAGGGTGGGGCGGTTGCGGGGTTTGATATTTCACCACATCATGGAAAGCATTGAGCGGCTTCCAGTCGGTGAAAAAGAGATTGAAAGGTTTGTTCACAGGGCCCTGTCCCTTGAAGGACGAAACTTAACATCGGCAGAGAAGGATGCTGCTGTTGCCGGGGTCAAGGAAAGGGTGCTGGAGGCGCTTGATGACGGGCGCCTTTTAGAGTATTTCGGTGAAAACGGGCATGCAGAGGTCTCGGTGTTCAGCCGTGCGTACCGGAACCTTCTCGCGAGGATAGACAGGATCGTGATCGGTGATACGATTCGCATCATCGATTTCAAGACAAATGCAATTGAGAGTGAAAACAACCTGAAGGAGCTCGTGGAGTATTACAGAACGCAGGTTGTATCCTACTGTGAGGCGCTTTCGCACGTATATCCCGGCAAACCGGTCAGAGGCGCACTCTACTTTACCGAAGCACCGTTTGAAAAAAGGCTCGTCGAGGTATTCGACGGCACGTCGGGGTGATCTCCGCTACGGGCGAGTGCTGGGCAGCATGCCAAATGATACACCAGATTACAGGCTCTAATCAGATAACTTGAAGTCAGCAGAACTGCCGGGTCATTTAATACGAAAGATGCTTTTTCAGGATCGTGCACGAAACCGTAAACGCCGGGTTGAAGGCGTTTCCGATGACATATTGAGCGCACTGGCCCATCAGAATGCTTGCAGACACCGCATCATGATTGCACTCGTCGCACAGCCACCGGTGCATTTCCGTCGTTGCATGCTGCACAGCCTGTTCGAGCGGCCGCGCATTTCCGATTGTAAAGATGTACGTTTCTTTCTCACCTCTGGGCCAGCATATACTGTATTTTTTTCTTACAGAAAACCGAAGCTCGACTTCGGCTGATGTTTCGATGCCGGTGCCGGCTGCTTCAGCATCGCCCTGGGCGGCATGAATGTCTCCGACGTAGAACAGTGCGCCGTTCTCGAACACGGGAAAATAGAGCGTTGCTCCCTGAGCTGCTCCCCGGTAATCCATGTTTCCGCCATGCTCAGCAGAAGTACGGGTTGAAAGAACCTGGCCGTCTGGGGGTGCAACCCCGAGGCAGCCGATAAGCGGGCAGAGGGGAAGTGTTATCTTCGCGTGGTACGTAGCGGGTTCGATTAACGTTGCCGTATCTGCTTGAGCATCGATCCGCCATTTCGCGTACTCTTTTTCGGGAAGAATGCGCACATACGAGGGCTCGACCAAATTGTCGGCAAGAACCGTCGACGACCAGCCGGTTTCACGGGTGAGGGTGACACGGAGTATCTCGACGACTAGCGTGTCACCCGGCTCTGCACCCTCGACGTAAAAAGGTCCGGCAACCGGATTGGGGCTCGTTGCCTTCTGTTCGTCGTTTTGGTCTATACCGTGCGCATCAAGTGTTGATGTAATGAGTGTGTCGCCCGGCGCAATGCGCAAAACCGGCCCGTGTCCGCCAAGCACATTGAAAAACCGCTTCGGACTGAACCTGTGAACCACCTTTTATCTCCACGACTGCACGTATATTGAATGCTATTATACCATGCAGAAAAAATATTTATTCAAAAATTTCCAGGCGCAAAGATTGTGCTTGCGTTTTTGGAAAAAAAAAGTATACGGTGTCGAATACAGCAGGTAAAGTGGGCTTTCCCAGCCCGGCTATTGAAATCTTTGCTGTTCCATGTTTAATCCAACTTATAGGGTTATTTTCGCATGTAAAGATATAATTTTCAAAGCCTGTAAAAGATTTTAAATTAGTTATTTTTAATTCCTTTGACATAAATAGTTACTGGTGAATTGTTTTTTATTTGATTTTTGATAAGATCTTTAAATCTTTGAATTTATGAAGGTTTTTCCTTGACAAATATTTACTGTTAGAATAGAATTGCAAATAA